>NZ_JAILMR010000099.1 GCF_024692365.1 Ruminococcus sp. | reverse complement strand
GCTCATTTCGTAGTAATAGATCGGCGTTGCAAACACAAGCACATCGGCGTGAAGCATCTTCTCACGGATCGCATCTGCATCATCGTGCATAAAGCACCGCTGTGTTTTCTGACAGGCAAGACAGCCTACACAGAACCTGATCTCCTTGTCTCGCAGAGATACAAGCTCCACCTCATGTCCTGCTGACTTTGCGCCCTCTGCAAAAGAAACCGCAAGCTGTTCGGAGTTTGAGTTATTTCGCAGACTTGATGATATAACGAGTACCTTCTTCATGGTGTATCCTCCTTTATTTCAGGGAAAGCGTGACTGTCACATCGCCCTCACCGAATAATGCCTTTAATTCTTCCTGTGTCGTATTCTCAATATGTCCAAGCTTTGTGTAGCTCCACGAATTGGAATTATAGAATATCGTCATCTGATTACCCTGATAGAGCATTATGTCACAAGGCTCTGTTGATAGTTGTTCATCGGTTTTAGTGAGAGACCACGGAAGGTCTCCGACCTTTTCAAATCCGCCGTATTCGTTCAGCGTAACGGTGACAGGCTCTGCTTTCAGCTTTTCGGCGAGTTCTTTTGCGGCGGTACTGTCTGCAAGTGCGGCTGTCAGTTTATTATCGTTTACATCTATTATGATCTCCATTTGTGAAACCTCCATTACATCTGAGGTATTTGATCCCGAGCCGCTTGATACAGGAGCTCCGCAAGCGGAACTCATTAACCCTATCAATATTGAAATAATGATCTCTATCAGTTTCATAGGAAGTCCTCCTTTTTCATCATGAACACCAGATAATCAAGGCAGCTTATGCACCGTTCCTTATTATGTATCTCATCGAGCAGCTCTCTTCTGTGAGCGGCAAGCATTTTCTCGCATAGTTTTATGTCACCTGAACAGGTATCGAATTGCTCGATAAATACATCATCACAACCGGCATCGATCAGATTTTGCCTGATACTTTCTTTCATATGCTCACCCCCGACTTTCTTGTTGTATTCATTATAACATGGTCATCTGAAAATAGCAAATACCTATATTGGATAGGCTGCTATGCTTGACAGTTATAGTGATATGTGGTATGATATAGAAAAGGAGGCGGAGTGTATGGATATTCGTGTACTCAGATATTTTCTTGCGGTTGCAAGAGAACAGAGCTTTTCTATTGCGGCAGAACGGCTTTATCTTTCACAGCCGACGCTGTCCCGTCAGTTGAAGGAATTGGAAGATGAGCTTGGAAAGCCTCTCCTGATCCGTTCAAACAAAGGCGTTACACTGACCGAGGAGGGCATGATACTCCGCAAGCGTGCGGAGGAGATCGTGGAGCTTATGGATAAGACCGAGCAGGAGGTCAGGCAGAGCAATGATAATGTGTCCAGCACAGTGTATATCGGCGCAGGCGAGACCTATGCGGTCAAACTGATTGCAGATACCGCACACAAGCTGAGAAAAGATTATCCCAATATTCATTACAGCTTTTTCAGCGGCAACGGCACTGATGTCATGGAAAAGCTCGAACATGGGCTGATGGATTTCGGGCTGATTTTCGGGAATGTAGACCGAACCAAATACGAAGCCATTGAGATACCTTTGCACGATACATGGGGCGTACTGATGCGCCGTGACGAGCCGCTTGCGAAGAAGGAAACAGTTACAGTTGCAGATATTGCAGGACTTGATCTGATCATTCCACGCCAACCGAATCACAGTACAATGCTATCTGAACTGATCGCAGAACAGGCACCTGATGCTAATATTGTAGCTGAATATAATCTGATCTATAATGCCTCCGTCATGGTAAACGAAGGTATCGGCTGTGCGATCGCGCTTGATAAGCTGATCAATGTCAGCGGTGACAGCCGCCTGTGCTTCCGACCTTTTGAACCGCGCATGGAGGCAGTCAGCTATTTCATCTGGAAACGCTATCCTGTATTCACAAAGGCTGCAAGCACATTTTTAGAGCAATTCAGAAAAGACTTGATATCCTTAACGAGTCGTGATCTAAGTAAGAATATAATGAATATTTGAAAATAATCCCGAAGCCAACCTCATAAGTCAACTTCGGGATTCATTATTTCATATAAAACGTATCCTCGACATTTCGGTCACAAATATCGACTTTTAGAGTCAAAACTCTACGCTATTACAGCGTTTTTCAGTTTATCGACTTCATCGTCGGGAATCTATGATAAATATCCATTCATATCAGTTTGAAAAGTAGGGAAGAAATGATTGATTTGGCTGTCCTGTGTACGCAGCGAGAAGCCTATATCAGAAAGGTTATCCCTCAATCATTTTGTTGCAAAAGTTTGGCTCAGAAAAATTATCCAGTTTCCGCCGTTTGCGGGTCATATCACTGTCTTATTTTTGCCTGTTTGCTTGCCTTCGTAAAGACGCTGGTCGGCGATGGATATTATTTTTTCGATATCGTCGCCGGGGTTGCCGCGGCAGATGCCTATGGTCATGGTCACGCGGAAGTTTCCGTTATCTGATTTGAAATTCTTTTTGTAGATATCTTCGCGTATCTTTTCTGAGAGTTCTGCACCGCATGAAGCGTCGGCGTTTGGGATTATGAACAGGAACTCTTCGCCGCCCCATCTTGCGGCATAGCCTTCGGCGGGAACCGTTTGCGCTATCACAGCGGCTATCTGCCTGAGAACTTCATCGCCCACCAGATGACCGTGCTTATCGTTGACCTTTTTGAAATCATCGATATCACCGATACAGACTGCATATCCTTTGCCTGAACGTTCGCAGTTGTGCTGAACGAGTTTCAGATACTCGTTCATGGCACGGCGGTTGAAAAGCTGTGTCAGAGGGTCGATTGTCGCCAGTTTTTTCAGGCTCTCGTTTTTGTTGGAGAGCTTGAACTGCATTAGTTCGCGGCTGAACATATATATCGACGAGATATACAGCAGTATCAGCGCCGCAAAGGATATATTAATAAAGTATACGATGTTGTTTATTGTGGGGTCGCTGAAAGTGTAGATATCCTTCGATGGGGTGTGGAACTTGACCCGAACGGCTATAGTGACATATATCCCGAAAGGTACAAGGGAGAAAAGATAGGGTGTTATCAGCCTTCTCAGCGGCAGATAAAATGGTATCGGCATCAGGAACAGCAGCATCGTCCCGAAGCCCATGCCCCAGCCCATTGTTAAGCAGCCCAGACAGGAGTGTATCATTACTTCCACCAGGGTTATCAGCACAAGACGCTTTCTGTAAGGTCTTTTGTAGAGGAGTACGAGCATACCTATATAAAACGCAACGCTGAATATATTATAGTATATCATAGGCTTGACGGACAATATGGAGAAAATAGCCAGATACGCGATGTGTGACACTAGCAGGGACACGCCGCCGATGGCGTAGACAGTGTGTTCGTTAAGATTATCAAATCGCATGATATTTATGCCTGATTTTTTTCTTGTCCTCAAATAGCTGCACCCCTTTCGTTATATTTGAATAATTAATTGTCGATTGTTTATATACTTATTATAAAATATTAAGAAAGTATTTTCAAGGTTATAATTCCACAAATTTATTCATACTTTTTCGTGAAAGTCATCAAATTAAATTTGAGATGGCGTAGCTGCGCGGTATAATAAGTGCGTAAAAACGCGTGTTTGTTCACAAACGCTTAATTAAAATACAGAGTTGGTAGATTCTAACAAAGTAATATGCTGATATTTGTGAAGTTTTTATTACACTTTATGATGTTGTGCCCTGATCTCGTGAATGTTAAAATAATAACATGGAAAATTTGGACATAGTATTCGGATAACTATTAGTTTAGTCGCCTTACTCTATCCTTTCATAATATCGCGATCGCCGCTGTCGGTTAACTTTCGACTGCGGCGGTTGTCGTTTTATGCGGATTTTTTCTCTTTCAGGCGCTTGAAGTAGTCCTTGGTCTCTTTGCTTACAGTACCCGAGAGGAATACTATCGCTATGATATTTGGGAGTGCCATGAGTCCGTTGAAGATATCTGCCAGATTCCATACTGCTTCAACTGTGAGGTAGGGTCCTATGAAAACGAATGCGATGTAAACCCATTTATACACTGCTGTCACAGACTTTTTGGAACCTGTGAGGTAGGAAAGGCAGCGTTCGGAGTAGTAATTCCAGCCGAGGATAGTCGTGAATGCGAATACTGCCAGACAGCACATCAGCATGAATGCGGATACTCTTTCGGGGAATGGCAGACCGCAGCGGAATGCGTCTGTGGTGACTGCTACGCCCTCAAGACCTTTTTCGTGGCTGCCTGCCATAACGATGGAAAGTCCTGTCATGGTGCAGACGAGGATAGTATCGATGAAAGTGCCTGTCATTGTAACAAGTCCCTGACGGACAGGTTCACTTGTTCTTGCTGCTGCGGCAGCGATAGGTGCTGAACCGAGTCCTGCTTCGTTGGAGAAGATACCTCTTGCAACGCCGCTTCGCATAGAAACTTTCATGACGGCGAATCCTGTAAGTCCGCCTGCGAGAGGTCTTACGCCGAATGCGCCCTTGACTATCTGGGATACTGCATCGGGTATATCAGACAGATGGGTGAAGATTATCAGCAGACAGCTTCCCACGTAAATTATTATCATTGCGGGAACTACGACTTCGGACACGGTGGCTATCCTCTTGATGCCGCCGATGATTATCAGTGCTGCGAATACTGTTATTATTATACCCGCGATGATGGTGGTATATGTATAATCAGTGCCGAAAATGTTCACGATATGTGTGCTGTCTGGGTCGAAGAAACCGTTGGCGGCTGAGGTTATGCCGTTTATCTGGGTTATGGTGCCTATGCCCATAAGTCCTGCGAGAACACCGAACAGCGCGAAGAGTTTTGCCAGCCATTTCCATTTTGCACCCATGCCGCTTTCTATGTAGTAGAAAGGTCCGCCAAGCATATTGCCGTTTTGATCCTTGCGGCGATACTTTATAGCAAGCAGGCCCTCGGCGTACTTTGTAGCCATGCCTAGGAATGCGGCTATCTCCATCCAGAGAAGCGCACCGGGACCGCCTGCACAAAGGGCTGTTGCGACACCTACGATATTACCAGTGCCGACAGTTGCGGAAAGCGCAGTACAAAGTGCCTGAAATCCCGAAACTTCGCCGCTGCCGCCCTCTTCGTCCTTGAACATATATTTCAGTGCAAGACCGAGTTTTCTGATCTGCAGCAGACCTACGCGGATCGTCAGCAGAAGTCCGCAGAACATGATCATTACGATAAGCGGGATACCCCAGACGTAGCCGTCTATCTCGCTTACGATCTCGTTGAATTTTTCCATAAAAATCCCCTATCTTAACTTAAATATTATGACCATTGGTCAGTGCTTGGTATATAAAAATCCCCTCGCCGTAAGCGAGGGGAAGATGATCTTAGCCGTTCAGACTTTCAAGTGCCTTAGCCAGAGTAGCTTCATTCTCGATATTTACAGCGTTTTTACCTTTGAGGGTCTTCTTGACAAGACCTGTAAGTACCTTGTTGGGTCCCAGCTCGATGAAATTCTCGTAGCCTGCATTTTCCATCTCAGAGAGTTCTGATGTGAACTTAACGGGTGAAACTATGTGCTTTGCCAGAAGTTCGGGCATATTTGAGAAATCGGTGAGCTTGGTGCCCAGTACGTTGGAATAGAATTCCTTTTCGGCGGGCTTGAATGTGATGTCCTTTGCGGCAGTGATGAATTCATCGGCTGCAGGCTGCATCAGCTTGGAGTGGAATGCGCTGGCAACGTTCAGCTTGATGGCTTTTTTCTTCATCTCGGCGAACTTTGCGGCTGCGGCTTCGCAGGCTGCGGTATCGCCCGCGATAACTGTCTGTACAGACGAGTTATAGTTTACGGGAACTACATAGCCCTCGGTCTCCTCGCAAACTTTCTCGACTTCGGAAGCCTCAAGACCGATTATAGCGTACATCGAGCCGCTTGAGCTCTCGGCTGCTTTCTGCATAGCGGAAGCTCTTGCCTTTATCAGCTTGAAGCCGTCTTCGGTGGATACAACACCTGCTGCGACCATTGCGGCATATTCACCCAGAGAATGACCTGCAACGCCGTCAAAGGTGATGCCCTCGGCTTTTGCGGCTTCAAAGGCTGCAAGAGAGCAAGCCATTATAGCTGGCTGAGAATTGATGGTCTTGTTGAGTTCCTCATCGGGACCGTTGAAAGCGATATCGGCTATATCGTAGCCGAGCACTTCGTTTGCCTTATCGAATACTGCCTTTGCGGCGGGATACTTCTCGCAAAGCTCCTTAGCCATGCCTGTGTACTGGGAGCCCTGTCCCGAGAATAAAAATACATTCTTTGCCATAATTGTTCCTCCTATACATTATATGTTTGTATGCTGTACTGTCATTCATCAATGGTATATGTTCACTGCGTATAATTTACGGCGGATTAACTTGTGCGAAGTGACTTTAATTAAATGAAAAAACTTTTGCAAATAAATTTCAAAAACGGTCACAAAATATTAACTAATCCCCGAGATTCTATGAAAAATTCCTTGAATTTTCAGAAAGCGATCCAGTTGTTCATAATTTGTTAATTGAATTGGCAGTAAAAAAAGGTTATAATTGAAAGGTAGGCTGCGTTATAGGGATATAATGCCCTCGTGGCAGTACCGAAATATAATTATAACACAGTTTCAGCGATATTGCAAGGCTTTTGTATGTTTTTTCAATATAGTAACGGATTATTCAGATATCGCGGGCGTACATAACGTAACAAAGGATACAGATATCCGCAGACGGTGTATTTTACGGGCTTTTGGGTGAAAATGCCAGAGGCTCTGCTGCGGGGATATATGATACAGACAGATATAGTTTTTTCAAGGAGGATATCAAATTGTCACAAATGAAAAAGGTCACGGGAGTAAAGGTGCTGGGCATAGGCAAGTATGTGCCCGAGATGATAGCTGATAATGAGGATTTCGCAAAGATAGTGGATACCAGCGATGAGTGGATAACTCAGCGCACAGGCATAAAGACACGCCACATCACCAATGGTGAGCCTACCTACTGGATAGGCGCAAAGGCTGCGGAAAAGGCACTGGAGGATGCTGGTCTTAAAGCGGAGGACATTGATCTTATCATCTGCTGTACAGTTACTCCCGATTATTATACTCCCTCAACCGCTTGCCTTATACAGCGCGAGATTGGTGCTATCGGCTGTATGGCAATGGATATCAACTGTGCCTGCACAGGTTTTGACTATGGTCTGGATATGGCTAGAAGATATCTTGTGGCTGAGGACGATGTGAACAGGGTCCTTCTGGTATCGGCTGAGGAACTTTCAAAGTTCACTGATTATACCGACAGATCGAGCTGCATACTCTTCGGTGACGGCGCTGCGGCATTCGTGCTGGAGAGAAAGCCCGAAACGCTGTGGTCATCTTTCCTCGGTGCTGACGGAAACGGTGCGAAGTTCCTAGTATCAAGGGCTATGAAGTCGGAGAACGTATTCCGCAAGAACAAGGAAGACTTCGACATGGGTATGCCCGAGACCAAGCTTCACTACTTCACTCAGGATGGCAAGGAAGTATACAAATTCGCAACAAAGGCTCTGCCCATGGCAGTATCCAAGGCTTGCGAAAAAGCAGGCATCACTCCCGAGGAGCTTGATGCAATAGTACCCCATCAGGCAAATGTGAGGATCATAGAGACTGCTGCTAAGAATCTCGGCGTATCTATGGACAAGATGGTGGTATACATAGACCGCTACGGCAATACATCTTCTGCTTCGATACCGATAGCTTTCTGCGACGCAGTAGCTGAGGGTCGCATCAAGCGCGGCGACAAGATATGCTTTGTTGGTTTCGGCGGAGGTCTGACTTACGCAGGCATAATATTTGAGTACTGATGGGTTCCAGAATGATGCATTACGCTCTGGGCAAGGTGCTGGCAGACAGACTTTGCACGGAGAACAAAGAGGGCTTCATATTGGGAAGTATTCTTCCCGATGCGCTTGCCCCAGATAAAAAGCGTGATAGCAACAGTCATTATATAACCGTCTTCGATGACGGCGGATACAAATGGTTCGACAGTTTGCAGTTTTACAGCGAATACGAGAACGAGATAAAGTCCGATGCGATATATCTGGGCTATTATTTCCACCTCATATCCGATAATGTTTTCAGGAAGATATTCTATATCGACCTTGGGCTGATAAAACGCCGCGGCGAGAAAAGCCTGTTTCAGGAATTCTACCGTGATTATAATATCCTTAACCGTCAGATAGCAGGATTCTATCGGCTGGGAAAGGAACTGAGGGTTCCTGAAAGGCTGAGAGATACGGCACTGTTCAAGCGGTACGGTTTTGAACCCGAAGCTTTGATAAATGATATATACGGCGATATCGACTCACACTATGAGGGCGAGCCGATGCACTTTGATATGGATATCGTAAGGCGTTTTGTTGATGAAAGTTCGGAACTCTGTTTAAAAGAACTTGAAGCCATGAAAAATGGCGAGCACGTCTACGATAAATACGAAATGGCGATAGAGAACCATTATTCGGATAAAAAATAAGGAGTTAAGCTAAATGAAAAAAGGCATACTCTTTGACCTTGATGGTACACTTTGGGATTCTTCCGAACAGGTCGTCAAGGCTTGGAACAAATGCATACGCGAAAAGTCAGACAGGAGTGAACAGATAACCTCCGAGTTCATGCGGTCGCAGTGCATGGGAAAGACCCTGCCCGAGATAGCGGCGCTCATATTCCCCGATATGGAGGAAACCGAGAGACTGCGGATATTGAAGATGTGTTCTGATGATGAACTTGATTATCTGAACGGTCTGAAAGAGGGTCTTCCGACCCTTTATCCCGAGGAATGCGAGATAATAAAGGCTCTTGCAAAGGAATATACCCTTGGCATAGTCAGCAACTGTCAGGGCGGGTATATCGAGGTATACCTTTCACAGATAGATTTTGCGGAATGTTTTTCGGATATCGAATGTGAGGGCAATACAGGTCTTTCAAAGGGAAAGAACATTCGTCTTGTGATGGAAAGACAGGGTATAGATGAATGTGTGTACGTTGGCGATACTCAGGGTGATGCCAATGCCGCAAATGAAGCAGGAGTTCCCTTTATACACGCCGCTTACGGCTTCGGAAAGGCGGACAGCTGTGCGGCAGTTCTTGATGATATAAGAAAGCTCCCCGAGATAGTTAAGACTTTACTGTAAAGCAGGGAAGATATTATGGATACTTTGCTTGAAAAATTGGAGAGCCTTGTGGGCTCGGACGATTTTGAGTACGATTCGGAAGATATAATATCGGAGATGGAAGCAGAAGGAGCGGGCTTTGAGACTGTTGAGGCTCTGCTGGGTATTATGGAGCGTCACCCGCTGGCGGACTTTGGTATGCCCGGGGCGATGGTACATTTTATCGAGTGTTTCTATCCGCAGTTCGTTCCGCTGCTTATCGATTCGGTAAAGCGTGCACCGTCACTTCACACGGTATGGATGCTGAACAGGTGCATAAACGGGGCATCGGACAAAAGCGAACTGCTGTCCGTGCTTGAAAGCGTTGTCAATAATGAAAATGCTGATGTCGCCGTAAGGGACAAGGCGAAGGAATTTTTTGAATATCAGTCGGGCAGCGCGAACTGACCCGAAATCATAAAATAAAAAGAGAGGTAAGCACAATGACTACCACAAAAACAAGAATAACCGAGCTTCTCGGTGTAAAGTACCCCATACTTCAGGGCGGCATGGCATGGATAGCAGAGCATACCCTTGCAAGTGCCGTGACAAATGCAGGCGGTGCAGGTATAATCGCAGGCGGTTCTGCGCCGATAGATTATCTTCGTGAGCAGATAAGGCTTACAAAGGAAGCTGTTGGCGACAAGCCTTTCGGCGTGAACATCATGCTGATGAGCCCCAATGCGGAAGACCTTGCTAAGCTCGTTATTGAAGAGGGCGTACCTTTTGTAACAACAGGTGCGGGCAATCCCGGAAAGTTCATGGAGGGCTGGAAGAATGCAGGTATAAAGGTAATACCAGTTGTTCCCAGCGTTGCTCTTGCAAAGAGAATGGAGAGAAGCGGTGCTGACGCAGTTATCGCTGAGGGTACAGAATCAGGCGGACACATTGGCGAGAACACCACCATGTGCCTGGTGCCTCAGGTAGTCGATGCTGTTGAGATACCTGTTATCGCGGCAGGCGGCATAGCTGACGGCAGAGGTATCTGCGCAAGCTTTATGCTGGGTGCTGAGGGCGTACAGGTAGGTACACGTTTCCTTGCGGCTGAGGAGTGTCAGATACACCCCACATACAAAGAACTGGTCATCAAGGCAAAGGACACTGACAGCGTAGTTACGGGACGTACAACAGGTCATCCTTGCAGAAACGTAAAGACCAAGTTCTTGAAACAGCTGGCTAAGCGTGAGATGGAGGGCGGTATCGACCCCGACGAGTTCGAGAAGATAACCCTCGGCGCACTGAGAAAGGCTGTTCAGGACGGCAATCTCGATGAGGGTTCATTCCTCTGCGGCGCTATCGCAGGCATGGTGAACGAAGTAAAGCCTGCAAAGGATATAATCGAGGAAATGTTCGCACAGGCAGAAGAGATACTGAGCAGATAATATGGAAGATAAGAAATACCTGGAAGAGCGTTCGTTCAGGATATGCCCGCGGTGCGGTGGAAAACTCAGAAGCGGACGCATATCTGTTCCGACGGACAAAAATTATGCGACTTTTGGACCGACGAAGGTACTTCTTCGGGAAACTTCGGAAATACGGTGGTATTCCAACAAAACTATCAGGAATCACCGTAATAAGAGTTTTTTATCAAAGCTGCTACCCGCGCGTGCGGACAGATATTGTTATCTGGATGTCAGAGATAAATACCCTGCACTCGCAAAATACTGCAAAAACTGCAATAAGATATTTGCAGAGTTTGATGTATATAAAAAAAGATGACCCGATTTTGAAACGATAAAAACGGAGGAAAATAAAATGGCAACAGCATTTATAACCGGTTCGGCAAGAGGTATCGGTGCGGCTATCGCGCTGAGACTTGCAAAGGACGGATTTGATATAGCTCTCAATGATATCAGCGAGGCTATGTTCGAGGATAACGACATAATGGAAAAGATAGCGGCTGAGGGCGTTAAGGTACAGAAGTTCATATGCGATGTATCCAATTATGCTCAGGCTGAGGAGACTGTAAAGGCTATCAAGGCTGAATTCGGTTCTATCGATGTACTGGTAAACAACGCAGGCATCACCCGCGACGGTCTGATGGCAAGAATGAGCGAGGAGCAGTACGATCTGGTAGTTGCTGTAAATCAGAAGAGCGTATTCAATATGTCCAAGTTCGTGGGCAACGTTATGATGAGACAGAAGTCGGGTAGGATAATCAATCTGGCTTCCGTGGCTGGTGTTTACGGCAATCCCGGACAGATAAACTATTCGGCTACAAAGGCAGCTATCATAGGTATGACCAAGACCGTTGCCAAGGAGCTGGGTTCCCGCGGCATCACCTGCAATGCGGTAGCTCCCGGATTTATTAAGACACCTATGACAGATAAGCTGACTGATGACCAGAAGAACGCTATGCTGGGACAGATAGCTATGAAGCGTTTTGGCGAAGTTGAGGATATCGCAGGCGTGGTATCGTTCTTAGCTTCCAAGGATGCGGCTTATGTTACGGGTCAGGTCATCGAGATAAGCGGCGGCATAATGATGTAACAGGACATAAAGCGAGGAGTGTTTGAATTGAGCAGAAGAGTAGTAATAACGGGTATGGGTACTGTTAACCCTCTCGGCAAGAATGTAGATGAGTTCTGGGAGAATATCAAGGCTAACAAGATCGGTCTCAGCTATGTAGACCAGTTCGATGCCAGCGATTTCCCCGTTAAGATAGTAGGCGCAGTAAAGGATTTCGATCCTTCGGCTTACATAGACAAAAAAGAATCCCGCAGAATGGACAGATTCACACAGTTTGCTCTGTATTCTGCAAAGCAGGCGCTTGAGAATGCAGGCAGCGACCTCAAGGATCTCGATCCTTACCGTGTAGGCGTTATAATCGGCGTAGGCATCGGCGGACTTAACATGACCGAAGCTGAGGTAACAAAGTTCAATGAGAAGCCCGACAAGGTATCGGTATTCTTTATCCCCATGATGATAGGCAATATGGCAGCAGGTACCGTTGCTATGAAGACAGGCTTCAAGGGTGACAACTACTGTACCACAACAGCCTGTGCATCGGCAACACACGCTATCGGCGAAGCTTTCCGCAAGATCAAGGACGGCTATCTGGATGCCTGCATATGCGGCGGTTCAGAGGCTTGTATCTCCAGATTCTCACTCAGCGGCTTCAACAACATGAAGGCACTTTCACAGGCTACCGAGCTTGATAAGGCTTCAACACCTTTTGATGCCAACAGACAGGGTTTCGTTCTCGGTGAGGGCGCAGGTATGCTGGTGCTGGAAGAGTATGAGCACGCAAAGAGCAGAGGAGCTAACATCATTGCTGAGATAGCAGGCTACGGCGCTTCGGGCGATGCTTTCCACATGACAAGCCCCTCTCCCGAGGGTGATGCTGCGGCACACGCAATGAAGATGGCATACACCGAAGCAGGTCTTGCACCCGAGGAAGTTACTTACATCAACGCACACGGTACTTCCACAGGTCTTAACGACAAGTACGAGACCAAGGCTGTCAAGCTGGCACTGGGTGAGGACGCTGCAAGAAAGACTGTTATAAATTCTACAAAGTCCATGATAGGACACCTGCTGGGTGCTGCGGG
This sequence comes from Ruminococcus sp., assembly GCF_024692365.1. Taxonomy (GTDB): domain Bacteria; phylum Bacillota; class Clostridia; order Oscillospirales; family Ruminococcaceae; genus Hominimerdicola. The sequence continues at coordinate 20,479 of NZ_JAILMR010000099.1, read as the reverse complement.
CGGCGTTGAAGCTATAATCACAGCACTGTCAGTAAAGAACGACTTCGTTCACAAGACAGTTGGTTATACCACCCCCGACCCCGAGTGCGACCTTGATTATGTTACCGAGGGCAACCGCGAGATGACAGTGAATGCAGCACTTTCAAACTCGCTGGGATTCGGCGGACACAATGCCACAATATGCATAAAGAAATGCGATTGATCATAGGAGGAGAATTCGCTGATGAGTGAAAAGATATACGGTCAGTTTGACCTTGAAACAATAGAAAAGCTGGCAGACATCGTTAATAATAAAGAGCTCTCCGAGCTTACACTGGCTGACGGCGACAAGACTATCACCATAAAGGGCAAAAGATGTGTTCCCGCACCTGTGCCCATGCCTATGATGCCCCCTATGGGTGCGCCTATGGGAGGTATGCCTCCTATGAACGTTCCTCCGATGAGTGAAGCTCCCGCGGCTGCACCTGCGGCAGTCAGCGGCACTAAGGTGACTGCACCAATAGTTGGTACATTCTACGCTGCACCATCACCCGACAGCAAGCCTTTTGTTAAGGTAGGCGACAGAATAAAGAAGGGCGACGTTATATTTATCATCGAATCCATGAAGGTCATGAGCGAAGTGCCCAGCGAATTCGATGGCGTAGTCAAGGAGATATGTGTAAACAACGGTGATGCTGTTGAATTCGGACAGACCGTGATGATACTGGAGTAATTGCTGCCTTTTTATGAGGTGACAGGGAATGAAAAAATTTATAATACTACTTCTTTTCTCCGTACTGGCAAACACTCTGGGAGGATTTATATTCTTTAATATTAATTTTGATTTACCTCCTAAATATATTGTGTTATATAGTACTGGAATATTTGGTGTTGTATCGGGAGCTATCGTATATTTGATGATCTCGTTGGTCATCAAGTTTTTGCACTGCCGAAGACACCACGCCAAAACTATTTATAGTTCATTTATTGTCGGTGCTGTTATTGGATTTAATATAGCTTTTGTTAACAGAAATTACTTTGCTCCATCTTTTGTCAAAGATGACGATGATATTAATACAGCCTTATTTGGTTGGATCATCGATAAAGTGGATATTCCGACAGTGTTATACCAATTAGTGTATTTGTTGATCCTGTATATTCTTTTGAGTAACCGTATCAAAAACCTTGAACCAGACTTTGAAAAAGAAGCAGAGCTCCAAAAACAATAGAGAAGTGAGAAATTTTACTGATGACCTTAAAATGTCAAACAAATAATAAATCGGAGGAATAGATAATGGCAGTTCTTATGAACAAAGAACAGATAATGGAAGTTATCCCTCACCGCGACCCTTTTCTGCTCATCGATGAGATAAACGAGCTGGAAGTCGGCAAGAGGGTTAAGGCTACAAAGTACATAAAGGAAGATGATTTCTGGTTCAAGGGACATTTTCCCCAGTACCCCGTAACACCAGGCGTACTGATGGTGGAGATGTGCGCTCAGGCTGGTGCGGTGGCACTGCTGGCACTTCCCGAGAATAAGGGCAAGATAGGATTTTTCGGCGGTATCAACGACTGTAAATTCCGTCAGCAGGTAGTACCGGGCGATACGCTGGAAATCGAAGTTGAGATAATCAAGGTAAAAGGTCCTATCGGCGTGGGCAAGGCGCTGGCTACCGTGGGCGGCAAGAAGGCTGTATCCTGCGAGATAACTTTTGCCATAAAATAAATAGTCTTTGAAGGAGCATAAATATGTTTAAGAAGATCCTTATTGCCAACCGCGGCGAGATAGCGGTGCGCGTTATCCGTGCTGCCCGTGAACTTGGCATAAAGACTGTGGCAGTTTATTCAACTGCTGATAAAAACGCTCTCCATGCCATGCTTGCAGATGAAGCTGTATGCATCGGCGGTCCTCAGAGCAAGGACAGCTATCTTAATGTACGCGCGATAATTTCCGCCTGCGAGATAACAGGTGCTGAGGCTATACACCCGGGTTTCGGATTTTTGTCGGAAAATGCGGCATTTGCACGTATGTGTGAAAAGTGCGGTATAGTATTCATCGGACCTCGTGCTACTTCCATTGAGATGCTGGGTGACAAGGCTCAGGCTAAGGAAACCATGAAAGAGAACGATGTTCCTGTAATAATGGGCAGTGACGGTGCGATATCCAATATCCACGCCGCTAAGACCCTTTCACGCGACCTTGGCTACCCCGTGCTTGTAAAGGCTTCGGCAGGCGGCGGCGGACGCGGCATAAGGATAGTACGCTGCGAGGAAGAGCTTGAAGCTCAGATGAAAGCTGCAAAGCAGGAAGCTCTTGCCTGCTTCGGCAATGACGAGGTATACATCGAGAAGTTCATCGAGAATCCCAAGCATATCGAGATACAGATACTGGCTGACGATTACGGCGATGTTATCTATCTCGGCGAGAGAGACTGCTCGATGCAGAGAAGAAATCAGAAAGTGCTTGAAGAAGCGCCCTCTCCTGCGCCTTTCATGACACAGGAACTTCGTGAGAGAATGGGCAAGGCGGCTGTTACCGCGGCAAGAGTATGCGGATACAGGAATGCTGGTACTATCGAATTTCTGGTAGACAAGAACGGCGATTTCTACTTTATGGAAATGAACACCCGTATACAGGTCGAACACCCCATCACCGAAGCTGTAACAGGCATCGACCTTGTTAAGCAGCAGCTGCTGATAGCTTCGGGCGAAAGACTTTCCATAAAGCAGGAAGATGTGAAACTCACAGGTCACGCTATCGAGTGCCGTATAAATGCCGAAGACCCCACCAAGGATTTCAGACCTTCCCCCGGAAAGATAAACTCAATGTTCATACCCGGCGGATTTGGTGTGAGAGTGGATACGGCGGCATATGTTGGCTACGAGATACCGCCTTATTACGATTCAATGATAGGCAAGCTGATAGTTCACGGCAAGGACAGAGAGGAAGCTATCGCAAAGATGAACTGGGCACTGGCAGAGTTCATCGTTGACGGTGTTTCCACCAACGTGGATTTCCAGCTGAAACTTATACGCCGCCCCGAATTTATTGCGGGCGATTATGACAACGGTTTTCTTAACCGCACAGACATCTTAGCCGATGAAAGAGGTGAAGGCTGATGCAGTTTGAGGACTTTTTCGCAGTTGTAAGAGAACGTCTTGGCAGCGACAAAGGCGAGGACGGTTCTTCAAGGAAAAAGACCGATATACCCACAGGACTGCTTTTCAAATGTCCCAGATGCAGGAATGTGACGTTCATTGAGGAATTCAATCAGAACGGCAAGGTATGTCCCAACTGCAATTATCATGCGCGTCTTACAGCCAAGGAAAGGCTGAAGATAACTGTTGATGACGGAAGCTTCCGTGAGTTCGACAGAAAGATGATATCCAAGAACCCAATTAACTTCCCCGGCTACGACAGCAAACAGCAGCAACTCCGCGATAAAACGGGGCTTAACGATGCTGTGCTGACAGGCAGGGCTAAGATACGCGGCGAGGATATTGTTATAATAGTTATGGATTCAAACTACATGATGGCTTCTATGGGCAGCGTTGTCGGCGAGAGGATAACCCGCGCAATCGAGTACGCTACTGCTCACAAACTGCCTGTTATCGCATTTACGGCTTCCGGCGGTGCCAGAATGCAGGAGGGAATAGTATCCCTTATGCAGATGGCTAAGACTTCGGGTGCTGTTGCAAGGCACAACGAGGCGGGCGGACTTTATATCTCCGTTATGACCGACCCCACCACAGGCGGCGTTACGGCAAGCTTTGCTTCGCTGGGCGATATCATAATCGCCGAGCCCAAGGTGCTTATCGGCTTTGCGGGCAGACGTGTCATCGAGGGTACTATCAAGCAGAAGCTCCCCGATGATTTCCAGTCGGCTGAATTCATGCTTGAAAACGGCTTTGTTGATATGATAGTCGAGCGCAATAAGATGAGAAGAGTTCTTGCTCACCTTATCAAGCTCCATAAAAGTCCCGAGGTAAAGGAGGTCGCTGAAAATGAATGAACAGCTTTCGGCAAGCCGCAGGCTTGATATAATCAGGCACAAGGGCAGACCTACCGCCCTCGATTACATACCCATGATATTCGACGAGTTCTTTGAGATGCACGGCGACAGGCTGTGCGGCGATGACAGAGCGATAATCGGCGGTGTGGCTTCTTTTATGGGCACACCTGTTACTGTCATTGCAGAGGTCAAGGGACGCGACCTTGAAGAAAATCAGGAATGCAACTTCGGTATGCCCCACCCGGAGGGCTACCGCAAGGCGTTAAGACTGGCGCGTCAGGCTGAAAAATTCCACAGACCTGTTATATGTCTTGTTGACACCCCCGGTGCTTACCCGGGTGTTGAGGCTGAAAAGCGCGGTCAGGGCGAAGCTATCGCCCGTAATATAATGGAGTTCATGACGCTGAAGACCCCTGTTATATCCATAATACTGGGCGAAGGTGGTTCGGGCGGCGCTCTGGCGCTGGCTGTATGCGATGAACTGGCTATGCTTGAAAACGCTCTGTACTCCGTAATATCGCCAAAGGGATTCGCAAGTATCCTCTGGAAAGACGCTTCCCGCGAGCGTGAAGCCTGCGATATCATGAAGATAACTGCGGAAGATCTGGTAAGATTAAAGGTGTGCGATCACATCATTCCCGAGGCTGACGGAGGGGCACATAACGACCCGACTCAGACCGCAGAAAATATTTCAGCGTTTATTTCAGAAAGTCTGCAAAATTTACAAAGAAAATTTCAAAAAGGGCTTGACGAAATGATAAATAGTCGCTATAATAAGTTTAGGGTTGTCGGAGACTTTGAAGAGTTTCCGCATTCTGATACGACGCAGGGTGAATGCCTTGCTGAGAATTCCAGTAATGTATAGAATGGAGGGAAATGAACATGGTATTTGACAAGATTCGTGAGATCATTGTTGAACAGCTCGACGTTGACGAGGACAAGGTAACTACAGACGCTTCTATCACTGAAGATCTGGGTGCTGACTCTCTGGACGTTGTTGATCTGGTCATGAATATTGAAGAGAGCTTTGATCTTGAGATCCCCGATGAGGAAGTTGAGAACATCAAGACTGTTGGTGATATCGTTAAGTTCATCGAGGCTAAGACCGAGGAGTAATTTCCGGAATTTATAAAAGTCCGCATATGCGGGCTTTTTTATTTTGTACGCATTATAAAAAACAAAGGCACTCCCGCGCAGGAGTGCCTTTTGCTTATATTATCAGTCCTCAGTGTCCTTTTTGGCTTTGGCTTTCTTTGACTTGTCCTTAGAGGCTTTTTCTTCCTCTTTCTTTATCATGGTCGCCATCGTCATAAGGTCGGGGAGCTTTTCGCGGGTGATGGTGAGGTCGTTGTTATACATTGTTATAAGGTCTTGCTCGGTGTTGAATTCTTCCGACAGACCGCCTTCCTCGTTGACCATACAGCTTCCGCCCCACTGTCCGATATATGCCCACATAGCGTGTTCATCGGCGACGTTCTGTATAAGCGGCATACGGTCACATTCGCTCATAGCTATCGGCTTGCCGCTGGCAACGCTTTGCAGATAAAGCAGTGCGTTTACCTGACCGCTCTTATCGCTGCCGTATACGTCCGCAGAGAGGACATCACAGTAATCTCCGCCAACATACCAGTTGACGTTCTGTGCAGACCATACCCATACCAGATTGTGCAGACCGTGGTAGCCTGTCATGCGGGCGTACATCGTCTGCCAGAGCCATATGTAGGAATCGGCATCTTTGCCCCACCAGTACAGACCGTTTGATGCTTCCTGCAAAGGTCGCCACAGCACAGGTACACCATCATTTCGTAGTTTTATCAGCTGTTCGGATACCTTATCTATATCGGTTATGATTTTAAGGCATTCATCTGATATAGTGCCGTCCTCAGCCATCTGTGCAATTGTCTTGGGGTCAAGGAGGGCTATATCCTCGTTTGTGACCGCCTTGGTGATATCGAAATCAGCATTCTCGGCATAAACGCTTTCGCTGTCATCGGGCTTGCTGGGGGAAGTCCAGTTCCACATATATCCGACAAGACCGCCGTCCTTATGCCATGTGAGGGCTTCTGCTGTCTCGGCTGCGGACTGGTCAGCGTGCTTGGTACTTGTTACGTACATCATGTCACCCAGACGTATAGCGGGGTATTTGCCCGTAACTTTATATATCAGTTCGCTCTCGTAATTTGTGCCTGCGGTATCGTTCTGGGCGAGCAGTACCCTTGTGCCGTAGTTGTTGCAGAGAAGTTTGTACAGCGCCTTGGCATTGTATTCGGCTTCCTTATCGGAGAGTGCCGAACCTGTGGCATTAAGGCTGAGCTTGCTTATCTCATCGCTGGCGATGACCTTTATCTGGTCGATATCGACAATACCTGTATCGGGTATGAATGCGACTTTGTGCTTGCCTTTTTTCAGCTTAACATTCTTGAATGAGATATTCTCGAACCTGCCCTCGTTATCCTCGTTAATAACGGTGAACTGGCTGTACTTGCTGCCGTCAAGGCTGAATCCGCCGCTTGCCGCTTCGTCAGAACCCACTGTCAGTACTATATTATAGAACTGGTTTGCGGGAACTTCAAATTCAAGCTCCCAGTCGCTTTCCTGTGATATGCCCGAAACGTAGCCGCTGCCTTCGTAGCCCTTGCGCTTTGTAGCTTCTGCGGCAGTACCGTTCAGCTTGCCTTTTTCAGCCTGATAGGTCTTCTCATGCTTTTTATATTTCAGTTCAGCCGCCTTTATCTTGATCTCTTTGAAGCTTTTGACCTCATCTTTGGTCTCTTCCTCTTCAGGCACGGGAGTAACTTCCTCTTCCGCGGTAGTTTCCGCGTCGGTCGCATCCTCGTCTGCCGTCAGAAGTTCAAGTTCAGCGGAGACATCCTTGTTTTCTTGAATCTCATTACCGCACGCCGCCAGACAGCCTGACATCAGCACTGCCGCGATAACGGCTGATAAAAATCTCATCTTCATTTTACTGTTTACTTTCCTCTCCTTCCGCACCTCACTGCTGTTCAGACCATGTATAAAATATACCCGAAACGCCGTACTCGCAAGCTTCATCGTATATCTCAATCATATCTTCATCGGAGTAAGTATCTCTCTTTGCTGCGGATATTTCTTTAAGGCATTTGAATATCCAGCCTTGTTCATCTGCGTATTCTTTTGTGCCTTTTAAAGCCGCGCTCTCATTTTCAGCTTCTATGAAGCAGTTGAGGTAAGCGCCGCTTTAAAACTCTTTTTCATTATTGTTATCAGCGGGGATTACCTCTGCCATAACATAGTATATCATTGTTTTTTACCGTTCATCGGTTCAAAGACTATCTCAAAGCTATTGCCCGCCTTTGCGCTGACCACTATGCGGTCGTCGTGGTATTCAAATTCAGCGCTGACGTTTTGCACTTTGCAGTCCTTAGGTATAACTATGGTGCATCTGCCGTCTTGTTTCGGAGTGACGGTGCATCCGGTGGGTCGGCAGTTCTGCCATTTACAGTCTATGACATATCCGCCCCTTGCGTGAAGTCCCCTGAAACTGCCGTTTTTCCAGTCGGGGCTAATGGCTGGGAGAAGCTGTATCTCACCGTTCTGGCTTTGCAGAAGTGACTCGGCTATACCTGCCGCCGCACCGAAATTGCCGTCTATCTGGAAAGGCGGATGCATATCGAACAGATTGTCCGAAGTCGAATTCGCCAGCAGTGCCTCGATATTCTCCTTGACCTTTACACCGTCATGAAGTCTTGCCCAGTGGTTGATTATCCACGCCCTTGACCAGCCTGTGTGACCTCCGCCGTGGGAAAGTCTGCGCTCGATTGTCGCTTTTGCCGCCTTGGCGAGTTCTGGGGTGTGCCTTACGGATATCATATCCGCAGGATACAGTGCGTAAAGCTGGCTGATGTGCCTGTGACCCGGTTCGGCTTCGTCGTAGTCCACAGCCCATTCTTTTATCTGCCCGTACTTACCAATCTCGGGCTTGGGCAGTTTATCGCGCATGGTGCGCAGTTTTTCGCCGAAATCTTTATCGGTGTCAAGAATCTTTCCCGCTTCTATCACGGCGGAGAAAAGCTGATGGATTATCTGGCTGTCCATGGAAGGTCCAATACATACAGACCCCTTCGCACCGCTTGCGGTAATATAGGTGTTTTCGGGGGATACCGATGGCGCGGTGACAAGTCTGCCGCAGCCGTCGTCTATAAGGAAATCCACGAAGAACTTTGCAGCCTCTTTCATGGTATCGTATTTCTGTGCAAGGAAGTCTTTATCGCGGGTGAACAGCCAGTGTTCCCATATATGGGTACACAGCCACGCAGCACCTGTGACCCACTGAGTACCGGGTATCCAGTGATCCTGCGGTGCAGTGTCACCCCAGATATCGGTATTGTGGTGACAGACGAATCCGCCGCATCCGTACATCTCGCGGGCTGTTTCTCTGCCATTCGGGCGCATACGCTCGATAAGGTCAAACAGCGGCATATGCAAATCGCCAAGACCGCAGGGTTCTGCACACCAGTAATTCATCTCGGTGTTGATATTCACCGTGAACTTACTGCCCCATGCAGGCCACATATCTTTGTTCCATATCCCTTGAAGATTCAGCGGAAGTGTACCCTCGCGGCTGCCCGATATCATCAGGTATCTGCCGAAATCGAAATACAGCGTAACAAGCCCGTTATCCACCTTGCCTGCCTTTACAGCGGCAAGCCTTTCATCGGTGGGGAGAGTGCTGTCTGCATTATCTTCAAAGGTTATCGAAGCCCTGTCAAAGTAACTGCGATAATCCTCGGTGTGTTCTTTCAGAAGTTCGTCGAATGTCTTTTCGGCAGCTGTGAGAACATCAAGTTCGGCTGCCTTTTTATAATCGGTCACACGGAAATCTGTCTGTGCGCCGAGTATTATGGTCACTCGGTCGCAGTCATCGGTCACGATATTGCTGCCAAGTCTGCCAACGGTACCGCCTTCGCCGATAACGCGGATATAAGCGGCAAAACGTATGCCGTCCTCGGAACCGCTTCCGCCGTAGTAAAGGATGTCGGTATCGTTGATAGGGGTGTTATCATCGAAATAATCATCTCTGCCGCCGATGCCGACCTTTACCGATACAGATGCGGGCTTGTCGGCTTCAATGCACACCGCCATGACCTGCGCAGGTTCGGAACATATCACACGTCTTGTGAAGTTTGTGCCGTTTATTGAATAGCGTGTTTCACAGACAGCATTCACAAGGTCAAGTGAGCGTTCAATGTATTCGCAGGTGTCCTCTTTATAATGGTATATCGTGAGGTCGCCGAGGGGCATATAATGCCGCTGACTTTCTGGAGTGCCGCAGAAAGCTTCATCAACTATCTTTTCGGCTTCGGATATCTTTTCCTCGCAAAGCAGCTGCCTGACCTTTTCAAGATTCGGGAGAGCGGAAGCGTTATTCCGCTTGCGGTATCCGCCCGACCATATGGAATCCTCGTTGAGCTGTATGGTCTCGCAAAGGGGCTTGCCAAAACACATACCGCCTATCCTGCCGTTACCGACAGGCAGAGCAACATTCCAGTCTTCTGCGGGAGTCTTGAACCATATCCTTTTGTTGACCATAAGCACACCGCCATTCTGTTGAAAAGACATATATATAAATATTATAACATATTTGAGTTGAAAAGTAAAGACCCGTGAAGAATGCCAAAGAGGAGAGCTTTAACATTCCCATTTCAGCTGGTTAATGTTTCAAAAATGTAATCGCTTACAACTTGTACTATATGACTAAAGCAACCTCAAAAAAATGATTTTTGATACTGCGAAATCGGGTAAAAAAACGGCTCGCAATAGGGCGAAAATACATATTTTTCGGGGAATTTCTCTTTTGATTAATGATTAAAACATATAATTAAGTTCAAGATATGGTAAAATGATGGGTGATTTTGTTGTGCAAAGTTAATAAAATTTAAGTCTTTTGTAAGCTTGGAAGTGTTTACAAAATGGAAAACCATTGTAACCTTCTTGTAATCTTTCGTGAAATATGCTATTATAGTCAACGTGAACAAAAGACAGAGATTAATAACCACAGATAAATGAGAAAGGATTATAATATGACTAAACTTAAGATCGCAGCCGTTGTAGTATGTATGGTTGCTACAGGAGCTTTCGCAGGATTTACTTATCAGGCGGCAAACAATAGCGGCAGCGCAAATGAAAATGTAACTGTCAAGACATTCTCTGAACTGACCACAGATGACGAGGATACCACCGATGATGAGACTACCTCAGATGAAACTGTTACCGATGAGGAAACTACCTCTGAAGAAGCAGTTGAGGACAAGATCACTGTTGTGACAACAGCAGTTACTACTAAGAAGGCTGAAAAGAAGACTGAAACCACAAAGGATTCCAAGAAGACTACCAAGACTTCCGCAGAAGAAAAGAAGGTTGAGAAGAAGGCAGCTTCTGCACCCGCAGTTACTACTGTTCCTGTTGTTGAGGAAGTTCCCGAGACAGTAAGTGAACAGTATTACGAAGAACCCGTTTACGAGGAAGTTCCCGTATATGAGGAACCCGAGTATGTTGAGAGCGAGCCTGTTTATGAGGAGCAGCCTGCTGAGGAGACTTCTTCCGAAGAACCTGCTGAGGAAACTCAGGCAGAGGAACAGCAGGACAACGGCAGAAAGATACAGGTAACAGATGAAGAATACATCTGGCTGTGCAACGTTGTAGGCCATGAGTACGGCGCTAACTGGATAAGCGAGTACGAAAAGGCTAAGGTCGTTGAGGTCGTTATGAACCGTGTTAACGACTCCAGATTCCCCAACACAATTTGGGGCGTACTTACTCAGCCCAACCAGTTCTCAGGTCTTGAGTGGACACTTTACCTTGGTACTTATTCCTATCAGGTAACACCCAGTGTTAAGGCAGCTGTTGATATGTATCTTGAACACCCCGAGGATTTCAACCATGGTTATCTTGGTTTCTGGGGCGATGGCAGCATGAACCATTTCTATTCTATATAAATTTCCTATTCCTATATATTTAAAAGAGACTGCTTCGGCAGTCTCTTTTTTGTATGTAATATGTAAAAGGCACTTCTGTAATTTTGGTAACAGAAGTGCCTTGTTTTCTTGTGGATATCAGCGGTAGCTGCCGTGCTGTTCTTTGAATCGCTTTTTATCTTCGTACATTGCCTGATCGGCGCGTTTGAATACCAGTTCAAAGGTGTTGTCATCGGAAGCGTAATCCGCCATGCCGACAGCGGCTGAGTAGCGCAGCCATGGGTCGAGGTCTTCGTTGGAATAGGCTTCGCTGAGGTCATTCCTTAGACCCTCAACAAGGCTTTGCCTGTTTTCCAGATCCTGTCCTTGTAGTATCGCCACAAATTCATCACCGCCTATTCGGTAAACAGGGGAGTGCTTGAATGTTTCGCATATCAGATGGCAGCAGCCTTTTATGTACATATCGCCCGCCTTGTGACCGTGAACATCGTTTATCTTTTTGAGATCGTTCATATCCACCATGACGATAGCGAAATCGCACTGACCGTTGTGTATAGCCTCATTGAGTTCCTTGACTTTCTTGGTGTAGGCGGTCTTGCTGCCGACACTTGTGAGAGTATCGCGGTAAGCTTCTTCGCTTATCTGACCTATCTGGGCATCTTTTGACTTGATGTCGTTTTCGGCTTCGCTGAGGTTATGCATATATTTCAGGTTGTTTTTCATGAATGCCACGAACAGCTGATATATGACCTCGATCTCATCGCCTGTACGAATATTCAGATCTTCCATTATGCGGATATTTTCCTCGTAATCGGATTCTTTTTCATAGGAGAATTTATCAGTGGCATTTTTCATTCGGTCGATGGGACCTGTGATATTCCACCGCATATAAATGATATCCATGACCGTGATGATTATCATGACGATTATCAGGGCTATAAGCAGACCCAACACGAAACGGAGATCCTGCTTGTGAAGATCTTCCATCGAGAAATCGACGCATACATGGCAGGCGTACTCGCCTTTGCTGTTGAATACGGGGCGCATATAGGTCAACATATATCCGTCGGTGGTATCACCTGTCAGTACTGGGATATCCTTGCCTGTGCAGAGATCGTCCATGTATTCAAGTACAGACGGATCGGGCTCGTACAGCGTTCCCGGTGGGTCGGCATCAAGGCTGAAATCACTGTCAAGATCGAATATGACCTCGCCGCCCTCGGGGATAAAGTGGTATATATACATATACATAACGTCAGGATAGTTGGTTTTTAGCTGTATGAGATCTTCGCGTATCTCGTTGTATTCTTCAAGCTCGAAATTTTTTTCAAGGTACAGAGGTATCTTATCTGCGTCGAAAGTGTTCGCCATAAGTTGTGTAGCACTTTTTCCCATGGCGGTATATTCTTCGACAGTTCGTTTTTCAAACCGCATATAAACAAGAATTATTACGGTAACGATTATCAGCAGAAAGCTCGTGATAATAAGTATCGGCAATCGTATGGAAACTGAAAGCCGTGTTTTAGCAGATGATGATGGATCTTTGGTATTGCTCATAGCAGATCACCTTCTTACATTAATTTACAACGTTACAGAGGTAAGTGCATAAACAGGCATACCATACGCCTGAAATTGGTTATGTTTGATTTATTATATCACATATTGTCAAAAAAATCAATATATATCATAAATGATTTTGGAATATAAATATATTAAATGGTATAACGACAGATAACGGCGTGTATTAGGCGGTGCTATGAAAAAATTATAGGTTTGTTCTATTTTTTGATTTTTTATCCGATTGACATTTTCGTTTGAGATGTTATAATATAGTATAAAAGTTTGCTTCCCCGAAAGGAGATATGCTATGGATAAGGAATATTTTGACAGTTCTGCCCCGAAGGTGAGATACACACCTTTCGGCATATTCGTAGATCAGGCGGGATATACTCCCGAACGCCGAAAGATAGGTGTTATGCCCTTTGAAGCTGATGACTTCACGGTATGTGACGAGAACGGCAATGTCGTATTTACAGGCAAGACCGTACATTTCGGCTATGATGAGGATTCGGGCGATACTGTATGCACGGCTGATTTTTCCGAACTGAAAACTGAGGGCAGCTACCGCGTTCACGCAGGCGGCAGGACTTCTGCGGTTTTCAGGATAGGCGGCGATGTTTATGACAAGCTGTTGTATGATACCTCAAAAGCATACTACTATCTTCGATGCGGATGCGCACTTGAACCGAAATATGCGGGCGTATACCAGCATAAACCATGCCATTGTTCGGCAGCCTCACTGTATGAAGATGACAGCATAACCCTTGATGTTTCAGGTGGCTGGCATGATGCGGGAGATTATGGCAGATACGTTACTGCTGGGGCAGTGGCGGCGGCACATCTGCTTTATGCATACAGACTTTTTCCGAAAGCCTTTGATGATCTGAAGCTTGATATCCCCGATGGCGCTATGCCCGATATTCTCACCGAGATACGTTACGAACTTGAATGGCTGCTGAAAATGCAGCGTGAGGACGGCGGGGTGTATCACAAGGTCACGACCATGCAGCACGCTCCTTTCGTTATGCCCGAGGATGACACCGCACCGCTGGTGGTTTTCCCTGTGTCGTCGATGGCAGTGGCTGACTTCACGGCTGTAACGGCGCTGGCAAGCGGTATCTATAAAAAGTTCGACAATAGTTTCGCTGAAGTTCTGTGCAAAGCGGCGAAAAAGTCTGCTGAATGGCTGGAAGCACACCCCGAGTTTATCGACTTCAAAAATCCCGATGGCTGCAATACGGGCGGCTATTATGAGCGCGATGATTTTTCCAACAGATACTGGGCTTATGCCGAGATGTACTCGCTGACTGGGGATACATTATATAAAGACAAGATGTTGGCGCAGATGGCAAAGAATTTCCCGCTGACGGAATTCGGCTACGGCGAGGTAGGCGGACTGGGTTCGCTGGCGTATCTGCTGGCGGAAAATGGAAGTTCCGATGAAACCGCGGATATGCTGAAAAAGGCTTTTGGAGATCATGCGGAGAGACTTAAAAAGCTTTCGGAAAATAGCGGCTACGGTCTGGCACTTGACCGTGCAGGCTATCATTGGGGCAGCAATATGAGCGTTATGAAAAACGGCATGGCGTTCGCGGTTAACTATCTGCTAAACGGTGATGAAGCCGCAAAGGAGTATGCGGCTAATCAGCTTGATTATCTGATGGGCAAAAATGCCCTGGGTATCAGCTATGTATCCGGAATCGGAGAATTCCGAGTGAACGAACTGCATCTTCGCCCTGCCTTTGCTGACGGCATAGACGAATGTATGCCCGGTATGGTATCGGGCGGTCCGAACAAGGGGCTCAGCGATCCCTTCGCTCAGGCGGTCATACCATCTGACACTCCGCCCATGAAATGCTTTGCGGATCTGCCTGCGAGCTATTCACTGAACGAGATAACCATATACTGGAATTCGCCTGCGGTGTTTGTACTGGCGTTTTTGAAGTGATATATTATAGTATACTATTATAAAAGATCAGCCGTGCAGGTCGTGGAGACTTGCACGGCTTTATGTATCCGTCCGCGGTGGGCGGAGTATATTACTGATTATTATGCTATCTATATTATTGTTCTAATGCAAGAATTGTGGATAAATGCTAACTGGATATGAGCATAGAATTATCAGTTTGTATATTCATACAAACCCCAAAATATATTCTTCAAAAAGCGTTACTTCTGTGCTAAAATCAGCATTAGTATATGAATGCATTCAATAACAAAGTGAAAGGCGGTGAGGCAAATGACCGAAGAACAAAAAGATCTTGAATACGTAATGGAGAAATACGGTAGAACGATCAACGGTCTGATAGCCTCGATGCTCGGCTCCCCATCGGAGCGCGATGACATCTTTCAGGAGGTCTTCCTGCTGTACTACACCAAGGAACTCCATTTCGAGGACGAGGGTGCGAGGCGGTCATGGCTGATACGAACAGCGATAAACCTGTGTAGGTCAGCAAACCGAGCACCATGGTTCAAATTAAGAAGCGGAGAGGAGTTCGACGCGGATGCGCTTTTGTCACCCGAAGAAAGTTCAGGTGACAGCGAACTCTGGCAGGCGTTGTGCAGGCTGAAAGAAAAGTACCGCCTTCCACTATATCTGCATTACTTTGAGGAGATACCCATTCTGGAGATCGCTCGGGTGATGAAACTAAGCGAAGGCGCAGTAAAAATGCGGCTCAAGCGGGCGCGAGAAAAGCTGAAAATCGAACTCGAGAGCGGCAAGAACGAAACAGAAACGGAGGCGGAAGCTCATGAAAGAGAACAAGAATATCTTATCAATTCGTAAAAGACTTGAACCCTCTTCTGAGCTGAAAAACCGCGTGATGGAGCGTGCGGCAAAACTTGAAGCGGGCAGAAAGACCTTCGGTATTGAGATGACAACATCGGATAACAAAGAGAACAATAAGGAGCAGATAAAAATGAATGCATACAATACTAATGAGAAAATTAAAGTAAAAAGCCATTTCCCCATTGCAGTTATATCGGTGGCAGCTTGTGCGGCTATCGTTATCGGTATAGCAGCAGTAAATATGAACGAGAAAAAACATAAAACTATCCCGATGACATCTACAGACAGTCTCACCACAGACGATCAGACTACAGATGATCAGACTTCTGCTAAAGATGATGACAGCATATCCGAAGATGTGATGACAGTTACCGATGCGAAATACGGCACTTATACCATTACAGATAAAGATAGGATAGCAGTCATAGACTCACTGGTAGAAAAGGCAAAAACCTGCCAGGTATGGGATGGAGGAAAAGCACCGACCAACCGAATTTTAGAGTATGTTATTGACGGAAAAAAGCGAACAGTCAAGATCAGTGAAGAACAAGTACTTACGGATTCTCTTGCCGAAACTCATACTTGGGAGGATAGGCACGCTGAGCTTTGTAAAGTTGTAACGGTTGACGGAATATCATACGCTTTATGCGAGTTGTCTCCTGATGAACCTTTATCTGAACTGGACTGGACTACCGGTAAGGGCGGTTGCATAGGATTTCAGGGATGGAATGATGAAGATAGTTTCTATGAAGAATACGATGACGAAACAACTGCACATATACTGCTTGATATTATCAAAGATATCCGTGAGAACGGAACGCCGCAATTAAATACAGATGATTATGCGGAATGGAAAAATTCTGACCTGACACCGGCTTGGGAAAATGTCCGCTTTACGTGCAGTTGTGAGCTTGATGGATGCTACTACGATGTTTCAATTTATTCTGATCCCAATCAGATCGCTATTGATGAATACGATTGGCATGACCGTAAGACTCATTATCTGCTGTATAAAGATACTCAGAATTGGACAGCACAATTTAAAGAGGTATTTGATTCATTCAAAGATTTGCCCGAATCAAATTGGTGGTCGGGAGAATCGCTCGATGAAGAAACTGAAAAAGTGGAGATACCCGAACTCTTTGATATGACAGAAGAACAGGCTGTTGAAGCCCTTAAAGAATTGGGTCTGTACGGCGCTGTGGAATACCGTTTTTACAACACTGAAAAAGGTCGTGTCTTTTCTTGGTACGATATGAGTGAAAATACTGACGGTTTTGTAGAAAAGGGTACCGTTATCCCGATCCTCGTTTCACTGGGAGAGTATGATGGACCAAACGAAGCACTGAACGTCGAATTCGGAACGGGCGGTTATCCGACAAAGGAAATCAAGCTGGAAGTGCCTGTCCCCGAGGGTTTGAGCGGTTCGTATACTTTTGATATCTACTATGGTGGATATGTTATGTACACTGATACCTATGACAGTACAAATGGCGATAAAAGCGTCACTTTCGACATTCAAGCAGAAGACAAAGAAAGGTTCGCTGTCTATGCAAAGAAAAATGGTTCGGCGGAAGAAAACCTGATACGTTATGCAACCTATGAGTTCGATTATGCATCAGAAAAATGGACACTGATCGGTGAACTCAACACCAAGGAACTGCTTGAAAGTGTGAATTGATTTGTTTTTATAAACTTTATAAAACGACAGCTGAGTTATTCTGTAACAGTTCCGAATGGGAAAGTATCCCTAAAACGATAAATTTCCGATAAAATCCAAAAAACGAGAGTGTCATTCACTAAAATATGAATGGCACTCTCTTTATTTTTGGTTGTGTATAACACCTAAAATTAAGTTAATTAATTTTCCTTAATGGTGTAATGTTGACAAACGGTGTAATATGTGCTATACTGATTAAAATGAGCGTAGTATTGCGATTTTGAAAGCATTATATTAAAATGTTTAATCAATAATTAACATTTCTCATCATAAACTATAAATATAAACAACGCAAACGTCATCGGAGAGTTTCGATAACTGACCCGTAAAACAAAATTCTGCCGATAACAATTACAACAAAATGACCGTAGCCGAGCTGTCCGAGGCTTGGCTATCGTTCGCAAAGGCGATAATGCTGTGTAAAGTATTCTTATATTATAATAGTATATCACCCGAGGCGTGCGGTCAGCAGTTGAACTGAGATCACGATCAACAAATGAAAAGAGGTGAGAACAGTGAGCGAAAAAGAGATAAATAACCTTATCCAGACAGGCGAAATAGCAAAAGCCGGTGCCTCCGACAAGCTGATGGAAGCCGCAAGATCCCACGCCGACCAGCAGCTAGAAGAACTGCGCGAGGAACATAACAAGCGCAAAAAATCGCTGATAAAACTAAGCGTCATGGGTGTGCTCACTGTTGGTATTCTGGTATTTGCTTCTATGCATATGATAACAAAACAGATGACTGCTAAAACGGCGTAAATACGTTGCTTTTCGATAATTGAGGAGGTGGAGCAGATGAATGATAACAAATCCAAATTTCCTATCGGCGAGCTGGCACAGTCTGCTTCGCTGAGTAGTCCAATTGTTGACGAGATAGCTGAAAAAAAGAAAAATCAGAAGAAGTCGCTCATCAAGATGGGGGCTATGGGGATATTAACGTTAATTTTGTTAATTTTTTCCTCGCTGCATATGATAACAAAACAGATGACCGCTGAAACGGCGTAAATACGTTGCTTTTCGATAATTGAGGAGGTGGAGCAGATGAATGATAATAAATCTAAATTTCCTATCGGTGAACTGGCACAGTCTGCTTCATCGAGCAGTCCGAAAGTTGATGAACTTGCCGAGAAGAAGAAAAATCAGAAGAAGTCGCTTATCAAGATGGGGGTTATGGGAGTTTTAACGTTGATTTTGTTAATTTTTTCCTCGCTTTCCTGGTTCACACAAAACCGTGAAACTTCCGTTGGCGATATGCAGATAAAAACTGCTACACTACCGTTTGATATTGCAACTAAGGGTGCAAACGTTAGAAATCAAAGTGTTATCAACTCTAAGCGCTCTGAGTATGTTGAAGGTTCGTCAGGACCTTATTCAAATCCAAGCGGGACATCAGGGACATATTATACCGATGACAGCTTGCTGTTAAGATATACGCCAGAGGTCGATGATCCTAATACCACCGATGTAGATGAGAGTATCACACCTGATATCAGCCCTGGAAGTAGTGGTGAATTAAGCCTTTATGTTATCCCTAAGACGGATAGCTCAATGAAAGTTAAGGTCTCACTGAATGTTGTTGCATTTGCTGAGATAGATAAATACGATGTATCAACTGTAACAAATGCAGAGACAAATGAGGAGGAAACCGTTTATACAAATAATGGAACGCAAATAGTTGAAATTACAAGTTTAGCGGATTTTACCACAGCAGCAAATGCTGTAAACAACAGTACTGCCGCAAGTGAAGCTGCGAAATATATAGCGGCTGCTGATTACCTGAAGGGGCATATATTGTTCTTTGGTGGATTGGGAGAAACAACAACTAATTCAGGAAGCTCCGGCAGTGAAACTGTTTGGGAATATTATTATACTACTCCGTATACATCAAGAATTATCAATCAGAAGATAGCATCAGGAAATGAAGGAAAAGCCGTTCAAGTGCCTATATACTGGATGTGGACGAATACCCTCGGACAGATTGCTTTGCAGACGAACACCAATAATCTTAGAAGCGGTATCCCTGTTGTTGAGGAATCTGTTATAAATTTAACTGACGATACAGATACCGACAAGGAGCTTCTGCTTGCATATCTAAATACTAATAAATCAAGTGTTTTTACAGTTACGGAAACCATCACCCAGGATATGATTTATAATGCAGACGCATTGGCAAATTTTGAAACCCTAAGTAAGCAATATAACGCCGCTGATTATGAGATAGGAACAAGAATTGCCTATTTCATGATAGAGGTCACAGTAGAATCGGATTCATAAGCACAATGAAAGGAGGTCAGTCTGAATGAAAAACATGATAGAAAAGTTCAAGGGACTGACCGTCTCTAAAAAAATCCAAATCATTGCCGCAATGATATTCACTATTGCCTTGCTTGTCACGATACCGGTGTACGCATGGTTTACCAATCAGAAAAAGGCTGCCGAGATGTTCAAGGTTGAATATCCTAATGCCTTGTATATCAATGCGGCTCACCGAGAAGATCAGGTGAATCTCGCATTGGACGGCATCAATGTGAATGAGTATCAGCTGAATGCCGATGGAACTATCAAAACGGTAAATGATACTCCTGTCAAAATCACAGAAGAACGGTATGTCTTTTCTGTTTCAGGCTCAAATACAAATCAGTTTATACTTCAAATGGCACATACAAATAACAACCTGTTTACCTACAAAATCTACGCCGCAACCGAGCAGACTACAGAGCCGGAATCCGGAACTTATGTTGAATATAAGGCTACAGGAGAACACACAGAAAATACAATGGTGTTCACAGGTGATACAGTAAGTAAAGATGATGTTCTTTACTATGTTAAGGGCGATGAAGTTTCAGGCGGTTACTTGAATATGGGTTCTGGTGCGAGTGTAGCCAATAGCGGAACGAGCGACACACACTATTATAAGACTTATGGGGATAATACAAACGTTGAATCTCACGCTGTTCCCTCTTATTGGCAGGCAACAATAAATGCAGATCAGGGTGCAAATAAGCAATTTTGTAAGTATTTTATTCTTGAAGTGACTTGGAATAATACAGTTCAGGCAACTCAAACGGCGAAAGAAACCGATTTGGTTTATTTTTCGGTAACGCGAAAGAGCTGATAATAAAACACGATGAAAGGAGGCAGCTTATATGAGAGAAAGAATCATGACTTTTCTGAAAAAATACTGGCTGCCTTTGTGGTGCGTTTTATCTGCCTTATCGTTTTTCGGACTATATGCGGCAGCAGAGTACTCGATTTCGTCCAGCACGATGAAAAAAGTAGTGGCTTCCACATCTGATCAGGGTAAAATGTTCGCATCAAATATATTGGTGGAGAGCGGTAATTCGACCTATGTCGCAAAATACTTCTCTACTCATGAAGAAGATGCAGAAACTCATATTACTGCCCCATACGATGTCGATTTGTATCTGTGGAATTATAGCTTAAACAACCTTTCAAAGTGGTAT
>NZ_JAILMR010000078.1 GCF_024692365.1 Ruminococcus sp. | reverse complement strand
TATCAATAATAAGAACAGAATTCATACGCTATGACTACACCAGTGCTCTAAGCCTGAACAGGGTAGAGCTGTGTGTTGACTCTGCAAACGAACTTCCGGCAGCCAACGCCTTTGACAGTATGCTCCTGTTCCAGGGAAGCATAGCGTGGGACGTCAGCACTGGAGACTTCTATGGTCTCCGCTCTGACGGCACATGGTACAAACAGGATGGTACAGGTGCATATGAACCTGATTCAGATGCTGCTCCTAATCTTAACATCAGCAGCTTAAATCGTCCGTCTGTACAGTCTATATCAGACACATTTAATATGTCCCCGACATCTCTGAACGAATCAGATGACACACCAATCCCTGAGGAAAGCGAGGTAAATGCAGATGACAAGTCTTTACGAGGTGCTGAAACGGAGTAAAACTGCCCCACAATTAGCGCCTGATATGTTTACAGCATTGTGGGCAAATTACATCACCACCGGGAAAACAATTGAACTGTCGGGGCAAGTGCCGCTGTCTTTTAAGGCTAACGGCGAACCGCTTCTCGACTACCTCATCAGCGGCAACACCGTACAGACAGGCACACCGACTCCCGACAGCCCTGTAATGCCACAGGGTGCAGGTGATAAGACAACTAACGAATGGAATGTTACAATTCTACCTAACTCGGCAATAACCGAGGACAGTAAATGGCAAAAGTATGATAGCGGTGTAGTATCAACAACTATGTATATGTCTTGTGAAGCTAACACTACTTATTATCTATACACACCGAGCAGCATTACTTCGGGAATATTCAGAGTATATACATCAACAAGTAATGAAATCCCTATAGTCGGAAGCTATAGCATAACTGTGTACGAAAAAATCAGAAGCAGTTCGCCTATGTCTGTATTCAAGTTTACAACAGGTGCGAATGATAAGATAATTATTGTCCAAGTTACAACAGCTAATTCCCAGACAATGGCAGACAATGCCATACTTGATAGAGGCTATAAAATCCCGATTTCATCAGGTGGCGTGACTACTAATATATACTTAGGCAGTACGCAGACAACGAGGCAGATTAAGAAATACGAAATGACAGGAAATGAAATCATTAGCAATTACGCCAGTGATTTTCAACGTTATGTAATAACAATCCCAACAATATCATCTTTGGGAACACGTTTGACACCGATTATTTGTTCACACTATACAGGTATATACGACGGTAGACCAGCCGAGCAAGTCCCTATGAACGCTGTATATACTGGTTCTGCCACTGACAACAGCGTGTTAATTAAAACAGACCAGACAACGGATAGAAATACATTTATAGCATGGTTGCAAGAGCAGTACGCTAATGGAACACCTGTAACTTTATGGTACGTTATTTCAACTCCCGAAACAGGCATAGTAAACGAACCTCTCTGCAAGATAGGCGATTATGCTGATACTTTAAGCATGGAACAGGCAGGGGTACAGATACCGACTAACAACGGCAGTACAACGCTTGATGTACTGACAGCGGTCAAACCGAGTAACGTTAGCATCAAATACAGAGTATAAGGAGGACGAAGATAATGATGAAAAAAGGAATTGATGTCTCGAAGTATCAGGGGAACATCGCATGGAAACAGGTAAAGGACAGCGGTATCGACTTTGCCATTATCAAAGCAGGCGGCTCTGATGACGGATTCTACACCGACCCGACCTACGAAGCAAACTACAAGAATGCTAAAGCGGTCGGAATGCCAGTCGGAGCATATTATATAGTTGGACCGTACTGCGTATCTAAAGAAGACGGCATTGCAGATGCAAAGCGATTCCTGAAAATGCTTGAAGGTAAGACCTTCGAGTATCCGGTCTACATCGACCTCGAGCTCACAAGTCCTACAACGAAAACCGGAACGACCGATGCCGTAATAGCTTTCTGCAAGACTATGGAAGCTGCCGGCTACTTCTGCGGCATATACGCATCGGATATATCCGGATTTAAGGATAGACTCGAGCTCTCGCGCCTCAAGACCCGCGCTCTTTGGGTTGCAAGCTATGGAAGTAAGCCTACATACACCAAATCTTACGGAATGTGGCAGAAATCAAGTACCGGCAGAGTTCCCGGCATAGTCGGAGACGTTGACCTCGATGAATGCTATGTTGACTATACGGCAATCATAAAGAGTAGAGGTGACAACGGCTTCCCGAAACCGGCAGCTCTGGTACAGGAGAAAAAGCCGATGAAGGTAACTGTCGAGTACGACGACCACACCTACAGCGGGCTCCTCGAGGAGCAGTAATATGAAAAAACCTCTGAGGACTTATCGTTCCTCAGAGGTTTTTGTTTTTTTCTTCTTAATAAAGACAAAGTAGCCAGAGAATAAAAAAATAAATAAAATGCTTATTGAAAGTATTATAAAGAATTTGCATTGGTTCAATGATTGAGGCCAAGTGTATCCATACTGTTTTATGTATAGGTAAAGCAATGATGATGTGGAGAAAATTAGTAATAAAACGTAATTTCCGAGTGTTATGTATGGATAACGATTGTACAACGTATCTTTTTCAGCTGATGACTTACTAAAACTCTTACCAACAACTTTACTAGTAAAAAACATAAATATTCCAATGGTGTTAATAATAGCAAGTCCCCAGACAGAAGAAAGAACAATCAGTTTTAATAGTGACGTTTCCTGAATATTTGAAAAAATACTTTCAAATGATGATAAGCCACCAAACACAAGGAAAGACATAGCTGTAAACAAGGCGACAAGAGAAATGACCTAGGAATTAACGGACTCAATTTTTGTGTCGACTTTAGAAGATATTAGTTCTGTTTTATCGTCAAACTTTGAATTAATAGCTTCAACAGTATCTTCAAACTTAGAATTGACAGTATTTATTGTGTTATCAACTTTAGCAGAAAGTGTTCCGAGTTTTGAACTGATAAATTCGCTGTTTTTTAATTGGTTGTCTAATTCTTCCTTTCCTATTTTGAATACACTGATTTGATGATTTGCTAATTGAGTGTGATCATACAACTTATAAACAATGTGCTCGATTTCTTTATAGTTAGCATCCTGAGAATTAGTGATCTGATCTTTTAGTAATTCGATATTTGACAGGAAATTAGCGACATTGTCCTTTGATGTAACAAAAAGGTGATTGCTAATTTCTGAATAGATTAATTTCTTGGCTTTTAGTGCTTTTATGATTGTAACTGCCGAATTAACATTGAATTGTTTGCTTTCTAAGCAAGTACATAAAACCTTTGTTAATTCAGATGGATCATCAACCAAAGTGATTTTCGCAGTTTTGGGAGCTTTAATATTATTAGATGATGTATTCTGTCGAGTGTATTTTTCAGGATATTTCTTCTCCATGCTTTTATGCTCCTAAATTATGATAGATTAGAAAAGTAGCATAAAATTGCTTCTTTAGTGATTTCATTATTGAATCTTGG
Organism: Ruminococcus sp.; assembly: GCF_024692365.1. Taxonomy (GTDB): domain Bacteria; phylum Bacillota; class Clostridia; order Oscillospirales; family Ruminococcaceae; genus Hominimerdicola. The sequence goes on along the minus strand of NZ_JAILMR010000078.1, from coordinate 78 downwards.
AATATAAGCATCAAGCCACGGATCTTGGTGGTGGGTTATATCAACAAGCTCAGAAGCTGTGTAGTCAGAGAAGTCGTC
>NZ_JAILMR010000060.1 GCF_024692365.1 Ruminococcus sp. | reverse complement strand
ATAGTGCAACTTCGGAGTGCTTTTCGGCTTTTTGAGAGCAAGATTTTTGAGCTGATAAGCCCAAAAATCTTGCACTATTGCTGACCGTAGGTCAGCAATAAGCAGACATTAATCAGGTAGTGCGCTGCAAACCTTTGATTTGCAGCAGCAGAAGCGGCTGTAAGCAGCCGCTTCTGCCAATAACCGCCCGTAGGGCGGTTATTGAGCACGCACTATATTATAGTACATTCTCTACAGAAATTCAATATGCTTTGTTTTTTTGCTTATGTCTGATGATATCCTTTATTGAAATGAGTAGTTATTGAGTAAAGACTATTTACGATAATCACAAAAAGTGCATATCATTTTGGAAATAATACACAAATTTTTTAAAAACATTTTCAAATCTCTTTTATTTCATTTCCAATAATGATATAATTGCGATATAGAAGATTTACAAGGCGGCGATCAAATGAAGAAAGAATTATTAGCGGTGTTTTCAATATTTATGCTTTCTGCTTGTTCCGGTAAAGCTGCGGAACCTGTTATATCTGAAACGGAAACAGCTGCACTAACTGTAGAAACATCAATAGCAGAAACAACTGCTATCAACTCCGATATTAATGTAACCTCAACAGAAAAAACGACAACGGTAACAGACAGTATGACAGTTTCTTCTTCAGTTGTAACGGAAGCTACTGAGGAGATCATTACAACCACAATTTCGGAAACTACAGTTTCCGATGAGTCAGAGGTCACATCAGAGATTTCTGAAACAACAGAGGCAGAATCTCCGAAAGACGTCAAAAAAGTATTTCCTGTCGTAGATAAGAATTGGAATACAGCGAATATGTTCAAGTGCGGTCTTGTTCCGGTATGCACACTTACCGAACCTAATGACTGGGGGTACAGACAGCCTGATAAGTACGGATATGCCGATAAAGACGGCAACATAGTTATACAGCCTGTCTGGGATATTGCGTGGGAGTTTTCAGATATAGGTATTGCAGTAGTCGGTACAGAAACCGGTGATTATGAGTACAAATACGGTTTCATCGATACAAAAGGCAATATTCTGGTAGAGCCGCAGTTTGACGATGTGGTTGCGCCGAATGCTATTGATAGTATGCAGCAGATAACGGCATTCAATAACGGATATATAGCTGTTGTAAAAAGAAATGAAGACTATGATCCGGCGAACACAGAATCTCATTTTTACAATTATTATAAGCTTTACTTTGTTGATCCCGAAGGGAAAAGACTTACCGATGACTATGATGTTTTTGGGGACATCACGCTCCCGAGGGCGGCGTATTCTATAACGGCTATGCAGGTGTTGTCACAAGAGTTCCAAAAGGAAAATATGTGACCGATAGATGGGGAGTCAAGGGTAAAAACGAATATGTGGATTCATACAAATATGGCTTTATAGATACCAACGGTCAATATGTTTATGAAATGAGTTCTCAATTCTGTGATGTATCAGATTGTGATGAAACAGGATCTGCCGCAAGCTACCATATTTCAGGTGTAAATGAAAACGGATATGCAATAATAATGGATTTAGGCGAAGAAAGCAAACTCATTAATGTTATAACCGGCAAAGAATTGATCTTTGACAAATCTGAAGACTATTTTCAGCTTGAACATCTTTATTATGACGGTTCGGTCTCGGGATTATGTGGGGACGTCACAAAATATTGCCATTTTTTTGCAAATAATGCAGGGAAAACACTGCTGACAACAAATGGTTATTTTGAACAGTTGAACGATCACTATTTTGCAGTAGCAGACAATGGCAAGATAGGCATAATGAATACAAAATGCAAATATATCTTTGAACCGCAGTTTGACAATATCATGAAAAATCAGTGGTTTGATGGTGTGCTTTGTTTTGCGTGGATCGGAAACGCTGTGTATGTTATAAAAGATGATTACACATCATATCTTCTTTCAAAAAAATGCAAATTTGATTATCCTGAATCAATAGGATATAATGACAGGATCGGAATGAGAGAAAATATTATAGACCTGCTGATGAACGGCTATTCCTATTCCTACAAAGTTGAAGATTATGACGATCGGAAAAAAGTTTTGATGTGCAGTATCTATAACGGGGATGATCTGGTTTATACCGGAAGAATGCCCACTGTTTTTGCAGATGGATATATGTGGACTTGGGATGGGGAAATGTACGGTAAAAACGGACTGATACCTCTTCCCGAGAATTATCAGGTCAGCCCTGCTCTTTACAGATATTAACTATGTGACCAAACGGGACAGCAGACGCTGTCCCGTTTTTTGATACGATCCGCTTTGAAATAGTAAGCTCTGTGCTCTCTTGACAATGCCCACAATGTGTGATATAATGAGAATGGGTTGCTTTACACATTATTAACAAAATATAAATCAAAAAGAGGTTGACAGATCGTGAATAAACAGTTGGATGCGCTTTTGTGCGATAAAAACAGGAAGAATATTGTGAAAGGGCTGCTTTTTTCGGTGGTGCTGATGCTGATAGTGTGCGTTCTGGTGCCGGGGGGCTGCGGTGAGGGCATCTGCGGCAGACCCTGTTGCATACCTCGATGTGATATTGTCAATCCCACTTTACACATTTTCTTCAAAATTTACAAATCTGCTGAAAATCTACATTCCCATGGAGCGTAGCGGAATGGGAATGTAGATTTTCGTGCGGCGCTCAGGCAGCCCGAGGATTCTGAAAATACAACGTTCTTTTCATTGCCGGAGGCATTCCGCCGATAGAAGAGCATATCCTGCGATTATTCCAATAGCTCATGAAATAGCGCCATATCAGCGTTTTCAGCTCCTCTATGGTCATAGTTTCGGTCTTGTACCTTCCATATAGCAGTTCCTCTTTCATTCGTCCCCACATACTCTCACAGCGAGCATTGTCGTGGCATCTGCCGCCGGCGCTGTTCATACT
>NZ_JAILMR010000037.1 GCF_024692365.1 Ruminococcus sp. | reverse complement strand
TCTTCTTATCCTTCTCGCCATCAGAGAAGTCATCTTCGTAAGTCTTTACCCACTTGCTCTGTACATAAGCCATATCGGGGTTATGACCATATTTAAGGTGTGACAGTGCGGACTTATCACCTGATGTGATGTACTCAGACTCTATCGGTACTCCTGAGCGGTTCTGATAGAAGTAGTTCATGGAATCCCTCAGCAGCTGATCATCATAGATCTGTCTGTCTATCCTGAATGGACTGCTCTCGTTCATCGTATAAGATTTCATATTTACGGGATTTGTCCAAAGAAGCTTATCACCTTTTAGTCTTGTATCGTTTACTTTCTTAGAACCCATCACCTGAGTACCGCTTACGCCGACTGTATCCTTAACGAATATAGTGTACTCGCCCACAGTTCTGAAATCAGAGAAATCAATGATATGTACGTTGGCACCCGAGTCCTTGTATCTTGTGACCGAATTAACAACTGTATCCTTACCTGTACCCGAATCAGGATCGCTGCCGAATACCTTTGTTGTGCCCGTGTACTTAACGTTGCCGTTCTTATCTCTGATCTCAAACTGCAGAGGTGAAGAAGCATCGGTAACATAAGAAGCCTTCTTTTCCAGCTGAGGATAGTAACCGATCTGATTCAGACGAACGTTGCTGTCGGGGCTTACAATGCCCCAATCGTTAGGATTGAAATCGATTATACAGCCCCCGGGAGTAGTGTCGATCAGAGACAGATCATCGAATTTGAGGACCGTACCGTTTGGGAAGCAGTCTACCGGCTGATACTGACCCTGTCCGCCGTAGTGGAATGCCCAGTCAGCACGATAAATATCTTCATTAGCTGTAAACTCAGCATCAAAGGTGTTGTCGCCTTTAGCGATCTTTACGCATTCCCACGTCTGATTGAAATTATCATTGCCGCAGTTGTTGTGCCAAGCTTCAACAGTTCCGCCGTAGTTACCGATCCTGGTGTACAGCTCACCCTCATTGGAAGAATTGACCTTCCAGTGTACCTTGTAAGTATGACCTTTTTGTATCACTAAATTTCTGCAACGGAACTGAAGATCCCATCTTGACTCGGGGCCATCATTGTTCAGTATCGTTACATTGTAAGTTCCGTCTGAAATATCGAAGTCCTGCCGTGCCGGGGCATTCTCGAATGTGTGCCATGGAAGACCCATGCCTGCATTGAAGTCAGACCGGACAAGTATCTCTTCATATTCTGCAAACGCACTCATAGGTGCAGATGCGGCTGCTGCCGATAAACCAGCAGTAATTGCCACAAGCCCTGCGGCGATCCGTTTCATTGTCTTGTGCATTATTTCTTGAACCTCCTTCTGAAAATAAAAGAACTTAAATCTGATACGGCTGTAACTTACATTAAACGAAATATATACCTGAAACAGCCATAGCAACATTATAACTGGGATGGACATTTCACAGTCATTACGCTGTTATGTCCGATAGATATTATATCACATTGCTTTTCAAATTGCAATGATTTCAATAATATAATTTCAATATTTTTTAATCCATCCCTTTGCCGCATCAGATTTCCGCAGTATATAAAAAACAATTCGCGGATGCATATGGTATGAAACTTAAAAATGTTCTTCTTGATGCCCACGATTATAAGTTTATCAAGATATTCTGTCAACGCACCATGGTAGCGTTTTTCTTTTAACGGTGGTATGAGAGGTCTGCGGCTCATTGCCTCATCCTACTCGATTATGACTACGGAGGATTATACGCATACATATCAATTAAGTTTTTCTTCAGCAAAGCAGATGTTATTCCTATGTTTTTTCCTACAATAATTCTTTCTCCTATTTTCATATAAAATTTAGGAGAAAGAAAAAGTTTAGGAGGAGATTTTTGAAAAAAATATTGAGTCCTGTGCTGTAACGTTCAATATATCCCTCATCTATGAGCTTTCAGATAGCAGCTTCACCGCTTTTTTCACTAATACTCGGACAGATGTTAGCAACTATATCTTTCTTGGAGAACTCTGTTTTTCTAAATCAAAAAATTACTTCATTCAAAATCTGCATAACAGTAGACGAAGGGAAGTGCTCAATCTTTTCTTTAGAAGATCCTTCCATAACATCCAAACTTGAGTTTCCTACGTCAGTATACTTTTGGAGCGAATGGGCAGAACTAACACAGCAGAATACACCAAAAGCAGACTGACTATCAGGATAGCGCTGTGAGTATAATAAGGAATCTGCCGGATAGAAGTTGAACAGAAAAAATATCTCCGGGACAGATCAGCAGATTTCGTAAATCAGACAACAAACGAATAATATAAAGACAAAAATACAGGCAGTACCTATGGTACTGCCCGTTTCGGTATATCAGCAAATACACTGTCTTATTTGTCTATCTCCATCAACCGCACATAGCACTTCATGCTGACCCGCTTTCGCTCACTCTCCCAATCCTTGACACGGCCGACAGAAACGGACATCAGCTCTGCTAGCCTACATCGTGTGAGAGACTTCTTTTTTTGTAGGTTTCTGATATAACTTCCCTGCCCTTTTATCAGGAACTTATTGTACTCATCGAGCAAGTCGGTGACTTTGCACCCGAATATCTCTGCAAGTAGTGTGAGCTTGTCCAACGGATACGCCGACAGCACATTGTTCTCCCAGCGGGCATAGGTGGTGCGGTCTACACCAATTTTAGCGGCTATCTCTTTTTGCATGAGCCCACAGCTTATCCTGTAAAATTTCAACCTATCTGAGACTGTGGAATTATCATTAAGCGCAAAATCGGGTATTGTTTTCGGCTTGAAGCTGTGAATATAAAGGGTGACTGTTTTGCCGCTTGTGTGGGTAGATTACAGCGTATACATTCGGCTCTCTACTCTGCGTAAAAATCGCCACTCGCCTATGAAGGGCACATCTTTTACATCATCTGACAAGAAAATGTCCGTTGTGATTGTGTAGCATTTTCAACACACCTGCTGCCGTAAGTCGCAAAGCGCGTGCCTTTGGTATGGTCGAATGTCTGCACCGCTTTTATAAGCCCTATCGTCCCTATCGATATCAGATCGTCCTGATCGGAAGAATTGGCATAGTACTTCTTGATGATATGCGCCACCAGCCGCAGATTGTGCCTTATCAGAGTGTTCCGCGCTTCTATGTCCCCCGCCGAAATCTTCTCAAAACACGCCCTCTCCTCAGCGGCACTCAGCGGCGGTGGAAAGACCGTCCTGCCGTCTAAATGCAGCCCGAAAAACAAACCGCCATGGGATATCAGCCTTATCAGCTCAAACAATTGTATCAACATAGATCTCCCTCCGTTAAACCATTTGATAATCCAATATATTCTTTCCGCCTGTCCGATTATGCACAAAAACAAAGGCACTTCCCTCTTTACGAAAGCACCTTTTTATCCTAATGTAAAAAACGACCATGACAAAAGCCTGCATATCGAAATATGCAGGCTCAGCCCTTTCATAATATCTATAAACCTTAACTCTGGAAAGCGTATTTAATATATCAGACGAGAATTCGTCCAAAGTCTTACTCAGGAATCGTTAGTTTAAAACTAATGTCAGCTTAATACCAGCCGCCCATCTTACCATCAGTTCCGATCTGCTTGTTGGAAAGATTTATATTGTAGAAACTATCGGGAGATTTTTTCTTGCTGTCAGTATAGATCTTATCCCATGTACCGGTACCGATAAAGTGAGCTTTGCTGTCCAAATTAACGATGTATTCGCCGTTGACGTATGTGACCAAAATATTTGCTCTGTAAAGCTGGATCATACGTACTTCACAAGAGGTGTTATAAACAACAACAAGTCCGAAGTTTGTATTATTGTCCTTAAGGTATTTACTGCAATTATTGGAATCAGTATTGTATTTCAGCGGATTTACTCTCTTACCTGTTTTCCAGCTTTCCGAAAATGTCGCATCAAGACCTGCAGCTATAACTCTATCAATTGCCTGAGAGCCGCTCGACTTACCAGGATTGGTCTTATAGACATTCCAGCTGTAGCTGGTGAAAGCGCCTACTCTCTCATATTTTCTGTTTTGGGTGCCCTGTTCAAGGTATAGCACTTTATTAAATGCTGCCGTTTTATCTTCATTAGTAAGTAACAGCTCATCTGTCAAGGAACTTTCTATTGAAGCTTTTATAGTTCTTGTATCTGCGATAGCAGCAGCAACTCTTGCCTTTCTGACATAGCTTATCACACTCGGTACAATTATCATGGACAGAATACCGATAATCGCTATTACAACTACAAGTTCAACAAGTGTAAAACCCTTGTTATTAAGTTTGTTCTTCTTCGTCATGATTATCCCCACTTTCAAATTACCACATTTTATTTATACTTACCACGAGGGCACCGCCACGGTGCTTTATATTTTCTTTTTGTTTCTTTCTATAAACATATTATACTGCATATAGTCCTCTTTGTCAAGTAAATAGTTTAATTTCACAATTTTAACTTTTGTTTTCGTATATATGCACAAATAGTTTTGAAAATCATGAGTCTAAAGCCCAAATATTTAGTTTATTTTACAAAACTAAATATCAATATTCCAGATATTGTACGTCTTATATTTTAAAATCATTTCGATATTCATATTGTGTAAGTTCACGTGTGCATTTCCTTCTTATTGAAACCGTTTAACTTTAAAATCCTGCTTTCTGATAATCCAAATGTTAACATAAAGTAAACTTTGGATATTTTCTCAAAATCGTATTGACAAACGCAGATCGATATGATATAATAGACAAGTACTCAACGAGAGAACACAAAATCAGATATCGCGGGGTAGAGCAGCTTGGTAGCTCGTCGGGCTCATAACCCGGAGGTCACAGGTTCAAATCCTGTTCCCGCAATCCAACACCGTTCGGAAATTTCGGACGGTGTTTTTTTGTTATTCTCCACACTTAGCATATTATCATTATTCATACAGCACAAAAAAGACGCCCCCCGATCAAGGAGCGTCTTTTTGCGTTATTTACTTGTTGTCCTTTTTCTTCTTTCTGGTCGCACAGATCAGAGCACCCAGCATTATAACCTCTATGCCCACAAGGCTCTTAACGCCTGTGTTGGGGTTTGAGTTGTTCTGTGTAGTAGAACCGCCTGAACTGCTAGTCTCGAAATCGGACTTTGAGCTGCTGTCTTCGCTTGAAGAGGTTTCGGAAGAAGAATCTTCGGGAGTCTCAACACCGCGGGACGAATCATCGTCCTTTTCGGGCTTGCTTGAAGAATCATCTACGCTGCTGTCCTCTTCATCGGTGGTTTCTTCATCGCCATATGTATTGATGAATACTAAACCATCAGCAGACTTTCCGTCGCTGTCAGCGATTTCTCTGCTTACCGTAAGCACACCGTCATTGTCGGTCACAGTATCGGTCACAGTGAATACAGTCTTATCGTAAGTGCAGTTATTGCTGCTACCTGCGATTTCTCTTACCTCGTAAACATAAGTGCCTGCTTCGGTGTAAGTCCAGCCGCCGAATACAGCCTTGCCTGTGCCTGTGATCTCAACAGTTGTGTTCTCGGGAACAGGAGCGCCGTCCTTGCCTGTCAGTTCAAAGGTGTAGACTTCGTCCTCTTCGGGAGTATTGCCCTCTACCAGCTTTTCGATCTCAAGCTCGGTATCGGTTGGATTCGGCTTATAGGTATTCACGAACCTGAGTTCATCAACCTTTTCGTCGTTTTTCTCAATAGAGGATACCGCCTTGTACTCGCCGCCCTCGTCCTTTACAGTTACTGTCAGGGTGTATACAGTGTTATCCTTGGTGTAGTTTGCATAGCTTTCGTCAAGATCGTTCTCGCTGATAACATAGCGGTATGTGCCAGCCTTGCTGAATGCGATCGTACCGAAAGGTTCAGCCTTGCCACTGCCGTTTACAGAAGCAGTCGTCTTCTGCGGCATAGGAGTATCAGCAGATTCGCCCTCAGCAGCAGCCAGTTCAAATGTGAACACGCGCTGTGCTTCGTTGGGGTCATTACCGATTATCTCCTTTACAGCCACTGGAGGTACCAGTTCAGCTACGACAGGAGTATAATCATTCACGAACTCAGCTGCGCTGACTTCTGCATTACCCTTGGTAAGCTTGGTCTTTGCCGAAAGCACGCTGTCATTATCGGTAACAGTTACAGTGAATGTGTATACGGTATTATCCTTGGAGTAACCAACATAGCTGCTGTCAAGGTCGTCCTCGGTTATCTCGTAAACATATACGCCAGCCTTGCTGAATGTCATGCTTCCGAAAGAAGCCTTGCCTGCGCCCTCAACAGTAACATTTGTTACTTCGGGCATCGGGATATCCCTGCCGTCCTTAGCCGATATGCTGAAGCTGAACACCTTATCATCAGGTCTTTCAGTACCGCTGAACAGCTTTACAACATCGGGGAACACTACCGTATCGGTAGGTGTGGGTGAATACTCGTTCACGAACTCAGCCTTGTCGGCAGGCTCGTAATATCTTGTTTCGGGATAAAGCACCTGTAAAGGAAGTGCCTCAGCTTCAAGCTGTCCATCATTATCTGTAACGGTAAATCTTACCAGATATCCTCTGGTATCGAAAGTATATCCCGTATAAGCCGAATTAATTTCAAATATAGCATAATCGTACTGACCAGCCTCGGTGAATTCGACCTCACCGAATTCAGCAGTACCCTCGCCTGTGATAGTTACTCTTGTCTTTTCGGGAGCAGGCGCATCGGTTCTGCCGCCCAGATTTGTAAAGGGCTGTATCGAGAATATAAAGCGCTTCTCTGCACCTCTGTCACTGCCCTCTATCTTCTTGCTGATGACAGGTATCTCAGCCTTTGCAGGTGCAGGAGAATACTCGTTGGTAAACTCAATCTGTTCAACCTCAACAGGCTCGGAAAGTGCCTTACCGTCAAAGCCATGAGTGCGGAATACCTCAGTCTTAACAGTAAGCATGGTATTGTCATCATACTGTATATCCCTGCGGACATCGCTTACAGTGAATACTACCTTGAATTTCTCGCCCGAGTAAGTCATGCCATTCTTATTGCCTGCCTTCTCGGCTACTTCGTATTCAAACACGCCGGGCTCAGTAAACATCAGACTGCCGTTCTCATCTGCTATTGCAGTTTCAGTACCGTTGACAGGTATCTTGACAGTGCTTATCGCCTTGCCCCATACGCCGTCCTTGTAAGCCTTGGGTGCGGGCGCACCGTTCAGAGGTTTTATGCTGAAATCGCACTCTGTTGCAAAATCATCGGGAGTATTGCCTTCAACAGTCTTTGCTATTGCAGGGAAACTCTCAACTGCGGATTTAACACCTATCGTAACAACGTTAGCGATAGTGGTATCCTTTACCCATCTTGTCTGTATGGATTTCTCGCAGTAATAAGCAGGTGCATTGTAAGCCAGTACCTGATAATCATTTGTCTGATCCTTATGGATATTGTCAGGGGCTGTCATTTTCAGGTAAACGCATACCGAGTGAGGCAATTCGTCAGCTGAACCGAATTCAACGTCCTCGCCTATCTTGAATGCGATAGTCTTTACCTTAGCCCAGTTGTCGTAATTATCGGGGTCTATCTCGTACCAGTTATTTTCCTCGGTAAGCATCTCGGGGATAAGTCCGGGCTTGCCAAGTGAGGTATCGGTAGCCATTTCTATTTCATCATAGAACTTATCGGTGTTTACATATACCTTTATGTCACCGAATTCTTCCTTAGCCTCGCTGATATCAACGCCGTACAGCGTACCCTTCCAGTAAGGCATACCTGCAAATTCGGGTTCCTTGTAAGCTTCCTCGATGGAATCGTAGATAACTACATTCTTAGCAAGACCCTCATTGGAGAAGAACTGTAATCTGTAAGTGTAGTTGTGACCTGCATAGGTCTGTGTGAAGTCCTTGAAATCAAGATCGTAGTCATCAGCCTTGATCTTCTTTTTCAGAGTTGTGGCAGAATAATACATGGTAACTTCATCTTCTGCCTTGTCTGCAACAACAGTTTTGTGTGTGGTATCGCCGTTGCTGTCGATATCCTCAAACACCTGATTTCCGTCCTTGTCCTTGACACCCTCAAATACCTTGCCGTCATCAGCAAGTGCCTTGATACCAACAAGGTCATAAGGCTTGCCGTTCTTGTCAAGGAACTGTGCTTCTGCGAAGTTATCAAGCTTAGTGCTTCTCAGCTCTTCGTAGTCAGCAACAGCTTTCAGGTAGATGATAGAACCAAGAGAATAACAGCTCTTGCTGTCCTCACCCAGCTTCACCACAGGAAGATCATTATACTTAACTGTGATCTTCGCGTACTGTCTGTGAGTACCCTTGTAGTTATCGATAGTTTCAAAACTTACCTCGGGAACTTCCTTGTTTATGGGTTCAACGTGACCGCTGTAACGCGCCCAGAGTGTATCCCAGTTGTACTCCTTGGGTGAATCCGAAAGGAAAAGCTTGTCCTGCATCGGAGTAGCTTCGATCACGCTCATGCCCATAGGCAGAAGCTCGTGGAACACTATCTCCTTGTCACCTCTGATAACTCCCAGTTCAGAGAGCTGTCTGAGATCTTCTTCATTAGAAGCTCTGCCTGTAACAGCAGCCAGATAGTAAGAGGTGTAAACCTTCTTGTCTTCCTGAACAACGCCGTTGCTCTTTTTGGAAAGTCCGCAGAAAGGCTCAACGCTGGTCAGGTTGTTCTTTGCAGAAAGTCTTGTAGCCACCTTGACATTGCCCGCTTCATTGGAATGACCCTCATAAAGCGCCGCATCAAGGTCGAGCATATCCTGCTTTACATAATCCTTGGGAGTATAGATGGTACTGCCGTTGGTGGGGTTGTCCCAGTTGTTGTCAGCATCGTAACCCATCTGAGCATCCCAGTTGAACACCTGGAAATTCTCCAGATGAATCTTATCCATATTGTCAAGCACCTTCTTGACAACGGGACCCTCACCTCTGAGTACGCCCGATACCTTGGATCTCAGGTCGATATCGCCGTTAGCATCGCGGTATACGAACTTTATCCTGTAAACTCTGTCGTGCTTGAAATTGAATACTGTATTGCCGTTTGCATCGGCATAAATGTAATTGCTCTTGCCGTCAGCCAGAGATATCTTCTGATCGAGCTGCCACTCGTCGGGTTTGTCGGCAGTCATAACATATACCTCAACAGGCTTTCTCTTGCTTATAGGCAGATCTTCACTTTCCTTAACAGCAAGGTCAAGGGTAACAGATTTAACTGCCTTGTGAACTACTTCCATTGTGAATGTCTTGAAGTAGAAATCGTCGGGTTGCAAACGTTCAAGATCAGTTCCGTCCCTGCCCAGACCATTCACATAAAGTACGTCGTCAACAACTTCCATCCAATAAGGACCGTCCTTATATGTAAAGTTGTCGATAGCGCCGTACTTATAGGTCATGCCTATGCCCTCGATATCGTAGGTGAGTTCTGCATCCTTGCCTGCTTTCAGCAGATCAACAGCACCCACAGGGTCGGGACCACCCTTCTTGACAACGCTCCAGATGTCGCCGCTGTATATAGCGCCCATGCCCTGCCATACAGAAGTTGTATAGTCACTGTCATCGGTCACATCTTCTTCATCGCCGTCAACGCCAACATAAGTGACCGTTGCATCGTTTCTAAGCTTTATGGGGTCACCCTTTTCGTCAGTAGCCTCAGCCGTTTCCTTGGGATATCTTACCAGCACAATATACAGACCAGCTTCGCCATCATACTTCCACTGACCCGCATATTCGCCCTCTTTTACCTGAGTCAGCGGAATAGTATTCTGATAATCGACTGCCTGTGACACAGCGATAACCTCACCGCCGCCGGGCAGATCATTGATATATGTGGTAACAGGCTGATTCCTGTCTACCGAAGTCAAAAGACGATATCCGATGAAATCATATTTTTTCAGCTGCTTGTTGAACTCTTCCTCATCTATACCGTATCTCGAAAGATGATACTTGGTCTCAAGCATATCGTCCCATGCGTAATAGCATCCCTGATTAACACCCTCGTTCTCGGTGTATTTGTACACCTCCGCATCTCTTACGTGGGTATGGAAAGATGCTGTGATAGGCTCAGGTGTGCGGTACTCTTTAAGATAATCGTCATATATCTTTATAGTGTAATCCTGCACACTGTTATCTACTACCTTTTCAGCATTTATCAAATAATGCAGATTAAGGTCGATATGCGGCGAAGACGCCTTGACATTCGTCAGTACGATAACGCCGTCCGAGTTCGATCTGTCTTCTTTGACCTTCAACAGTGACGTATCAGTAGCCAGCTGATTAAGAAAATCTCTCTTTGCCGCCAGCTTGAAAGGTTCACCATTACGATCGGTAAAGGCTTTGTAAGGCACCTCTATCAACAAGCGACCTTCCTCATAGGTTTTGTTAAGACTAAGTCTCAACGTCATATTGACCTGCTGCTTATCGCCCTCGATAGTGTAATCAGCAGTTCTTCCGTCATCAGATATGACCTCACCCGTACCGTCGGTCTCGGTCTTTGCGAAGAACAGCTCGATGTTCTCGGGCAATTCCACAGTTTCCGCACTCACAGAAGGTACCGACCCGAAGGCAACAGTAAACAGGCATACCAGCGAGAGCAATCCCGAAAGCAGCCTGTACTGCGGTCTATGAGTACTTTTTCTCATTTTGCATTCCCCCTCATTATAATGGTATGAGCCGCACGTTTCCCGACAGACCCGCACAGCATCTTTTGAAAACCCATTCCGTTCAAAAATGCGGAAAGGCTCCCCAAAACATACAGCCTGCAAAAAGCTATATATATTAATATGGTACCATCAATATTTGCTTTTGTCAATAAATATACACAATTTAAAAACTTTTTCGTCATTTAATTCAAAATCCTATGGTTAATTTAAATAGTTTTCTCACCTTATTCATAGTGATACCAAAATTTAGTAAAATAACATAAAAAGACACCCCCGATTTCTCGGAGGTGTCAGATAAACATATTAATATAGATTCGCCATTATCATGTAGCCGCGCCTATTATAATAAACAATAGTATAACGCCGACAATGACCTTCACCTTCGTGGGTATCTTCTTCGTCACAATAAACCACAGAGGTATAGTAAACTGGGGCGCACAACAAAATCCGATGATCCAAAGTATCCTATTAGACTTGCCATTCTGCGGTTGAGGCTGAGGCTGATATACAGGCTGCGGGTTAGGAACATACTCCCTCATCACAACAGTCTCGTTGGGAATATAATTATTATATACGGGCGGCGCAGCTTTCACAGGCGGTGTTATGCCTTTCAGCCTGCAATAAGCTTCCATCTCGTATTCCGAAAGTATCTGCTTGCTGTCGCAATAAGGACAAACAAGCACCATGTTGTTTACATCGATATCTCTTTCGCCCATACAATTCGGGCATTTAAGATCAACTTCCATGTGACGGTCAGCCTGAGAAGCATATGCTCTGCCGCCGCTGATATCTCTGTTGTAAGTTTCATAATCTCCGTATGCCATTTTACTTCTCCTGTTCTTTAGATTTATATTAAAATACTAAACCAGACCCTACAAAGATATGATAACACATTTTCCTCCCAAATTCAACCTGTTTTTCCACTTTGTAACAATTATTCTATCCAAATTTCCATGTGAAATTTTATCTACAACGCACAAATAAAAACGCTTCCGCCCGATCGAGTGGAAGCGCTTTATATCGATAATTGATCTTTCTCAACAGTAACTATTCGGTTTTCTTCTTTTTAGGGATAAGTCCCGAAAGCCTTGACAGTGAAGCCTGAGCCTGCATAAACAGGTCATGAGCTTCAAGCTCGATATCTTCCCTGCTGACCATCTCATGACGTTCTTCTGTCGGCAGTTCGATTTCGGACTCGGATACTGTTTCTGTTTCAGATACGGTCTCCTGTTCGGATTCCGTCTGTGATTCTGTTTCAATTTGAAGTTCCGGTTCAGGTTCGTAATTGAGATTCAGTTCGGTTTCCGATATAAGCTCCTGCTCAGGCTGCGGCTCGGATATCATTTCGGGCTCCGGTTCAGTTTCAGGTTCAGATTGCAGTTCGTTATCCCGTTCGGAATCTGGTTCAAGTTCAGATTCCTGTTCCGTATCACACTCTGGCTGTAACTCCGGTTCTGTTTCTATTTCGGTTTGGATATCAGAATCCTGCTCAACCACAGGTTCGATCTGAGGTTCTGGTATGATCTCAGGTTCGGGCTCCGATTCAGTTTCGGATTCAGGCATCTGCTCGACCTGTGGTTCAGGCACCGCTTCAATTTGAAGTTCAGGTTCCGGTTCACATACAGGTTCAGCCTCAATTTCGGGTTCGATCTTAGGTTCAGCTTTCAGCTTAGGCATAGTCACATTACCATATTCAGGCGGGAAAACAGGCTTACTTTTTCCGATGATAGCTTCAAGGTCTATCGTGAGGATATCGCTGAGCTCGTCCTTTTCCTCTTCGCCCTCTTGTTCTTCCAGCATTTCCATAACATTCACGGTAGTGCCCACCGCGTCATGCCTTGTCAGCGCCGCAAGTTCTTCAAAATCCAGAAAAGGCTTTATACCTATTATAGACACATTATCCGTACTTCCGTTAAGCACCGCCAGCTTCGCCAACGCAACCAGCTTCTCGGATATCGGCAGGTCCATCGCCAGACCTATCTCGAACTCGTTCTCGCTGACATAGTCGGACAGACCATCAGTGGTGATGATTATCATATCATCGGGTTCAGCCCCGAATTCGTTCACAAGCGGGGTCTGATCTATCTGCGGGTCTGTCTGGGGGCTGCCCATGGCGGATATCACTGCGTCCCTCTCCTCGGGTGCAAGGTCTTCCGCATTGTCGATCTCGCCTTTATTGAACATATACTGTCCATAGCTCTGATCTGCGGTCAGCTGTCTTATAGTACCGTTGACGTACCTGTAAAGCCTGCTGTCGCCCACATTTACGCAAAGACCCTTACCCTCCTCGTCAACCGCCAAGGCGCAAAGAGTCGTCTGCATATTGGCTGAAGCCTTATCCAGCGTACTGCGCTTCTTTATCTTTCCGTGTATAGCCATAAGCGACTGTTTAAGATCGGTCTTCGAGTTATATATCACCGAAGACAGTTCTTTCAGGCAAAGACCCGCAGCTATCCCGCCAGCGTTCTCTTCGCCAATGCCGTCGCAGACCGCCGTGATGAACGGCGCGTCCAGCACCGCTTCACGGAAGCCGTCGTTTATGACTTCCTTATTGACCAGCACAGCGTCTTCGTTCGTATTTCTTCCGCTGCCTGTATCCGTATAACCGTATATGTAATATCTCATAAGCATTCCCCAATTATTTCACACAATACTGTCGGGCATAAGCACCGTCTTACCTTACGTTGCCGCGCCTTGCTTTCTCTTCATAAAGCTTTTCGTCTGCTTTTTCTATCGTTTCGTCCAGCCCGACATCACGGCTGACAGCCGCTACACCTATGCTGACTGTCACCGCATAGGGCGATCTTTCATCTTCGTTAAGCTGTTCAAGAGTTTCGTTCAGCTTCATTCTCACACGCGATATCGCAGTTTCATCATTGGTGCATATCAATATAACGAATTCATCTCCGCCGTATCTTGCCAGACTTGTCCGCTTATGTACATCGCGGCAGGCGGCACGCATGGCGTTTGCAATACGCACCAGTGCGGCATCGCCCTCGATATGACCATAGATATCATTGATGCTTTTGAACTTGTTCGCATCGATAAGCATTATGTACATATCCTCAGCATTGGAATCCTCACGCCACTGTTCATAGAAGAACTCCATCTGCTTGCGGTTGCCCAGCATGGTCAGAGGGTCTATGGATATCATTCTTTCTGTCCAGTCAAGGTAAAGTTCCAGTGTAGCCAGCGAAAGTGTTGCGCAGGCAACAGGAAGTTCAGGCTTGAAAAACTGCACCAGACCCGCCATCGCAGGCGCTAAGGGGAACAATGCCAGTTTGAACAGCATTTTTCTTTTTGTATAATTCTCCTCGCGGAAAAGTCCTATCAGCGCACGGGTGCAGGTGACAAGCACATAAGGGTACGAAAGCAGGTACAGCAGGTCAAAAAATCTGCCCCTGCAATATTGGCCGTTCTCGTCAATATAGAACATCACGCCCGTGAACATATTAACGACTGCCATCACCGCCATTGCCCACACAAAGAACGACGCTATCATAACGCTTAGTTTGCTTTTGACAAATGAAGAATCCTGTATATGTTCAAAATATATGAACCACAAAAAGCACATGGTCGATGTAGACACAAAGTATACTGTCTTGAAGAAGAGGAGTACCTTCGGCATGAAGGGGATCAGCCCTCTCATCATTATCACACAGGCTGTATCCGAAAGGAAAAATACGATGAGTGCAACGATAGCATTTGCAAAATCCCGCTGTGATACCATTTTAGAAAGTCCTGCTGTCTTTCTGCCGATCATTTGTACCAACACAACTGAGATCAGATTGATCTCCAGATACATTATTGCATACAGCGTATCGTTCATGCACTTCACCCCTTTCATATGCATACTATACCTTTTTTATTATATAATACATCACCCCTAAAAGTCAAGAGTTTTTTTGTGGATAATAGCCTAAATCCTTTATAAAGAATACACAAAGATTATCAAAAATTTTCTAAATTCAGACATCTTTATTTTATAACACGCAAAAAGGCACTTCTGTCATGATGACAAAAGTGCCTTAGATAACTTATTAAACGCAAATGCGCTATGAAACACGGATTAGTTGTTAACCAGCTTGTCCTCTTCGTTGTTCCAGCTGTACAGCTTTCTGATCTCTGTACCAACCTTCTCGGAAGGATGCTCAGCGTGGAGCTTTCTCATAGCCTTGAAGTGTACCTGAGAACCAGCGTCGCTCATGTCGAGCAGGAATTCCTTAGCGAAAGAACCATCCTGAATGTCAGAAAGAACCTTCTTCATAGCCTTCTTGGTATCCTCAGTGATGATCTTAGGACCTGTGATGTAGTCGCCGTACTCAGCAGTGTTGGAGATGGAGTATCTCATGCCCTCGAAACCGGACTGATAGATCAGGTCAACGATCAGCTTCATCTCGTGGATGCACTCGAAGTAAGCGTTTCTGGGATCGTAGCCAGCCTCAACCAGTGTC
>NZ_JAILMR010000016.1 GCF_024692365.1 Ruminococcus sp. | reverse complement strand
GATGACATGAATGTTTTGATATCTCTTACCAACAGACTATTTAATTATCTGTATTCTGATTATCCTGAAGTAAAGGAGGCTGATATTATGCACGATCAGTCACTTGACTTAGAAATAGACCGTTATATTGACGCTGTAGAGGAAATGCAAATAAAACTTGTCGAGAAGGATAATGCTATCGCCGAGAGAGATAATGCTATTGCAGAGAAGGATAATACTATCGCCGAGAAAGAAAATGCTATTGTAGAGAAGGACAACACCATCGCTGCTTTACAGGCGAGGATAACAGAACTCGAAGCCGCTAATCTCTAATTGTCAAAAAATATAATAAACACTTAAAATTCGGGCAGGAAACAAGAATAGATCCTCTTGTTTCCTGCCTGAATTGAAAATGTATTTATATATCCTTTAACTCTTCTTTAAACACATTATCGTTGTTGCCTGTATACCATCCTTTAAAGGCAGCAGCCAGCCACTTTCGCAGAGATTCTGCATTACCTGTTCTGCTTCTTTAAAATGAAGAAGCGGCGCCATCTTTTCTGTATAATCAATCAGATGCTGAGGACTGTGGTCACAAAGAATTTTGCGCAGTACCGGTGTCCTTCCAACAACATTCTGACCTATTTCTATGCCAATATCCTGGATGATATTAGAAATCTTTTCATTTTGTTCACTGGTAAGTATCGGAATATTCGGAACGATACCGTCATCAGTCTTAATTGCAAAACCGTAATTAATAAGTTCTGAACAGACAAGCTTTTCATTTTCAGTTACAGGCTGTTCGGACAAAAGTTTGCCCAGCATATATATTCTGGTTCTTGTAAGATTAGGGTGTTTAAGTTCTCCATTTATAAGTATATCCCAAAATAATACTGATGAATCATTACCGTCCATATGGCACACACCAAGCCCATAAGGATCACTTGGAAGTTTTTCGGTAAATAACCTGAAACACTTCTCTCCAAATACATCCGTTGGATATTCCGAAGGCAGATCTTCAAGAGGCTTATCAAAATATGCCAAATGAAGAACAAGCGCAAGCATGAACCATTTGAGTGAGTTCTGAGGCATATCATTTCCGTAAAAGCCTGTCTTACGTACCTCTTCCATATTTTTGTCAATATTATCTTTTAGAGTTTCGCATATGTTTTCAACATCCGCTTTATTTGCACGCCTGATCTCAGCAAAAACATCCTTGGTGATTATTGGGACGTTACTTTGATAGAAACCATTTTTCTCAATGAGAAGGCCGTATTCTATGAGTTTTTTCAATTCGTCCTCAAGATAAGCGGTAGGAACACCGATCTGCAAGCTTAGCTGCTCCTCGGACAGCTTGTCAAAAATGCAGGCAACCAGAATGTTGTTACTGAGCTTGCTGTCAAATACTCCAAAATAATTATTCTTACCACCAAAGAAAAATGTTTCTAATTCTATTGGATCATAGCTTAATTTACCGTAATTTATTTCCATGTTAATTCCCTCCCGAATTCTTTTTCTTGACTGAAAGAGAAGATATTTTACCATACTTTGCGTCAGAGAAAACCTTTCGGAAATATCCTTCACTGACATTCCGTCGATATAATACGCAACAGTTACATGCCTGTAATTTGAGTTCAAATGAGAAAGCTCGCGGGTAATCAGCCGCAGCTGATCATTGTCACTAGCCTTTTCCTCAAGAGTTTCCCAACTGCCATCCGACATTCTTTCATCTAATTCCGCTGTTTCATGTCTTAATTTATTTCGATACCAGCTTTTCAGAAGATTATCAGCCGTCCTCCAAACAAAGGCATAGAAGGCTTTCTCATTCGGAAACTCCAACTCCGATTTGAAGCTCGCAAGCAGTATCTCCTGAGCCAGATCTTCCGCATCATGGTATGAATTTGTACGTGAAAGACAGTATCTGAACATTGTTTTCGACATATGCGCTATTTGTTCTCTGTACTCATCTGTGGTCATATCAATTACCTCTTTCATTGTTTCTTAGAAGCTTCTGTATGTATAATGCAGAAAAGATGAAATGGTTAGGGTTAAAATGGAAATTTTTTCTATCATATCATAAATGGATAGGTAATTGATGAAAAATGCAACAAACTGTTTCGTCAAAACATCCAAATTTTTATATGCATACCT
>NZ_JAILMR010000015.1 GCF_024692365.1 Ruminococcus sp. | reverse complement strand
TGCAGGCGCTATCTTCGGCGCAACAGGCGGCGTTATGGAGGCTGCTCTCAGAACCGCAGCTGTTAAGCTGGACGGCAAGTGCGAGCCTCTGGAGTTCCACGATGTAAGAGGTACAAAGGGTCTGAAGGAAGCTACCTACACAGTAGGCGGCGTAACCGTAAAGGTTGCAGTTGCTTCCGGTCTTGCTAACGCAAGAGAGATCATCGACGGTATCCTCTCCGGCGAGAGAGATTACCAGTTCGTTGAGATCATGGCTTGTCCCGGCGGATGTATCAACGGCGGCGGTCAGCCTGTTCAGAGCGACGCAGTTAGAAACTTCGTTGACCTGAAGGCTATCAGAGCTAAGGCACTGTACGATGCAGACAGCAACATGGATCTCAGAATGTCTCACGAGAGCCCTGTTTGCGATATGCTGTACAAGGACTTCTTTGAAGCTCCCGGCGCTCACAACGCTCACAAGTATCTCCATACTACCTACGTTAAGAGAGGCAAGTATCTGGACTAATATGCTAATACGTTCAGCCCGCAGAGATTTTCTGCGGGCTGTTTTTATAATAAGCATGAACATAGGATAGGAGTGAATTCATGATACCAAGATTGCAGGAATATATGAATGAGGGACGAATTCCGCTTTTTATAAGAGAAAGAAATAATACTGTTTATTTTCAATTGCAGATCGAAATTGCAAGAGCAGACGGATTATGCGCCGGAATATACTGCGAATATGAAAAAGCACAAACTGATGATACCGAAACAATTGGCAGAATCGCAAAAAGAATGCTTTCAAGATTTCAAGAGATCAGCGATCTTACAATTTCAGAATTTCAGAAATTGACCGGAATGAGTATAGATCAATACAATAAATATGAACAAGAAGAACGCATGAAAGTTTTGGAAGTCCGATCATCAAAAGAGTTAAATGACTCCTTTGATGAGTGTACAATTAATTACGACATAAAAAACGATCATTATTACTTTTCACTTTCGTGGGTCTATCAGGAAGGTCGGAAAAAATGGCGTGATAGTTCTGATTCAACGGGTGAAAAAGGCATTTTAACATTTGATGAACCCCTCGAATTTGATGAAAATGTTGACTCTGAACGTCTTGGCGAAATGATACTTGAAGCTATTAACAGAAGTCAGAAAATGGCACAAGCGATGTCCCGCGGAACTTGTCCCCCAAAGGAACTTGATATGTTTGAGGGGACTATTATCGAAGTCACTGCACCGAATGACAAGCATTTTGCGGATTACGAAGATGCAGGTGTCGGTGAGATCTATCAGGATTATGCGTATATAGCAAGGGAAGGTGCCCGATCATCGGCGGACTTTATGTTAACGATAGCGCCAGAAATATATAACGATCTAAGCTGTGATAATATTCGTTCAGCATGGATAGAAGCTTTCGGAAAAGCTGATTTGCTTGATGTTACTGAAACGGAATATGGTATTTTTCAGTACCG
The DNA here is from genome assembly GCF_024692365.1 of Ruminococcus sp. Taxonomy (GTDB): domain Bacteria; phylum Bacillota; class Clostridia; order Oscillospirales; family Ruminococcaceae; genus Hominimerdicola. Next base: position 115,061 of record NZ_JAILMR010000015.1, on the reverse strand, counting down.
CGCAGAATTTAAAAACAAGAAAATGTACCGCATAGCATACTTCCGTGAACTGAATGATGGTACTGTGCTTGAGTGTTGTCTAGAAATTAATGAACCTAAAAAGAAGAAAAAATTAGTCGAAAATCTCCCTGCACTTTTTGAAGAATTTGCTTTAAAGTGCAAGGTGAAATAGTACACCAAAACAGGAAATTCAACCATTGATCAAGGAGAAAATATCATCTTTGCGACTTGACCCGATGTAAAAAAAGGAGTGAACTATAATTGACCACTAATGCGGAAGTTATGATAAAAAAGGGCTTTCTCGATAAAGAAAGTTTAAAAAAATACATTATTGATTTCTTTAAGCCCGAGAATGAAATACTGATTACAGAGCAGAAATATAATGTTGTTCAATACAGAAATTTTTGTTCGGAGGGTATGATAATTTACTTTGATGAGAAAGTTGAAGACGACTATCATTCAAACTATAAGTCGGAAATTCTGGGTGATGATTTTAAATATACACAGGAAATCGGGATAGAATTTAACAGCGATATCCCCGATGTAGATCAATATTTTCGAGCGATAAAATTCTGCAAGTACCTGAAAGCAAAAACAGAAGATGATATACTTTTAGCATCTGATATTTTAGATGAGATCTGCCTTTTTCATGAGGATAAGATCACATTTACAGGCAGAGCCCTTGAACAGTTGATCTAAAAAAATTAGAAACCGATAGAGTTATTTTTTATAAGGAGGATAACATGGTAAACAAAGAAACAGCTGCTGCAATCGCATACTTAGCCATTGCTGATCTGGTTGGGCGGGATTATTTCAAGAGTCATTTTGATGATGTTTGTCACTCTTATCCCACTGATGACAGTGATGATACCGAATATGAATACTTTATGGGATTTGAAGGAAATTCCGAAGCGAACCTCTGGACTGTTTTTGCAAGAGTATCGGTTGACCGTGAAACAGAAAAAGTTACTGTGCTTGATTACAGACTTCCCGATGGCAGGAGAATGGAAAATCCGATCAAGCCAATAAAGTCTGCACAATAATTTCCGCTTATCACAGCAGAGTTTTTAGATTTGGGATATGACGTTCGGAGAGGGAGCGGCATTGTTGAGAGATAAAATCTATCTGTTCGATGAGGTCTGCGGGGTCGGCTGAGGACAGGGCTGGCAGGCGGCTTATCTCGGCGGAGATGGCTGACACACCGTTGAGGTTTTCGATAAATGAGAGTTTCTTGCAGTGTTCCTGCCAACAGTTACAGAGTTCGTCGATAGCGGCAGAAGTGTCGGTATTGGTGAGGGCTTGTTCTCGTATGCGGGTGCAAAGTGTCTGGATACGGGTATCGGTTTTCCTGACGTATGCGGCTGAGGAAATCCCTGCGGTCAGGATAAAAGACAGCAGGACTATGCTTATCAGAAGTCTTTTCATCGTTTGTTCTCCTTTTTTATAATGGTATATTTTGATGGATTTTCTGCGGTCATTATGAAGATATCGGGGATAGTTGTCCCATGCGCTTTTACCGTTTTGTTCAGCCATGCCATGTCAAGACCAAGAAAATTCAGGGCGGCGGTGGATACTTCACCGTCGCTTATCAGCATTACAGGCGGGTCGGTGTTTTCGGGGGAAAGACCCAAGTCCTTGGTAGTCGGCGGTGCGGAAGTTTTCTTCGGGCAGACGGATATGGTGCCTGTGGTTTCGGCTACGGCGAACTGGACATCGGCAAGGTCAAATATCTGCTGGGCGCGTAGGGCTGCCATGAGGTCATCGGTGGTGAAGCGGAGTTCGCGCATGACTTTCTGGTCGATGATACCGTTGGAAATTATCAGCTTTGATGAACCGCTGACGACACGGCGGACACGGCGGTACTTCAATGAAAGGTACGACACGATGACATCGATGCTGACAAGAGTGAAAACAGGGACGATGCCCATTATCATGGGTATGCTGATATCTTCAACGGTGAGTGTGACGATATTTGAAAGAAGCATGGTTATCACCAGTTCTGAGGGTTGTAAGTCGCCTATCTGGCGCTTGCCCATAAGTCGGACAGCTGCCATTATCACGAAATAAAGTATGAATGAACGTATAAAAACTGTCAGCAAGATGATACCTCCTAGGGTGGTAAATTGGAGCATTTCGGGAAAAGAGCGGTGTGGTGTTGCATTTTTCTGCGGAATGTGATATAATATACTGTGTATGTATAATTAGGCGGGCAAAAGTACCGCCGAAACGTTTATCCCGGAAAGAGCTGATGATACAATGACCGATTTTTCGGATAAATACAGCGTATTGCGCGATTTCTTCGGGCATACGGATTTTCGTGAGGGACAGCTGCCTCTTATCGATGCGCTCCTCAGCGGACGTGACGCTGTGGGCATAATGCCTACGGGTGCGGGAAAATCCATGTGCTATCAGATACCAGCGCTGATGCTTGACGGCATAACGATTGTCATATCGCCGCTGATATCGCTGATGAAAGATCAGGTCAACAGCCTTATACAATCGGGAGTAAGGGCGGCTTATCTGAATTCTTCACTGACAACACAGCAGTATAACACCGCAATAGCGAATGCTTCGCGGGGAATGTACAAGCTGATATATGTTGCGCCCGAAAGGCTTTGCACGCCTTCGTTTATGGGGCTTGCTAGGAATGTCAGGATATCGCTTGTGGCAGTTGATGAAGCCCACTGCGTATCTCAGTGGGGACAGGATTTCCGTCCGCATTATCTGAGGATATCGGAATTTCTGGAACAGCTTCCCTACCGCCCGACAGTCGGTGCATTCACGGCGACGGCGACAGACCAGGTAAGGTCGGATATCGTCAGGCTTCTGAACCTTAACGACCCTGTATCGGTCACAACGGGCTTCGACCGTGAGAATCTGTATTTCGGAGTGAAGCACGCTAAGGACAAGTATGCTGCAGCGAAGAAGATAGTTCTTGAAAACAAGGGCAGCTGCGGAATAATCTACTGCGCCACCAGAAAGGCTGTGGACGAGGTCAGTGAGAAGCTGACTGCTGACGGCATCGCCTGCACAAGGTATCATGCGGGGCTTTCGGCGGAGGAGAGAAAAAAGAATCAGGACGATTTCATATACGACCGCGTGAACATCATCGCGGCAACAAATGCTTTCGGTATGGGTATAGACAAATCCAACGTCAGCTTTGTTATCCATTATAATATGCCCAAAAATCTTGAAAATTATTATCAGGAAGCGGGACGTGCAGGACGTGACGGAAGTGAAGCTAAGTGCATACTTCTGTACGGTGCGCGGGACATTGTTACCAATAAATACCTTATTGAAAATTCAAAGGACAGTTCCGACCTTGATGATGAGGCACTGGAACTTGTCAAAAAAAGAGATCTGCAAAAACTCAGGCAGATGACGGATTACTGCAACACGGGCAGATGTCTGAGACAGTTCATACTGGATTATTTCGGAGAAAAGCGGGTATGCAACTGCGGGAATTGCTCGAACTGTCTGGGCGAGACTGAACTTACGGATATAACTGTTGATGCGCAGAAGATACTCTCCTGTGTATACAGACTGCATCAGAGGAATATGCATTTCGGTGCGGTGGTGGTATCGGCAGTGCTGAAAGGTTCTGCAAATGCGAAGATAAAGCAGTTCGGACTGGATACCCTTTCCACCTATTCGATAATGAAAGATGTATCCACAGCGCAGATACGCTCCGAGATACAGTATTTACAGGCTGAGGGCTATCTCACCGAGGGTGAACACAGCACTCTGATACTGACGAGAAAATCAGCGGAAGTGCTGATGCAGAACAAAAAGGTAAGTATGCGTCTGCCGAAACACAGCAAGGAAGAACCTGCTGTTATCAAGAAGAAAGAGCGGGGCGTTACCGCTTTCGACAGAGAACTGTTCGAGCGTTTGCGTGAACTTCGTGCGAAGCTGGCGGCGGAGATATCGATGCCCGCTTACATAGTTTTCGGAGATTCGGTACTGCGTGAGATGTGCGTGCATATGCCTGTTACACAAAGCGATTTTCTGGAAGTTCCGGGAGTGGGCAAGGTGAAGCAGGAGAGGTACGGAATGTACTTCACGGCGGAGATAAACAAGTACCTCCGTGAACACCCCGAAAGGAAAAATATGCAGTCAAACAGTACCGAGGGCGGCAGTCTGGCTGATATGATAAAGAACGGTGCGGAGGGTCTGCACGGTACGGACGAGGAACTTTCTCTGCCGCAGATGTGTGACGAGATACTCACTCAGCTGGGACTAAGTGCCGACAAAAAACCTGTCAGCGAGGCTATAAAAAGCTGGCTGATAAGCGAGAACTACCTGACGGAAAAAGTGGAAAACGGACAGAAACGTCTGGCGGCTACCATACTTTCCGAGGAAGCAGGTATAATCGAAAGGGAGAAAATCTCATCTCTCAACAGGACATACAAGACCGTGCTTTTCCCGAGGGTGGCACAGGAATTTGTTTTTGAGAACCTGAATGAGATATTGTAATATATTGGCTTTGAGTTATCTTTCCGCCGCCGACGGCGGGGGAAAGATGAGCGCAGAACGACAAGACGGAGCGAACAGGTAATAGTATAGAAAAGTATAAGTAAGGAAAGAAGCTGTTGAAATGTCATATTTAAAGGATAAGAAAAGAGTTGTCGTAAAGGTGGGGACATCTACCCTTACCCACCGCACGGGCAGACTTAATATAAGGCGCGTTGAGGGACTGGTAAAAAATCTGGCAGATCTTCAGAACGCAGGGCACGAGATAATACTTGTATCGAGCGGTGCTATCGGTCTGGGTATGTCGAAGATAGGTCTGGCTGAACGACCTAAGGATACCCCTACAAAGCAGGCTTGTGCGGCTGTTGGTCAGTGCGAGCTGATGTATCTGTACGACAAGCTTTTTGCTGAATACAGCATAAATGTGGCACAGCTTCTGCTGACAAAGTTCGTGCTGTTAGAGGACAGAAGAAAGAACGTTCAGAACGCTCTGGAAAGAGTTATACAGCTGGGTGCTATACCGATAGTCAATGAAAATGACACTGTTGCCATCGATGAGCTGGAGCTTGAAGTTGGCGAGAACGATTCGCTGGCGGCTACTGTTGCTAAGATTGCAAATGCCGACCTGCTGATAATAATGTCCGACATTGACGGACTTTACGATGCAGATCCTCGTCTTGACCCCGATGCCAAGCTGATACCCGTTGTCGAAGAACTGACCGACGATATCAGGAAACTGGCAGGCGGTGCAGGCACCAAGATGGGCACAGGCGGTATGATAACCAAGATAAACGCCGCTGAGATAGCTGTCAACAATGGCATAGATATGATAATACTCAACGGCAAGAACCCCGATAATCTGTACTACCTGTTTGAGACAGGAAGTCTGGGCACAAGGTTCAAGGCTAAGGGTTCACCTACCGAAAAGAAAGAGCCTGCTATCGATGAGAGCAGTGACAGCGATATAGTTGAAGATCAGTGATATACATACCTTTTATACCAACGGAGATAGTATTCGCGGCGGTGTGGGTCATCATAAGAGCGGTGTTGGCTTTAAAGAACAAAAAGCTGCATATAAAGCGTGAGCTGATGCTTTTGCTTATGTATGTGAATTTAGCTGTTCTGCTGAGGATAACATTTTTTCCGATGCAGACAAACAACGGCAGGGTACTGCCGCTGGAATTCGATACCGCGAATATATTTCCGCTAAGGATAAATATCATACCTTTCGTGAATATCCTCGATTACATTGACCCTGCTGATATTCTGCTGAATATCCCGGGTAATGTGATGATGTTCATACCAAGCGGGATAATACTGCCGATACTTTACAAGCGGCTGAACAGCTTTTGGAAAGTTACCGCGGCAGGTGCAGGGATGTCACTTTGCATAGAGATATTACAGCTTCCCTTTGCGGTAAGGGCGAGCGATGTTGACGACCTTATACTGAATACCGCAGGTGCTATGGCAGGTTACGGTATATATGCACTGTTCCGGCATATCAGGCACGGCGGGAACAAGAAAATCATAAGCACCGCACAGGAGGGATAGCATGAAGTATTTCGTCCATAACAGCGAGCGCAGTGGTACTGTGTATTATGAGTTTTTCAAAGGCGAATGGGATTGGGATAAGGGCGACCGCTACCATAACGATGGTTCCATATTCCTGCATGATGATATAATGTATACCTGCGGGCTGGAAGAGATACTGAAAAACGTCCTGTCCGATTACGATGACTGCGGCGAGAATCTCATCTATCCCGAAAAGTGGGAAGAGGTATGCCGTCTTGCCGAAAAGAAAGGCGGAATAGTCAAAGAGATAACCGATGAAGCCGCCCTCTGGGTAGAAGACGCATTTGAAAACTACGGGTGCTTCACGATACTGGGACTTTGACGTTCACGGAGGTGCAGTATGACTTCGGAGAAACTCAGAGAGATGACCTTGCAGACGGCGCAGACTAAGGGTATGGAAAGCTGTATGAGTGAGGAAAAGTGGGATATCCTGCGTCGGGCTATGATGAACGAAATGCCGTTCCTGCCGCCGTATACTGCAAAATTTATCACAGATGAAGAGCCCTGCACCGAGGAAATAAACTGGCACGAAGCCTATGTATACGAGGGCTTGTTCAACGGTGCCTTTGCACTGGAATGGGTGAAGATACGACCATGCACCCAAAAGGTGCGCGGTAAACTTATTGCCCCCGAGATAATTGATGCGGGGAAAGAACTTGAAGATATACTGAAAAAGTATTCCATACCCTGTGAGGAAGAAAAGGGCGTGTATACTATCTTCGGATGGAGATGAAATTATGGCTGAGATAGTTTTCTGCGAGAACGCAGATGAAGAACTTGAAAGATTCGTTGCTGACGGTTTTGAGGAACATTCAACCGAGAACGGAACGTCAGCCGATTATAACGAGTTTACATTTGCCGCAAAGGACGGTAGTGATATCGTGGGTGCGGTGATGGGTCATGCTTACTATAATGAAGTACATATCAGCGAACTGATAGTACGTAAAGATTTCCGCGGCAAGGATATCGGCACAGCACTGATAAAGGCTGTGGAATACTGGTTTCGTGACAAAGGATATGATCACATCAGCCTTACAACTCACCGTTTTCAGGCGGCGGGATTTTACGAGAAGTGCGGGTTCACGGTGGAGTTCATCAGGAAAAGCCGCACCGATCCTAAACTGGATAAATATTTCATGGTAAAATATATTTGATAAAACGATTTTCTGAAAGGAGTTTTTATAATGGGTTACATCGACACACTGGGTCAGAAGGCGCAGGCAGCTAAAGGCACTATCGCTTTCGCTTCATCTGACATGAAAAATGATGCTCTGCTGGAGATAGCGCATATCCTCCGCAACAGCAAGAAGGAGATCATCGAGGCTAACGCTGTTGATCTTGAAAACGGCAGGATACGCAAGATGAGCGAATCTCTGCTGGACAGACTTGCACTTAACGATGCGAGAATAGAGGGCATGGCAAATGCCTGCGAAGCACTTGCCAAGTATCCCGATCCTGTGGGAGAGGTTGTTGACGGAAGCACTCGTCCCAACGGCATGAAGATAGAGAGAGTCCGCGTACCTATGGGCGTTGTGGGCATGATATACGAAGCACGTCCTAACGTTACAGTTGATGCGGCTATCCTCAGCCTGAAAAGCGGCAATGCGGTTATCCTCCGCGGCGGCAAGGAAGCTATAAACTCAAACAAATGCCTGGCTGATCTGATGCGTGTTGCTGTAAAGCGTGCAGGTTTCGATCCCGACATAATCCAGCTGGTAGAGGATACCGACAGAGGTATCGCCCACGACATGATGACAGCTAATAAGTACATCGACATACTTGTTCCCCGCGGCGGCGCACAGCTTATCAAGGCTGTTGTACAGACTGCGACTGTACCTGTTATCGAGACTGGCACAGGCAACTGCCATGTTTATGTTGACGCAACGGCTGATCTGAAAATGGCTGTGGATATCGTTGACAACGGCAAGACACAGAGACCCTCGGTATGCAACGCTGTTGAGACTTGTCTTGTACACCGCGATGTTGCTGAACAGTTCCTGCCCAAGCTGAAAAAGCGTCTTGACGAGCATAATGTTGAGATTCGCGGCTGTGAGATCACCAAGCAGATACTGGGCGACTGTGTTGTTCCCGCTGATGAGGACGACTATGCAACAGAGTTCCTGGATTATATCATAGCAGTAAAGGTAGTTGATGATCTTGCTGAGGCTATCGAGCATATATCGAAGTACAGCACAGGACATTCCGAGTGCATAGTTACCGAGAGCCTGTTCTCTGCTGAGGAATTCAAGAAGCGCATAGACGCTGCGGCTGTATATGTAAATGTTTCCACACGTTTCACCGACGGCGAGATGTTCGGTCTGGGTGCCGAGCTGGGTATATCCACTCAGAAGCTCCACGCAAGAGGACCTATGGGTCTGCGTGAGATGACCACAACAAAGTACCTTGTAACAGGCAACGGTCAGATAAGAAAGTAAAATACTGTTTCAGATAAAAAATTTAGGGTGATAAATATGGATACTCTTGTATCGGCTTCTCTGCTGGGGTGCGATCTTGCGGACCTCAAGAACGAGATAAAAAGCATTGAAAACGCAGGGGCTGACTGGCTGCACTGTGATGTCATGGACGGCGTTTTCGTGAACAATATTAGCTTCGGCACACCTGTGCTGAAATGTGTGAGGAAGGCGGCATCGGTGCCTATGGACACTCATCTGATGATAACCGACCCCATACGCTACATCGATGATTACGCGGGATTAGGTTCGGATAACATCACATTCCATCTTGAAGCGGCAAGCAATCCGCAGGCTGTGATAGACAAGATACATTCCCACGGGATAAGTGCGGGTATATCCATAAAGCCCGCGACACCTGTTTCTGAGGTAAAGCCTTATCTTGGCAGTGTGGACATGGTGCTTGTGATGACTGTCGAGCCCGGATTCGGCGGACAGAAATTTGTGGCTGACACTCTTGAAAAGATAAGCGAGATACGCTATATACTTGACAGCATGGGACGCCCGGAAGTTAACATCGAAGTCGATGGCGGCGTAAACGGCGAGACTGTGAAACTCTGCCGTGAAGCGGGTGCGAATGTTTTTGTTTCTGGTTCGTATATCTTTGGTGCTGAGGACAGGGTAGCTGCGGTCAAGTCGCTGAAGTGATGCGGTTTTGCGATATAGAATGTTTATAAACAAAATTGAGGAGACTCTTTTAAAAGGAGTCCCCTCAATTTTTTTGCAAATGTTATGTATCGGCATAAGACATAAGCAACAATCGACTTAGCTCATTCTTCCGCCTTTTCTTTTTTCTTGTCATTATGCGGCGCTCTTCCGTAAAGCTCGGTCATCTCAGCAAGCTTGTCGCTCAGCTTTTCTGTGAGGAACTCGGCGCTTTCAAGACGCCATTTCCAGTTTGTGCCAACTGTCGATGGTGTGTTCATTCTCGCTGAGGAATCAAGCTCCAGTATGTCCTGCATCTGCGCAATCGCCGTGTCGCATACGCTTGACCAGCACAGCCTTATCAGCGCCCAGGGCACATCGCTGTCTTTCTTGACGTTCAGATACTTCTTGCAGAAATCAGCTGTCTTTTTATCACAGCTCTTTATCCAGCCGAGAGCAGTCTCGTTGTCGTGAGTACCCGTGTAGCATATGCTGTTTGAAGTGCTGTAATTGTGGGGAAGATATACGTTTGAACTGTCACCGTCAAAGGCGAATTCAAGTATCTTCATGCCGGGATAACCTGCCGCTTCAAGCATCTTGACAACTTTCTTTGTAAGGAATCCCAGATCCTCAGCGATGATATCAAGCTCACCCAGTTTGCGGTTCACTGCCTTGAAAAGCTTCATATCAGGGCCCTTGCTCCAGTGACCCTTTCTCGCATTGGGTGCGCCGTAGGGTATGCAGTAATAGCTTTCAAATCCGCGGAAATGGTCTATCCTTACCGTGTCGTATATCTCGAATGCCGCACGTATGCGCTCTGTCCACCAGACGTACTTTTCTTTAGCCATGTAGTCCCAGCGGTACAGGGGGTTGCCCCAAAGCTGACCGTCCTCCGAGAAACAATCGGGGGGACATCCTGCAACTTCAATAGGCTTCTTCTCCTTGTCAAGGTAGAAATATTCGGGGGTCGCCCATACCTCAACACTGTCGTAAGCGCAGTATATCGGTATATCGCCGATTATCTTTATGCCGTGGTCGTTGGCGTACTTCTTCAGACGCTTCCACTGCTTGAAGTACTCATACTGCACAAAGCACCAGAAGTCGATATCATCGGCATAGTCCTTTGAAGCCTGTTTGACAGCTTTGCCCTTGTGCATTTTCAGCGGTTCTTCCCATTCGTACCAAGCCTTGCCGCCGTGTGCGAATTTCAGCGCCATGAACAGACCGTAGTCATATATCCAGTTCTTGTTTTCCAGCACGAATTTCACGTACCCCTTGGCAGGGTCTTTGCGGAAACGCTTGTGCGCGGTTTTCAGCACATTGAAGATGTTCTCGTAAATAGTGCCGTAATCCACCGAGCCTTTGTCATCGCCCCACTTGATGTCCTTGTACTCTTCGGGCTTGAGATAGCCGTCCTTTTCAAGGGCTTCAAGGTCGATGAAATAAGGGTTGCCCGCGTGTATCGAAAAACTCTGATAGGGCGAATCACCGTAGCTTGTGGGAGAAACAGGCAGTATCTGCCAGCAGCTCTGCTTTGAGCGTGCAAGGAAATCCACGAACTCATAAGCCTCTTTGCCCATCTTGCCGATGCCGTAGTCATTCGGCAGTGAGGATATATGCATAAGTATTCCGCTTTTTCTCATTTTTATTTACCTCGTAAAGAAGATTGTTCCACTTGTTCGATATTACCATTGTATCATATTTCAGCGCAAATGTAAAGCCACCGCGGGGCATTTCTTGTAACGCTTTGTACGAAATGATTCGGGGGCTTACCAAAGTTTACGAACCGATACCAAGTGATACCAGATCATACGGTCGTATATTTTGGTATAAGTTTTGTGCGCAGCGAGTGACTTATGAACCCCACTCGCTATTCATGAAATCTACTCTCGCAGAAAGCCATTCATGCAGATAGTCTGCCGCTTCTTCCTGAGTTTTACACTTGCGGGCTTTAGTTGTAAGTTCGTTTGCAAAATCATCATTGTGTACCAGATTGTCCCAGCGGGAGTAGTTGCGGTCGAATGCGTCCTTGTACTTTGCTTTGTCGTTCTCTATCGTTTCCAGCGTATCCGTGAACAAACCTGCATCATACGCCGCTTTCCACTTCGTGCTGATTATATCCCTGAACCAGTCTTCATACATAAGCACTGCCAGCCAAGGATTGATAGTTTCATATGCACCGCCCCCGGAGGGACCGCCGTTCACATCAGGCAAGATATTTGCCGCATAGTATCCTGTGCCGTCAGCACATCTGTCCTTGTTGCCAAGTCCCGAATCGAAATCCCAGGGTGCTTCAAAGGTCAGCTTTTTGTCGCCGCCCTCACCGAAATCAACGTCCATGAAGAAACTCGACCAGTAAATATCAGCATCACAGGTAAGTTCGCTGATGAGGTACATATCAGCCAGCGAATCCACATTCACTACCTTTTCAACAGCCTCGCGGGGAGTTATCTTGTCCGTCAACGAGATAGTCTTGTAGTTCTCATCGAAGACCCAAGCCTCATCTTCGTAAGCCGCACGGTACATTATATTATAGACATTGTTGGTGTAGTTCGCGATGAAATCATGCTGTGCCACCGAGTAGATATCGCTGTGTATCGTCATGCCGACTTCTTCCTTGGGGTCATCCCAGCCGCCGCTGCCCAGCACCTGCATAGTCCTGCCGCTGCCGTCATTACCGTCATATGGTGTCAGTGCAGCATTTCTGTTGTAGTCCATCCTGAACTGATGCAGATCGTCCTCGTTGTAGAAGTATCCGTCAAACTCCATAAAGTAGCCGATATCCGTACCCTGATAGTCCTTTTCGGGATCGGTGATATCTATCCTGTTGGGATTGACCTGCTGCTGTTCGGTGAGAAGATACACTCCCCAGTAGTTGCCATTTACTACAACATCAACCAGCTGAGTGTCAGCCGCATAAAGCTTGTCCGCCCCGAGGATACCTCTAGCCATCTGTAATGATGCTTTGTCACGCAGCATGGAACCGTCTTTGTATTCCGCCAGAAGCAGCCAGTTCTTCATTTCAGCACCGCCGTTCAGCCCCAATACGGACTGCTTTTCATCGAATTTTATCCGCAGAGGTTTTTTGTCGTAGGTGGTGGTCCAGTTGCCGCGGACTTTTACATTTCCGCGAAGTCCCTCGGATATGACCTGTGCGTTTTCATCGTACAGAGTTATACCGCATTCTTTGTAAAAAGGTTCGGGGGGCATTTTGTATCCCGGTGTCCATGAAGCTATAAGTTCCGATACATGGCGTGCCACAGGTTCTTTGATAAAATCAAGGGAATCCGACGCGCCTGCATCGTCTGTCACTATTGATATAGTAGCGATACCCTTAGCGGGTTCGGTTTCGGGCACGTCCTGAGAAGCACTGTCCTTATCATCGGTGTCATTGTCCTCAGACTTTTTGTCTTCCGTCTTGTTCCCTTTGTTTTCCGCGGTACTTTCTGCCGAAGAAGATCTCTTCTCCGAATCCTTGGCGTTAGTACCCGAACATCCTGCCATGGTCAATACGATCATTACCGCGGCAGCAGCACTTATCAGTCTTTTCATTTTCGTTCCTCCGTTCTTTTACGTTATTGGTTAGTGTCCGTACATACCCCTTTGTCTTTTATGGTCCATACCTTGCACCGCCCCTGTTTTCCGCACTCACAGATCATCCCCATTACTGCAAGCACGCGTATGCATTTTCCTGCGGTGTCGGCATTTATCCTACATAGCTTTGCAAATTCCGCCGACGTGAATTCCTCGGGCAGACCCTCGGGGATCAGCGGAAGTATATCCTCGTTACGCCTTATAACGATCTCATCGGTCATCTCGGCGGGAAGTTTGTCTATCTTATCAGCCCGACGTTTTTTCCCTGTCGCACGGATACGGGTTTCCTCGACCGTCAGCACAGGGAACCTTATCGTAAGGTTCTCATTTCCCAGATATTTCCGTATGCCGTAAAGTTCCGCTATGCCGTGCCATATCTTCAAACGCTTCGGCGAAAGCCTCTTCGATACCAGTTCGCCGCTGTCGGGGTCGATATCCAGCAGATATTTCCTGTCCTCTATCGGGTAGACCACCGTCACCCTGCACAGCGGCAGAAGTGTTTCCAGCTTGCGTTCAAGCCGATACAGCGCCCTTGTCTGTATCTCGATGACTCCGTCTTCCGATACCACGTCAGCCACAAAACCGCCCAGAGGTATCTCCTTGTTTTCCTCACCGCCGCCGTAGTACTCTTTCAGCACCGCATGGACGGTCTTCTCAGCAAGAGTGCCAATACCTTTGCTTTGCGGGCTTTCAAGAAGCTTTCTTCTCGCTTCCTCGAATCTCAGCTTATCCATATCACTTACCGTTTATCAGCTTGCGGTAGGCTCCCGGGGCTGTACCTGTCCGCTCCTTGAAGCGGTGCATAAAGCATACCTCGTTCTCATATCCGCATAGATTCGCTATCTCCCGTACCGTTAAAGCAGTAGATGAAAGATAGTACTGGGCAGTCCGTATCCTTGCCGAAAGCAGGTCTTCATAACAGCTTACCCCGAATCTGCTGCGGTAAAGCTGCTGAAAATGGGATGGGCTGACTCTTACTCTTTCAGCCAGCTGCGCCACCGAGGTGAACTGCCCAGGGTTAGCATAAATGTCCGCACGTAGACCGTCCAGCATTTCCGCGTGAGGGTTCAGCTGTGCGCCGCTTGTTCCGTCAGATTCTTCCGATACTTTCATCAGCAGAAGCTTTATCAGCATTGATGAGTACTCGTCCTTGTTAGGCGATGTTGAAAGCTGTTCGCGGCTGAGCATACGCAGGATATCCTCAGCGTCCCTGACCCTTGCGGGCACCAGAAGCCTGTCGAATATCACCCGACCGTCATCATCTTCAGCGTCCATACCGAAATGCAGAAAATGGTTCTCATAACTGCCGCATATCGCCCGATAGTACTGGGGAGTACCCTCGCTGTATATTATCGCCGTGTCGGGTGATACGGTGGTATCTCCGCTGTCTGTCGTCAGCAGAGCGTCAGTTTTGAATATGATAAGTAAGCAGTCACCCGAACCATTTGGACGTTCTATCGAAAAATCTGCACTGTGATGCATATCCAACCCGATATTATGAAGCCTGAACATTACAGCCACCCCTTTCACTGATAATACAAATCGTAGGATAAGTAAGTACAAAAATATTATACGTCATTGAATTTGGTTTGTCAATATGTTATATTGTAATTACTGTGAAACGCAGCGCGGACGTCCGCGCAATTTACTTGATATTGAATACAGGAGGTATACCGATATGAAAAATTTTAAGATGCTTGTCAACGCCAATGACAAGGTAGGTCATATCAACCGCGAGATATACGGACATTTCTCCGAACATCTCGGCAGATGTATATACGGCGGTATCTATGTAGGCGAGGATTCTTCAATACCCAATATACACGGTCTCAGAAAAGACGTTATCGAAGCTTTCAAGCAGATAAAGATGCCTGTTCTCCGTTGGCCCGGCGGATGCTTTGCTGACGAATACCACTGGAAAGACGGCATAGGCGAGAAGTCTACCCGTAAAAAGATGGTAAACACCAACTGGGGCGGCGTTGTTGAGGATAACAGCTTCGGTACCCATGAGTTCATGGAACTCTGCGAACTGGTAGGCTGCGAACCCTACATCGCAGGCAACGTAGGCAGCGGCACCGTTCAGGAAATGGCTGAATGGATAGAGTATATGACATTTGACGGCATCTCTCCCATGTCCGAACTGAGAAAGAAGAACGGCAGAGAGAAGCCCTGGAAGCTGAAGTACTTCGGCATAGGCAACGAGAACTGGGGCTGCGGCGGAAATATGCGCCCCGAGTACTACCTCGACCAGTACAGACAGTATCAGAGCTACTGCAAGAATTACAGCGGCAACGAACTCTTCAAGGTAGCCTGCGGTCCCGGAGGCGGCGGAGAAGATTGGTACAACTGGACACAGGTGCTGATGAAGAACCTCAACCCCGATCAGGCAAAGGGTATCTCCTTCCACGCATACAACGTTCCCGACTGGATAGACAAGGGTTCTTCCACAGAGTTTGACTCCAACGATTACTACACCATACTCAATCTGGCAAACTACGTTGATGTTATGCTCACCCGTCACACCGAGATAATGAACCGCTACGATCCCGATAACAAGATCGGTCTTATCATGGACGAGTGGGGCAACTGGTTCAATGTTGAGCCCGGCACAAATCCCGGTTTCCTCTATCAGCAGAACACCATGCGTGATGCTATCGTTGCAGCTATGCAGCTGAACATCTTCAACCGCCACTGCAAGCGTGTCATCATGGCTAATATCGCACAGGTTGTCAACGTCCTCCAGGCTATAATCCTCACCGAGGGCGAAAAGATGATAAAGACTCCTACCTTCCACGTTTTCGATATGTTCAAGGCTCATCAGGATGCTGAATGCGTATACTGCCATACCGATAACGAGAACTGCTGTGAGGGCAAGTGCGTTCCCATGATATCTTCTTCCGCTTCCGTAAAGGACGGCGTTATGACTATCACTCTCGCAAACTGCTCTATCGACGATGATGCTGAGATCAGCTGCGATATCTGCAATTTCGACGCTAAAGAAGTAAAGGCAAACATCCTCACCGAGGACGTTCACGCCTGCAACACTTTCGATGAACCCGAGAAAGTTATTATCAAGCCCTACGACGTCAAGTTTGAAAACAGCAAGCTGACTGTAAAGCTCCCTGCTTGCTCGGTAGTCGAGATCACACTCAGATAATAAAGGGCATATTTATGCCATTTACTATACCACAACACTCCAAATAAACACATTCCAACCGACAAAGGCGCTCCTGCATCAGCAGAGGCGCCTTCGTTCTGTATTGATATCCATTTAACTCAATTAATAACGTGGGATATTTAGCGTTGTGATTTCTTTCCCCCGCCTGCGGCGGGGGAAAGAAATCCGCATACCGTCGTTATTTTATGTACATAAATCCGCGGCAGCCTATCTCCGAGAGTTCACGAAATCCCATTGATCTGTAAAACGAGATAGTCTTCTCCGTGTTATCCGTAACAAGTTCTATCTGCCGCACATTGGAGTACCGTTCAAGCACTGCCCTAAGCAGAGCAGTACCTACGCCGAGCCGCTGTTTTTCGGGGAACACCAGTATATCCTGCACGAACACAACAGTCACACCGTCGCCCACTGCCCTTATTATGCCGAGAAGTTCCTCGTCCTCGTAAGCCGCCAGCACACACAACGAATTTGCATAACCCTCCCTTAGCGCGGCAGGGTCACAGGTATATGCCGCCCAGCCCACCGAAGTGTAAAGCCGTAGGATATCCTCCTCGTTGTATCGGGTGTATTCTCTTATATCCATATCAGTGTCCGCCGTCTTTCAATAATGCTCGCTCGTGACCGTTATGCGGCTCTGATCGTTTCAATGTGGTCAGAAGCTTGGTGGCGCTTTCCTTCGGGTTAGGTACTTTATCTGCCAGATTCTCTTCAAGTCCAGCGATGAATGCTCGCTTGCCGTAGGAAGCAAGCTGTGACAGCGCTTTTTTTGCAGCGTTGCGCTGTTCGGGGGGCAGTCCTTTCAAAGCCTTGAGTATCGCCGCAAAGGACTTCCTCTTGTTGCTGCTAAGTTCGTTGAAAGTTTCGCCCTCAGCCGCTTCAAGCACCGAGAACACAGCGTCCACAAAGCTGTGTCTGTCGCTCTCGTCCAAAGATGCTATCCAGCCTGTCATGGTCTTGTTGACGAACACTCCCAGCTGTGAAAGTTCCTCAGCATAATCGAACCCGAAACGGTTCACCTGCCACGAGTATGCAAGATGCTGTGCAAGTCCGCTGGCACTGCTTTTGACTATGCGGTGCCGAGTTTTTCCCGAAAGCAGCTGTCCTACCAGTGATGACTGGGGTATCACGCTTATCACCCTGCTGGTCACAGCCAGATATTCCTTTGATGCCGCAACTTCTTCATTGAATCCGGGGCTGTCGAATGCAAATATCGCCCGAACCCTTTTTCTGATGCTCTTATCGCAGAATGCCGTTGCGTATATCGCCAGATTTCCGCCTTTGGAATGTCCGCCGAAAACAAGAACCTCTTTGCTGTCGGAGAAATTCTCGCTGATGTACTTTATCGCCATACTCTGTGATGCGGTTTCGTGCATAAAGCTAAAATTCAGATCTTCTTTCCACCCCGCCAGAGTACTGTCCGTGCCGCGGAAAGCCACATAGGTAAATTTATCGAAAACGCAGGTCAGCGCCGAAAACTGTAAGTCCCGCGAAGAATCAACATCATTCACATAACCGCACAAGCGCATACCATCGAACCTGTGCGATTCAGCCAGCTTGTTCACCAGCTCGATATCCTGATCGTAGCTGATTATACGCAGTTCGGGCGGAACCTTTTCTCCGTCAAAACTGTCGCGAAGTTCTGCCAGGGTGACTGATTTGTCCATACCCGCAGGAACTATCCCCTCAGCAGGAAAATAACTAAGCTCAGCCAGAATCAGCGCATCAACCGCATTGAACGAAGATACAGAAAACGGCAGATCGCCGCGCCAGTCCAGATAATCCAAAATATTAGCCATGCCCATCCCCTCCGCTGATATTATACCATATCTTATCCAAAATGTAAAGATATTATGTACAAAAACATCCTTGATCTGGGGTTTTGATACAGAATATTTAGCAAAAATATCCTATATTAATACCAACCAAAGATCAAGGACGTTTTTCACAACTCAAAAAACTTATCTCTGAACCAGACCTTTTTGACCTCAAAGCTTTTGCCGTCAAGATATTCCAGACAGCCGCTTTCGGTGGTGAAGCGGAATGTCAGTTTGTAGGAACACAGCGCCTGTGTTTTCACTCCGAGGGCGCGGTTTATCTTGTTGCTGCCGTATTTTCCGTCGCCAAGAAGTGGGTAGCCGATGTGTGCCAAGTGGGCTCTTATCTGGTGTGTTCTGCCTGTGACGAGATCGACTTCCAGCAGTGCAAGACCCGACTGCTTATTCTCTGCGAGAGTCTTATATCGGGTTATCATCGTCTTGCTGCCGGGGAACGGCTTGTCCTCAACGCGGACTACTTTCGTCTTTTCGTCGCGGCGGTGGAAAGCTTTAAGCTCGGCAGATTTTTTATTCGGTATACCTGCCGTCACACAGAGATACAGTTTTTCAAGCTCTCTGTCCTTGACTTTCTGATTGAGCACCCGCAGACTTTCAGCGTTTTTGGCACATATAACTATGCCCGATGTGTTCCTGTCGATGCGGTTGCAAAGGGCAGGAGTGAAACTGTTTTCAGTGTCGGGGTCGTATTCCCCTTTATCGTAGAGATAGTGAAGCACCCTGTCGATAAGGGTGTCCGCTTCGCCGCTTTCGTCCTCATGCACCACAAGACCGCAGGACTTATCGCAGAGGAGTATATTCTCGTCCTCATAAACTATCTCGATATCCTTGGGCGCATTGAGGAAGCGGTGAGCTTCATCGCGCTTTTCGGGAAAAAACTCATCGTTGATATAAAGCTGAACATTGTCGCCCTCGCTGAGTTTTGTGCTTATCTCACAACGTTTGCCGTTTAGCTTTATGCGTTTTAACCTGATGTATTTGTACATCAGATTTTTCGGCAGTGCGGGGACTGCCTTTGTAAGAAATTTATCCATGCGCTGTCCCGCGTCATTTTTGTTTATGCTGAATTCTCTCAAATCTATCCTCCGCCTGTACTGCTATGCCTTTATTAAAAATCTGCTTAACCCTTTGCGAGATACCAGCTTTCGCCCTCGCCTACTGATACTTCCATAGGCACCGAAAGTTTGACAGCGTTCTCCATCTCTTCTTTGAGAACTGCGGAAGCCCTGTCCTTGTCCTCGGGGGTGACTTCTATTATTAGTTCGTCGTGAACTTGAAGTATCAGCCTTGCATCAAGCTTTTCTTCTTTCAGCCTTTGGTAGACCTTTACCATGGCTATCTTGATGATATCTGCCGCCGCGCCCTGTATCGGGGCGTTCATTGCGGCACGTCTGCCGAAAGCCTGCATGACTTTATTGGTAGCTGAAAGTTCGGGGATATAACGGCGTCTGCCGAATATGGTGGTAACATAGCCGTTCTTCATGCCGTCCTCAACGGTCTTATCCATGAACTGCGATACCTTCGGGAAGTTATCAAGATAGTTCTTGATATACTGCTTGGCTTCTGCCACGCTGACACCTATATCCTTGGATAGTGAGAATGCTCCGATACCGTAGATGATGCCGAAGTTTACTGCCTTTGCGGCTGATCTCATTTCGGGGAGCACCATATCGGCGGGTATCCCGAATACCTGTGAAGCTGTCATGGCATGGATATCAGTGCCTTCCTCAAAAGTTTTTCTCATATTCTCATCGCCGCATACTGCCGCAAGGACACGGAGTTCTATCTGGCTGTAATCCGCATCAAGAAGGGTACAGCCGTCCCCTGCAACAAAGAATTTACGCATATTGCGCCCTATCTCCTTGCGGACAGGGATATTCTGCATATTGGGCTCGGTGGAGCTTATACGTCCTGTGCGGGTCTCGGTCTGTTTGAATATGCTGTGTACTCTGCCGTCGGATTCAACTTCTTTCAGCAGACCGTCAACATAGGTGGAGCTGAGTTTTGTCAGGGTGCGGTATTCCAGCACAAGGCGGACTATGGGGTGCTTGTCTGCAAGTTCTTCAAGAACTTCCGCATTGGTGGAATAGCCCGACTTTGTCTTCTTCTTGGCAGGAAGTCCCAGTTTTTCAAAGAGGACTTCGCCAAGCTGTTTCGGTGATGCGATATTGAATTCGCCGCCTGCAAGGTCGTATATCTGCTTAGTGAGGGCTTCGATATCCTTTTTCAGCCATTTACCGAACTCACGTATACCGTTTGTATCCGCACGGACACCGTAATGCTCCATAGATGCGAGAACTTCGCAGAGGGGCATTTCCACATCGTTGAAGAGTTTGAGCATCTCGGTCTGTTCAAGCTGTAATTTAAGGTTTTCTGCAAGCGGTAGCAGTGAGCATACATCTGCGAAATCGCCCATATCCGAGCGGTAAGTGACCTTATAGGTCAGGCAGAGATTTTCGACAGTGTACTCCCCTGCCTGAGAATTAAGCAGATATCCTGCAAGGTCACAGCAGAATGTCAGACCATTCAGCCTTGTGCCGTTATCAAAGGCAAATCTATGGGCTTTTTTGCCCTCAAAAGCAGTCTTTTCACAAGGGCTCTCAAAATATTTCAGGACTATGCCGTCGAAATCCCAGTCGCCGAAAGCTACGGCATACGCCTTGTCATCAAAGAAGACCTGCAATTTATTTCCGTCAAAGATAAAGGCTGATTTTTTGCCCTCGGTCATCTGTGCGATGGCATCATCATTTAAGGGAAGACCTGTTTCGTACTTGGGCAGGTCTTTGAGCTTGACCTTAGTCTCCTCCCCTGCATCGGCTGACTTGCTGTCAGCGCCTGTGAGTTTCAGCCTTTCCATCAGTCTGAGCATTTCAAGCTCGGTGAGAAAGGCTTTGGCTTCGGCAGCATCGGGGGCGGCTAATTTGTAAGCAGCGGTGTCCTTTTCAACAGGAGCTTCAAGACAGATCTCGGCAAGGAAATGGCTGTCGATAGCATCGTCATGTCCTGCTTCAAGCTTTGCGCGGTTGCCCTTTGTTATCGTGAATTTATCCAGGTCGGCATAGAGATTTTCAACCGTACCTGCCTGCTGGATAAGATTAAGAGCGGTCTTTTCGCCTATGCCCTTTACACCCGAGATATTATCGGAGGTATCGCCCATCAGCGCCTTGACTTCTATCATCTGGCGTGGTGATACGCCGTATTCTTCCATGATACGGTCGGGGGTATATATCTTTGTCTCCTTGGTGCCTGCAAGGCGGACTGTCACCCTCTCGCTGACAAGTTGGAAACTGTCGCGGTCACCTGTGAGGATATAGCATTCATTACCGCTGTCGGCAGCAGCTTTTGAAAGTGTGCCGAGGATATCATCAGCTTCGTAGCCCTCACACTCGACTGTCTTTATTCCAAGCAGAGCGAGAAGCTTTTTTATCAGAGGCATCTGCTGTGCAAGTTCATCGGGCATCCCTTTGCGGTTAGCCTTGTAGGACGCATTCGCCTTATGTCTGAAAGTCGGGGCTTTAAGGTCAAAAGCCACAGCCACGCAATCGGGCTGAACCTCATCTATTTCTTTAAGATATATATTCATGAAGCCTGTGAGCGCATTGGTGCATATGCCCTTTGAGTTGGTAAGTATGCGTATGCCGTAAAATGCGCGGTTCATTATGCTGTTGCCGTCTATACAAAGCAGTTTCATCTGTATACCTCCCGGTTTGTTAACAATGTTCTGTTATATTATACCACATTCCAAGCTATCATGCAAGCAGAATGATGATATATATTAAAACGCAGAAGAATCGGGATAAAACAGAATATTTCAAATTAAAACACAAATCCATCACATAAATGCTTTATAATGTAATTTATATTACTTTGAAAACAAACCCGCATTTGTATTATATACAATGTAAGGAAAGGAAAGATATCCATGTTAAAAAAGATGATGGCTGTTCTGCTGGCTATGACGATATGTGCAGGTTCAATGGCTGGCTGCGGCGGCAAGAAAAATGATAAAAAGGATAAAGACAAGACTAGTTCAGAAACTACTTCCAACGAGGACGATACAGTTGGTCCTCAGCAGGAGGAAGTTCTGCCTGTGGCTTCGCTGACTATCGATGGTGAGAAGATAGATACCACTGATTACGTTATGTGCAGTATCGATGGTATAGATATTACCTTTGATGAGTTCAGATTCTATTATTTCCAGGCTCTTTCACAGTATGAGCAGTTCGGTATAGACGCAACTGCCCTCAGAGAGAATAACGAGACCTATCAGCAGTTTCTGGAATATGTGATGAACTCCATCAAGAACGAGCTTGTTACAGAAAAACTGGCAAAAGATCACAACATCGTGCTGGACGACGAAGATCAGACTGTTATCGATGGTAATGTGAAGAAGAGCAAGGAAAGCTATGACAACGAAGAAGAGTTTGAAAAGGAACTTCAGAGATCTTACCTTACATACGATGTGCTAGTAAAGATGTTCGTTAGAGCACAGACCTACAACAAGGTAATGGCTACCTTGTTTGAAAAGGGCGGAGAGTATGCTACCACCGAGGAAGATTTCCTGAAACTGGTACAGGATCCCGAAGAGTATGCGCATGAGGTACACATCATGGTACCTTTCTATTCGCAGGTAGAACTTGACGACAGCACTGCCGCTACTTACGATGATATGACACTTTCGCAAAAGATAGGTGCAAAGAGCGCAGCATACAATGCTCTTGATGCAGACGCTAAGGCTGTTGCAGCTGCAAAGGCTAAGGAAGTTGCCGAAGAAGCTCTCCAGCGCGTAAAGGACGGCGAGGATTTCTCCAAGCTGATCGAGGAATACGGTTGGGATATCGAGCTTGACGAAGATCCTAACAAGGGTTACTATATGCGTCGTGACAACACAGGCGGTTTCCCCAAGGCAATGCTTGACGAAGCATTCTCTCTTGAACCCGGTCATGCATCTGAGGAACTTATCGAAGACGGAACTTACGGTTATTTCATAGTTAAGCGTCTTGAACCCGATATGGACTACATCAACGAAAACATGGACAAGATGATCGCATCACACGATCAGCCCATGATACAGGAGAAGTTCAACGAAACAATGGACGCGATGGCTGTAACTTACTGCGGCATCTGGGACAAGCTTACTTTTGATAGCATTACCTGATAAACTATCTTCTATAAAACCGAATAACAATTATGATACCGAAGCTGACTTAGTGAAGTCGGCTTCGGTTTTTATTTTTTAGGAAGTACCCACATCACAAAATGACATTTGTCACATAACAAAGTGATGCCCGACACTACAAACATCAGGCGCAGTATGATATAATACAGACAATGAAAGAAAATGACAAGATACACGGAGGTTAATGAAATGTCTGATACAGTTATTAAGATAGACAGTCTGGTAAAAAGATACGGTGAACTCATCGCACTGGATCATCTTGCACTTGAAATAAAGCAGGGTGAAGTTTTCGGACTTCTGGGACCTAATGGTTCGGGAAAAACGACAACTATAAACTGTCTGCTGTCTCTGCTTTCTTACGACAAAGGAAAGATACAGATATTCGGCAGGGATATGAGCCCCACGGCTTACGACATCAAAAGGGATATCGGCGTTATAATGCAGAATGTTGCTGTGTATGATGAACTGACAGTGCAGGAGAACATCGACTACTTCTGCGGGCTTTACATAGCTGACAAGGAGCAGAGAAAGCAGTATGTGGAAGACGCTATAAAATTTGTAGGGTTGGAGGATTTCAGAAAGTTCCGCCCTAAAAAGCTTTCGGGCGGTCTGCTGAGAAGACTGAACATCGCCTGCGGTATCGCCCACAAGCCCAAGCTGATAATCCTCGACGAACCCACGGTGGCGGTAGACCCCCAGAGCAGAAACAAGATACTGGAGGGTATAGAAGAACTGAACCGCAATGGTGCTACGATAATCTACACCTCGCATTACATGGAGGAAGTTGAGCAGATATGCACCCGCATCGCGATAATGGACAAGGGCAAAAAGATAGCAGAAGGCACCAAGGAAGAACTCACGGCGATGATAAAGAACACAGAGACTATCAAAGTGACTCTCCACGAACTGCCCGATGAGGTGCTTTCCGAGATACGCTCTCTTCCCCATATTTACAGTGCCGAAGTCGAAGATAGCACACTGACGGTATCATGTTCGGGGGGCAAGCACAACCTTATAAGAGTCCTCGAAATTCTTCAGAATCATGATGTCCACATCGGCAGAGTAACCACCGAACAGCCCACCCTCAACGATGTATTTCTTGAGATAACAGGCAAGGCATTGAGAGACAAGGGGGAATGATGATGTTTTTCAACGAATTCAAATACTTCATCATCTCGACACTGAGAGCAAAACAACTGATATTATGGCTCATACTCTTCCCCATGGTAATGGGTATACTGTTCAAACTGGCTTTCAACGGACTGACTGAAAAGCAGTTCAGTTTCAAGGCAATACCCACTGCGGTTGTCGAAGTAAAAGAGAACAGCATATTCCGCGAGGTAATAAAAGGGGTATCCGAGGGTGATGACCCCCTGCTGAAAGTAAGATATACCGATAAAGAAGAAGCTGAAAATCTTCTTATCAAAGGTGATATCGAGGGCATCATCTTCGTTGATGATACCATAAGCCTTACGGTGGCGGGTTCGGATATGGAAGAAACTATCCTGAAAGCATTCACGGACAGATATCTTACACAGGAAAAACTTATAACAGATACCGCGAAGAAAGACCCTACAAAGATACCCGCCATGACAAAGGCAATGTCAGATGAGATAAAAGTGCTTGACGAAGAACCAATAGAAGCTTCAAGCAATGACAGATACATAACCTATTTCTACAATCTGCTTGCGATGGTGGCTGCCTGCAGTTCGGTAACAGGACTATCGGTAGTAACAGAGACAGAAGCTGACCAGTCCCCTCTCGGGGCAAGAAAATGCTGTTCGCCAACGCCTAAGCTGATAAGTACGCTTGCCGTTTTGCTGGGCAGCTGGGCGGTGAGTGCTGTATGCATGGTGATAAGCGTATCATTCCTCGCCTTTGTGCTGAAAATAGGTTTCGGCAGCAGACTTCCTCTGGTATACGCAGGCGGCATACTTGGCAGTATAACAGGTACTTCAATGGGATACATGATAGCTTCACTGGTAAAGGGCAGCTATGAAAAAAAGAACGCGGTGGCAATGACGGTATCACTGGGCGGAAATTTTCTCAGCGGACTTATGGTAGCCGAGATAAAGCCCGTCATCATGGAAAAACTGCCCCTGCTGAACGAACTGAATCCCTCTGCGGTGATATGCGATAGTTTCTACTACCTTAATATCGATAGTGGCTATGAAAGATTCATCGGCAAAATGTTGACACTGGCAGCAATGACAGCGATATTCACGGCTATCGGATTTATTTTCACAAGGAGGAAGAAGTATGCAAGTATTTAAGCTGTTCATGCTCATACTCAAAAAAAAGACAAAACTGATAATACTGTTCACCATAGCATTTATGGCACTTTGTATAGGTTTCCTCTTCAGCAGCAGTACAGATGAAAAATTCACCGAGAGCAGGCTGAAAATAGTCATAGCCGACAACGATAATACCCCCGAAAGCAAGGCACTTATCGAGTATATCGGCACAAAGCACGATATAGTAACTTCAAAGATGGATATAAAAGACGCGCTGTTTTTCGGCACGGTGGACTATTTTCTTACTATAAACGATGGCTATGCCAAAAACCTTGCTGACGGAGCGACGGAAGGACTTTTCAAAAGTCAGCACGTTTACGAAAGTTACAGCGTTGCATATATGAGCAGTTTTCTTGATGAATATGTAAGCTGTGTCAGAGCCTGCACAGCTGCGGGCGATGATATGGAGACCGCTGTGAAGAACGCCGCTGCCGCCATGGATACAAACACCGAGGTAAGTATGATATCATCAGAAGCGGGAAATGCAAATGGTCTTGAAAGCGGAAAAGGATTTTTCAGATATCTGCCTTATATACTCCTTTCGCTTATGATATCCGTGCTCTCGCCTGTTATGATGTCCATAAACAAAAAGGAAGTCCGTTTCAGAACAAACTGCTCGGCTGTTCGACCGACATCTTTCATGATGCAGATACTCCTCGGAAGCGTTATCTATGTGCTGGCGATATGGGTGCTGTTCATGGTGGCAGGAGCTTTGATGGAAAACGGTGCATACAGCGGCATGGGCTGGCTGAATCTCGTAAACAGCGGGATATTTGCGGTAGTATCGGCATTCATAGCGGTACTGGTATCAATGCTGCTGCCATCACAGCAGACAGTTAACCTCGCCTGCAATGTGATAAGTCTGTTCATGAGTTTCATGTGCGGTGTATTCGTACCCCAGGCTATGCTGGGCAAAACAGTGATATCCATAGGCAGATTTCTCCCCGCATTCTGGTACATCAAAGTAAGCGATATGCTGACAGGTGCACAGGTATTTAACGCATCTAAAGCGGCACAGTATATGCTTATCGAGGCAGGATTTGCGGTTGCGCTGGGTATCATCGCAATGCTGCTTTACAAAACAAAACTTCGCAGCAACGAGATGTAGTATATGAAAAAAACTGCCCATCACATGATGAGCAGTTTTTTCATATCCTATTCGTTTACAAGATGAGTTCCATCTCGATGCATTTCCATTTTTCGCCGTTTATGCAGAAAAATTCGTCCTCTGTATCCACGACCTTGAAACCTGCCGCAAGGTAACAGTGCAGTGCGGCGGGATTGTTCTCGAAAACCCCGAGAGTTATCTTATCGGCATGGAGAAAATCACGGGCGTAGTCCTTGGCAAGTTCCAGCATTTTTCTGCCGAGACCCTGTCCACGCCTTTCGCTGTCAACGATGACAAAGCCGAAACGCACGGTCTTTTGTTTTTTATCGGGATAACGTATTATCATGTGCCCGCAGACACCGTTTTCATCATACGCCGTAAATGTGAAAAAGCTTCTGCTGTACGCCTGTGCGGCATAATGCGAATTCAGATCATCGGCTGTTATCGGGAAATCGCCGAATCTGTCTGCCGACCACTGTCTGAAACTGTATTCGTCCTTTATCCAGCTGATTATCTTTTCAGAGTCGGAACTCTCATATGGTCTGAAATTCATCATACATCTTCAAGCAGTACAACCGCCGTAGCCGAGATACCCTCGCCGCTGCCGGTAAAGCCCAGATGTTCTTCGGTAGTGGCTTTTATGGATATCTGTGAGATATCACAGCCAATGGTATCAGCTATATTCTCACGCATATCCATTATATACGGTGCGAGCTTGGGAGACTGACAGCATATGGTCATATCGGCATTTGAGAAAACATAGTCGCTGTCATCTAAAAATTCGATAACCCTGTCCAGCAGTTTAAGGCTGTCCGCACCCTTATATTCAGGGTCGGTATCAGGAAAATGCTGACCAATATCACCCAGTGCCAGCGCCCCGAGAATAGCATCCATCAGCGCGTGAACAAGAACGTCTGCGTCAGAATGACCATCGAGACCCATTTTATAGGGGATATCAACACCGCCGAGGATAAGCTTTCTTCCCTCGACAAGCCTGTGTACATCATAGCCGTGACCGATACGCATATCTTATACCTCCTTATAGTTACCTAAGAATTTGAAATAACTCAGTTCGTGTGAAAGCTCGCTTAGGAGCGTTGTGACTTCCTTTTTGCCGATATCACCCTTGAAATCCAGATAGAACATTACATCGAAATCCGTGTTGGCTATCGGCATACTCTCTATCATCGTCATATTAAGACCTGCAACGGAGAATTTTGTCAGCAGTCTGTAAAGCGACGATGACTGATGGGGCAGTGCCAGACAAACCGATATTGTATCAGCATTATCCGACTTGAAAGTTTCGTGGGAGATGAGTATGAATTTTGTATAATTCTCAGCTGCATTCTGCACGCTTCTTCGGAGTATCTCCAGCCCCAGTTCTTCCGCGCATTTTTCTGAACATATCGCAGCGCAAGGTTCGGTGCTTTCCTTTACATAGCAGGCAGCCAGCGACGTATTCGAGAAGCTGTGCGCCTTGTAAGCACCTCTGTTTATCAGATCGGAGCACTGTCTGAGCGCCTGTTCATGTGAATATATATCATGTATATCCTCAAGCCTTACGCCCTTACGCGCTGCCAGACAGTGAGATATTTTCAACTTAGTCTGAGCGCATATCTTGAAATCGTACTGACGCATGAGTTCGTAGGTCTGAACCACAGAACCCGCAGTCGAATTGATTATAGGCAGTATACCGAATTCAGCCGCACCAGCCGAGACTGCCTTGAATATCTCCTCAAAGCTGTCAAAAAACATGGTGTCAGCGTCCTCAAAGAGTTCGCTGCAGGCTATGTGGTTATAAGAACCAAAAGTTCCCGGTACAGCGACCCTGTGCCTGCCAGAAAGGTCAAGCCTTTTAAATGGTATAAAACCAGTATTATCAAACATTTTACGGTATTGCAGACATTTGGAGATATCCATCATCGTCTGGAAATATACCCTTGTGGCACCCTGAAGACCCTCGGGGGCACCTTCGGTCACATTCGCGATGACCTGCTTTTCCCTGTCTTTCTGAAAAACGGGGAGACCGTTAGCTATCTTATAATCTGCGACCTGTCCGCAAAGCTCCATACGCTTTGTAAAAAGCTCCTGAAGCTGTTTATCTACTTCATTTATCTCTGCTCTGATATCATTCAGATCCATATTCATCACCTGCGTCACTATAATTCTTATCCCTTATTTTACCACATAACGAAAGATTTTGCAATAGCTTCGGGAGAGTTTTCCTTGGCTTTCCCACCCCAAACAATTATTGACACAAATATTAATATGGTGTATAATATATCTGAACAAGCTAACTCATTCTCTGAAAGGGGAGATACCATGCTTAACTACAAATGCCCCAAATGCGGCGGCGAGATGTCGGTCAACCGCAGCGGCGACCTGCTTTGCAGCTATTGCGATTCCAAGTTCATTTTTTCTGACAAGGAACTAAAGGACTACAAAGAATTCAGATACAATATGCTGCATTATCTCAGCTCGATAGCAAATCACACCGCTGTCAGTGCTGACGCCGAAAAGATATGGCAGCGCTCAATGTGCGAAACTTTTGTAAATTCAGAGGGCACGGAGATAGATGTGAATTATATCTACAAGTCTGATATCGGCGGCATTGAATGTTTCACTACGCGCAACAATGTGATATTTGTTTTTCCCGCAGGCAAGCGAAGTCTGGCGGATAAATACCGCAGCGGCGTCCAGCAGCTGACTTACCCATCGGCAGATGTTCGCGACCTTGCGCAGTATTTCCCTGTGATAACAGGTGGATTTGAACTTAAAGACGGTTCGTATCTTCTGGCGGTATCGAAGTCGGAGGAAGTATTCCCTCTCGGGGCTTTCGGAAGTCTGCCGCCTGTACACGCGGCGTGGATAGTATCGAGAATAGAAAACCTCTGCTGTGTTATGGAATACAGCAACATCACCCACGGCGGGATTGACCTTGACGGAATGTTCATCAACGCCCGCACTCACGAGCTTTATCTTCTGGGCGGCTGGGAGAATGTCACCGTTGGCAGCAGCACCAAAGACCTTTCAATGATGCGTCAGAACATAAAAAGGCTTATGGGAAAAGAAGCTTCAAAGGCACCGAAGGAGTTCACGGATTTTCTCGATAAAAAGGCTCTTCCCGATGCATACACCGATTTTTCGGACTGGGATAATGTGATAGAAAAAGGTTTCGGCGGAAGAAGATTCGAGAAGCTGGACCTTACGGATATAAACGTATAGAAAGGAAGTATCATCATGGGACACGGAAGCTACACCAGCGCGGACTGGACAAAACTCAAAGCAAGCTCCAGAATAACCGAACATTCAAACGACAGGGACATTTTCAAAAAGACGAAAATGGATCCCAAATTCGACCCCAAGTACATCAATATGCGTGAAGCGATGGACTCCGACGACCATCCCGAATCTACGCCGATAATACTTGGTCTTGACGTTACGGGCTCAATGGGATATCTGGCGGCACAGATAGCTAAAGAGGGACTTCACGAAACTATGATGAAGCTGTTTTCAACCAAGCCCATTAGCGACCCGCAGATAATGTTCGCGGCGCTTGGCGATGTGGTTGACAATGCACCCTTACAGGTGACTCAGTTTGAATCCGATATCAGGATAGCCGAACAGCTTATGGAACTCTGGCTGGAGCTTGGCGGCGGAGATATGCCCGAGGACTACCATCTTCTGTGGTATTTCGCCGCAAAGCACACCAAGACCGACTGCTTTGACAAGCGCGGCAAAAAGGGCTATATCTTCACCATAGGCGATGCAGAGTGTCACAAGACAGTTTCTGCGCAGGATATAAAAAACATATTCTCCGATGAGGGCAAGATGTATACCATTGAAGAACTCGCCGAGATGGCTTCTGAAAAATACGAACTTTTCCATATACACATAACATCCCACAGAAACGCTATACCCGACTACATCGGCGGGGCTTTACCCGGCAGAGTTATGAGGATATCTCCCCGCGATATAAAGGTGATACCCGAACTTATCGTCAGCGCACTGATGATGAGCGGTGGAAAGACCATAGATGAAACACTTAAAAACTGGGACGAAAAAGACCGTCCGATAATAGCGGATTCTCTTCGCGACCTGAAATTGCAGGATAAGAGCGGGAGCATAGTATTTTGAGCCGCTGCACGGCAGTTATAGGCGCGTGTTTCGGCGATGAGGGCAAAGGGCTTGTGACGGATGCTCTCTGCGCCGAGGGTCGCTGTGCTGTTGTAAGGCACAACGGCGGAGCGCAGGCGGGTCATACCGTGGTTCATGGCGGTAAAAGGTTCGTTTTTCACCAGATAGGCTCGGGCTCATTTCGTGTGGCTGATACTGTATGGGGTGAAAATTTTCTTCCCGACCTTTACAAGCTGGGTGAGGAGTTTGAAAGCTTCCTCAATATATCGGGCATTGCACCGAGAATATTCGTCTGTAAGGATACAAAAGTCACGCTGATAGACGACGTGCTGATAAATATGGCACTGGAAACTTCCCGCGGCGAGAGCAGGCACGGCAGCTGCGGTATGGGAATCAACGAGGCTGACCTACGTATACGTGCAGGCTTCGGCGTGGATATGGGCTGGCTGAAATTCCACAGTGCCGAGGATCTATTTCACCGCATGAAAGAGATTCGGCACGGATACGGTGCGGTGCGGCTGAAAGCCCTCGGACTGGATACGGACAAGCTTGGCGAATACGGCGAACTTCTTAGTGATGACAATGTTCTTCGTTCGGCTGCCGAACAGATGCACAAAAATCTTGAACTGACAGATATAGCGGAAGACAGCCGTCTTGCCGCATACGACAGCATAGTTTTTGAGGGTGCGCAGGGGCTTCTGCTTGATTCGGAAAACCAAGAATACTATCCCCATGTGACGGCATCTCGCACAGGTCTTGATGAGCCGCTGAGATTCTGCCAGAACCACGGACTTACCCTTGACAGCGCGGTATACGTTATGCGCAGCTACGTCACCCGACACGGCGCAGGGCTTCTGCGTAATGAATGCCCGCCAGAAAAGCTGGGAGAGATTTCCCCTGACAAGACAAATGTCACCAACCCATGGCAGGGCAGTATCCGCTATGCACCACACCTTTCCCCCGAATATCTGCTTGAAGCGATACGCCGCGACCTTAATGACCGCGCACCCGAATCGGTGGGGCTGGCAGTAACTCACCTGAATGAAACAGGCGGAATGATACGATTTTCAAGCGGAGATATAAAAGCTGAAGATATACTGACCCACTCGATTTTCAGCAGTGTATTCAGCATAATATACACATCCCGCAAAGAGGACGAACTTGTATGAGACCCCGATACGGGGAAATTTGATAATGGAGATATTGAACATGAAAAAAGGAATGAAACTCATCACTTCTGCCGTGGCGGCTGTTACAGCTGCGGTCATCGCGGGCACGGTATGCGCATCTGCGGCGAGTCTCGGCGATGTAAACGGCGACGGCAAGATCAACGTCACTGACATCATACTCGTTGCTGCACACATCAAGGGCAAGAGGGTACTTTCCAAAACAGCGACTGCTGCGGCTGATGTCAACGGCGACGGCAAAATTGACGTTAGTGATATCACAAAGATAGCAGCCCATATCAAGGGCAAACGCAATATCTCCGACCCTGACCCTGAACCCGATCCAGAGCCGACAGGTTCTGTTATCGAGGTCAAGAACGGCGTTACATATGTAAACGGCATACTGGTTGTAAACAAGAGCTATTCTCTTCCCGAGAATTACGGCAATGGTCTTACTGCCGAAACACAGCAGGCGTTCTATAATATGCAGGCCGCCGCATGGAATGACGGTATCTCACTGTGGATATGCTCGGGATTCAGAAGCTACTGGACTCAGTATAATCTCTACTGGAACTACGTAAACAGGGACGGTCAGTGGGCAGCTGATACATACTCCGCAAGACCCGGACACTCCGAGCACCAGACAGGACTTGCCATAGATATCAACAACGCCAGCACATCATTCAACGGCACCCGCGAAGCTAAGTGGATTGCCGCACACTGCGCTGATTACGGATTTATACTCCGCTACCCTTACGGCAAAGAGGACAAGACAGGTTTCATGTATGAATCATGGCACGTAAGATATGTAGGCAAGGATCTCGCAAAGAAGATAACAAAATCGGGACTTTGCCTTGAAGAATATCTGGGTATAGATTCCTATTATCACTAACATAAACAATGGACGGTAAGCCATAGTAAAATGCCTACCGTCCGTATTTTTATGTTCTTGCAACAGTTTCGGGATCGAGTATGGATATCCTCGGCTTGTCCTCACGGATAACAAAGCCTTTTACCAGCCCCGCATCAACAGGAGAACGTGCTATCATCTCAGCAGTCACGTTCTCAACATCGCTGACTCTGTCAACCGCCAGACCGCACTGCATGGTGTTGACCTCTATAACTATAACACAGCTTCTTTCATCGTAATCCCCCTGCGGCAGACCAAGACGAAGTCGGAGATCCATAACGGGCACAGCCTTGCCACGATGGTTCATCAGTCCAAGCACATATGAGGGAGCGGTGGGTATCACCGTGAATTCGGGCATTTCTATGATATCCGCTACGCTGAGTATGTAAAATCCGTAATACTCTCCGCCTGCGGTAAAAGTCAGCAGTTGACCGCCGTTATCCAGAAGTTCATAAATATCAGCCATTTGAAGCCTCCTCCCCTGTTTCACCGCCCAACAGCGAGAACATATCGAGTATTATAGTCATGCTGCCGTCACCAAGTATCGAACAGCCCGCAAGACCCGCTTCTTTCAGATGAAGTCCGTCAAGCAGCGGCGAAAAAGGCTTTACAACCACCTGCTGGTCGCAAACTATCCTGTCCGCAAGCAGAACCGCTTCATAAGCACCCTCGCGGCAGTATATGCATATTCCCTCGGTCGGGTCGGTGATATCCGTTTCCAGCTGAAGCTTGTCCCCCAGCCTTATCAGCGGAAGACATTTGTCCCTCAAGTATACGAACTCATTACCATCGGGGTCGGTGATGACATTATCCGCCTTGCAGGAGAATGCTTCTCTTACCGACAATGCAGGTATTGAAATACTGCTGCTGCCTATCTCGACGCTGAGAACGTCAACTATCGAAAGGGACAACGGTATCCTTATGGTGAAGGTACTACCCTTGCCCAGTTTTGAGTTGACTGTCAGCTTTCCGCCCACTTTTTCGATGTTCTGCTTGACAACGTCCATACCAACACCGCGTCCGCTGTACTGCGTTACTGTTTCGTTGGTGGAAAATCCCGCGGCAACAACGAAATTGAATATCTCCCTTTCGGTATATTCGCTCTCAGGCTTTGTCAGCAGACCATTCTTTTTCGCCTTTGCCATTATCTTAGCCGCGTCCATGCCCGCACCGTTGTCTTTGCAGGATATGACTACCTCATTGGATTCATACCCCGCGCTAAGGGTAACGGTAGGCGGATTTTTCTTGCCCGAAGCCGCACGTTCCTCGGGAGTTTCTATACCGTGGTCAACAGCATTCCTGACGATGTGCATCAGCGGGTCGCCCAGCATATCTATTATGGATTTATCGACCTCTGTATCCTCACCCCTGAACACCAGATTGGCATTCTTTTTCAGGGTGTTGTTCATATCACGGACTACCCTGTTCATCTTCTGGAATGCTGTCGATACAGGCACCATTCGCAGTGACATCACAACGTCCTGCAATTCGTCCGTCAGCTTTTTCAGTTCGCGTGAGGACTTGTTGAAGCGGTCAAGCTTGGTATCCAGCCCTCTCAGGTCGGGTGACGAAGTTACAGCACTTTCAGCTATTACTATTTCCGAAACAAGGTCAAGCAGCTTGTCAAGTTTTTCCAGCTTGACTGTCAGCATACTCTGTTCCTTGTGTTCTTTTTTCTGCGCCTTGGCTGCGGGCTTCGGAGGCTGCTCCGCCTGTGTTTCCGCCTTATTCTCCGTCTTCTGTGCTTCCGCTTTTTCTGCGGTTCCTGCCTTTGGCGCTTCCTTTTCCGCATCTGACTTATCTACCTTGACCGCGCTTTCAACATTGATACCGCTTTGCAGCATTTTCTCAACAGCGGCAGTATCGTCAGTGATAAGCTTTATGAACAGTCCGTGCTTCTTGATGGCATCATCAGCATCATCGCCGTCCATATCGGGCGGGACAGTTCGGCAGACTTCCGATACAGCGCCAAGTTTTCTCAAAAGAACTATCGCCCTTGCCGAAGGCATAGCACAGCTTTCACTGTAAGTGACCCTGTAAGTCAGCATATCTTCGCTGTCATCAGGCAGAAAAACCCCTTCGGGAATATTCAGCGCAGATGTTTTACTGCTGTCAGCCCCGCCTGACATAGCTTTCAGCTTGTCCTTTGTGAACAGCTCGAAGTTTTCAACATTCAGTGCTGCAGAAAGTACTTTTTCAACAGCGTTGCGGTCATCTGTCACAAGCTTTATGTAAAGCCCGCCGCTCTTTATCTGACTATCAGCGTTATCGTCGTCCATATCCGCAGGGAAAGTTCTGCACACCTCAGCAAAAGCACCCAGCTTGCGTATCAGCACTATTGCTCTTGCCGACGGCATCTGACAAGTCTCATCATAGATGAGTTTATAAGTCAGCATATCAGCAGGTTCGTTCTCATCAAATATATCCGAGGGAATGTCCGAACCCTGCACCTCAGCAGAACCGCCCTCGCCCTTGAAGTACGCCGCAAGTTCGTGTATCTGCCCTATCATATCCGAAAAATCAGTAAGCGGTATATCCTCATCGGTAAGATCATCAAGTTCGGCTTTCAGCGCGTCACTGCTTTTGTAAAGCAGGTCGAACAGCGCCGCCTTGTCAGTGCGCACATAGGTCTTTTCGCGTATTATGAAGAACATATCTTCCATCGCGTGGGCAAGGGTAGACATATTCTGCAAGCCCATCATCGCCGCCGAACCCTTTATCGTGTGCATGGTTCGGAATATCTCCGCGATATCCGATTCCTCGATCATAGATATCTCTTCCGCCTGTTCGGCACGCATGAGTATCTCGTCAAGGTTTTCAAGCAGTCCGCCCGTTTCAAATAAAAAGGTATCGACCATGCTTTCCATGCTCTCATCAAATTTTGGCATATCGTATCACCGCCCGTCATCTCAGATGTTTTTTATATCGAATCAAAGAATCTCTCCGCATATATCTCCTGCGCTTTGCTGTCAGGGAAATCTTCCATATCCGCAGGTGAGAATATCCCGACCGCGTCTTTCATCGTCGGCTTTTCTCCCAGCCTGACAAGATATACCCTGTCACTGCCCGCCATCATGCCGGACTGCAAAGCATTCACCAGCGCCCCTGCACAGCACATACCGTACCCGTCAGCAAGAAGTGAGTCCCTGAGCTTTTGGAAAGCCGTGAAATAATCCTCGTCTTCACCCACGTTATTTCTGCCGCCGATTTCCGCCTTGAACTTCAGCACTTCACCGTTATCTTCCTCTGTTACAATGGCATTATATAAAGTACCGTCCGTAAGTTTTTTCAGCTTTACAGAATATTCTTCCATAGTCCCTCTCCTTTTCCCGATATCATCACGGGTCGATAATACCTGCCTTAGCCATCGCAGCAGTTAGTCTCTCATAATTCAGCCCCTTTACCACATGGCGGCTTGAACCCTCCGCAGAGGTATACACATAAAGGTGACAAGTACCGTTCATACGCTGAAATGGATTTCTGGTTATCTTTATCTTGCTTATCCTGTCCATCCTGACAGATGCTTTATGAAAGCGGTAGTATCTGCAATAGGAAAGCATACAGTGTCCGCCCTCAAAGCCCACCGCCGTATTGAATGCCGCATTTACCTTTACTATGACCAGCCATACCAGCGGCACCATTGATATCACCGCCAGATTGGTCAAAGCGCTTTTCCAGTCGGGGATAGTTTTTACTACCATCTCAAAGCGCGGTATCAGCCTGCAAAGGAATTCATATAACGCTCCCGGCAGCATACATATCAGCAGCGGTATAGTCACAAATCTCCTGACATCTCCCAGACCGGTGCGCACATCATAGCCCACCGTCGGCATATTCGGCATAAGCAGCCTTACAGATGTTTCCGCCGAAGAATTCGTGGTTATCGGCACAAGCGCCGAAAGTTCAAGCCTGCGCTTGCCGTAGCCCGTGCAGTGTACCTGCACCGAACATATCCCGAAGATCTTCATTAACATGGACTGCTGATAATCGATGTAGTTTATTCTCTCACGCATTATGATGTGCCGCCGCTTTGTGCCCTTGCCGCTGCTTATCAGCAGCATATCCGCACACCGCGTACAGCTGAATCCCCAGTGCCGCATAAGGTTTGATACGAAAGATACCAGCCAGCTGCCCGCAACAACCAGTGCGGCAACTATCAGATACTTTGGTATATGCAGTGTCATTTTTTCAAGCTGAGTATTCACCTTTGCCAGAAATTCTTCCTCTATCTCACGCCCGACTATCCTGTACGCCTGATATATGAAAGTCAGCGTGAGAAGCATCCCCGAAAGGGTAGATGAAAAAAGCAGTGAAAATATCAATAGACTTCTCTTCTGAGTGTTGAAAATATACTTCGGCTTGCTGCGGCACCGCTGTGTCGCAAGCTCGTATATCCGAAATGCCTGTTTCTGGCTGATATCCAGCCTGATATCCGCGCTTTGTATGCTTTTTGCATCGGTATCGATATAAACCGTACACGCCCCGAGAAATCTGAAAATATACCCCTGACACAGCGACATTGAAGACATCTCACTGAAATAAACCTGTGTCTTTTCAATGCCGAAATACCCAGTATGTGCGATTATACTGTCCTCTTCTATCTCGAAATATATGAACACCCACCGCAGTATGCCGTATCCGAATATCACCGATAAGGTAAGTATATCGACCCAGTTGGTCTTTACCCAGCTTTCAAAATCGAACTGTGTCGCGATAAGGTATTTTGCCAGAGGTATCAGCAGCAGCCAAAGATATTTCGCGATATACATTATGATCTTCACAGGGTGCTGCCGCCGCCTGAAAAAACCGCGTATGCCCTTGTATTCGTCTTTCATTCGTCTATCCTGCTCCTGATAGAATTGTTTACCAGATTCGATATCTCCTCAGCGTCGCGCCTGTTTAAAAAAGGTATCACCAGCCGCGAACCCAAAGCGTTGAGTATTATAAAGTTCATACCCGTCAGCCTGCCCAGCGGCAGAAGTATGCAGGTCACCGATTTCACCGATGATGTCAGCATAAACTGCTTGGATGTTATCAAAAGACCGCTTTTAGCAGTTATCTCTTTGTCAGACACAGTGTAACTCGCCTTATGAAAATAAAATGGCAGAA
Source organism: Ruminococcus sp. (assembly GCF_024692365.1). Taxonomy (GTDB): domain Bacteria; phylum Bacillota; class Clostridia; order Oscillospirales; family Ruminococcaceae; genus Hominimerdicola. Next base: position 77,393 of record NZ_JAILMR010000015.1, on the reverse strand, counting down.
CAAGCACCGCCAAAAGCGCCGCAACGACCCACAAAGGCAGCAATACATAGTAATCCGCAAAATTGCTGTGTATATGCGCATACTTCTCGATAAGGTCAAGCACCAGATTAAGCGCGAACCTGATGAAAAAAAGTATAGCACCCAGCAGCGCATATATAAGCGCCAGCGGTCTTTTTGACAGCTTGTAGATCTTCATATCCTCTGCTCCTCAATAATCGGCAATGTATACTTTTATCGTTTTTCCCGTCTGTGCCAACAGTTATACATAATTAAGTATAACACATTTCAAGCTGCTTTACAAGTACAAAAGCAAAAATAATTCACAATTTATAATTTATAATTCATAATTTTCGACATAAATACAAAGGGGTTGAAATATTGCGTAAAGTGTGTTATAATCATAAAGTAAATTTTGATTTTCTCATGGAGGTTGTAAAATTATGGGAATGTTTGATAAGCTGATAGCTAATCTCAAGGCTGAAAAGAAAACTATCGTGTTCACCGAGGGTAATGATGCTCGTATCCTCACCGCTGCTGACAGACTTCTGAAAGAGGGTCTGATGGGCGTTATACTCTGCGGCAATGTTGACGAAGTAAAGGCTGCTGCAAAGGCAGGCAATTTCAATATCGACGGCGCTGAGATCCTCGATCCCGAGACTTATCCCGAGATGGACGCTCTCGTTGCTCAGATGGTTGAGCTGAGAAAGGGCAAGATGACTGAGGAAGAAGTAAGAGCTGCTTTGAAGAAGTCCAACTACTTCGGCACAATGCTGGTAAAAGCTGGCAAGGCTGACGCGCTGCTGGGCGGTGCTACTTATTCTACCGCTGATACAGTAAGACCTGCTCTCCAGATCATCAAGACCAAGAAGGGCAGCAACCTGGTAAGCTCCTCCTTCATTCTTTTCAGAGAGAAGGACGGCAAGGAAGAGAAGATAGCTATGGGCGACTGTGCAATCAACCTCGGCTATACCGACAGACTTGACAAGGAAGGCAATGTTGTTCTCTCCGCTGCTAGACAGCTGGGTGAAGTTGCAGTTGAAACTGCAAGAACTGCTGCTTACTTCGGCATCGACCCCAAGGTTGCAGTACTGAGCTTCTCCACCTACGGTTCAGGCAAGGGCGGCACTGTTCAGCTGAGCCACGATGCAGTTATCGAAGCTAAGAATATCGATCCCGATCTCGTTATCGACGGTGAGTTCCAGTTTGACGCTGCTGTATCCGCAGAAGTTGCAAAGACCAAGTGCCCCGACAGCAAGGTTGCAGGTCAGGCTAACACATTCATCTTCCCTCTTATCGAGGCAGGCAACATCGGCTACAAGATAGCTCAGAGACTCGGCGGCTATGAGGCTTACGGTCCTATCCTCCAGGGTCTGAACGCTCCTATCAACGACCTTTCCAGAGGCTGCAACGCTGATGAAGTTTATAAGATGGCTATCATCACCGCAGGCATGGCTTGATAGTAAAATAGTTTTTACATAACGAAAACCACAGCCATAAAGAGGTCAGCAGACTTCTTTATGGCTGTTTTGGTATAATGCGGAAGTCGCTCGTATCATCAGGTATACAAGTATATACGAACCGATACGAATCCATACCAACTGATACCAAATTATACGAACGTATACCAAATCATACCAAAGTATACGAAAGCATACCAAAGCTCCTCTTCTTGGCATATCTCCCCCCTTTGCCCAACATCAGGTCTTTACTTTTCCAAGATAATATGCTATACTTAAATCATGAAATATTTCGGAGGGATAGTAATGAAAAAAACAGCTATGACCATATCTTACGAGCTGTGGGGAAAACTTTATCTCAATATTACAAATAAATGTCCTTGCGCTTGTACATTCTGTTTGAGACAGAATGACGACGGCGCTTACGGTTCCGACCCGCTGTGGCTGGAACATCAGCCGAGTTTCGATGAGGTCATTGAAAACCTTAAAACACGCGACCTTTCATCTTACAAGGAGATAATATTCTGCGGTTACGGCGAGCCTACAAGCGAGCTGGATATACTGCTTGAAACCGCAAAATATATACGCTCGGTTTGCGATACCCCCATCAGACTCAACACCAACGGTCTGGCGAACCTGATACATGAGAGAAAGACCGAGCAGGATTTCAAGGGACTTATCGATACTGTGTCCATCAGCCTGAATGCTTCTGACAGTGAGGCTTATATGGCGATAACCCGCCCTAAGTGGAAGGACAAGGACTGCTTTGCGGAGATGCTTTCATTCGCTGAGAATATGAAGAAGTACGTGCCCAATGTGATACTCACCGTAGTCGATGTTATAGGTGAAGAGGAGATAGCAAAGTCACAGGCTATTGCTGACAGCATTGGCGTTACTCTGAGAGTACGTCCCCTTGAAACATAATGACCCCTTTTGGAAATGAGGAAGTAAAATGATAAACATTAAGATACCCGCGACCTCGGCTAACCTTGGTGCGGGCTTTGATGCGCTTGGACTTGCGCTGAATTATTACAACTATGTTGAGATGGAAGAGAGCGATGTTATCGACATTGCTTCATCTGACGATATCGCTGTTCCCTGCGATGAGAGAAATCTGATATATCTTTCCGCCAAGGACTTATATGCGGTTTGCGGCAAAAAGCTGGAGGGTCTGAAACTTCGTCAGACCAACAATATCCCCATGGCAAGGGGACTTGGTTCATCATCTGCCTGCATAATCGCCGGACTTGTTGGCGCTAACAGAATGCTTGGCGACCCGCTGACTAAGGACGACCTCGTTGACCTTGCGGCACAGATAGAGGGTCACCCCGACAACACCGCGCCTGCGCTTCTGGGCGGTATTGTTACGGCTGTTTTCGACGGTAGAAAAGTCCACTGGGTAAAACAGGAGGTCTATACAAAGCTGAAATTTGTGGCTATGATACCTGATTTTGAATTGAAGACAGAGGAAGCCCGTGCTTGTCTGCCCAAGGAAGTATCCCACAAAGATGCGGTGTACAATCTTTCCAGAGCGGCGCTGTTTTCTGCATCTCTGCTGACTGGCAAGTTTGAAAATCTGCGCACGGCTGTTCACGACAAACTCCATCAGCCTTACAGAATGGAACTTATACCGGGGTGCAGGGAGGTATTTGATATCGCTTATACACACGGCGCATACGCAAGCTACATAAGCGGTGCGGGTCCTACCGTTATGTCCATAGTTGATGTAGATAACCAGTATTTTGCAGGCAAGATGAAGTTCTCACTTGACAATGCAGGTCTTGGCGGCTGGCAGGTCAAAGAACTTGCTATCGACAATGATGGTACTGTTCTGATAGATTCTTAATACAATAATATACGGTCGTATCGATTGGTATACGACCGTATTATTTTTTATATACTATGTATACGTTGGTAAGCTTTGGTATGATTTGGTATTGGTTGGTATGCATTCGTATCGTTTGGTATTCCACACAAAAAAGACAGCCACCTATCCCGGTGACTGCCCCTAATATCATTTCGCGCTAAGCTGTGTCCTCTCATACTCTTTCAGATGATGTGTATCATTGAAGGTACATATCCTGAAATTTGCCTTGCTGCCGTATCTGTCGTCGGTGCAAAGTTCCGTTACTGCCGTGAAATCCGCATTGAACCCTTGCCAAACTATCATCGGCGAAATGTTCAGCAGATGAGCCGTCACCGCACTCATTGCACCGAAATGGCAGAACAGCGCAATCGTATCATCGCACTTCTGCTTTACCTCGTAATGTCTTCCGTTGCGGATAAGACCGTACTTCGCAAGCAAAGCGTCAACGCCCGCATTTACGCCCTTGATGCGCTCGCCCATGCCTGCCGCTTTCATTGCAGGGTGTTCGTACCAGCCGTCTTTTTCGTAAAGCTGAGGTATCTCCGTCCAGTAATCGGGCGGCACGTCCCAGACCATTTCCTTTTTGCCGCTTTCGGGATTCACCCACATAAGATCGAACTCATGCAGCCAATCGCAGACCTCTGCCTGCTTGCCCGGGAATTTCACCAGTGTTTCAGCACAAGTCTCCAGCGCCCTGCCCATAGGCGAAACGTAAAATGCCTTTATCTCCTCCCCTGCCAGCCTTTCCGCCAGCAGTTTCGCCTGTTCGATGCCCCTTTCCGTAAGGCAGTCCTTAGCGTAATCGGGCTCTCCGTGTCTAAGTATAAGTATCCTCATTTCGACCTCCGTGCTCTGCTGATAGTATCACAGTTCTATATAGTACGGGCAGATGTTCTCATAATGCCCGTCTTTCATTCTGAAACCTTTCGGGATAACGCCAAGCTGTTTGAAGCCTATCCTCTCATAGAGATGTCTGGCATGGATATTGCTCTCAACTACTGCATTGAACTGCAATATCATAAACCCTGTTTCTTTGGCTTTAGCTATGCAGTCCCTCACCAGCATCTCGCCGATGTGTTTTCCTCTGCACAAAGATGATACCGCATAGCTTGCATTGCATATATGTCCGCATCTGCCCACATTATTCGGGTGAAGTATATACAGCCCGACAACTTTGCCGCTGTCATCTTCCGCCACCCCGCAATAACTCTGCGATGCGAAAAACTCTTCGCCTGTGACATCGTCCAGAAGTTTTTCCTGCGGAAACGCAATGCCATCTTCAACGACTTCATTCCATATCCCTATCATTTGTTCCAGATCACTTGAATTGTATTTCCTTATGATCATTTTGTACCCTCATTCTCAACTTCACTTGATATTTTCTCTTTCCTTGTAAGCATGATGAACGATATCACGAACATCATTCCAAACGCAGCATTTATCCACGAGTTCATCGCCAAAAATATCTCTGTTTTGTTCCATACGATGTATCCTGCCATATTTGCAAAAATATCATAAACAAAATGCAGTATCATCGGCAGCAGTATATTATCCGTCTGCAAATATATCACCGCAAACGCAAAGCCTATTGTACTTGTTTGCAGAAATCTCGTCAGATCAAATCCCGTCAATATATGCACCGTTCCGAATAAAGCCGATGACACCAGCGCATATCCCAGTTTCTTTCCAAAACCGCCTTTTGTATAACGGTATCCCTCGCACATCGGCACGCGGAAAAGTATCTCCTCAAAAAAGCCTGTCGTAAGCTGCTGTAATATCACCCGTGATATCAGCAGACCTGCAGTGAGTCCGGTTATTCCTTTTGCACCTATCCCGTACACTATCAGATAGTAAGCGAAATACAGAAAAAATCCCGATCCCGCAATAAATGCCGCCTTGCTGTTTTTGAACCTCAGCACTTCCTTTGCATCTTTGCCATACATCTTTTTAAGCATATAAAGTACCGCCAGCCCGAACACCAGCCTGAGAACACTGCTGAATATAAACCACGGAGTCCCCTTGAGAAAGTTCTGTGAAACGATCAGCGATATCGAACAAAATACCGCCGCTGTCAATGATCCTGCCGCTATACCGCAGATACGTTTATCCTTCAGCACTTCCATACCATTATATACTCCTCATCATTTTCGCCGACTATCTCAAAGCCGACTTTCTTGTACATCTTAACTGCGTAATTCGCTTTCTGCACCGCCAGCGATGCCCACAAGAATCCCGCATTTTTCAGGACTTTCAGCATCTCCCGCATAAGTGCAGTGCCTATGCCCTGTCCGCGGTATTCCTTGTAAAGCGATATCGCGAACGACGGCGTATCATCGTCGATGTGACCGTAATCGTCCATTATCCGCGTCCATACCGCCCCGACTATCCTGCCCTCACATTCGGCGCACAAAGCATAGTCGCCATTGCGTGTACCGAAGTTTTCAACATATACCTGCAATTCGGGGCGCTTGATTATATCTCTCGACGGGGGTTCGACACCCTCGGGAATGAATATCGCTTCATATAAAAAGTTATCCAAGACCACGTATTCACGCGGGTCAAGTGTCCTTATAATATGCTCCATATCCGTTTGCTATACCCTCAGTATCTCTCCGTTGACACATTCCACCATGACAGTGAAAGGTCCGTCGTTTTCAAGGCTGACTTTCATATCTGCCCCGAAAATACCCTTTTCCACCTTGCCGTTTATGTGCTCATCACAGCATTTGCAGAAATATTCATACAGCTCATTCGACCTGTCAGGCGCACCCGCATTCACGAAAGAAGGACGATTCCCCTTGTGACAGTCCGCATAAAGCGTGAACTGACTTACGCAAAGTATATCTCCGCCTACATCATTCAGCGCGAGGTTCGTCTTGTCATTTTCGTCCGCGAAAATCCTCAGCTTGCAGACCTTGTCCGCCAGCTTTTCACAATCTTTTTCATCGTCCCCGTGACCTGCGCCCATCAGTATCAGGAAACCTTTGCCTATCTCGCCGACCACCTTGCCATCAACTTCGACACGCGCAAAATTCACTCTTTGTATCAGTGTTTTCATAATTCCACCTCTGTTTTTATGCCTTAAAATATATATTATAGTTTAGCATATTTTGATTGAGATTGCAAGGGGACTGACTCGACGGGTTGACACGATTTCGCGTGTTTTACTACAAAGGAATTCTTACAAATCTAAGACTTATTGTTACACAGCATCTTAAACTTGCTACAAAAAATAATTCCTCCTTGACTTATTTTTTGTACTATGATATAATATTATTATCACCTTATAATAAAAGGATTTGATAATATGTCTACAAAAAAGATTGGATCTATTTCATCAAAAGTTGTAACTGCATTGTCTCTTGATAAAAAACTCATTGGGTCTGATATCCTAATTGGTGATACTAATATCCAACATATGAGAAACAAACATAATGCAGATTATATCAAATACGGAAATAAGATTTCAACCATTATAAATTCTCCAGATTATGTAGGAATTAATTCCAAAGACCAATCTATTGAATATGTCAAAGAATTTGTCCAAGACGGCGAGTTTGTTAAGGTCGCAGTGCGTATCTCTACAAACGGGAATTACTATGTTAGATCCCTGTATCTCCTAAACACTAAAAGAGTTAATAATTTTATTGCAAAAAAATTTCTCAAACCTATTGACAACACATAGAGTATATGGTATAATACTTATAGATTAAGAGTATAATATATTAGCAACTGAGGGCGGAACAGGCAGCCGCCACCCCTTTTTCGGAAGGTTAGGAGATACAGGAATAGTCACCCTGTCTTTGCTATGACATTCAAAGGGACTGTGTAACGCAGTCCCTTTTTGTTTACGCCCCATATTACCAAACACAAAATCGCCCCCCGCAAACCTGCGAGGGGCGCAAATAATTATGAATTAAAGCTTAGCTCTGTCCTTAGCTCTCTGCTGATTGCTCAGTGTTCTCTTTCTGATACGTATGCTCTTGGGAGTTACTTCCAGAAGCTCGTCATCAGCCAGGAATTCCAGTGCGTCCTCCAGCGACATATTTCTGGGCGGGATAAGACGCAGAGCATCATCGGAACCGCTTGCACGGGTGTTGGTCAGATGCTTCTTCTTGCAGACATTTACTACCAGGTCATCAGACTTAGGTGAAGCACCTACTACCATGCCCTCGTATACCTGAGTGCCTGCGGTTATGAACAGCTCGCCTCTCTCCTGCGCATTGTACAGACCGTAGGTAACTGCCTCGCCTGTCTCGAATGCTACCAGAGAACCCTGTGCTCTCTTGGGGATATCGCCCTTGTAAGGCTCGTAACCCTCAAATACCGAGCTCATTATGCCCTCGCCCTTTGTATCGGTAAGGAACTCGCTCTTGTAACCGAAAAGTCCTCTTGCAGGGATAAGGAATTCAAGTCTCATTCTGCTGCCGATAGGATTCATTGCCTGAAGCTCACCCTTACGGCTGCCCAGCTTCTCCATTACAGAACCAACGCAATCCTCTGGAACGTCAATTACTACTCTCTCGATAGGTTCGTTCAGCTTGCCGTCTATCTCACGGTAAAGTACACGCGGTGTGGATACGCCCAGCTCGTAGCCCTCTCTTCTCATATTCTCGATGAGTATTGAAAGATGCATCTCACCTCTGCCCGCAACACGGTAGGTATCAGCATTGTCAGTCTCGGATACTCTCAGGGATACGTCCTTCAGAAGCTCCTTGAAAAGTCTGTCTCTGATGTGACGTGTTGTAACGAACTTGCCCTCTCTGCCTGCAAATGGCGAGTTGTTTACGGAGAATGTCATCTCGACAGTAGGCTCGCTTATCTTAACGAAAGGCAGAGGCTCAAACTTGCCGAAATCGCAGATGGTATCACCGATGGTGATGTTCTCGATACCGCTTATGCAAACGATATCGCCTGCCTTAGCCTCGTTGCAGGGAACTCTGTTCAGACCCTCTATCTGATACATGGTAACTATCTTGCCGCGATATTCCTGCTTGGTGTTGTGGAAATCACCGATGGAAACGTCCTGATTTACCTTCATAACACCGCGCTCGATACGACCGATAGCGATACGTCCGACGTACTCGTTGTAGTCGATAGCGGATACCAGATACTGCATACCACCGTCTTCTTCAACCTCGGGAGCAGGTACATAGTTCAGTATCATGTCAAACAGAGGTATCATATCTGTACCGCCGTCCATGGTCAGTGAAGCAGTGCCGTCTCTGCCCGAGCAGAACAGTACAGGGCTGTCCAGCTGCTCATCGGTAGCATCAAGGTCGAGCAGAAGTTCGAGAACTTCCTCAACTACCTCTTTAAGACGTGCATCGGGACGGTCTATCTTGTTAACAACTATTATTATCTTGTGACCCAGCTCCAGAGCCTTCTGCAAAACGAAACGGGTCTGAGGCATAGGACCTTCAGCAGCATCTACCAGCAGCAGAACGCCGTTTACCATTTTCAGTACACGCTCTACCTCGCCGCCGAAGTCAGCGTGGCCGGGAGTATCGATAACGTTTATCTTAACGTCCTTGTACTTTATAGAAGTATTCTTTGCGAGGATAGTGATTCCTCTCTCACGCTCGATATCGTTGGAGTCCATGACTCTCTCTTCAACAGCCTGATTCTCTCTGAAAGTACCGCTCTGCTTGAGCATCTGGTCTACCAGTGTGGTCTTGCCGTGGTCAACGTGGGCGATTATAGCCACATTACGCAGATCTTCTCTTACCATTTTTCTTCCTCCCATTTTTTGCAGAAGTTTTTTCCTACCTATTACCTATTTATTCCCATTTTTTTAATTGAGTCTAATCTTCAATAATTTAAGACTCTTCTGAGGGCACTGTAACGTGCAATTTAACGAAATGCCCCAAACAGCAAAATAACCCTGCGCTCAGCGCAAGGTCACTTTCAGACAATATATTATAGCACATCATTATGGGTTTGTCAAGTATTATGAAATGATTATTTTAGGTTGAATTTGTTAAATTATCATTTATTGAGAGCAATGCTATCCGATATAAAAAGGCACTCCCGTTTTTCGGAAGTGCCTTTGATCATTAGTATTTTACAGTAAACTGAACTCTGTCATTTCCGTTCTCATCGGGGTCTACCATCTCAGCCTTGATGATGGTGATAGGTGTGCCGGGAACAGAAAGTTCTGCGTACTGGCTGTCTGTGTAGCCGCGGGATACTGTTGTGAAGCCGTCCACAACGTCCATACCCTCGGTAACTTCACCGAATGCCGCATATTGACCATCCAGATAGCTGCAATCTGTATAGCAGATGAAGAACTGGCTGGAAGCGCTGTCAGGATCACCTGATCTTGCCATCGAAACAGTGCCGCGAACGTGCTTCAGATCGTTATCAACGCCGTTATCGCTGAACTCACCCTTGATGGTCTTATCAGAACCGCCCATGCCTGTTCCCTCAGGGTCGCCGCCCTGTGCCATAAAGTCGTCAACAACACGGTGGAATGTCAGACCGTCGTAGAAGCCCTCGCCTACCAGCTTCTCGAAATTCTCGCAGGTGATAGGTGCCTTGTCAGCGTGGAGGGTCATGGTGAATGTGCCTTCCTTGAACTCTCTCTCTGTAAAGTTAACAGTGAACATTGCTCTGTCGTGACCGTCAGCATCGGCAGAAATCATCTTAGCTTCTGTGATAGTGATGGGCTTTACGGGAGAAGCAAGCTCGTTATTTGCGTTCATTGTTCTGTCGCAGTTGAGGAACTTTTCAACTACTTCCATGCCCTGTGAAACCTCACCGAAAGCTGCATAGTTTCCGTCAAGGAAATCACAGTCTCTGTAACAGATGAAGAACTGGCTGGAAGCACTGTCGTTATCCTGTGATCTTGCCATTGATACTGTGCCTCTTACGTGCTTGAGGTCGTTCTCAACGCCGTTGCTGCTGAACTCGCCCTTGATGTTCTCACCGGAGCCGCCTGCGCCTGTGCCCTCAGGGTCGCCGCCCTGTGCCATGAAGTTTGCAACTACTCTGTGGAAAGTAACTCCATTGTAGAATCCGCTGTTTACCAGCTTTTCAAAATTCTCGCAAGTGATAGGAGCCTTGTCCTCACGCAGTGTGATCACGAAGCTGTTTTCCGAAACATCTTCATCGCCCGAAGTAACGGTATCTCCGCCGTTGTTGGTCTGCGCAGCAGTACCCTTATCATCGGAAGCCTTTGAACTGCTGTCTTTTTCAGTGTTGCCGCATGAAGCGAACGCACCGCAGGACAGTGTCATAGCCAATGTCAGCGCCATGACTTTCAGCGCTTTTGTTATTCTGTTTCTTTTCAACTTTTTCAATTCCTTTCATATCGGGCAGCCCAAAAGGACCGCCAATGTATTATTGTCGCTTTTCAATTATAGCACCTATCTTCTCAAAAATCAACCGAAAGCTGTATATTTCACCGAAATTTCATCATTCCCCTTTGCTGCGGTTGACTTTTCGGAGACCGCTGCCAAGCTACGCTTGATTATTCTCGACCTCTTTAAAATCAACAGTAAACATCGCTCTTTCATGCCCCTCAGCATCAGCAGATATCATCTCAGCCTGTGTGATGGTTATGGGGTATACGGGAGAAGCAAGCTCGTTAATTTTGTTCAGTGTCCTTTCGCAGTTGAGGAATCTGTCAACAACTTCCATGCCCTCAGATACCTCGCCGAAAGCCGCATAATTTCCGTCAAGATCATTACAGTCTTTGTAGCAGATAAAGAACTGGCTTGAAGCACTGTCCATTTCCTGTGACCTTGCCATTGATACCGTACCTCTTACGTGTTTAAGGTCATTCTCAACGCCGTTATTGCTGAATTCGCCCTTGATATGCTCCCCCGAGCCCCCTGTGCCATTGCCCTCGGGGTCGCCGCCCTGCGCCATGAAGTCTGCCACTACTCTGTGGAAAGTCAAGCCGTCATAGAACCCGCTGTTTACCAGCTTCTTAAAATTCTTGCAGGTGATGGGCGCTTTATCCTCGCGCAGTGTTATGACAAAACTGCCAACTGTTATATCCTCATCGGCAGAGGTGATAATATCCTCGCTTTTCTGCACCGCAGTACTCCTGTCATCGGAAGCCTTCGGACTACCCTCGTTTTCATGTGTGTTCCCGCACGAAGCAAACACCCCGCAGGTCAGTGTCAGAACCGCCGTCAGCGCCATAACTTTCAGCGCCTTTGTTAACCTGTTTCTTTTCATACTTTTCATTCCCTTTCATTTCAGACCGTCCCAAAGAACAGTCCGTGTATTATTACCATTTTAAATTATAGCACCTATCTCCCCAATAAACAACCAAAAGCTGTATATTTCACCGAAATTTCATCATTCTTATCCGCCTCGGTTGACTTTTTACTGCTTCGGCATTATAATTATATAGTATGCGTGCAGTGCTTTAAAACGTCAGTACGCATAAGCGATAAACAGATAATGTGAGGTCACTATGGAAAAGACAAAAAAACAAACCCTACCCGCAGCCCTGCTGACGGTACTATCCGCTCCCCTGCTTATCATGGCAGTGATATTGTACGCCTATAAACTTGACGGCGCATTCCCATTCGGCAAAGGCACGGTAGCATGGGGCGATATGATACAGCAGGTAGTCCCCCTGCTGATAGATCTCAAAGATATGCTTGCAGGCAAGGACGGCGTATTCCTGAACTTCAACAACGCCGCGGGCATGAATATGTGGGCAGTGATATTTTTCTTCTTAGCGAGCCCATTCTCATTCCTTGTGGTATTCATAAAAAAGACGGATATGCTGTACTTCGCAAATATCCTCATCATGCTGAAACTGATGGTATGCGGCGGCACAGCCTCGCTGTATCTGTATAAGACCCGCAAAAAGCTCTATCCCGTCTGGATAACAGCTCTCGGCACACTTTACGGACTTTGCGGATACGGTCTGCTGTACTATCAGAACGTCATCTGGCTTGATATGATGTACCTTTTCCCGCTGATGCTGCTGACCCTTGAAATGCTATGCGAGAAAAAACGGGTACTCCCCTATACCATCGTTCTCGCCGCGATGATGGTTGTCAACTACTATATCGGATATATGGTAGTCATATTCATAATGCTATTTATCGGACTTGCCCTCTGCGCCGTCCGCCGCGAAAGTTCGGGCGGAGAGACCGCTGTAAGATTTGCCGCAGGCTCGGTCATGGCTGCCCTGCTGACAGCAGTTGTCTGGCTGCCGAGTCTTCTGCAATACGCAAAAAGCGGCAGGGTTAAAGAAGAATTTTTCAGCTCCATAAGAAGCACAGGCTTCCTCACCTCATATGAGACCGTCCTGCCCACGGTGCTGTGTTCGGCATTCGTACTGGCGGCAGTACTCTTCTTCTCCTGCGACGGCAAACCCCGCAGCCGCAAACTGAACAATTATCTTGTACTGGCATTCCTCACCCTTATCCCGATAATCGTTGAGCCCATCAACCTCATGTGGCACACAGGCAGCTATATGTCATTCCCCTCACGTTTCGGCTTCATCACCGTATTCATGCTGACAGTTTGCACAGCCATGTACCTCGAAGACAGAGATACCCTTATCAAGGAAAACAAACTCACCGACCACGCCGCGATACTTATCCCAGTGCTGGCGGTCACATATCTGTTCATTGACCTCGTCACCGATTATATCGAAAAACATCGCGAATCTGCCAGCAAATACGTGGGTTCTCTCTGGGGTGACAAAGGTTCGTTGCAGATATGCGTGACGATGTTCCTGCTGATGTCCGCAATGTCCGCAGTTATGCTCCTGCTTTACCGCAAGGGCATACTCAGCACAAGAACACTTTCAATAATATGCACCGCTCTAATCCTCTGCGAATCTTTCTCAAACGTGAGGATATACCTGACCACCCCCGCGGTAAACTACCCCGAGCGTGCAGCCGACCAGAATAAAGTCTATGACCTAGCCGACAGGATAGACGACAGCGATATGTTCCGCGTAAAGACAGATGGCAAACTGTTTTACGTCAACCTCGTAGGCACCCTCGGATACGGCTCCATAAGCCACTACACCTCTCTCAACAGTCAGGATTATATGTTCATGATGAAGCGTTTCGGCGTATCTTCCAACTGGATGGACGTAGGCAGCTACGGCGGCACCGAACTCACCGATATGCTCATGAGCATAAAGTATCAGATAGTCCGCGGCGAAGCCGAAAACGCAGTATACACCAACGGCGATTACTCCATAACCGAAAACAGCGCTTATCTCCCATCGGGTGTTATCATCGGCGATATCTCAGCCATCGAAGGCGACCTTCCCGATATGTCCCGCTGTGAGATACAGCAGTTCATCTGCGACAACGTACTCACCGAAGACGCAGTAAAGACCTATACCTTTGAGGGCACCGAAAACGGCAGCGGATATACCGTTTCAAACGGCGATACCTGCGAACTCACCCTCGATATCAACGGCAGACAGTCCGTCTACTTCGATGCTTTCGACCAGCCGCAGGTATCTCTCGGCAGTCCTATCGACGGCAGCTTCGATATACTCGTAAACGGCAACATGATAAAGTCGAACTACCCCAGCGGCGATTTCAACGGTATGCAGAAACTGGGTGAATTTGAAAATGAAACTATCACCATTACAGCCAATGTCAAAAAAGATATCGACCTGCACTCCCTCGGCGTAACTGCAATAGATACCGATAAACTCAGAGCAGCCGCCGAAGCCGCACAGACAGTAGGCTTCACCCGCAAGTGCGGAAAACTCACAGGCACCATTAACGCAAGCGCAGGACAGTACTGCCTGATAAATGTGCCCTATACCGACGGTCTGAAAGTCCATATCAACGGAAAGTCCGTACCATGTATAAGGGTTCTCGGTGACCTCACCGCAGTTGAGCTCACCGACGGCGAAAACAATATCACCGTCACCGCAATGCCCAAGGGCTTTATTTCGGGCGTATTCCTGAGTATTGGAGGCGCAGGCCTTTGCATACTCTGGCACTTCGTTATCAGCAAAAAGCTGAAAGTCTCCGAAAAGGCTTCAAAAGCACTTATGTGGACTGTCATGGCAGCAAGCGCAGCAGTGTTTGCGGCAGTTTACATCATGCCCGTGATAGTTCACCTCACCGCAGAGGAAAATTAAAGGAGGCGGAAAACAATGACCTTACAGCAGCTGAAATATGTAATAACCATCGTGAGCTGCGGCTCCCTCAGCGAAGCCGCAAAACAGCTGTATATCTCCCAGCCCAGCCTTTCAAACGCCGTAAAGGAGCTTGAAAAAGAGCTTGGCATCGAGATATTCCGCCGCACCCCCCGCGGCATGACCCTGTCTTCCGAGGGCACCGAATTCCTCAGCTACGCAAGACAGGTAGTCGAGCAGGCTGAACTCCTTGAAGCCCACTATTCGGGCGACAAAAAGATAAAAAGGATATGCTCCATATCCACCCAGCATTACGCCTTTGCAGTTGAAGCTTTCGTGATAATGCTCGCCGAGCTTGACCACGAATCCTATGAGTATACTCTCCGCGAGACCCGCACAGGCGAGATAATCGACGATGTCAAAGACCTCAACAGTGAGGTGGGTATACTGTTCATCAACGACTTCAACCGCAAGGTGATACTCAAACTGCTGAAAGAGAACAATCTGGTCTTCCACCCCCTTTTCCGCGCCGACCCCCACGTTTTCATCAGCAAGGAACACCCCCTCGCAAAGGAAAAGCAGGTCACCTATGAACAGCTTGAAGACTACCCCTTTGTATGCTTTGAACAGGGTCAGCTGAATTCCTTCTATTTCTCCGAAGAGATATGCAGCACCCGCACATTCAAAAAGCAGATACACGTCAGCGACCGCGCCACACTTTTCAATCTCTTAGGCGGACTCAACGGCTATACCATTTCCAGCGGCGTGCTGGGCAGTGATATCAACAGCGGAACCATAACCGCCGTACCTCTCGTCACCGATGAAGATATGCTGGTGGGCTGGATAGAGAACAGCCGCACAGGACTTTCCAACGCCGCAAAACGCTATGTGGATACCCTGAAAAAGGTCATCGACAGCTATGGCTTCATCCTTCTCGACGAAAGCTCTGATATTTCGCGGTAAAAATTCACATTAAATTTACAAATTTCGTCGTCTGATATGATATAATAAGCTTTGGTATTTTATTACGATAAAGCATTATTCTGAAAGGAAGTAAAATAATGAGTGACAAGAATCTTGAAGAAATGAGTTTTACCACCCGCGCTATCCATGTCGGCGCTGAGCCCGACCCCGCAAGCGGCGCTATCGAGCCTTCTATCTATATGGCAAACAGCTTCCTGCTGCCCTATGACCCTTCTACTATGAACTGGTCTGCATCAGAAGCTAATATCTATACCAGAAACGGCGGCGTTAATCAGGGTATGCTGGAAAAGAAAGTTGCCAATCTCCACGGCGGTGAGGACTGCGTAGTTCTCGCAAGCGGTGTTGCAGCACTTTCCGCTCTGTTCTTCACAAAGCTCAAAAAGGGCGACCACGTTATATTCTCCACTGTTACATATATCGCTACCTACCGTATCTTCAACGAACTCTGGTGCGAAAAGTGGGGCATCGAGACAAGCATAGTTGACTGCACTGACATCGAAAAGATAAAGGCTGCAATCAAGCCCAACACCAAGCTTATCCACTTCGAGACTCCCGGCAATCCTACCTGCTGTATCTGCGATATCGAAGCTATCGTAAAGCTGGCACACGAGAACAATATACAGGTATCCGTTGATAATACATTCTCATCGCCTTACAACACCAGACCTCTGGAATACGGCGTTGATTTCGTAGTTGAAAGCCTTACAAAGTACATCAACGGCCACGGCGATTCCATGGGCGGTGCTATCATCACCGACCACGAGACCTGCGAAGCTATCCGTTATCAGGCACAGGTAAATATCGGCGGCTGCATCAGCCCCTTCAACGCATGGCTGATACAGAGAGGTGCTGCTACATTCCCCCTGCGTATGCAGGTGCATAACGACAACGCTCTGGCAGTAGCTGAATGGCTTGAAAAACAGCCCTGCGTAAGCTTCGTAGCTTACCCCGGTCTGAAGAGCTTCAAGGGTCACGAGCTGGCAGTAAAGCAGATGAAACACGGCTTCGGCGGCGTACTCAGCTTCGGTCTCAAGGGCGAGCACGACCTCTACAACAGAGTAGTTACTCACCTGAATGTATTCACATCAGCTGTATCACTGGGCAACACAGGCAGCCTGATAGTATTCCTCGGTGAGGACGACGAGAGAATGTACCTCTACCCACAGGAATTCCACGGCGGATTCTACCGTGTGGCTATCGGTATCGAGGACAAGAACGACCTCATCAACGACCTCAGACAGGCATTCAAGGCAGAGGGTCTTGAGACCGTAGACTGATACAAAAAACAACATGATAAACTTCGCGGCATTTCCTTAAAAAGAAATGCCGTTATTTTTCAAAGGAGGAAATCATGCCCAAGCTTATAATCCTGCGCGGAAATTCAGCCAGCGGAAAATCAACCGTTGCAACACGGCTTCAACATCTAATCGGCAGAAACACCATGCTGATTCCGCAAGACTACGTCCGCCGCGAAATGCTATATGCCCGCGACGGCGAAAATACTCCCGCCCTGCCGCTGATGATATCTCTTCTGGAATACGCCCGCGAACATTTTGATACCGCCATCATCGAGGGCATAACAAAATCGGACTGGTACAGACCTCTCTTCCAAAAAGCGCAGGAACTCTACCCAAACGAGCTGTACGCCTACTACTTCGATATCCCCTTTGAGGAAACTCTCCGCCGCCACGCCACCCGTGATAAGTGCGGCGACTTCGGGGAAAAAGAAATGCGCGAATGGTGGAACGATAAGGACTATCTGCGCTATATCCCCGAAAAGGCAATAACAGAGGATATGTCAGCTGATGATATCATTAATATGATACTGCACGATATCGGTCGGGACGAACTTTTGACAGATAACAGTAACTCGCAGTAACGACCCCAAATAATCAACAAAGGATGGATACTATGGTTGAAAACTCAGGGCATAACGGCCACCGCGAACGTATGCGGCAGAAATTCAGGAATGACACCGACCTCAGTTCTTTCACCGAGCAGGAAGTTCTCGAAATGCTGCTTTTCAACGTCATTCCCCGCGCCGACACCTGTGATACCGCACAAAATCTGCTGAATACTTTCGGCAACCTGCACACCGTGCTTTCCGCCGATATCAATTCTCTCTGCCGCGTGAAAGGCGTGGGCATAAAATGCGCCGAACACCTTGTCTTTCTGGGACAAGTCTTCAGCCGCGCCGAAAAAGAGAGCCTTGTATCCGTTCAGGCAGACGATTTTGAATCCCTCAGCCGATACCTGAAAAACTTCTTCAAAGGCGACACCGTCGGCAGACTCTGCGCTTTCAGCATCAGCAGATCGGGAAAAATCACCGCCTGCACCGTCCTCTCCGTCGGCATCACCGACCAGATCGCTTTCGATGTGTAAAAACTGAAAAACTTCCTGCGCTCTAACAACGCAGAAATGCTCCTCCTCGCCCATAACCGCCCCGACGGCACTTCCGACCCCACCGAGGAAGATGTCCTCCTGACCCGAAAGATAAGAAATCTCCTTGAAGATGAAGTCTACCTCCTCGACCACGTCATATCAGGAAAAGACGCAGTTATCTCCATGCGCTCACAAGGTTGTTTCCGCTCTTTTGAGTGAACGACAATCATCTAAAAAGATAGTATATCAGCCCATAGACAATGCTCGCCAGCGTTCCGTAAAGTATCACAGGACCGCTTATAATGAAAATTTTCGCGCCGACACCCGTGATATAGCCCTCTGTGCGGAATTCCACAGCAGGTGCGCATACAGAATTCGCGAAGCCCGTTATCGGTACAAGAGTGCCCGCCCCCGCGTGTTTAGCGATCTTTTCGTAAAGCCCCAGCCCCGTCAGCAGTGCCGAAATAAATATCAGCGTGATCGAAACCGCCGTTACACTTGCCTTTTCGTCCAGACCAAAAGCGCGGTATCCTGCTGACAGCGCCTGCCCCGCAACGCATATCAACCCACC
Source organism: Ruminococcus sp. (assembly GCF_024692365.1). Lineage (GTDB taxonomy): Bacteria > Bacillota > Clostridia > Oscillospirales > Ruminococcaceae > Hominimerdicola. The sequence goes on along the minus strand of NZ_JAILMR010000015.1, from coordinate 59,046 downwards.
GATAACAAAGGCTTTTGGCACATTTTTGTACCACTTACTGCCACGCTCCGCGGCGGCACACATCTGCTTGTAGCGCTCCTTTGTGATGCCTGTCTTCTCTGTAAAATCCTGCATGATACGACCTCCCGAAAACCATTAACGAAAATCCATGAAGTTCTCACTTCGCAATTTTCGTCTAAAAATAACTATATTTGACCGATTTACAGCTGCTCTGCTTATTATTGCCGAGCAGCTTTTATTTATACAATTTTTCACCCAGTTATTAATGATTTTTGACTAGCTGGAAAAATTATCCACCAAATTTTAAGCATGGTTGCTAAACCACCGATTTAGAAATCGATTTTCTTGTGGTATTGTACAACGATGGGTTAAATACTTTAACAGAAAACTGAACAGTCAGATGAACGTTAAAGTCGCTTCTAAACCGCAATTTTTGAACAATTTACTTGCGAAAATCTCAACCGAAAGTTTTCGTTCTCCATTCCCGCCTAAAATCGCGCTTATCTAATTATTTACAAATAATGTCCGCCATATCGACAGCTTGTGTCAGCGTCCTCAGAATTTGTACTTATTTTTTTGCAATTATTAAGAAAATATAGCTTTATACCATATATTTCCAGGAGATTTTAAGCATTGTTGCTAATATATGCATTTAGAAAACGTTTTTCTTGTTATATTGTACAATTAATGTTAAATATTATAACTAAGTTCTCAGCTGCGATTTGTACTGTCCCGAACCAAAATTAAATTGTGTACGATAATTGTACAGTAATCTTCTAAATTATTACTTCATTCAGCTTAATTTATACGAGATTCTTCCGATTTATTAAGGAAATTTTGCCAACTTCCAATATATTCCAGTAAATTTTAAGCATTGTTGCTAATTTATCGATTTATATAAACATCTCTTTGTGATTATCTACAATTCAAATTATGAACGCCATTTCACAATTTCAGACCCAACTTAATTAACCGATCACCCACATCATTCACCAAATTTTGTGTATAATAATTGTACAATTAAAATCTAAAATATTTCGTGAAAGAGCTTAATTTATATAGTTTTCTTCCGAATTATTAAGGAAGTTTAGCCGTTTTCCAGTATTTTCCACTAGATTTTAAGCATTGTTGCTAATTAAACGATTTATATAACTTCTCTATTGACATTATAAACAATTCAAATTATGAACAGCATTTCACAATTTCAAACATAGCTTAATTAGCCCCAATCTGCCAAAAGATCACCCGATTCTCCCAAGACTTTTCTAACCAACGTCCTGCTCCGGAAGCAATCATAATAATATCCCTGCTCCCCCAACCGGATATCCACCATATCTATATATAGTAAACCCAATTTGCACAGCAACTCCACTTTATATATAAATAAGAAGTCCCATACACTTCAAACCTCACGCCTCTTATTAACCACCAACCACACCCCAAAACCCCACCATCACTCTCTCAGGATCCACACCGCATCACCACTTGAAGAACTCCTCTTGTGTAAAATGCTTCATTAATCCAAATCACATCATGATCTCATTGTGCAACCATACAAACTACTTATAATTTCGCAATATTATATTGACAAATGATATTATACGTCGTATAATATCATCAGAACAAAGATATTACAAAGTTCAAAATACTGTGAGAGAAAATATATTACACAGTATAAAATGCGATGCAGAGCAAAAGAGACGAGATGACACACAAAAAACAAGAGAAACGCCCCGCGGGCAAGGAGAACGACTATGCACAGAGTTATCAAAGAAAGGAGCAGAAATATGGGATTTTCGGTCAATGCAGGACTGCTTGATGCCATGGTGCTTTCAGTAGTCCAGAACGACGATACCTACGGTTACGAGATAACACAATTTCTCAGAAAAGCCGTTGATATCTCGGAATCAACCCTCTACCCCGTACTCAGAAGGCTCCAGAAAAACGACTATCTGGAGACTTATGATAAGGAATTCATGGGAAGGAACCGAAGATATTACAGAGTCACCCCTAAGGGTAACGAGGCTCTGGAAGAATATCGTCAGGAATGGCAGGCACACAAAGAAAAGGTAGACAGTATATTGATGAACAAGGGGGCGGACGATAATGAACAGACTTGAATTTCTGACAAGCCTCAGATATAACCTTGAAAAAGGCGGGCTGCCCCGCGAGGATATCGAGGACGCGCTCAGCTACTATGAGGAGATTTTCCTCGATGCAGGTTACGGCAGTGACGAACAGACAGCAAAAACTCTGGGTGACCCCGAAGCACTTGCTAAGGAGATACTTATAGAGAACGGTATCCACCCCGACGGCGACGCTGCTTTTGAAGTTGGAGAAGCAAGAAGAGTTCCCTTTGAAGACGTTCAGGACGTTGCATTTGAAGAAGTCGGCAAAGAGAATACCGAGAAGAACGGCTCCTATAATTACGGCTACGGCTATACAGGCACCGAGAATACATCATCTTATGCAAACAATTCTCAGTACGCTTCTTCACCGACATCGGGCATATTCTTCGATGCAGCTACAAAAGCAAATCAGGTACTGGGCGGAGCTATCAACGAAGCAAAAGATGCTTTCAACAGAAGCTTCAACGACCCCACAATGACAACATCACAGAGGACCACCCGCAATAATACTCTTCTCAAGATAATCCTCCTTATCGTGACTTTCCCACTGTGGATTGGCGTTGTTGCAGCTGTCGGCGGTGTACTCTTCAGCATACTTGCAGCACTTTTCGCCATCGTTATCGCTCTGGTGGCAGGCGGATTTTCAATGGTGATATCAGGTATCGTAAACCTGTTTGGATACACTCCCGAAGGCATCATGATGATAGGCATCGGCATGATAATGCTCGGCATTTTCGGTCTTGTTGCAAGACCCGGCTTTGCAGGTATCAGAAGACTTGCAGGCGCTTGCGTACACAGTATGCGCAGCATTTTCGGAAAGATATTCGGAAAAGGAGGACAGCGTTATGAATAATATAGATCTTGAAGAAAAGACATATACCACACACAGAAAGAGAGTTTTTCCCTTCTTCTCGGTAGGGCTGATAATAGTCGGCACAGCGATGCTGGTGGTCGGCGGTAACTTCTATGATCAAGCTGAAGCTTCAGAACATAACATAGGCAAAGTGATTTCCGTTTCCGATAATTTTGAACTTGGCAAAGCAAGTTCTGTCAAGATAGATGCGGGCGCAGGCAAACTCGATATCCGCCCCAGTTCCGATGACCGAATCCACATTGAAGGCAATGTTCCCGAGGACTATGTCATTAAAGAAAATGACGGAATTCTTCTGGTTGATCTTACACAAAACTGGAACTTCCACTTCAACTTCAACGTCTTCGATATAGGCAGTTCCACTGTTGACGCAATTCTCTATCTCCCCGAGATCGAATACGAAGAACTGTATCTTGAAGTCGGTGCAGGTGAGATAACCATAACAGATATCAAGTGCCGTGAAGCTTCCATTGATTCAGGCGCAGGTGAGATAACTGTCAACGGTCTGACCGCTAAAGGCTTAGTCAGAACAGATATAGGTGCAGGCGAGATCACCATCACCAAAGCAGTTACAGGCGGTCTTGATGTAGATATCGGCGCAGGTGAATTCACTTATACCGGTGAAGTCAACGGCGATATCGATGTTGACTGCGGCGCAGGCGACTGCAATATAAACCTCACCAACGATCAGGATGAATTCTATAAGAAATACTCTGTAGATACAGATTCAGGTGTGGGCGATATCAAGGTCACCTTCAATAATAAATAAAGAAATCAGAAAACATAAACCAAACGTCAGCTAGAATAAACGGAGATAATGATATGAGCAATGAATTAAAAAGAGAGCGCGTCTGGAAAAGAGGGCGCACAACAAGCTCGGCACGTTTGGCAAAACAGCGCGAAAATGACCTGATAAGCCTTACGCTGGGCTTTATGGGAAGTCTTGTGGGCGTGTGGATGGTGAGATACTTCACCGCTAATTTTATAAACGGTATGCCCATTGAACTTCGGGCAACACTGCTTTTCGTCCTTTACTGGGCGGCCGCAGTGATACCGATAATATTTATCCGTCAGGATAAAATGAGTGCCGCCGACCTGGGATTTGAAAAGAAAAGTCTGGCAAAGCAGATACTTATCGGCATAGGTCTGGGGCTTGGCACATCACTGGTGCTGACAGGTATACCAGTATTCGCAGGATTCGGAAAATACGTCAGCAGCGGCAAGTGCTATACCGAACCTTGGCAGATCATCTACGAATTCGCCTACTGCATACTGTCAGTGGGCGCCGCAGAGGAACTGGTGTTCCGCGGATTCGCTTTCAGCAAACTGAAGAACCTTTTCGGCAAAGAGATATACGCCGCCATAGGTTCCTCACTGATGTTCGGTCTGTTCCACATTTTCACAGGCAACATCGCACAGGTCTTCATCACCGCAGTGATAGGATTCATATTCTGCACCTACAAAAACAAGATAAAAGGCTGCACCCTCCTCTCACTGATGATATGCCACGGCATCTACGATGCAATGATAACCGTCTGGGCACTGTACCCCGCATAAACTTCTCGATCAATTTTGAACGGTCTCATAACACAATTTCAAAATCGATCCCCCGCTTACAGACCCCCGCGCTTGACAAACAGAAAAAAGGAGAAAACAAAACATGGGCAAAGTTCTGAAAACCATAGGAAAGATATTCTTATGGATACTGATAGCCATCATCGCACTTCTGGTGATATGCGGCGTTGTCAACAAGATAATGCAGCAGAATGAAAAAGACCTGCTGAAAGACGACCGCTGCACTATGGTAGAAGTTGACGGCAAAAACATGAGTCTGTATACCGAAGGCGAGGGCAAACACACCATCGTCCTCATGTCGGGCTGGGGTACTCCCTCACCTATGTATGATTTCAGACCCCTGTACGAAAAACTCAGCGATGATTATAAAATAGTAGTCCTTGAAAAATTCGGCTACGGTCTCAGCGATAAGGTAGGCGGCGAAAGGGATATCGATACCCTTATCCGTCAGGACAGAGAAGCACTGAAAAATGCAGGAATCGAAGCCCCCTACGTACTTTGCCCCCACTCCCTTTCAGGTCTTGAAGCCACCTACTGGGCGCAGAAATATCCCGATGAAGTTGAAGCGATAATCGGACTTGATATGAGTACCTCAGTTATCACCGAACTTGAAAGCGAAACCACTATCAAGTTACAGAAAGTCATCGGCAAAGCAGTTGCACTTTCGGGTATAAACAGACCGCTTATGGCGATATCCGATCTTCCCGAATGCCATAACGCCGAGGAAAAGAAACAGTATATCGCAATCTATACAACCAACGACGGTAACGATACCATAAGAAAAGAGATAGACAGCATGGTACAAAACTGCGAAAAAATAGACGCACTCCCCTTACCCAAAACACCAACTTTGCAGTTTCTGTCGGCGGATAATACAGACAAAAAACCGTGGATGGACTCGCACCAAAAAATGGTCGATGCCTCCTCCCACGGCAGAACGATACAGCTTGACTGCGGACACTACGTCCACCACTATGAATCAGAAAAAATAGCAAAAGAGATAAAGACATTCCTCACAGAAATAGAAAAATAGAGAACAGACCCAAGGAGAAACAAAATGAAAATAACACAGAAGATAGGTGAAAAAGCACTGCCTTCTTTGCTGATAATGTTGACAGCTTACCTCACCGTGATGATATCTTATCAGATAATTTTCAGAGATAACAGTACCATTCACGAAACTCCCCAAAGCAACATCACCGAGACCGACACAGAAACCGATCACACATTCCTGCATCTTTCAGGCTGGATGCCCGACCTGAAAGCACATTACAGCACACAGAAAAATGATAACAAAACATTCATGATCGAACTTAATCACAGGTAGTTATCCGCAGCATTTAATGACTATTTAAGAATTTACAGTGTATAATATATTCAGAAAAGAGACAGGGAAAGATCCCCCACAAACAAAACGAAAAGAAAAATATATCACAAACGGAACGATCGAAAGGAGATAACATTATGAACGGAAATAAGCTTTACAGAGTAAGAAACGGATCAATGATCGCAGGTGTATGCAACGGCTTGGGCGCATATCTCAACCTCGACCCCAACATCATCAGGATAATCTGCGTGGCAGGCTGCTGTGTCGGCGGACTTCCCATAATCGCATATATAGTAGCAGCCATCTTCCTCCCCGAGGTACCAGATGCTTCAATGGCACGTGGTCAGGCACCGAACCAGAATTATTCCCCCGTTGTGGACATCACCCCCGATAACAACAATAACAATACCGATAAAGATATCCTCTGACGGTATTGACAAACCAAGAAAACAATAGTATAATTTCAGTAAAATACCACACCGAAAGGAGCTTAACTATGGAGAAAAAACTTTACAGAATAAGGAACGGTTCCATGCTGGCAGGCGTATGCACAGGTCTTGCAGCATACTTCAATATTGATGTAAACCTGATAAGACTGGGCGTAATTATCCTCACCTGCGTTGGCGGCATAGGAGTTATCCCCTATATCGCAGCCGCAATAATCCTTCCCGAAGGTCAGTAGATCATTCACCTTTTACCATAATAAGGCAAGGACGTTCCTGCACCGCGCAGTGAACGTCCTTGCTTTTTACATGAGGAATCAGCATAAATTTACCATGATTAAGCCCCATTAGTTGTTAATATCGCTAAAACTTTGCTTTGCGGGACTTTACTCGCTTTACAAGTAAGGTGAATAGTGATATAATATACAGGTATATTTTAGGCAATATCGCACAAAGAGTGCTAGTAATGCCTTGATACTGGAGGTGCAGCTATGCTGACCGAGACCGTGCTTAATGATTATACCGATGACTGGGTACAGCGCTGTGCAAAAGCAGACTGTGTCCGCTTTGATATACTCAGCCGCCGCGGCATAATGCTTTTCTGTGAAGATAAACAGATAAAACAGACCTTTGAAAATATATTTGAAATAAAGGACGTGTACTGCACAGATGTCCCTCTTTCGGGGAATGAAGAAGTGCTGTGCTGTCGCTTTTCTTTTTGTGAGGGCGTTGTCCCCTCGGGAGATATGTTCCCACATATCCTCATAACGGATATCCCTGAGGAAGCCGAAAAATACAGGGGTAAATGCGCAGTCCTCTATACAGGCAGGATATTCGGCGCAGGCTTTGCCCACAGCCGTACTCCCCGCGAGAACAGTTCGTCCGTTATACACGATGTTTTCGCCGCCGCCCTTTTTATGGCATCACGAAAGAATATCAAAAACGGAGTTTACTACTGCGGATTCGGCGGGTGCAATATCAAAGCAAAGTCCCTTGTCTCTGGCGGATATAAGCCACTTCTTACCTACGAGGACAGCATTTTCATGCTGGACTTCGCAAAGAAAAACGGTGATAAACTTTTCTGCTTCGATAATACCTACGACGGAAAACTCTCGCTTCTGCACAAGTCACTGTTCCTGTGCCTTGAAGAATTCGACAGGATATGCCGCAAGAACGGTATAAAATATTACCTGGGCGGAGGTACACTTCTGGGTGCTGTGCGCCACAGCGGCATGATACCATGGGACGATGATATGGACGTCATGATGCTGAGAGATGACTACAAACGGTTCATCTCGGTGGTAGAAAAAGAGATAAACAGCAAGGACTTCTTTTTCCAGTCCGCCGATACCGACAGCGAATACCACAGCATATTTACCAAGATAAGGCTGAACGGCACCGAGTTCAAAACACGGTTCTCATCCCGCTTCGGAAATATGCATCAGGGCATTTTCATAGATATCTTCGTACACGATAAAACAGCGGATATAAAAGCCCTGCAAAAGCTCCATGTATTCCTCACCCTATTCGTGAGGTCAATGGTCTTCCATAAATGGGAAGGCACACCCATGCACTTCTACGGAAAACTGAAACTTCTGTGCAGGCTGACTACCCTGTTCATAAAGCACACGGATATCCGTACCTTAGAAAAAATACAGGAACGCACAGTCACATTCTTTGATAAATTCCCCACCCACAGTCTTTACGACGGCACGGGCGAACATCTTCGTCACGGGGCATTCCCCGCAAAGTGGCTGGGCAGACCGAAATATCTCCGATTCGGAGACCGCGAATATCCCGTACCTTCAAACTACGACAAGTATCTGGAATATTCCTACGGCGATTATATGAAACTTATACCCGCCAGCCTGCGCAAAGCAGGTCATGACGTGGTCAGTGTAAATTTTGGAAAATACGGGGATACGCCCCGTTCAAACGGAGGAAATATAAATGAGTGAGTATAAAGTAAAAGGCAAGCTGGGTCAGATACAGCGCCGTGCCGCAGAAAAATCTTTCTTCAAGTTCACTTTCATGCGTGCAAGACAGAAGACCGACCTGCTGATATCCTACCTGATGAAAAAATATATATCATACAGCACAAGGGATAAGGTAGAAAAGAATAAGATAGTGTTCATGCATTATAATAATGTATATGAGTGCAACCCCAAGTATATCTGCGATGAGATAATCAGACAGGGTCTGAATTACGATATCGTATTTGTAACTTCCAAAAAGATAATGGACGGTTTCCCCCTGCCCTTCCCTCCCGAGGTTAGAGTTGTAAGAAGAAACTCCCTCGAACATCTCTATGAGATGGCAACAGCAAGGGTGTGGGTAGATAACGCAGTAAACTTCCCCTGGAACTATGTTCCCAAAAAGGGCAACCAGATATATATAAACACATGGCACGGTTCTATGGGTCTTAAAAAGATCGACCCCGACGCTGTATCCGATAATCACTGGAGAAAATGCGCCGAGACCGCAGGCAGGATAACCAATTTCATGATATCCAATTCCTCTTTCGAGACTATGGTATACCGTACCACTTACTGGAAGAGCAAAAGGGTAAGGGTGCTTGAATACGGTCACCCCAGAAACGATGTACTTTTCTGTTCCGATGAAGAAAAGAAAGCTATCAAGGCTAAGGTATGTGATTTCTTCGATATCGAGGAAGACTGCAACCTTATACTCTATGCACCCACTTTCCGTGATGCAAGAAATCTCGATTGCTACGATATCGACTATAACAGGATACTTGAAGCCGCAAGAAAACGTTTCGGCGGCAAGTGGAAGATAGTCAACAGATATCACTTCAAGGTAGCAAACAAGCTGGCAAATGTCAAGGCAGTAAGGAACAACCCAGATATACTTCAGGGCAACCTCTACCCCGACATTCAGGAACTCATGGCAGCCTGCGATATCGGTATCACCGATTACTCCAGCTGGATATGTGACTTCGTCCTCACAGGCAGACCCGGTTTCATCTACGCCAACGACCTCAAATCCTACGACAAGGAAAGAGGATTCTACTATCCCCTTGACTCCACACCTTTCCCCATCGCTGAGAACAACGATCAGATGGAAGCAAATATACTCGCATTTGATGAAGTCAAGTATGCCGATGACGTTAAGCAGTTCCTTGCTGACAGAGGAAGCAAGGAAGATGGCAAGGCAGCCGAGCGCGTAGTAGGACTTATCAAGAAGTATATGACCGAAAGCAAGTAACGGGAGGAATAAAAAATGAATATAGCAGTAATTTTCGCAGGCGGCAGCGGCGTAAGAATGGGCGCAGGCATACCCAAGCAGTTCCTTGAGATAAACGGCAAACCCATCATCGTCCACACCCTTGAACTCTTCGAGAACCATAATGAGATCGATAAGATATACATCGTAATGCTGAAAGACTATATCCCCTACATGAACAAGCTGGTGAAGAAATTCGCCATCAGCAAGGTGTGCGGAATAGTCGAGGGCGGCGAGACAGGTCAGGATTCCATCTATAACGGTCTGAAAAAAGCCCAGAGCGAGAACCCCGATGATTCCATCGTACTTATCCACGACGGTGTACGTCCCTGGGTAAGCTACGATACAATATGCAATAATATCGAGGGCGTAAAGCAGAACGGCAACGCCATCACCTGCACTCCCTGTTTTGAAACTATCCTCATGAGCACCACAGGCAAGACAGTTGAAACTGTTCCCTACCGTAAGGATACCTACGCTGCACAGGCACCCCAGAGTTTCTACCTCGGTGAGATAATCGCCGATCACGACAAGGTAAGAGCTACCGAGAACCGCTATGACAACCTTGTTGACTCCTGCACACTCATCAAGAGTATCGGCAAGGAAGCACACATGGTAGAGGGCAACCGCGGAAACATCAAGGTAACTACCCCTGAAGATGTATATATGTACCGCGCACTTATCCAGTACCGCGAGAACGAACAGGCATTCGGCATTGGTTCTACACCTGATATACTGAAACAGAAGTGATATTAAAAAGCTGTGAAGCGGAGTTTTCTGCTTCACAGCTTTTATATTTATCAAACCATCAATCCTCCCCAAGCTTCAATGCCTTGGAAATATTTATCCTGCCTATCAGTCTGCCGAGGACAAGGAATCCCACCAGCAGCATTACAGCTATCACGGTATAGAGTTTCAGATAATCTCCCCGCTGAGGTATTACCGCAAATTCGGGAACGCGGCTGCTTACATCGAGAACACTCTGGAAAAGGGGTACGAAAAGTTCGCTGGTGATGCCGCCTATGAATATGGCTGCAAGTATCGCAACCCCCGAAACCAGTATCTGTTCATAGACTATCATGGATATTATCTCGCGGTACTTCATGCCCATCGCCCTGAGTATGCCGAATTGCAGAGTGCGGCTTTTTATTGAAAGAATCCAGTAGATAAGGAAGCCGATTATGCACATTATCATAATGGTGATGAAGCCCAGTGTCAGCGCACCGTTCATGCCCTGCAGCATGGGGTCATTCTTTTTGGTGATGATATCCTGCTTGGTGGAAGTCATGCCTGTGACTTCGATATGTGCCGCTTCAACGGAATCATAGAATTCCTGCACCGAGGCATCGTCCTCAAGGTCTATCCATACCTGATAGGGTTCCATGTTGGTCTGAACGTTGACGTAGTCGAAATTCATCACGGCGAAATCCATATAGCTGCCGTCGTTAGCCTCTGCATATGGGTCGAGGCTTGGCCAGTAGTCAACAAAAGCCAGTACCGTAACATCGAATGGTTCGTTAGCACCCCATTCACATTCGACCGTATCACCAAGTTCAAGACCGTAATCCTTGAAGGACGATGAGAGTATTACGCCCGGGGCGTACTCTGCAAGGGCTTCAAGATAGTTGTTGATATGGGTGGGCAGAAGCCTTTGCTGGAAATTTATTACCTCGGAAAAAGCGGCGGGCTGTATCGTCATCAGGCGGACGTTCCTGTCGATGTTTGAGGACTTGGTGTTCATATCCTGGTCGAGGAAGTCCTCGCGCTTTTTCTCCGCAGATTTTTCAGCTTTGCGCTTGGTGACTGTCATCTTGCTGCTTTTGATGGTAATGCCGTCCCGCCTGAAAACCTTGGCGGCATTTTTAACGCCCGAGAGTTTTTCAAACCTTTCAAAGAGAGGTTCGTTGTAGGTGACAACGGTGGCGGTATCAGTGTCCTCTTCATCGGCAGTTTTTCCCGAAACACTTCCTCCTGTGTTGGCGGGCTGACCTGCATTTTTGCGGGCGGATTCGGTCTTGCTGGAATACCATTCCTCGGTGAGGACGATATCAGCGCCGTTGGCGTATTCAACTGTTTCTTCCGCGTTGCGGTTGAGGGCGCGGGCGGTATTCGCAAAGAACACACCGAGGGAAACCGTCAGCACCAGAAACAGCATCAGGAAGCGTTCTCTGCCTGTTGCCGACCTGCCGATATTGTTCAGCGAAACGTACTGGGCAGGTGACCAGAAACGGTTGCCCACCTTGCTTATCAGCCTGATGAACAGCGGGTAGACCCTTATGAGGAAAAGCCCAAGTCCCAGTATGAATGCGGTGGAAGTCACGAACATCAGTGGGTTGATGGTGGCTGTGGTATCGGTAACACCGAGGTCAAGGAGTTTTGCCTGAGTGCGCTTGTAGTAGTAAAGCCACGCGAATGAACCGCCTGCCAGTATCACATCAAGTCCGACTTTCTCCCAGAGTGCCAGTTTATGGGTCTTGGTCTTTGAACGTTTATGTTCAACGATGGTAGTCCTTGATGCGGGGATTATTGGCACGAGGGTAGTCACAAAGAACACCAGCACTGCCGCCGCCGCATAGAGGAATGCTTCGGGGGTGAGTTTTACCGGCATGGCGCGGCGGTTTACAAATTCAAGGAAACCGTTTGAAGCGCCCAGTATCCTGCAAAGCCCCAGTCCTGCGAAAGGTCCCGCAATAGCGGTGATAACACCCAGTACAAGAGATTCCAGTGCGTATATCCCCAGCACCTGACGGTTGCTGGCACCTCGGCTTTTGAATATGGCTATCTCGTTCTTTTCCTGTTCGATATTCAGCTTTGATACCATGAACAGGTAGAAGATTATCATGAGGATAACAGGTATCTGGAGAAGCCACAGCAGAAGGGTCAGGCGGTCGGAACGTTCTGCGTAATCGCTGAGGATATCCTTGGCGGGTATGGTGAAGCCGATATTGTTTTTCTTGAAATTATCTTTCTGGGAGTTGTACTTGCTGTTGAGAGTTTTCAGCCCTGTGATATCCAGTCTGGTATAATCGATGAAAAAGTTGTAGTTCACCTTGGCGATATTGACAGCACCTGTCGGTATCATCTCGTTAAGCATGGTGTCGTAGTCGGTGAAAACTGTGGCGGTATAGGCTTCGTCAATACCCTCAGCCCAGAATGGGTCGTTTTCGTCGGCAACATCGATAAGACCTACTATCTCGATCTTTATAGAACCCAGATCGTCCATTACATTTGCTATCTCGTAGACCGTATCAAGGGCAAGACCGTTGGTCTTCAGGGATTTTTCGGTAGCCATGCACTCGAAAACGCCGTCGGCACGTTTGCCTTTTTCCATCATTCTTCCAGATATGGCGGTTGAATGTTCGCAGATATCGGACATACCCCCGAGGGTAAGCTTGGCGGGAGAACCGCCGTCTTCAATGGAGATAGACTTACAGTACAGGTAGGTATCCTGAATGACTTTTTTACTGCCAGCGCTTGGCAGACCGAGTTCATCAAACTGCTTATCGGTGAAGTCGGTATACTCGTCAAGGGTCTGTAACTGGGCATCGGTCTTCATGCCGTTTTTGAAGACCTTAGAGGTATTGTAAGCCCCTGGATATATCATATACTCTTTCTGGAAAGCTTCCATATCCTTTATCAGCATACGGCGCAGTGAAGCGTTCATATATATGGGTATGGTACTCATCATGGCGGAGGCTATGATGAAGCCTATCAGCAGGCAGAAGACCATCCATTTGGTATTTCGCATCTTGCGAAGCAGAAGTGTAAACATCTGGTTATTGCTCCTTGCTTTTTATTTAAGCACAAGTTCGTCGCCCTCGGATATCCCCGAGATTATCTCGGACTGTGAACCTGTGGACAAGCCTATCTCCACAGGGACAGCTGTCTTTTCGCCGCCTTTCAGGACGTATACGACTTTTTCGCCGTCAACTTTTTTGATGAGGTTATTGGATATGACGATGGCATTTTCAGACCTGTCAAGCACGAGTATCACATCGGCAAGCTGACCCAGCGCATCGGGAGGGATATCGCCCTCAAATCGGACGTATATCATATCGGACTGATAGTCGATGCCTGTTTTGTCCTCTTTATCGTGGCTGGCTTTAACTTCCTCTTTATATTCGGCAAGGGCGGCGGGGTCCATGAAAACAACGCCGTCATAGTAGTTTTCGTTGATGCGTATCTGCACCTTGGTATCAACTGTGAACTTGGTCATATCCTCGGGCTTTACTGCGATGTACAGCGCAGTAGTGTCAATAACGGTGGCAACTGTCTGACCCGAACTTACGGTGTCGCCCTCACGTACATCGGCAAGCTGTGAAACCACGCCGTCGATAGGTGAGCGGAGTACCGAGCCCTCTTTTTTGGTGCGGAGTTTATCAAGTTCACGCTCCATCAGCTGAACATCAACATAGGCGGAATCTATCTGCGCCTGAGTACCGCCGTTTTCCCATATCATATCCACGTTGAGTTTTGCTTTTTGCAGATACAGTTCCTTTTCGGCTATCTGGTCATCAAGGTCGGAGGTATCTATCTCGCAGATGGGGTCGTCCTTTTTGACTTTGTCACCTGCGCGGACATTGAATTCGAGTATGACTCCGCTTTGCTTTTCGTAAGCGAGGTCGTACTGTCTTTCAGCGGTGACGGTGCCTGTGCTGACTATCTTTTTCTCGATATCCTTGCGCGTGGCGGTCACAGTGGTATAGCTGACTTCGCTGGCTTTAACTGCGGGTGGTATGGCAGCTTCCTCCTCATCGGGCAGAAGATAGCAGCCCGAGGTCATAAAAACTGCCGCCGCGCACAGCAGTGCGGGCAAAGTGCGGCAGAATATCCTTTTTATATGTACAAGACCATTCATCATGTGTTCCTCCGAAAGACTTGTTGTAAGCTGGTGATACAGCAATTTTGCATACTACTTAATTATAACATTTTCTGGCTTTTTTTGCTATGTGCAACAGGACAAAATTAAACAAAGATTTTCGGCACTATGCACAAGGGTGATTATAGGATATTCGCATATCATGAAAGATGAAACCTGCGGATATCTGCGGAGAAAATCAATGTGCAGAGGGGCGTGGGTCGGTCGGACAGAGGTTTGATCGGATATGAGTATATAAGAAAATTAATCTGCAAAACCTATTTACTTTTGAAAAGATGTGTGCTATAATACAGGTATCATAGGGATAGCCGAAAACGGTATGGATTGGTTAAACATAGTAACCTACAAAATTTAGTTTACTATAAAAATTTGAAAGGATATGTATTATGAAAAAGAATCTTGCACTTATACTTGCGCTGACTATCTGCGGGGCGGCTTTAACGGGCTGCGGCGGGAATTCTTCGGGTGAGAGTTCAAAGGCGGCGGAGAGTTCGGCTGAGGTATCTTCTGAGGTTGGAGAGGCATCGGACGGTGGGGCTGTGGAAGAAACGGCTTCGGCTAAGCTGTTGGAGGAATACCCCGTAAATGACGGGGCTTACGACTTCAAACAGGGGGCTACGGAAAATATGCTGGGCAGGTCTTTGCTGAACCGCGGGGACACTTCTCGGCTGGCGGCTAAGATACAGCGGGCTGTTGATGACCCAAAGGCTATCACGAATATCTGCTATCTCGGCGATTCGATAACCGCGGGTTCGGGGGCTTCGGGTTCGGCAAAGCAGTACACTAACCTCATCACGGCATGGTGGGAGGAAAATCTCAGCCTGTATGTGCTGGGTACTAATGCGGGCATAGGTGCGACGGATTCCTATCTTGCGGTACACAGGGCGTACAGAGATGTTCCTGCTGAATCGGACATTATATTTATCGAGTTCATCAACGATCAGGATAACGAACTTTATCAGGCGACCATGGACAGCCTTGTGAGGTACTGTCTGGCTCTTGAAAATCAGCCCGCGGTGATACTTATTGAACCATCGACAGAGGGCGGCGGTTCTCCGCAGGCGGCGCATCTGAAAGTCGCGCAGACCTATGATCTGCCGATGATATCATATCACGATGCCATAATACCCGAGATCGATGCGGGAAATTTTGCGTGGAAGGACACTTCAAAGGACAACGTTCACCCGAACGATGCGGGTCATGCGGTAATGGCGCAGTGCGTGCTTAACCTGTTTGAACAGGTGAAGGGTGGTCTTGAAGCCGAAAGCAAGGAAGTCACCCCATTTGACCCTGCGGCGGTGGAATCTCCTACGGGTGACAGGTTCGCGGGTGCGACACTGGGTTCGGCTGACACTCCCGAGTTGGTAGAAGTTGTTGATGCGGGTACTTTCACCGAAAGTGCGCAGTTCGGGAATTTCAGCGGCGGCTGGGGCTCAAAGTCGGGCGGTACGGCTGTTTTCAAGATAAAGTGCAAAAATCTGGGTATGCTTTATCAGAAGAATACCGGCGGAACTTTCGGCAAGGTGGCTGTAAAGGTTGACGACAATGCGGCGGTCATCGTGGACGGCGATTTCCCCGGCGGCTGGGGCAATTATCCCAAAGCGGACGAGATATTCTCTTCCGATGAAACCGCGGAACACACGGTGACAGTGGAGTTTATCAACGGTGATGAAGCGCCTGATTTTGAGGTGCTGGGGTGGCTGATAAGCTGAGGAACTACGGTTTAATAGAGTAATAAAAAAGCGGGGGTAGTTGTACTTTTAGTACAACTATCCCCCGCCTTTTGTTATCCCATACTTCCCCCGCAGCCGCTCTAATATCCGCTCCGCGGTTTTCACGAACATCAGCAGGAATATGCAGTTCGAAACCATGTAGCTTACTGTGAACCATGCCGATGCAATGGTCAGCCCAAGGAACCTCTCGGGGGTGAAGCCGCCGCCAAGCCATAGCACGCTGCAAACGTCCATGAACACCGAGTAGCACAGCCCCGCCAGAGCCCCGAAAATGCACAGCATCAGTCTGTTCTTTTTCAGGCGGTCTCCGATAAGCCCCGCCAGCAGACCTGTCAGACCCCATATCATCATCTGAAAAGGCGTCCATATCCCTTGGGTAAAAAAGAAGTTGGATATCAGCGCCGTCAGCGCACCCACCAGAAAACCCTGTTCAGCCCCCAGATAAATCCCCGCCAGTATTATCACTGCCGCGCAGGGCTTGAATGCGGGCAAGGGCGCGAAAATTATCCGCCCTGTTACCGAAAGCGCAGTCATCACAGCCGCAAGGGCTATCTCCCCCGATGTCGTTTCTTTCTTCTCGAATCTTGCGAAAAATATACCGCATACCGCGATGCCCGCTGAACCTATCAGCCAGCTGACAGACCTGTCACCGAACAGCAGACACCCGCCTGCGATAAGTGCCATGCACCCCGCAAACAGCGCCGCTTTCAAACTTTTCTTCATCAGTCTGCCCCCCATACAGCCGCCCGCAGTCTTTCGACCGTGTATGCATTTTCGACTTCGCCGCGGGATATCCTGCCTGCCGCTGTGCTGAGGCTTCCCGCCCGCGCGAAGAACTCTCCCGCGGGCATCAGGCTTTCCACCCGACCGCCGCAAAGTATGGCACAGCTGTCAGCCAACTCTGCCGCGCTTTCGAGGTCGTGAGTCACTGTCAGCACAGCCTTGCCCTCATTGCAAAGACCGCGTATCAGCCCGCCGAAAGCCTTGCGCGAAACTGCATCAAGACCCTTTGTAGGCTCGTCCAGCAGAAGTATATCGGGCTCACACAAAAGCACTCTGCCGAGGGTGCAAAGTTGAGTTTCGCCGCCGCTAAGGTCGTAGGGGTGAACATCCGCAAGATGCTCACAGCCCATCTTCGCCAGCATTTCGTCCGCCATTTTTTCGGGCTTTTCCATAGCTTTCAGGGCGAAGATATAGTCCTCACGCACCGTGGGCTGAATGAATATGTCACGAGCTTCCTGCGGCAGTAACGCCACCATCCCCGCAGGCTTTTTCATTCGTTTTCCGAAGACCTTCACCGTACCCGAATACGCCTTTGTCAGCCCCGCAAGACATCGCAAAAGCGTGGTTTTTCCGCAGCCGTTAGCACCTATCAGCGCCAGATGTTCCCCCTTGTGCAGAACAATATCCACGCCGTCAAGGATATCCTCACCCCGCCTTTCAAGAGCGAATCTCAGTCCGTCAGTCCTCAGTGCTTCTTCACCGAAAACTCTTGCTTCGGGCAAAGCAACTTCTTTCGCGTGAGGTATCTCAGCAAGCAAACGCCTGCCCTCTCTCACCGTCAGCGGACATTTCTCATGCCCGAGGAAAGCCCTCGCCGCCGCAGGCAAAAAACTATCCGCCGCCGATACTCCGCACATCTCCCGCGGTGAAGTATTCGCCGTGATACGACCGTTCTCCATGAATATGACCCTGTCGCATTCAGCAAACAAAAGCTCGGTGCTGTGCTCGGCGATGATGACAGTTGTGCCCGCTTCACGGTTCAGACGCAGTATCAGACTGCTGATATCCTCCGCAGTTACGGGGTCAAGTCGGCTGAAAGGCTCGTCAAGAAGAAGGATCTCGGGCTGCATTACCAGAGCCGCACAAAGGCTGACCAGCTGTTTTTCGCCGCCCGATAGTTCATCGAGCTTTCTGCGAAGAAACTTACCCAGACCGAAACGAGTTATAGTCTCAGCCGCCGCCCGACGGACTTCTTCCGCACTAAGCCCCGCATTTTCGGGGGCGAACATTATCTCGCCGTAAACCGTATCACTGACGAAGCTTTCCTCGGGGGACTGCGCCGCATAGCCCACCATAGGCTGAGGGCTTTCCGCTTTCTTTCCAAGCAACGATATGCTCCCCGACAACTCACCGAAAGGCGCTATCTCGGGCTTTAACAGCTTCAGCAGAGTAGTCTTTCCGCAGCCCGAACGCCCCATAAGCAGCACAAGCTCGCCCCTGCCCACTTTCAGGTCGATACCCTCCAGCGCAGGCGCTTTCGCATCATTATATTTAAAAGTCAGCCCCTCGCAGTACACAGCGTCCATCGAAGCCTCTCCTTTGCAAGAATAATTATGGGCAGAATACATTCCGCCATATATACCGCCGCCATAGCCATCTCATATCTGCCAAAACTTACCCGCGGGAAGAATTCCGTTGCCCCGCCAAGTGCAGATAGCACCAGCCCACTGATCGTCAGCAGTAACACGATCGAAATGAACAGATAGTCTTTAAGGCGCAAAGTACGCCTGTCCGAAAATGTCACACGATGAGTTCCGAATCCGCGGGCGTTCATGGACTGCGCCGCACCTGCCGCGGCTTCTGCCGACCACGCCATGCAGGCTGTAAACACCGCGGAAACTTCTTCCAGCCGTCCCGAGGGGCTGTCACCGCTGAAAAGTCCCGCGCCCCGCTGTGCTTCGCGGATACGCCTGCTTTTCCGTATAAGCCGCGGTATGAAGCCGAGGGTCATGCTGATAGTCATAGCCAGTTTAGGGGAAAATCTCCCGAAGATGCCAAGCATTTCACGCTCGTTCACCAGACCTCTCAGCACCGTCAGCCATACTCCCGCGCCGCTTAGTGAAAGCCCGAGTTCAAGCCCGTAAAGCATGGATTCAAGCGTGTAGGGACGGTCGTTCACGAAAAGCAGTATGGTCATTCCTCTATGCGAGAACAGGGGGTCGATTATCGCAGTAGCCGCGCAGACCGCCAGTCCTGCCGCCCCTGCTTTAATTGCCCTGCGCCCGCCCTCATTCAGTAGCAGGCAGATAAGCCCCGCGATAAATCCCGCACACGCCGCACTCAGCGAACGCGAGAACATTATCACCATCAGCGCCCCAATGACCGCCGCAAGCCGCGAAAGCGGCGCAAATCCTCTCATCTGCCCGCCTCCCCGAAAAACTTGTCAACGTACCTGAACTCTATCTCGTCACCGCTCTCGGGCTGATAATCACCGCAGTTGATACCGGGGGTATCGCCGTTCACCGTGTATATCCAGCCGCTTTCCGCGCCCATGTCGAACTCTTCAAGTCCGCCGATACCGCTGATATACACTGCTCTGCCGCCCTTTGTTGCGAAGTCCAGTCCCTCATACCTCAGCACTCTCGCGGTAACATCGTAGACGCTTTCCCCCGAAGTCAGGGCGTACTTACCCTCAAGCATAGTACCGTCCTCGGGCAGACCCTCAGCCCTGCCCACCGCCGCCGAGCAATCCACCTTTATCGTGACGAACTCGCCGTCCTCGGTAACTGCCGCGGGATGAAGAGCATAATATTCCTCGGGAGTTTTGATATCCACGAACATAAAAGCCGCCGCCAGAACAGCCGCCGCCCCTGCATATATAGCTATATCCCGAATTTTCATGCTCTCAACTCCTATCTAAATGGGGGCAACGGTCGACGCAGTCACCGTCAACCCCCATACCCCCGACGCTCGACCTTCGCGCCTGTGAGGGCTTGCGGCTTCGTTCTCTTTGGTCGCTCCGCTCCCGTCGTTCACTCTCGCCGCAAGAGGCGCTAACTGCGACTGTGTCGGCAGTGGGCTCTCGCTGTTTGCCATGTTTAACGACTTTGCCGTGTGACTATTATTCTAAAATTTGGGAACGGGCTATGCAGTCACCGTCAGCCCCCTCCAACAATTATGAATTAAATAAATCCTCTAAGCCAGAGCCCCAGACTTTTCAAAAGCCCCTGCTTTCTGCAAGCCCGCCGTGATTCTTCATAAAACCTCGTTGCCGCGGTGAGTGAGCTTTCATCGGGGGGATCGTCCGAAAATCTCAGCTTTTCATAGGCACGTTCCGATTCTTTGAAACGTTCTCCGAGAAGTCCCTCTGCTCGCTCTGCTAGTTCTTCGGGGCTTAGTCCGCTGATGCCGAGTGCAAGCTCCATCAGCTCTTTTCCCTGAAAATGCCATGCTTTCAGCGCCGCCGCTGTATCGCGGGTTTTGCGATTTTTTCTTCTGACAGCCGCCCTTATACGACCCGCCGCCAACAGAGCGACAATTGCACCCGCAGGCACTGCGGTCAGCACCCAAAGCGGCTGCTTTTCCGTTTTCTTTTCTTCGCGTATCTCTGCAGCTGTTCTCGGCGGGGCGGCAGTGTAGATTATATCCTCAGCCCCCGAAGTCAGGCTGTCTTCGTCGGATTTTTCACCGTCAGCCGAAGCACCCTCGGGCAGCAGCGGAGAAACTTCCTCATACATGGGCGCAGTCTCGAAAACCACCCAGCCAGCGCCGTCTATGTATACTTCCGACCATGTTCTGCGTTCGCCATCGGCAAGCTTTGCGCGACCGCCATCTGGCATATCTTCAAAGTATATGCCTTTGACTTCTCTCGCCGCAATGCCGCAGCTTCGCGCAAGTCCGACCGTCAGTTCTGCGAAATCTGTGCTGTCTGTGCTTCTGTCGGATAACTTTTCCCGCACCGCGCTTTTAACCGCGGCAAGCTTTTTATCCAACGGCAGAGTGCCATCTATCTCGGCGATATCACGGAGATTTGAGTTCTCTTTTTCTGTCAGACTTCCGTAAGCCGAATAGACGTACTCCCTGTAAAGCCCCTCGCAGTCGAGATAATCGCCCTCCTGCAAACGTGCTGTCAGCCTGAAAATATTCTCGTTGAGATGCGGGCAGACCGTGAATTTTCCGTCCGATATCTCACCGCATACATTCGCGGGAACATATTCCCCGCTGACTTCAACTTCCTCTGTGGGCAGAGCTGTTCCAGCTGCTTCAAGAAGCTTGGAAGTCTGCGTTTCGGGGGAAAATCCCTCGCCCCCAAGTGCCGTCATTATAGCAGAACCTCGGGCATACTGTGCCTTGGTGCAGTGGGGCTGTTCATATTCTTCTGCAAGGTACAGGCTTTCGCCGCCGGACGCTGAAACTTCACCAAATGGCGGAAGTTCGGGCAGATGGATAAACGCCGCAGGGAGCGCCAGCACAGCCGCACCGACTGCAAGACCCGCTTTGCGGATATCATCAGCACCGAAACAGCACACCGATACCGCCAGCGCCAGCGACCCGCAAAGCACAAAGGCGTTCCCGCCGAAAAGCACATAGCCCAGCGCCGAAAAAGCCCCGAGAATGACCGCCGTCACCCTTACGCCCGCCGCCGCATACACCGCGCAGATGAGCCCGCAGGCTATCACAAGCAGGATATACGCGCTGTCCGTTCCGCCTGCCACGGGGGTATACGTCAGCCCCCGCTTTATCGAATACATAAACTCGGCATTATCCGCACAAAGGGCACATTCCGCCAGAAATCTCTCATGGAATATCCCCGCCGCCAGAGCTCCGCCGATAACAGGCAGAAAGCCCCATTTGCGCCCGAAACGTCCCACAAGGAATGCCGTAAGGGCGCACAAAAGCAGAGCCGCCGCTCCCGCGTACAACCCGCCAAGCATATATGCACAAAGTCCTGCCGCCGCCCCGAAAACAGGCGCGGCAAATTTGTTACCCTCGGTACTCATGGTAATGCTCCGTTCAGTTTATTATCGTTATCCTTTCATCGTTGACCGCATCGTTCGTCGTGAATGCCAGTATCTCGGCATCATTATCGAGTTCTTCTGTCAGTCTGACCATTATGCTGTGCGCATTTGTGTTATAAAGGGGCATGGTCAGTATCTCGCGCTGAACATTTTCGCTGTCAGTATTTTTCAGCAGACGAATACCGCCCTCATTGTCGGGCAGGGCAAGATTGTAGCCCATGCCTTTTGATGTCAAGATCTGTGCGATGCCGCATATCTTCTCCGCGATGATATCAGCCCTGTCACCGTGACCGCAGTCAGCCGCCAGCCACAGTTCGCCCTTTTTGTCGGGGGAATAGGTGTTTATATAGGGCTTGCTGAAACGGTGGGTCAGTTTCAGGTTGACCCTGCGCCAGGGTTCATCGGGGCGTGCTTCTCTTGCGCCGTCGCGTTCCTCGCCGCCTGTGGTTTCGGTGATGATATCTTCAAGTTCGGCAGAGGGTCCATCGGGGAGTACCGTCACACAGTCCTCTGCATAACACACCGACAAACGCTTCGTCAGACCCAGCAGGTCATATCTGTAAAACTTAAAATACCTTATCAGCAGTGTGCCGCATTTATCCTGCGGGGGCAGGGTCAGTGTCCTGTCTTTGCGGATATCGGTGTTGGTGCGCGAGATCTCTCCTGTGACCATGTTCTGGCAGACGACTTCGCCGCGCAGACGTTTTTTGCCGCCGAATATAAGCGCGGGTGCTTCGCTTTTGTTCAGAAAAAGCTTCTCATAGCTGACTTTCACCTTGTAATTATCTGCCAGATTTTCTATCATTGCCATGACAAGCACCGCCAGCAGTCCCGCCGCGATGTACAGCCCTATCACCGAGAAAAAGCCCGCCGCCAGTGTCGCCGCAAAGCATACTGCGAATATCAGCAGTTTCATACATTCTCCTTGTTTTCGGGGTAAGGCAGACTTTTGAATATGGCTTCAAAAACCTCCTCTGGAGTTTTACCTGCCGCCCTTGCTTCTCTGGTCAGCACAGCCCTGTGGGCGCACACTGGGATAAAGCAGGCGCGGATATCGCTGGGAACCACATAGTCCCTGCCGTCCAGAAAAGCCCCTGCTTTCACTATCCTGCAAAGCGCCAGCGCACCTCGGGGGGATATACCGCCCTCGGTATCTTTACACTCTGCCGCCGCCTGCATAAGGTCGCAGATATAATCCATTATCTCGTCCTTGATAGTCACCTTGTTGATATCAGCCCTGAGACCATCAAGGTCTTCCGCGGAACAAACCTGTTCGGTCTTATCAAGGGGGTCAGTGAGGATACGGTCGGTCAGCAGTTTTCTCAGGGCTTCCCTGTCGGGGGCACCAAGACGAAGCCTTACCATGAATCTGTCAAGCTGAGAAAGGGGTATGGCAGAAGTTCCTGCTGTGCCTGCGGGGTTCTGGGTCGCTATTACTGCGAAGTTCTTTGAGAGGTCATAGGTCACGCCATCGACAGTCAGCCTGCGTTCTTCCATCGCTTCAAGAAGTGCCGCCTGTGTTCTGCCCGATGTTCTGTTCAATTCGTCCGCAAGAAGAAGGTCGGTCATTGCCGCACCCTTGTGGTAGACGAATTCGCCCTTGCCCTCATCGTAAGCCGAATAGCCTGTTATATCCGAAGCCGTAGTATCGGGGGTCATCTGTATCCTTCGGAATTTCAGACCCATGCACTTTGAAAGCGCCAGCGCAAGGGTAGTTTTGCCTGTACCGGGAGTATCCTCCAGCAGTACATGACCGCCTGCCAGTACTGCGGCTATCAGCAGTTCAACAGTATCGTCCTTACCGACTATGACCTTTGTAAGCTGTTCTTTTATTTTTACGGGGATACTATTCATTTTCCTTTTCCTTTCTCCTGCGCATCATAACACCGCCGACCACTGCCGCCGCGGCGAAAACTATTATCGATCCCGAAACGGCTATCAGCATTTTTTTGCTTTTTGGCATACCCTCGGGGGCATTGCCCGAAGCGGGGGGTTCAGTGTTTCTGTTCTTAGCCGCTGTCATTTCTGCAAGCGTAGTCTTTCTGGGCTTTTCGGGAAGTCCCCCGTTCATATCGTATACCGACCTTTCACCTGCCCTAAGCCTTTGTATACTGCAAAGGGCGATAAGCGCCTGTGATGAAGCCAGTTCACTGCTTTCGCCGCCCTTGTTATGGGCGAATCCGCCGTCATCATTGGCGTAGCTTATCAGTTCATCGGTCAGCCCTGCGAATCTGCTGTCCTCATCTGGGTCGATATCAAGACAGCACAGTGCGCATATTATCTGCGCTGTGGTTTCGCAGTTATCATTATCACTCTGACTTTCCGCCAGATAATCCACAGCCCTTGCTACCGTATCCTCGGTCTCTTCACAGCATCGGTAGGGGGAAAGCGCCTGCAAAGCCATCGCCGTGATATCGGGGTCACTTCTGCCATCGCCGACGGTCAGGGAAAATCCGCCGTCGGAATTGCGGCTGTTTATTATCGTATGGATTATCTCCGCCCTGTCGGGCTTTGCGTTCTCGGGAAGTTTCCAGTCACAGCTGTCCATAGCTATTAGCGCCCATATCTCGCCGTTAAGACCCTGTGCATCAAGAGGTCTGCCCTCGCCCCGAAGATAAGTGCCTCTGCCAAGCAGGTCAACATCAGAGATATCATTGGGATTAGCCCCAAGGCATATACCCGTCAGCACTGCGCGGTGCCAGTCGGTGGCGTTAAGGCGGTCAATGGCGGTATCATCGGAGTATTCTTCTTCAATGCGATTTTTCCACACCGAGAAATATTCACTTGTATCCTTTTCAAGCCCCGACCTTACAGCGCCTATTGCCAGCCAGTCAGAACTGTCATAGCCAGCGTCCTCGGCTATCCTGCCCGAAAGCAGGCTGTCGCCCTCGGGGATACCGTTTTTATGTTTTTCATAGGTGACTATCCCCCGCGCGTAGCCCTCAGCCTGTTTTGTATCCAGCGCCGAAGCAGATATCGGAGTACACATCATCACTGCCGCAGTCAACAGCACCGCAGAAATCTTCAACATCATTCACCACTCATATCATTTCCAAGGTCGAGGGAGAACACAAGGGCTACTCTCTCGCCGTCGGCAAATACTGCCGAGGTCATTGCATAGGCGGGCTTTTTGCCGTTGCGGCTGTACATCCAGCCCGAACCCGCTGTGTAATCGAATTCGCCGAGTGAATCATCATCGCGGCTGTCGTTTGGGGTAACGCCCGCGCCCGCAAGATAAGCCCTTGCTTTATCGGTTAGTTCAGCACCCGCGAATCTTCCCGCCATGGATATCCTTGCGAGATATCTGCTGTTGGCACTGCCGCGGTAGGTCACTTCATATCCGTTCTCTTCAAGGAACCTCACCATCGTATCGAAACCTGTTTCGCCCTCAAGCACGGGGAAGCTGTCACTTTCGCAAAGTGTGCCAAGCCCTACAAGGTCAGCATTGACAGATATCTGTATCCTGCCAACTTCTTCACCGACTTCGGCTGTTTCGCAGTTTATTTTATAGCAGAATTCGCTCTGTCTGCCTGTACTGTCACGCAGTTTTATGGTGACGGTGTTCTCGCCACCGCGGAGTTTCAATATGTAGCCTGTGCATGAAGCATCCTGCCACTTGCAGGGAACTGTGCTGCCGCATACGACTTCTATATTATCTGAATACAGACGATTGCCTTCACAATCGGCGGCTTTTAGGGTGAGGGTATAGGTACTTCCTTTAACGGTGATACCATCGTCAAGGTTTATGCTTTCAAAATACGGAAGTTTGCTTTCATCGATATTGTGAAGCGAAGTTACTTTGAAAGTCTGTTCGGTCTGTTCGTTGCCGTCCTTTGCAAACAGACGGATTGTATTGTCGCCCTCGTTAAGGGGGGCTGTAAAAGTATAACTGCCGCGGAGGGCTTTGTCGTTCACAAGAACAGAAAGCTTTGGGGAATTTCCGCCAACTGCCTTTGCGCTGAAAGTTATGCTGTCGGTATAAACGGTGCAGCTGCTGAGGTCGGTGATTATCGCAAGGGTGCGGACAGGTATGTAGGTCACCGAGAAATCCATAGTGGTTTTTCCCGAGGTGAGTTTTATCATGTTCTCGCCCTCGGAGAGTGTTACGGTGAAGCTGTCCTCGCCTGTGATAAGCCTGCCGTTCAGCCTTACTTCAAGACCCTCTTCGCAGTAAGCTGTGAATGTAAATTCGGGGTCGTAGACTTCACGGTCAAAAAGGTCGGTAACTATCTCGGCGGCGGGTGATGAAAGGTACAGGGTGTAGTCACGGAAAGCCCTGTACACCTTGTTTTCGGCATCTTTATAGGCACAGCTGACCCTTATGGTGTTAGCGCCTTCCCTTAGATGCACTCTGCCCGCAAATCCTGTCATCAGCGAACCGTTGACTTCAACATCACAACCCACAGTTTCAAGGCTTTCTACAAGATGTGTCACGGTGAAGAAGTAGGTGCTGTCGGTGACTGTTTCGCCGTCAGATATGGAAGTCGTGAAGTATTCGCGGTCAGCTTCTCTGCCGTCGGGGGTGGTCTTGGCAGGGGTGTTAACGTCGTCAGGTGCCTGAATGATGACCGTTTGGGGGTAACTGTCATCATCGGAAGTTTCCTGACTGTCATTTTGCGAATATATCACAACCGCGGAATTATCTGCATCGGCTGAACCGCTGTTTTCATCATAGATGGGACGGCTGTTATCGGTATCGGGAGTGCTTTCTGGTGATGAACTTTCATCTTTGCGGGAACTTGTATCTTCCTGTTCGGGGGTACTGTTATCAGCTGAAAGTCCGTCGGGGGATATCTCGGGAAGCATGGCTTCGCGGTGTTCTATCCCGATGGGGGTATCTTCGCGGGGGGCATTTCGGTAAAAGCCCGCAGCAAAGCAGACAGCCCCTGCTGTAAGCATCAGGGCGGCTGCCGCGGAAGCTATTATACTTTTACGGTCTTTTCCGATCATACCCGACCTCCGAAAATAAAGCAATACAGACCTGCACACATGGACTGATAAATTGAGTAAACGATATAACGCTGTTTACTATCGAACATTCCATGTGTCGCAGATCTGTTATCAGTGTCTGTTAAATAAATCCTGATATTTCCGCAAACGCAGCGGCGTCCGTGGATATCATCTTTCGGTTGTTATCATCTTTTTGCCCTTTATCTGTGCGGCAACGCGTATGATATCAGTAACATTTATCCTACCGTCAGCATTTACATCGGCAGCATTGATGCTGTACTTATCAAGGGTCTTTTTGCCCTTGATGTGTGCTGCAAGCTTTGTGATATCGGTAACATTGATCTTACCGTCGCCGTTTACATCGCCCTTCTGTGCGAGCGCGCGTTTATACTGATTATCTGTCTCGGCAACAAGAACATCGATATCGTTAGATGTGGAAGCCTTTTCGCCGTTGCCGTTGTACAGACCGTAAGCAAAGGTAGCTGTCAGAACTTCATCATCGGCGGTGAACTTATCAACGCTGAATGTAAGATCCTTAGCTGTGATATCGCCTATGGTCTTCTTGGGACCGTTTGTGACATCAATTGTATACTCCTTAGCGGCGGGAGATTCATCTGCCTTGAAGACAAAAGTCTTGACACCGTTGGGGTGAATTGTTATATCAGGGCACTCGATATCGAACTTAACTGTTTCGCCTATTGCAAGAACATTGAAGGAATCGTAACGGATATAGAGGAGTCCTGTTTCTTCATCATAAATAGGATCAACTGCACAGCACTGTGCGTGGTCGCCCTGAGGGGTGAAAATTGCGGGAGGGCAGATATGCTTATTGCCTGCTGTATCGGTTTCCTCAACAGTATCGATAGGTTCGTTCATGCCTGCCTTATCTCTCAGCTTGCGGACAATACCTGTCATACCGTTTTCAACATAGTATATAACGTTATAGCCTTCCTCATCAACGCCTGCGAAAACGCCCTCAGCCTGACAAGCAGCGGAAGTTTCAACAACGTAAGCTATCCTTGGCATTATTTTGCCGTTTTCTTCTTCAACTGCATCAAGTACAACGATGAGAGAGTGGTTGTATGCATCCCAGCCTGGACCATTCAGGGTAACATATATTCTGCCGTTTTCAACGATAGGAGTGCTGGTGCAGGCAAAATTCTGAAGATCAAGAGCCAGATTCAGGTCGAGCGTGCAGCCTTCTCCTGTTTTGGGTGAAGCGGTAGAAACCTTATTATTTCTGGAAGTAAAATACACTACGCCGTCCTTGAGTACGACCTTGCTGCGAACATCGCCATTCGCAGATGCAGCGAATTTTTTCCTTTCGCCTGTTGCATCGTCAAGTGCTACCAGACTGAGATTATCACTTCCTGAATCAGTGCTGTTTTCAGCGCCGAAAATTACCGTGCCGTCATCTATCACAGCAGTTGTCCAATAGAAGCCGCCCTTATGTGTGAACTCCCATTCAGCGGTCTTTACTTCATCGGTCTTGGCAGTGTCTTTATCTGCAACGCTTACCTTTACGAAATCGGCATCATCGGTCTCACTTTTCCAGAAACCTGTATAGAGATAGCCGTTTTCAACAGTGATATCGCACTTGGGGCTGCCGCCGTTCTTGTTTGTGTATATCCAGAGAGAAGTAAGTGTCTCAGCATCGAAAGCCTGTATAATACCGCCATCGAGAGCCATGAACACTTTGCCGTCAGCATAAGCGGGACCTTTGGTAGCGTACATTGCCGCACCTGCCATTTTAGCTCTTGAAACTTCTTTGCCTGTGAATTTATCTATTTTTACGATATAATCAGCAGAGCATATATAGAGGAAGCCGTTATCTGCCACGGTGAAGGCTGTGGGTGAATCTGTCCACATCATTTTATCTTCACCGACCTGAGTTGCCCAGTAGAGGACAGCATCATCGGCTTTTTTGAAATCGGGTTTGAGTGCTTTGCCTTCAGCGAAAGCGCTTACTGCTGCTGCGTTTACTGTCAGCAGTGCTGCACAAAAGGCGCTGAAAATTTTTGCAGATGTTCTCTTCATTTTTCATTCTCCATTCTGTATAAATTTTGTTAGTGTTTTCTTAGAAACACCTATAATGTTTCTAAGTATAACATATTATAATTATTTTTTCAATAGTATAGTCTGTGCAAACAGACGTTTGCGGTATATAAAAAAGCGAACGCACAGTATAGTTTTAAGCTATATCGAATCAATAAATATGAGCCCGCGGGGATACTTTGTGAAGATATTCCCTGCGAGGATTGTCAAGATGCTGAGCCTTTTTCATTATGCTCCGTATACAGTATAACACGCCGAACGCTATACCGTAGCCATAGTCGTCGGCTGCCTGTCATCGTGCGCATAGGGAGTAAATTTTAAAAGGCTTTTCACTATCAGCGATTTTGGGCGAAAAGTTGTACGTTTTTGTACAACTTTTACAGAAATATGTCCGAGTTAAATATAAAATCATTTGGTTGCACATAATCACTGTGGTGGATATGTGAAGAATACCGAAAGAAAAGATGAAAAAAATCAGCTTCGGTCTTGACATTCAAAAAAACAGATGTATAATTTGAAGAGCGAAAAATTCGCAAAAATGTAAAAAACTGTAAGCAAATTTTCATCTGCCAAAACATCGGCAGAGTGTATTCAAAATTTATGTGAGGTGTTTATTTATGAAAAAGATAATGGCAGGATTGCTGGCTGTTTCACTGATATTCGGCGCAGGCGGAGTCTTCGGGAATGTGGACAGTGATGTTTTCACGCTGATGGCGAGTGCCGAGGCAGAAAAGCCCACAAGCGGCAAATTGGGTGAAAATGTCATATGGACGCTTGATGAAGACGGCACGCTGACTATCAGCGGTGAGGGGGAAATGCACGACAATCAGTCATTTGCCGCTATAAGAAAAGAGATAAAAAAAGTGGTCATCGAAAATGGTGTGACAAGCATAGGCGAATGTATGTTTATGGAGTGTACCCGCCTGACAAATGTAACTATACCCACTAGCGTAACAAAAATAGATGACTATGCTTTTATCAGCTGCATAAAACTGGCAAATATAACCATACCTGACAGCGTAACAAGCATAGGAAAATGTGCATTTGTGAATTGTTCAAGCCTGAACAAGATCAATATACCCGACAGCGTAACCAACATAGGCGACCAAGCATTTCAACTATGTGAAAACCTGACAGATATCAAGTTATCCAAAGGTCTCAAAAGCATTGAATCCGGAACATTTATCGACTGCAAAAGCCTGACAAACGTAACTATACCGAACGGTGTCATAAAGATAAACTATTATGCTTTCGCAAATTGTAAAAAACTTACCTATGTCAATATACCCGACAGTGTAACATATATAGGCGATTTCGCATTTAATAACTGCCCAAAACTTACAAACGTAACTATACCCGACAGCGTTGCGAAAATAGAAGAAAAAGCCTTCGGATATTATAGTTCTGAGGATAATAGATATTATAAAGATAAGGTCAAAGGTTTCACCATAAAAGGCAATAAAGATACTGCTGCTGAAAAGTATGCAAAGGACAATGAGTTCAGATTCGTCGAAATGTCAGACGCTGGCATCAAGGGCGATGTAAACAATGACGGCAAGATAAATGTTACCGACATCACCAAGACTGCGGCGCACATAAAGGGAAAAAAACTGCTTACCGCGGAGCAGGAGTATCGCGCAGATGTAAACAATGACGGAAATATCAACGTTACCGATATCACAAAGATAGCGGCACACATCAAGGGCAAGAAACTGCTTTGACAGATATATGAAAACAGAGTCTTTTAAGGCTCTGTTTTTTTGCGTTGATACGGAGATATAAGTTACAGGCGGCGGGTTTTAAGATAAATCAAAAAAGGTATTGAAAAATGGGGAAATGTGTGCTATAATAATTTTAAGTGTTATCGAAAGGCGGTGGCTGTGATGATGGATAATGTTGATATCATCTCCGCGGAGGAGTTTTACACTGATAAAGCTTCTACCTGCTGCTTTACGGGACACCGTCGGCGTGACCTGCCCTTTGAAGGGGATATCTCCAAACAAGGGGTCAAAAATCTGATAAGCACAGTGCATCTTTTATGTCACGAAGCTTACGGTCGGGGTATACGCACTTTCATAACAGGCATGGCTGAGGGTTCGGATATAATCTGCGGATCGGTGATAATGGATCTGATGCACAGCGAGGATCACCCCGGGATAGAACTAATCTGCGCTCTGCCCTACGAAGATCAGATACGCGAGATAAAGCTGCCGAAAGACCGGTATATTTACAGTCTGCTGCTGAGAATGGCTTCGGCTGTGGTGGTGACAGGCAACGCTGATGACAGCGGACGCTACCGCAGGCGTAACAAGTTCATGGTGGACAATTCTTCGGAGCTTATTGCGATATATAAGGAAAAACAGCGTGGTTCGGGCACTTTGCAGACCATCAACATGGCTAAGAGGAACGGGCTGGATATGCACGTTATCGAGCTTGACAAGAACCCGCAGTTCTACTATGAATAGATAGATGAAAAACAGGAAATAATAAACAGTAAGGAGAAAATATATGTCATCTGCCGCAAAGAAAAGAAAAAAGAAAAGAAGATCACAAGCACCCGTTGCACTGGTATACGTTATAACGGTGCTGATATTCATGGCACTGATATCGATGCTTGCAGTTTATCTGCTGAAAAGCTTCGGTCTGCTGAAAAACAATGAGGACGAAGATGCTGTGGTCACGGTGCAGACTTTCAATGACCTGTTCTCGAGGGTGAACAGCAAGGGTGTGCTTTCGGACATGGTGCTGATAAGAGTTGACCCGACGGACAACAGTATCCTTGTGGTGCCGATATCGGCTATGACGGTAAACAAATCAAACAATCTGACTATGCGCGACATTTATTCAAATGCGGGTATGGCGGGCGTTAAGACTGCGTTTGAGGGTACTTTCGGTCTGAAAGTTGATAACTATGCTTCGCTTTCAAACGATGCTTTTGAGCGTGTGTGCGACATCTACGGCGGTGTGACCTACAAGGCACCCGAGGAGTTATACTATCTCTCAAAGGACAATGACGAGAACGATATCTCGATACAGAAGGGCGAACTCGCATCACTCAGCGGCAGACAGATAAGACTGCTGACACAGTACCCTGTATTCTCAAACGGCAAGCAGGGCAACAACGAGTTCCTGGGCGAGGCTATGGAATCACTGATAAACAGTATGTTCCAGCAGTCATACATCACACAGGATAATCTGGACAATATATACAACATAATCACAACAAACAGTGACACCGACATGAACCTGGAAGACTTCAAGTTACAGAAGTCATACATCAAGGAGATGCTTTCAAGCAGCAAGACGCCTGCGGAGAAGCTGATACCCAGGGGAACATGGGGCGAAAAGGACGCAACTTTCGTTGTCAGCGATGATTTCATCACCGAGCTGAAAGAAAAGATAGCCGAGACCACTGCGGAGGACGGCTCAGCCGTTGACCCCGAAGCAAATATTCAGGCACAGGCTAAAGCAGAAGAAGCAGAGGCTGAACAAAAGGCGGCTAACCAGTAAGACTACTAAGGAAAGTGATATAAATGAAGCTCATGGTCCTGATACTGAACAAAACTGAAGCGCTGGAGTACCTGCTGGAGGGACTTTCGGCGGCTGGCATCAGCGGTGCTACGATAATACCCTCTTCGGGCATGGCAATGACGCTCTCGAAGATGAATTCGAGCTTTCTGAGTTCATCGATACGCAGTATGTTCAGCGGTGAAGTAGACGACAACAAGACCATAATCTCTGTTATCGAGAACGATCAGCTTGATCTGGCGCGGAGAGTGGTATACAACACTGTGGGCGATCTTTCTCAGCCGAACACCGGCATAATGTTCACTGTGCCGCTGGATTTTGTTGAGGGCAGGCGCAAGAAGCGGCGTGCAGGGGACAATAAAGATCACAAAAAGAGCAAGGAAGAAAATGGGAAGAAAAAGGTCACCGATGGCACCTTGCAAGGTGAAAAGGGCTGACGATTGTAAATTTCCTGTTAATATTCCGGACATCTCTTGCAAAAATGTACTATTTATGGTATAATATATGCAATAGGCTTGACGAAAGACCGGAATTTAAAAATTCACGGTCTTTTGTGTTTGTATGGACTATAATCGCATCGGGACGGATGCGAAAAATCACAGGGAGGTCTGATGATTTGAGTAAAGGCAAGGGCGGAAGCTCAAAAATGAACACGGCAGACATCGTAGCCGGACTGGCACAGCCGCTGGCTGACGAGCTGGGGCTTTTCCTCTGGGACGTTAGGTTCGAGAAAGAGGGCGCAACCTGGTATCTGCGGGTACTTATCGACAAAGACGGCGGCGTGACTATGGAGGACTGCGAGAATTTCACGAGACCTTTCAATAAGATACTCGACGAGGCAGACCCTATCCCGCAGAGCTATGTTTTTGAGTGCGGCAGTCCCGGACTGGGCAGAGAGCTGAGAAAACCGATACACTTTGAAGTGTGCATCGGCGATGTTGTGAGAGTAAGACTGATACGTCCCGATGAGAACGGTGAGCGCGAGTTCATCGTTGGACTGGTGGGCTATGATGAGGAAGAAAAGCTGATAGCCTGTCAGACACTGGACGAGAACGGCGACGGCGTGGCGAATGTGCAGTTCAGCCTGAACGACTGCGCTTTTGTAAAACTCTACGATGACGGCGACTTGGAAGAGGAGCTGGCAGGCGCGAAGTTTGATTGATGCTCAAACGGCTAATTCAACGTGCAAAGTTTTGTTAGAATGGCAAACAGCTTCAAAGCCACAGCCGACGCAGTCGCTGTTAGCGCTATCTTGACCGAGTACGCGAAGTGAGGAACGAACGGAGCGCACGGAGCGTCAAGGCTTCACGCGCACACCGCCGACGCAGTCGCGGTTAGGGTTTGAAGCGTCGGGGGTATGGGGGCTTCGCCACCATTTAAAATAATTATCACGGACAAAAGTTTGTCAGAATATTTAGTTCGCAACAAACGTTTGTGAGAACAATTATCATACGGCTAATTAGCTGAACGCAGCTCGCAAGTCCTGCGGATAGAACAGGCGGGACTTCTCAAAAAGCAATAAGCAAACAATTGGACGGTTAGCCGTCCGTCAGGGATAAAGTTAAGAGAATATTTTCAGAGAGGAATGGTCATAAAAGATGAACGAGCAGTTTTTTAAAGCACTGACAGATCTGGTCAACGAGAACGAGATCGACAAGGACGTACTTATCGAAAAGATCAGAGAGGGTATCATCAAGGCAATAAAGAAGGAAAATCCCGAGAGCGAGCATATCAGAGTTGATATCGTGCCCGAAACAGGCAAGCTGGAGATGTGCATACTCAAGGAAGTTATGAAGGTAATGTTCGTGGATGACCCCGCTAACGAGATCTACATCGGCGAAGCACAGACCTACGATCCTTCCATCAAGGTGGGCGACTGGGTAGAGATACCTGTCAACCCCGCTAAGATAGGCAGAGTTGCGGCACAGTTCGCAAAGCAGTCCATCAAGCACGATATCAAGGATTTCGAGAGAAACAAGCTGATAGAGCAGTATAAGGACAAGGAACACGAGATCGTTACTGCTACGGTACAGAAGGTAGAGCCTGCAACAGGCAACGCTGTTATCACCATCGACAAGAACGAGCACTACTTCTACCGCAGTGAGCAGATACCCGGCGAGATACTCAAAGAGGGCGACAAGATCAAGGTATACATCGTGAGCCTTGGCGGCGGCGAGAAGAGACAGCCTGTTGTTAAGCTTTCAAGAACTCACAAGGACCTGGTAAAGAGACTGTTTGAGCTGGAAGTTCCCGAGATAGCTGACGGTACTGTTGAGATCAAGGCTATATCAAGAACAGAGGGTATAAGAAGCAAGATCGCTGTATGGTCCAAGGACAAGAACGTTGACGCTGTGGGCGCTTGCATAGGTCCCAAGAAGTCCAGAATCTCCGCTGTTGTACAGGAGCTCAAGGGCGAGAAGATAGACGTTATCAACTGGGTAGAGGACGAGTCCGAGTTCATCGCTAAGGCACTGGCACCTGCTGAGGTACTCAGTGTTGAACTGCTGGAGCCCGAGGTAAAGATCGAGCACAAGGGCGAAGAAAAGGAATTCGAAAGAGTTATCAAGAAGTGCCGCGTTATCGTTCCGAACAATCAGTTCTCACTGGCGATAGGCAACAAGGGTCAGAACGCTAAGCTGGCGGCAGGTCTTACAGGCTACAAGATAGACATCGTTCCCGAGAATGCTCCCGAGAGTGCGGAGACTGAGGAAGAATAAGATGCCTGTAAAGCCGAAGAAGATACCGATGAGAATGTGTCTCGGCTGCGGCGAAATGAAGCCGAAGAAAGAGCTTGTCAGGGTGGTACGTTCAAAAGAGGGCGAGATAAGCCTTGACCTGACAGGAAAAAAGGCGGGCAGAGGCGCATATATATGTGCAGACGCTGAATGTCTGAAAAAGGCACGCAAGGCAAGACGACTGGAAAAGAGTTTTGCGTGCAGGATAGATGATGAGTTATATGATTCAATGGAAAAGGAGCTGAGCGGCAATGAGCAGTAATAAATCAGGTATACTTTCGATGAGCCGCAAGGCAGGCAAGCTCGTTATGGGCATGGACATGGTAAAGGACGCCTGTTCCGTCGGAAATGCTAAAGCGGTATTCACGGCGGCTGATATCTCGGAAAAGTCACTGAAAGAGGTAAGGTACACTTGTGCGAAATACGATGTGAAGCTTTACGCCCTGGGCATGACTATGGACGAGGTAGCTCTGGGTCTCGGAAAGCGGGTCGGCGTAGTTGCGATGACCGATGCGGGATTCGCCAAGAGCTGCGCAAAGGGGCTTGAAGAGATAATCATTGACAAGGACGAGTTCGGTATTTAAAGTGTTCTGACACTGAATATAGATCGGAAAAATATGAGTTTTCCCGACGGGAAGCTTTGGAAGAAAAAATATGTTCATCGTAAACAGAAGGAGGATATTTATTGCCTATGAGTACGAAAGCAACTAAGAAGATAAAACTTAATGACCTCGCCAAGAGCCTGGCTCTCGGCAACAATGATATAATAGAGTGTCTTGAAAAGCTGGACGGAGTTTCCAGAAAGACACAGGCTGCCCTGACACCCGAAGAGGTAAGCTATGTATTTGAATACTTCACACAGAACAATCAGGTGGAGAACTTCGACGCATACTTTGCAAACACTGTAAAGCCTGCTGAGGAACCCAAGCCCAAGAAGGCTGAGAAAAAGGCAGAGCCCAAGACCGAGAAGAAGACTGAGGTCAAGGCGGAAGAAAAGAAGCCAGAGCCAAAGGCTGAGGCTAAGCCCGAAGAGAAGAAGGAAGAGCCCAAGGCAGAGGAGAAGAAGGCTGAAGTGAAAGTCGAGGAAAAGAAGCCCGAAGTTAAGGCAGAAGAAAAGAAGCCCGAGAAGAAGGCTGACAAGAAGAAGGAAAAGAAGGAAGCCAAGAAGCAGGATCACGGTGTGAAAATGCAGCTGGGCGGCGGAAGCTCCTTCGGCAGCGATGACAGCAAGGGCTATACTGTATCGGAGAGCACTGATGACCATTCGGGCGAGAAGAGAAGAACTGTTGATACCCGCGGCAGCTACATCGAGCTGGACAAGTACAACGAGAAGTACGACAACATGGCTACCAGCAAGCAGGGCAACAAGAACGACAACTTCCGCAAGAAGCAGAAGATAACCCAGAAGTCCCAGCAGTACAAGAAGCAGCAGCATTCTCACAAGAAGGAGACAGAGCAGGACAAGCTGAACAGACTGGCTCTTGAAAAGGCAAGAAAGCAGCAGCTGAAAGTAATGATACCCGACGAGATCGTAGTATCCGAACTGGCAAGCAGACTGAAAGTAACTGCTACCGAAGTTATCAAGAAGCTGATGGCACTGGGCGTATTCGCATCCATCAACGAAGTAGTTGACTTTGATACTGCTTCACTGGTCGCAGAAGAGCTGGGTGCAAAGGTTGAGAAGGAAGTACACATCACCATCGAAGAAAGACTTATTGAAGACGAAGCTGACGCTCCCGAGGATCTGGAAGAGCGCTGCCCTGTCGTTGTAGTAATGGGTCACGTCGATCACGGTAAGACTTCCATACTCGACAGAATAAGAAATGCAAACGTTGCAGAGGGCGAAGCAGGCGGTATCACACAGCATATCGGTGCTTACCAGGTTAAATGCAACGGACAGAAGATCACATTCCTGGATACTCCAGGTCACGAAGCTTTCACTTCCATGAGAGCGAGAGGTGCGAACATCACAGATATCGCAATACTCGTTGTTGCGGCTGATGATGGTATCATGCCACAGACCGTTGAGTCCATAAACCACGCAAAGGCAGCGGGCGTATCCGTTATCGTTGCTATAAACAAGATGGATAAAGAGGGTGCAGACCCTGACAGAGTTAAACAGCAGCTGACCGAGCACGAGCTGGTAGTTGAAGAGTGGGGCGGCGACGTTATCGCTGTGCCTGTATCTGCTAAGACAGGTATGGGTATCGACGACCTGCTTGAGAACGTACTGCTGGTAGCAGAGGTCAAGGAGCTGAAAGCTAATCCTCACAGACTTGCTAAGGGTGCTGTTATCGAGGCACGTCTTGACAAGGGCAAGGGTCCTGTTGCAACTGTACTGGTACAGAACGGTACTCTCCATGCAGGTGACGTTATCATCGCGGGCACATCTGTGGGCAGAGTAAGAACAATGACAGATTACCGCGGCAGACCTATCACCGAGGCTGGTCCTTCCACACCTGTTGAGATCACAGGTCTGGGCGAAGTACCTACCGCAGGTGAGACATTCAACGCAGTTGAGGATGAGAAGCTGGCAAGAGAGCTGGTCGAGCAGCGTAAGCACGAAGCTAAGGAAGACGAGTTCAAGAAGTTCCAGAAGGTAACACTGGACAATCTGTTCTCTCAGATCTCCGAGGGCGAGATGAAGGAGCTGCCTATCATCGTAAAGGCAGACGTTCAGGGTTCTGTGGAAGCTGTAAGGCAGTCGCTGGAAAAGATATCCAACGAAGAGGTAAGAGTAAGAGTTATCCACGGTGCTGTTGGTGCGGTAAACGAGAGCGACGTTATGCTTGCTAATGCATCCAACGCTATCATCGTCGGATTCAACGTTCGTCCCGACCCTGTTGCAAAGGCAAACGCTGAGCAGGACGGTGTCGAGATCAGACTGTACCGTATAATCTACGATGCTATCGAAGAGATCACCGACGCTATGAAGGGTATGCTTGCTCCTAAGTTCAGAGAAGTTGAAACTGCTCGTGTTGAAGTAAGACAGGTATACAAGATCAGCTCTGTCGGCACTGTTGCAGGCTGCTACGTACTGAACGGCAAGATCGGCAGAAACGACCTTATCAGAGTTGTTCGTGACGGTATCATCGTTGCTGACGACAAGATGAGTTCGCTGAAGCGTTTCAAGGACGATGCTAAGGAAGTAAGCGAAGGCTTCGAGTGCGGTATCACTCTGGAGAAGTTCTCCGACATCAAGGAAGGCGACATCTTCGAGGGATACATCATGGAAGAGTACCGCGATTAAGCCCTCGGGCGGGTCGAAAGATCTTGATAAACGAAATGAACGATACTAAGTTTGAATTTACGGATAAACTGAATGTTGAGGACTATCTGCGTCTGCGGGAGGAAGTAGGCTGGAAAAGCATTGCTCCCGAACAGGCGCAGGCAGGACTTGACAACAGCTATGCGGTCATAGCGGCGATGCTTGACGGCGAAGCTGTCGGGTTTGTAAGGCTTCTCTGGGACGGCGGCTATGTGGCGTATCTCGCTGAGGTGATGGTGACGGAGAAATGCCGTCACAACGGGCTGGCTTCGCAGATGGTGGGGCGGCTTGTCGAAAAGCTCCGCGGCGAGAAAAAAGAGGGCTGGCAGATAAAGATACATCTGATGGCAAATCTCGGCAGAGAAAGCTTTTACGAGCCTTTCGGCTTCAAAAGCAGACCGAACGAACATGACGGCGCGGCTATGGATATGTGGCTGTAAAAGATAAAGCAAGGAAGGAGCTATATAAATGGCATCACACAAGGCAGGACGTATGTCCGAGGATATAAGACGTATAATCTCGGGAAAGATGGCAGACCTGAAAGACCCGAGGATAAACGGAGGAGAGTTCCTGACCGTAGTACGCTGCGATGTGGCAAGGGACGGCTCTTTCTGCAAGGTATATATTTCCAGTTTCAGAGGACTGGAAGAAGCCAAAAAGGCTGTAAAGGGATTTGAATCGGCTACGGGATATCTCAAGAGGGAGATATCAAATGTGCTGGGTCTGAAAAAGTGTCCCGAGCTGAAATTTGTTGCTGATGATTCGATAGAGCATTCGGCGGCTATAACCAAAAAGCTCAGAGAGCTGGTAAAGGAAGAAAATTCCGAAAATGAAGAGGACGAGTCCGCTGAGGACTGATCGTATAGAAAGGGCTATTGTATGGAATACAGCGAGATAAACAGGATATTTGAAGAAAATGACAAATTTCTCATATTGACACACAAGAGCCCTGACGGTGATACGCTGGGCAGCGGCTTCGGGCTGTGCTATTTTCTGAGAGATATGGGAAAGCTGGCTAATGTGGTGAACTCGGACGGTTTCCCCGACAGATATGATTTTATGTACACGGAGTACAAGGAGCAGAATTTCGAGCCTGAGTATATCATAGCTGTTGACATTGCGGACGTTACCCTGATGGGCAGCGGGCTGGCGAAGTATCAGCAGGCGGGAATGGTTGATCTTTGCATAGATCATCATATCTCGAACAAGCATTTTGCGAAGCTGACCCATGTGGAGGGGCAGACAGCAGCGGCTGCGCATATCCTCTACAAGATATTCAAGGATTCGGGCAGAAAG
The DNA here is from genome assembly GCF_024692365.1 of Ruminococcus sp. Classification (GTDB taxonomy): domain Bacteria; phylum Bacillota; class Clostridia; order Oscillospirales; family Ruminococcaceae; genus Hominimerdicola. Next base: position 19,273 of record NZ_JAILMR010000015.1, on the reverse strand, counting down.
CTCAGCGACATCACAGCGAAGTGCCTGTACACGGGAATTGCTACGGATACAGGCTGTTTCAAGTACGAGAACACTACTCCCGAAACGCACATGGCAGCGGCAGAGCTCATGGCTTATGACATTAACTTTGCCAACGTGAACAGGAAGATGTTCGATGTTAAGAGCAAGGGCAGACTGAAAGTCGAGCAGGCTGTGACAGGTGGTATGGAATACTATCTTAATGACAGATGTGCGATGATAACGATAACGACGGAGCTCATGAAAAGCTGCGGCGCTGACCCTGCTGAATTTGACGGTCTGGCTTCGATACCGCTTTCGGCTGAAGGCGTAGTTATCGGCATCACGGTAAAGCAGAGACATGAGAATGTCTACAAGATATCGGTGAGAACTACCGAAGAAATGGACGCGTCGGCGTTCTGCGGATTATTCGGCGGCGGCGGACACATACGTGCGGCAGGCTGCGAGATAAGGGGCTCACTTGAAGATGTAAAGGCTTTGCTTATTGAAAAAGCGGGGCAGGTACTCGGGATATGACAGGACAGGAAATAAGCGGCGTTATCGCGGTATACAAGCCCGCAGGCTGGACATCATTCGATGTGGTGGCTAAAATGCGGGGCATACTGCATACCCGCAAGATAGGTCACGGCGGTACTCTCGACCCTATGGCGGAGGGCGTACTGCCTGTATTTGTGGGAAAAGCCACAAAGGCTTGCGACATACTGCCCGATGTCAGAAAAGGGTATCATGCGGGGTTCAGGTTAGGTATAACTACTGACACACAGGATATCACGGGTAAGATACTTAGTGAGGACGGCAGGTCTGTGACTGCTGAGGAACTTAAAGCGGCAGCTGAAAAGTTCATCGGAAAGATAATGCAGGTGCCGCCCATGTATTCGGCGGTGAAAGTTGACGGCAAAAAGCTTTACGAGCTGGCGCGTGAGGGAAAAGTCATCGAGCGTCAGGCAAGGGAGATAACCGTGCTTTCACTGGTGATAGATGATTATGATGAGATGTCCCGCGAGGGGCACATGACAGTGCTTTGCGAAAAAGGCACGTATATCCGCACACTTATAAACGACATCGGCGATATGCTGGGCTGCGGCGGAGCTATGACCTCACTGGTGAGAACGTACTCGGCGGGGCTGGCGCTGGAAGAATGTCTGAGTATAGAGGATATACAAAGGATAGTCGGTGAGAGCGGTGCTGAGGGCGTGCTTACACGGCTCGACAAATGCTTTGAGGTCTATCCTGCGCTGAAGCTTAACGAGAGAGTCACTGGACTTTACAAGAACGGTGTTAAGCTGAGGGCAGAGCAGGCAGGCGCTGAGGACGGTCAGGTCTACCGTGTATACGGTGCGGACGGCGGTTTCATCGGGCTTGGCAGAATGACTGACGGAGGATTTCGGAGCGTCAAGAATTTTTTCGTATGATCGAGGAATGATTTGATTTGAAAGATATCGACAGGGGCTTTTCGCCCGACAAGGGGACTGTCTGTGCGCTGGGGCTGTTTGACGGCGTACACAGAGGACACAGGCTGGTCATAAACAATGCGATCTCGCTGGCGAAAGAGCTTGGCGTAAAGTCGGCGGTATTCACTTTCAGGACTGACACAGTGACTTCAAAGGGTCACGACGGCAGGATAGAAATGATACTCAGCGATGAGGAAAAGCGCAGGCATTTCGAGAATATGGGGGTTGACCTTTTATACTCCCCTGCTTTTGACGAGCTGAAAGGTATGTCGGCAGAAGATTTCGTAAAGGACATACTGGTGGGACTGCTGGGCTGCAAAGCTGTTGTATGCGGCAGTGATTTCCGTTTCGGCAAAGGGGCGGAGGGCGACTGCAACACGCTGGAGCTTTACGGCAGGATATACGGCATAGATGTCAGGGTATGCGACAAGCTGAGCTACAAGGGCGAAGAAGTAAGTTCGACAGTGATACGCGAGTGCATACGCACGGGACACATAGAGCGTGCAAACGAACTGCTGGGATACATCTTCGGACTGAAACTGGTAGTCGAGCACGGCAGGCAGTTAGGCAGGCAGTGGAATTTCCCCACGATAAATCAGGTGATACCACAGGGGCAGATAATGCCGAAATTCGGGGTATATGCCACAAGAGTCATCATCGGGGACGAAGAAAAGTTCGGCGTGACAAACATCGGCGTGAAGCCTACGCTGAAAGCTCACGATGCACCACTGGCAGAAACTTACATTCTCGACTTCAACGGCGACCTTTACGGCAAGGAGATTGAGATACTGCTGGACAAGTTCATACGTCCCGAAAAGGGATTTGACAGTATCGATGATCTGAAAGCGCAGATAGGTAAGGATACGCTGAAAGTCAGGGATTTTTACGGATTAGAATAAGACGTGGTAAAAAATGGAACACAGCAGAATTAAAAAACTTGCAGCTGCCGTTGCTTGTACAGCGTTATTGCTGACCGGCTGCGGAAAAGCTGAGGCACCCGATATTTCAAAGGATTATAAGGAATATCTGGACTATGCTTTTGACGGCAATTACAGCATAAGCAAGCCGACAGAGCAGAGATTCGATATAGAAGACCGCACGGAATACACCTGGCAGGTAATATACACAGGCAACGACGGCAGCGACAGATCTACCAGTATCTGGATCAACCGCGGCGACGACGAAGGCAAAAAATATATTGCTTATGATACTGACTACACCGTAGCTGATATGGTCGCCAGAGCGCAGGGCACGGAAGTCTATGAAGAGATAGCGGATCAGATCCTTTCAAAGTATTTTAAAGAGACTGCGAAAACCGATGGGGCTCTTTCTATAAACAGCGACGGATTTACGTTATCAGCCCATACGACCAACTGCAAGCTGTCGAGTGCGGACTTGCTTGCCGAATTCATCAAACCCGGCAGCGGTGAAAAGTATGTTGGTACTAACTTAGCTGACTGGGCTTGCGATAAGTACAACTATATTGATATGTCCATCTGTATCATTGACGATACAAAGACCGAGGAACTAACCGAGAAATTCAATGATATATGCAACGACTATATCGCACTTACAAAGGATCCTCAGACTTACCGCTTCGAGCTGAAAAAACAAGACAGTGAAAAGGGTTGGGTGACAGTGGCATCGGAATGCAAAGTCATGGGTAAAGACTATGACGCAAAAAAATTCCAGCTAAAATATGTTGCCGAAGAGTTGGGTATAGATATATATGCGGATTTAGATCTTGACTGACAGAAGATCAAGCCGAATATTCCGCGGTTTTCCCTAAGCTGTCACAGGGCTTACACAGTATGGGGTTATACTTTATAATGCACAAATTTTCCTTAGTGGGAGGAAAGTAAATTGATAGAGGTAATTAATTTATCAAAGCATTACGGCGACAAAAAAGCCGTGAACAATATCAGCTTCAAGGCTGAGGACGGAGAGGTACTGGGTTTTCTGGGACCTAACGGTGCGGGTAAATCCACGACTATGAACATTCTTACGGGATACATCTCATGCACCGCAGGCAAGGCGCTGATCGACGGCATCGATATACTTGAAGATCCTGTAAAGGCTAAGAAGAACATAGGCTATCTCCCTGAGATACCGCCCCTTTACCTTGATATGACGGTAAAGGAGTATCTGTATTTCATATACGATCTGAAAAAGTGCAAGCTGCCTAAGATATCCCATTTGCAGGATATATGCAGCCTTGTTAAGATAGACCATGTATACGACAGACTGATAAAGAACCTGTCAAAGGGTTACAAGCAGAGAGTTGGTCTGGCACAGGCACTGGTGGGAAATCCCAAGGTGCTGATACTGGACGAACCTACTGTTGGTCTTGACCCCAAGCAGATAATCGAGATAAGAACTCTTATACGCAAGCTGGGAAAGAATCACACAGTGATACTTTCATCACACATACTTTCAGAAGTGCAGGCTGTATGCGACAGGATAGTTGTTATCAACGAGGGCAGAGTCGTTGCAAATGATACGGAAGAGAACCTTTCACACAAGCTGACAGGCGACAATAAGTTCATCTGCAAGATAGACGGCAAAAAGGACAGCGTTATGCGCCTGATACAGAGTATCGACGGCGTTGACAAGGTCTACTGCGATGCAGAGCATAAGAACGACATCTGTGATTACCGCATCGAGTCATTTGAGGGCAAGGAGATTCGCTACGAGCTTTTCAACAAGATGGCTCAGAACGGATTCACGATACTTGAACTCAGAAGTGCTGAGATGAATCTGGAAGACATCTTCCTGAAACTTACTATGGGCGAGGCTATCCCCGCTCTCGAAGAAAGCAATAATTATGAGGAGGCTGAGAACTGATGGGCGCTATTTTCAGGCGTGAGGTGCGCAGCTATTTCACCTCCCCTATCGGATATATATTTATTGCGGCATTTTTCGCTTATGCGGGACTTATGTTCTCGTCTGACAGTCTTAACAGCGGATATGCCAAGATGGACAGTATGTTTTCTTCACTGCTGACCATACTTATCGTACTGATACCGATACTTACCATGCGTACTATATCGGAGGAAAAGAGAACAAGGACAGATCAGTGTCTGCTGACTGCCCCTGTAAGTCTGGGCGGTATAGTTACAGGCAAGTTCCTGGCGGCTTTTCTGGTATACACAGCTGCTGTATCCATCACTGCGGTGATGGCTGTGGTAGTATCCATATACGGCGAGCCTGACTGGAACGTTATAGTGGGCAACATAGTTGCCTTGCTGCTGCTGGGCGGTGCATTCATCGCCATAGGCATATTCTGCTCATCATTCACCGAGAGCCAGGTAGTGGCTGCGGTAATAAGCTTTATCGTGCTTATTGCAGTATCATTCCTTTCCACCATCGGCGGACTTCTGCCCGCGCTGGACGAGGGTCACTGGTACACTAAGGTGATAGAGGGCATAAGGACTGCACTGGAAAAAATATCCTTTGGCGAAAGGTACATCGAATTCACTTATGGTATATTCAATTTTTCCAATGTGATCTTCTTTATAAGCGCTGTGGCTGCTTTCCTGTTTTTGACAGTGAGAGTGCTTGAAAAGCGCCGCTGGAGCTAGGAGGTGTCTGTGATGGAAAACAAGGAAGAAAAAGTCACCTCAAGCAATTCGGAGAAGCTTAAAAATATCGTGGACGAAGAAAAGAAGTCCAAAAAGAGCAACAAGGATAAGTCAGATTCTAACAGCAATATTGCCAAGAAGCTGAAGCACGGCACTATGGCAACAGCGCTGACTTGCGGATTTCTGGCGGTACTGGTACTGCTGAACGTTGTTACTACGGTGCTTTTTGAGCGCTATCCGATAAACATCGACCTTACAAAGGAAAAGATATACTCCATGACCGATGAGACCGAGGAGTATGTAAAGAACGTTGACAGGGACGTACTTGTAACGATATTTGCGGACGAGGAAACTTACCTGAACTATTCAGCCTACAACAAGCAGGCGATAGAACTTCTTAAAAACTACTGCAAAATGAATCATCACATATCCTACAGATTTGTGGATATAGATTCAAACCCCGATATCATCAAGAGTTACAGCGATACAATATCGAACTTTGATATCATATTCGAGACAAGCAGCGAAGTTGACGGCGAAACTGTCAAGAGAACAAGAAAGCTGGGCATGGTTGACCTGCTGACTTTCAAGGATGAACTGGTAAGCAGTCTTTCGCAGTCGGGTTACAGCATCGATATGATGAGAGAACAGGCAGGCAACGACCTACAGCTGCTGGCATATTACGGCAGCTATGTTGAGTCTTCAAATGCTGAACAGGCATTCACATCTGCGCTGATGACGGTTACAGACCCGAATCCCGTATATGTTACTTTCCTGACAGGCAGAAACGAAGTCAGCGACATCATGTCGAAAACTTCCCCCTTCTCCTACTTTAAGACACTTCTCGTGGCTAACGGCTACAATGTCAACGAGATAGACATCACCAAGGACGAGATACCCGCTGACACTGATATAGCTGTTATCCCCGCACCAACGGTAGATTATCTGCCCGAGGAAGTTCAGAAAGTCAGCGATTTTCTGAACAACGGCAATGAGCTTGGCAAGCAGCTTATCTATGTGGCTTCTTACAGTCAGGACAAGACACCTAACCTTGATGAATTCTTAGAGGAGTACGGATTATCTGTAGGCGAGGGCGTTATTTGCGAGACCTACGGTGAAAACTACATCAACTACCCTTACTGCACAATTTCTACCGATCTTTCATCGGACTTCAATCAGGACGTGCTGAACAAGAACTTAGTTATAAGTTCCATGTACACCAGACCTGTAAACACCCTTTATGATGAACAGGGCATGATCACTACACAGCAGTATGTCAAGACTACCGATAATGCATACACTGCCAAATTGACATACAACGAACAGTATCAGATGGTACCTTCGGATACACTGACTACTGGTCAGCAGTGCTTGTTTGCAATAGGTTCAAAGGCAAAATTCGCTGATGACGGCAGCGGAGAGTCTAAACACAGCAATGTACTGTGCTTCGGTTCTGAGTATCTGTTACAGTCGAATATCCTTTCGGCACAGCAGTACGGCAACAGCGAGTATTTCTTCAGCGTTATCGCGGGCATATCCCACAAGACCGACGGCGTATTCATCAAGCCCAAGACTATCAAGGGCACTGCCTTTGATATCGCACAGAACACGAAGACCATACTGATGTGGACATTCTGCGCTATCATACCTCTGGTTGTACTGGGTGTTGGTCTGTTCGTATGGTTAAGGAGAAAGAATAAGTAATGAACGGCAAGGTACAAGGTATCATTATCTGCGGCGTGATATCGGCTAGTCTGGCAGGTATGCTGGTCTTCCTGAACGCCACAGACAAGGATAAAAACAAAAAGGAAGAAAGCTCGGCGGCGGATAGTGTATCTTCCGCTGCTGAGATGGAACACTACATCGTACTGGAAAAAGGCGAAGAGGAAATAGCTTCCATAAAAGCCGAAAACGAGAACGGCGGATTCACGCTGGACAAGCCCGCATCGGGCAAAAGCTCGTGGACAGTGGAAGAGATAGTCTCGGTGAACCAGAACAGGGCGATGAAGGAAAGCCTGATTTCCGACTGCGGTTATCTGGAGGCTTCAAAAATAGCCGAAGAGGACGCACAGGAGCTTTCAAAGTACGGATTGGACGAGCCGAGGGCTTCTTTTGAAGTCAGCTACACCGACGGCACTTCAATGAAAGTGCTGATAGGTGATGTTGCTCCCGAATCGAAGTACACCTACATCAAACTTGATAACAGCAGCACGGTATACATGATACTGGGCTCACGTATCTCGGATATGCTGAAAGGCGCAAATGCTTTTGCTAACCTTTCGCTGATAGAAAAGCCTGTGAACAATGAGGACTGGCCTGAATACGGCAAGGAAGTCATAACCCGCAGCGACTGGGACTATCAGGTAGTATTCGAGAACGACCCTAACGAGGAAAGCAATATGCTTTCCAGCCAGGTAATAAGCGAGCCTATATTCTCATACCTTAATATTACGGGCTCCAGCGATGTTACCCACGGTATGTGGGGGCTTACGGCTGCAAGATGTGAGGCTGTTGCTCCCACTGATGAACAGCTGGCTGAGTATGGTCTTGACGAACCAAGGTGTGTGGTAAGTCTTAAAGGCGATGGCTACGACTATACGCTGAAAGTCGGCGGTGAATCTTACAGCGAGGCAGCTGAGGGCGAAACACCTGTACTCGAGGGCTACTACTGTACTCTCAGCGGTGTTGCGGGCAGTAATGCTGTATACGTTATACCCGAAGCAAGTCTGCCCTGGGTGACTTTCAAGATAGAGGACGTTATATCCAATCTTATAACATCAAACTATCTGGTAGACCTTGCTAATATGTCGGTAACGATAGACGGCAAGGAAACTCTGTTTGATATGACCACCAACGGCGGAAGCAATGACAAGGACGAAAACGGCAAGGCGGCTGATGTGACTTCGGTCAAGGTAGATGGCAAGGAACTGGATATATATCAGTACAAGAGCCTTTATCAGTTCATAATGTCATGCCCCACCAATGAGATATGTTTTGAAGAACCATCGGGAGAGCCTGCTGTTATCATCAAACAGGTACGCAAAGACGGCGGCGAGGACGTTATTGAGCTTTACAAGGATACTTCGAGACGTTACCTCGTCAAACTCAACGGCAAGACTTCGTACAGGATACAGAGCACCTGGGTTGACAGCCTGAAAACCAATGTCGAGAATCTGAAAAACGGCAAAAACATAGACGACAACTACTGATACTTTTACAGTATCACAAAAGACAGAAAGGCGGAGAGATAATGAGTGAAGCAGTAAAGAAATTTTTCACCTACAAGGGACTTCCCCTGGTAAGAAAGGGCAATCAGCTCTATTACGGCAATATGTACGACGATTTTGTTGTATGGATAGAGATAAAGCACACCAAGAAAGTCGGCGAGCTGGAAGTTGCTGACAAGGTCAAGATAAGAAAGATGTCTACCGACCTTACCAAGCCGAACATCGACAAGCAGGCAGACACCGACAGCCTTTACGACGCACTTGATATCGCTTGTGCATGGCTGAAGGTCAAGGCTTAAACTGAATTTATTAAACAAAGCGGAGATCACTTTTGGCGGTCTCCGCTTTTCGGGAGAAAGAGCATGGAATATGTGAGCATCGGCGGAGTGAACGTCGAAAAAACTGCGGCACTGGCGCCTATGGCTTCGGTGGCAGACAAATCTTACAGGCTGCTTTGCAGAGAATTCGGGGCGGCTTACATGGTCAGCGAGATGATATCCTCAAAGGGGCTTTGCTACAACGATAAGAAGACAGGAGAGCTTTGTGAGATAGAGGAAGAGGACCGTCCCTATGCTTTGCAGATATTCGGGGAAGACCCCTACTATATGGGCAAGGCGGCTTATCTGCTGGGTAAATACAAGCCTGACATAATCGATATAAACATGGGGTGTCCTGTGCCTAAGATAGTCGGAAACGGCTCGGGTTCGGCGCTGATGAAAGATACTCCGCGGGCGGTTGAGATCGCCAAGGAAGTCGTGAAAAACGCGGGCTGTCCCGTGACAGTCAAGTTCCGCGCGGGCTGGGACGATACTTCGCGAAACGCAGTGGAATTCGCAAAAGCCCTGGAACAGACAGGTATCGCGGCTATGGCGGTACACGGACGTACAAGGCAGCAGTTCTATTCGGGCGAAGCTGACTGGGAGATCATCAGGCAGGTGAAGCTGGCTGTAAGCATACCTGTATTCGGCAACGGCGACGTTAAGGACGGCGAGAGCTGCAAAAAGATGTACGAAGAAACAGGCTGCGATCTGGTGATGCTGGCTAGAGGAAGCTACGGCAAGCCCTGGGTATTCCGTGAGATAAGGCATTTTCTGGAAACAGGTGAAAAGCTGCCCGAACCCGCTCTGAAAGAGCGTATGGAGATAATGCTGAAACATTGCAGTTATCTCTGCAAATACAAGGGTGAAGTCCGCGGCATGAAAGAGGCACGTAAAAACGTAGCATGGTATGTCAAAGGTCTGCCGAATTCGGCTAAGCTGAGAGCGGAATGCGGTGAGCTTTCCACCTATGCGCAGGCTGAGGAAATGGCGGCGCGGATAATACGGGCAGAGAGCGACTTATAATAACAAGGGAGGACTAATAATGAAGCTTTCGGATAACAGGATAATGCAGGAGGACGTTGAGCGTGCTTCAGGTGCAGATTTTATAGAATGGGACAAGCTGAAAGGCAAGACTATACTTGTAACAGGCGCGACAGGTCTTATCGGCGGACAGGTGGTAATGACACTGCTGAACGCCAATGCCGAGAGAGGGCTGGGGCTGAAAGTAATCGCGGCTGTGCGCAACAAGGAGAAGGCTGAAAAGCTGTTTAAATATGCTGACAAGGCTGCGCTGGAATTTCTGGTGCAGGACGTTACTTCGCCCTACAGCTATGAGGGCAGTATCGACTTCATCATACACGGTGCCAGCATAACAAGCTCAAAGGCATTTGTTGACACCCCTGTGGAGACTATATTCACAGCGATAGATGGTACCAAGAATCTGCTGGATCTGGCTAAAGCCAAAAAGGTCGAGGGCATGGTATATCTTTCCTCGCTGGAAATATACGGTGTGGTTGACCTCAGCATGGATAGCGTTGACGAAAAGACCTTCGGCAGTATCGACCCCATGAGTGTAAGAAGCAGTTATTCCGAGGGCAAGAGGATAGTTGAAACACTGTGTACATCTTACGCCCACGAATACGGTGTGCCTGTCAAGGTGGCAAGACTTTGCCAGAGCATGGGCGCAGGTGTAGGCTACAATGACGGCAGAGTTTTCGCACAGTTCGCCAGAGCCATCATTGAGGGCAAGGACATCGTGCTTATGACAGACGGTTCAACAGAGAGAAACTACTGCTACATCAGCGATGCGGTAACGGGCATACTGACAGTACTGCTGAAAGGCGAGACTGCACAGGCTTACAACATCGCCAACAAGGACACTCTCATCAGCATACGCGGCATGGCGGAGATGCTTATCGAGAACTATCCTGCCAGCGGCACAAAGCTTGTTTTCAACATTGTTGAGGACGCTACAAAGCTTGGATACAATCCTAAGGTAAAGATGAACCTCGCAACGGACAAGGCTGAAGCACTGGGCTGGAAAGCCGAGATAGGTCTGAAAGAGATGTTTGACAGGCTTATTGAGAGTATGAAGATAGATTCGTAACAGGAATACAAAAAGGACTGCCGCGGCAGTCCTTTTGTTTTTATTCCAGATATCCGAAATTGCTGTCGGAGTTTATGAAGTCGATGTTGTAGATACATATCACACGGTCGATATCGTGGCTTTTTATGTACTCGGATACTGTCTCCGCCTCGAAATGGTAGTATCTCAGGTCGATCATGCTTATGTGACCGAACTGATTGCAGAGTTCGGGGAGGACGGCGTTTGCATAGCTGTCCTTTAAGAGGAGTACCCTTTCATCTGAGGGGGCATTTGTTTCGATCTCGCAGAGTGCGAAATTGCCGCCCATGATCGATGCGTATTTATCCTTGGTGGATTCGGGGGCTTTTACGAAAAGTCCCTGTTTGGTGGGTATGCCGTCAACTTCGGTACATTCTGCGGGAACAGCATGGTCGCCGCCCTGTGACACGTATTTCACGGTGATATCGTTGCCCTCGTAGGTAACCTGTTTGATGGTGTCACTTTTAGCCCATGATGAGGGCGCTTTTGAATAGAGTGTACCGTAGAAGCCCGTAAGTTCGCGGGTAATCTTTTCAAAGCTGTTCACAGCAGGCAGATCCATAGTCTGTCTGAGTACGGAATATCCCAGTTCTGCGCCGAGAGAAGTCCAGTGGTGGTCGGTGCGGTAGTAACAATCGCCGCCCGCCGACTTTAGTGCGCCCTCGGGGTAAGCGAGGGTTATGCGGTCGGAAAGTATCTCGCGGATATGCTCGGCTGTGGCGTGCTGGTCTTCGCATTTATTCACCGATGGGAGCTTATCTTTCAGCACACAGGAAGCGTTGGGGACAAGCAGGAACGTCACGGGGATATTGCTGTCAAGACCCTCGGCAAAGGAATTCAGGGAAGATATATTCATATCCACCCTTGCGGTATCCTCATGATAATCCTGAATATAAAAGCCGTCCTCTGCGAGATACACACCGTTCAGGAAACTTTTGCCAAGCAGGGTATCTGCGGTGGTCTTCAGTGTGACGAGTTCGTCTTTCAGGAATATCTGGTCTGACATATAGTTTTCAATATCCTTGGTGAAGTCGCCTTTTGTCAGCCTTTCAGCGGTGAATTCGGGCACCTGCTGGAGTGTGCGGTTCTCCATCTCGGAGAATTTTCTGTCGGGGCTTATTACCCCCGCTGAGGTCATGCCAAAGACCAGTATCAGGAATACAGCCGCCGTTATGATATGACCGTTGTGGGGAAGAGTTTTGTTTTTAGCCTTTTTTCTTGTTTTCTTCTTACTCATTATCAGACCTCACTGCCGTGGAGTTTCATGTAGGCTTTCAGTACTGCCATCTGTGTTTTGGCATCGGGGAGCTCATTTTCCATTACCATGCCGAAAGCCTTTTTCAGCGGTATCTTTTTGACATCGAGGAACTCGCCGTCGTCAAGATGCTGTTCACCGAAGTGCAGCCCTCTTGCCAGATACATATAGATTATCTCGGTATCATAGGCTACTGTGGGATACAGGCAGCCCAGGTATTCAAAGTTGTCAGCGGTAGCACCGACTTCTTCTTTGAGCTCGCGTCTGCCGCATTCTTCGGGGTCTTCGCCGAATTCCAGCTTGCCTGCGGGAACTTCTGTAAGAACTTTGCCGAATGGATAGCGGTACTGCTCCACCATATAGAGCTGCTCGTCTTCATCAACAGCAGCCACACATACTCCGCCGGGGTGCTTTATGAACTCCCGCACTCCCCTGCTGCCGTCTTCAAGCTCTATCTCATCACGGAAAAGCTTGACTACTACACCGTCAAATATCTGTTCCGAGGAAAGCTCTTTTTCCTTTTGATACATAAGCTGCCTCCCAAATTACTCTGCCTTAGCTTCTGCTGTTTTCTTATCGTCTTTATCGAAGAACTTGCGGTAAACGAGGTATCCTGCAAGAGCCACAAAACCGAATATGGTCAGTGCGATGCCCTTGGTCTGACCATCTGCGGAATAGCTGAATACTATCTCGCTGTCACCTGCGGGTACAAGTACTGCCATCATGCCGTAGTTGACTTTCTCGACCTTGACATCTTCGCCGTTGACCTTAGCCGACCAGCCTTTCTCGTAGGGTACGCTGAAATATACCAGCTTGGGTTCTTCAAGCTTTATCTTGCCTGTGAAACCGTTGGTATCATGGCGGAAATAATAGCAGCTCTCCGCTTTTCTTTCAGCGCAGTTCTTGATGTAGTTGTGGTGATTGAGTTCTTCATCGGTGAACTCATAGGGCTTGATATAATCGGAATAAACCGCTGCCTGATTGCTGTCGAGAACAAGTGCCTTGGTGAGCATTATGGTCTTTTCAAGCTTGCCCTGCGCCTTTATAGCTTCATCGTCGGTATAGTAATCAAAGGCGAAGCCCATAGGGATATAGTTCTCGTTTTCGTAGATATTGAAACCGTTCATGGTATCGATATAGGTGAAGCCGAGAAGCTTGGGTACAGTTTCAGACTTGGGATTCTCTACTTCGCCTGTTCTCTGCTTATCGGTGAGTTCATCGAAGTAATATCTGACGGAATTCAGGGATCTGAGGGGGTAGAACTCGGGCTCCATACGTGTAGCCACATCTCTCTGCTGATCGAGTTCGGCATAGAAATCCATGATAGAGGGATCAACACAGCTGTGGAAACATCTCATGGAAGAAAGATCCCAGAACATACACCAGTTATCAACACTGTCGGAAGTATCTATACGGTAGAAATCGCTGTCCTCGCCGCCGTATGCAAACTCAGCATCAAGCTTGGCAGTATCGATATTCTTGCCGCCGTTTATGGCTCTTTCAATGTAGTCAGCATTGTCGTTGCCCTGTTCAACACCGTACCACACCTCGGAAGAATTGCATACTACACAGGCAACTGCTGTCATACCAACAGCGATAGTTGTGAATCTCTTTCCGCGGGGGATAAAGTATATCAGCGCACAGAGTGCAAATATCATACCAATGGTAACACCCACCTGGATATAGTAAAGTTCGGGATACTGCGCCAGTTTGCCGTAGACTATCTCCTTGCCCTCGTACTTGGGGAGAAGTCCAACGGCGAGGAATCCGATACCTGCGATAGCTGTGGGCAGGAAGCCCTTTTTCAGCTGGTCGGGGTCTTCTTCCAGAACCTTTGCGGTCATGAGTGCGAATATCAGTATGGGGTGATAGTACCATCTTGCATAGTAAGATGAATTGAACAGCATGAAAGCGGAGTTCAGTATCGGCACGCAAGCCATTATCACAAACACGATAACAGACCAGCCTAGCCAGTCGCGCTTTTTGCGGGTACGCATATATGCGATAACGCCGCACATTGAGAACAGGGGCAGATATCCTGCCAGTGAAGCCCATCTTGCGCTGTCAACATCGAAGATATTCACACGTGCGGGCATATCGGAAAGGGTGAAGAATGCCTGGAATATTCTGGCAATACGTGCCTTATCGTTATAAAGGATATAGTCAAGACCAACCATGCGCTCGTTTACACGGTAGTTGTTCATTACCATCAGAACCGAGGGCAGAAGTATGATGCAGGACATCGCAAGACCGATAACAGCCTCAACACCCAGATAGATGAATTTCTTGAGGGTGATATCGAAGTCCTTTTCGATACATCTGAGGAAGAAGTATATAACAGTGAATACCACAGCGCTTACAAAGAAGAAGTAGCTTATCGTAGCTGTGATGGCTACCGCGATGGCGAATGCGCCCTTTTTGTTTTCCTGCACCAGCAGTTCAAACGCCAGAAGCAGAAGGGGGAAAAAGGCAGTTGCATCGTGGAAGTGGTTGAAGAATATGTTATAGGTCTGGAAACCCGAAAAAGCATAGAGAAGTCCGCCGATAACAGCGCAGTTCTTATCGGTGATGAATCTGCGCAGATAAGCATAGGCGCACATACCTGCAACGCCTGTTTTTATGGCGAGAAGCCAAGGCATCAGGTAGACCGTCGAACCCACGGGGAACAAAGTAGTCAGCCAGAAAAAGGGCGAACCCAGCAGGTAGAAGGAATAAGTGCTGACAAATCCCGAACCAAGGTCTGTGCCCCAGTCCCAGCCGAGATTGCCCTCCTTGACCATCTGCTGTGCGTGCTTGTAGAACATCAGCTGCTGCGAGTTGAAATCACCGTAATACATGAATATGCCGTGATTGCGTATCATCGCAGGCAGGAAGCCCACCATCATGCCGACAAAGGCTATGATGAAAAGCAGGAGATATTTTTCTTTCCCCTTGCCCTCGGGCGGTTTTAGTTTGCTTTTGAACATCTGAGAATTTTCCTTTCCTTTATATATTTTTTAATATAATTAACGTATCGCATACAAATTTTATTATATCACAACCGCAGGCTGTTTGCAATAGTTTTTTTAACAAATCTTACCTGTGCAAAAGGGCGTATATAGGCAAAAAATGCACCTGAGAGGTGCTGTAACTCGGCTTATGAAAAATAACACAAAAAAAGCGCCGCCCATTGGCAGCGCTTTTACGGGAATTACCCGACATTAACATTATAAGTTAAATCAGAACTGTTCCTCTTTCATCTTTGCAAAGCACTCGCTGCAGTATACAGGTCTGTCCTCGCGGGGCTTGAAAGGTACAGTAGCCTCTTTACCACAAGCTGCACATACAGCTGTGAAGGTCTGTCTTTCAGCTCTGCCTGCCTGCTTTCTTGCATCTCTGCAAGCCTTGCATCTCTGGGGCTCATTGGTGAAGCCTTTCTCAGCATAGAACTCCTGCTCGCCGGCAGTAAAGATGAACTCGCTTCCGCACTCTTTGCAAATTAATGTCTTGTCCTCGTACATTTTCTCTTACCTCGTTTTAAAAATAGTAATTGTCCCGCTGCCGACGGATTTGCACCGTCACGTTCGTGTCCGCTCACCGTGAGCAGCGCAGCGTTATCTGAATATCCCGCGCAGCTTTTTTCTGACCCGCTGCATGGTGTTGTTTACAGACTTTTCGCTGATATCCAGTTTCTGGGATATCTGTCTGTATGAATGTCCCGCCAGGAAAAGCTGGAGCACCTGCCATTCGCGTTCGGAAAGTTCATCGGCGATACGTTCAAAAAGCCCATCATGCTCGGCTTTTGCAATCACCGCGTTATCGGGGATATCCTCATCACTTCCGCTGAGATCTTCTTCTATCTCCTCGGTGGATATCCTTTCCTCTCCGCTGTATCTGCTGTCTTTCATAATATATGAAAGCATACTGTGCCTTATGCAGACCCCTGCATACGCCGCAAAACCCGCACCTCTGTCAGGACGGTAGCTGTTCACCGCACGCAGCAGTGACATCATGCCCTCCTGCACCAGATCTTTGACGATCTGTTCGCGTCCCGCCCTTGGTGCAAGACCCGCAGCCATACGCTCAGCTGTGCCCATATACCTGTATAAAAGCGCACTCAGCGCAGCCTTGTCACTTCCCGAGAGCTTTGCAAGCTCTTCATCGCTAAACTTTTCGTAATCCTTAAACATGACTGCTATACACCTGCGAACCGCCTTATACTGTGGTACATTCCAACGTAAACATATCATAACATTTTCTACACAATAAGTCAAGAGAATGAATTAAATTATTTTTTGTTTTTGAATTTTTTGTAACAACGTACATATTTCACACAAAAATATTGGCAATATACACCACAGAAAAAATGACAATTATCAAAAAAAGTCTGCGTTTTCGGCAGACTTTTTGGTTTGAGGTTGGATTTTAGCTTATTATGTATTGACCGAATGAGTTTTTATACCCGGATAACAGCTCATATTATCAACCCTGACAATGAGATAGTCCCATAAAATTTATCTTTCCCTCGTCATTCAAAGTAAAAGAAAGTATAATGTTGTCAGTGTTCTTGTCTTTATAAGTTATGAAGACAGTGCCTTGACGTGCAGGCTGACCATACGCCTCTATTATATCATCAAGAGTATCTCCGAGCTTTACACCGTTGAAAGAACAGTTTCTATACTTTTCTGTCATTCGACTTAGGTCTTGAAGATCAAGATCTTCATCATCATATGATGTTGTTAAACAATCCGGTTTTGCCTGTCCTAAATTATTCATTTCGGATTTATCATGGGTAATAAATGTATAGCAACACTTATCATCTTTAAGTAAAGAAAAACAGCACTCATCTTCGTCTTGGGTGTCGATCCGAATCTCATATCCATCGCCTAAATCATCAGCAGTAAAGCCCTCTTTAAGTGTTTTACCATCAACGGCAACCGTCTCGATGACATCTTTGTAAGTCCACCCGCCCTCGGGTACGGGCACAGGGTCGGGCATGGATACCGTGCTTGCGGTGCTTTGTGTTTCGGCGGTGGAATATGCTGTGCTTTCTGCTTTTTCGGGTTTGTCAGTCTTTTCCGAATTTGCGCAAGCTGATGCGCACATCATCATAAATGCTGTCAGTATAACAGCCATAAATTTGATTTTCATTTTATTTTCCACTCTACTTTATCAAACCTCTTATCACTGCAAGACGCGGCACGCGGGCAGTTATATCGCAGGTGACTTCGTAGCCGATAGTGCCTGTAAGGGCGGCTATGGTATCGGCGTTAATCTCGGAGTTCATCAGTATTACCTCGTCCCCGGGTGTGACATCGGGGATATCCGTTACGTCGCACATGAACTGATCCATGCAGACCCTTCCGCAGATACGGCATTTTTTTCCGCGGATAATTACTTCGCCCTTATTGGAGAGCGCTCTGGGGTAGCCGTCGGCATATCCAGCAGTGACGGTGGCAAGCTTGATGCGCTTATCGCTGACGAAAGTTCTGCCGTAGCTGACAGCTGTTCCCTCGTCTATCCACTTCACCTGAGAAACCACGGCTTTAAGGGTCATAACAGGCTTGGGCTTGAAAGGCAAGGGCTTGGCGGGGTCGGGGTAAAGTCCGTAGAGGATTATTCCGAGCCGTGCGAGGGTGCTTCCCTCTCCGTAACCGTAGGCACCGCCTGCGGAATTCTTGATATGGGCGTGTTTCAGATGTATGCCTTTTTCTTCCAGCAGTTCTTTGACTTTGAAGAATCTCTCCGACTGCATACGTGTGTACTCCTCATCGGAATCGTGTACACCGTCAGCGGAAGAAAAGTGAGTGAAAATGCCTTCAAGGGCGATATTCGGCAGTTTGGAAATTTCAGCCAGTTCATCTGCCTGCTCTTCGGCTGTGCCGTGAACGCCTATGCGGGTCATGCCTGTATCGACAGCACCGTGAAGACGAACAGTGTCTTTCGCGTTGACGCTGAGTGCCTGAGCGTAGGAAAGCTCGGTACAAGCCTGTAAAATATCGTATGAAGCAAGCTCGGGGGCAAATTCGGGGGGAGTATAGCCGAGTATGAGGATATCGCCCTTAATGCCCCTATCTCTCAGGCGTATGCCCTCGATAAGATTTGATACGGCAAAATATTTCACGCCGAAATTCTTTTGCAGATAGGGCACGATAAGGTCATCGCCATGACCGTAGCATGATGCCTTGACCACGCACATAAGCTCGGTATCCTCGGGGAGCAGTTTTTTATATTCGCAAAGATTATAGCCCACTGCCGAAAGATCTGTCTCAGCCCAGCAGCGCTTCAAAAATTTCATGTACAAGACTTCCTTTTTAAAATGTGATATTATGATTATACTCCCTCAGGGAGGTTTTGTCAACAAAAAAAGCTGCCCCGCAGGACAGCTTTTTTAAACAGAGATTATTCCTTAGCAGCGTCAGCCTTTGCAGCCTCGATCTTTGCGAGAGCCTCGGGAGTTGCACCTGCTGTCAGCAGATCACGGATCTCGGTGAGGAGCTTTTCCTCAGCAGAAGGTTCAGCAACTGCTTCCTCTTCTTCCTCTTTCTTCTTCGCAAGAGCAGCAGCCTTAGAAACAGCTCCGTTTATAGCCTTGAGAAGCAGGAAAAGCACGAGTGCTATGATAAGGAAGTTAAGCACAGCAGAAATGAATGCACCGTAATCAAAATCAACGCCGCGGATAGTGAACTTACCGCCTACGATCTGGGGATTGCCTTCCTCATCATACTTCACGCCGCCTGTGATAACTGCGATCAGGGGATTGATAAAGCAGGAAGTGAGTGCGGTAACGATAGTGCTGAAAGCGCCGCCGATGATGACACCGATCGCCATATCCATAACGTTGCCTTTGAGTGCGAACTCTTTGAATTCTGTCATAAACTTCTTAAACATACTTCTACACGTCCTTTCGGAAATTTTATCTATTATTATAATATCACATCAAAGTCTTGAAGTCAAGGAAAAATCAGCTAAATATTCTTATAATTCAAAATATTTTTCAGAAATAACGTTGATGGTGCAAAAAAAATATGCTCTCTTTAAAATAGTATACCTATTGCAAAAATGAAATTAAAATGTAAACAATTTATGAAACCACTTGCAATTCTCGGAAAGGTGTGCTATAATAATTAAGCTGTCAGAGACAAGGGCAGTAAAGATGTAACGAATATCGATCAATGGGGTATAGCCAAGCGGTAAGGCAACGGACTTTGACTCCGTCATTCGATGGTTCGAATCCATCTATCCCAACCATACTGGGGCGTCGCCAAGCGGTAAGGCAACGGACTCTGACTCCGTCACTCCGAAGGTTCGAATCCT
>NZ_JAILMR010000131.1 GCF_024692365.1 Ruminococcus sp. | reverse complement strand
CTTGTGACAGTTAGTTCTTCCGAGGATATAGTGAAAGCCATGAATACCGCAATAGATAAGCGTTCCATGAACGTGTACATAATCCCCGAAGACCCCGAGGGCTGGTCACTTGATGAAGTCGATGATTCCGACGATTATCTCGTACCCGGTCTTATCGGCGGAGATATGCTTAAAGAAGCCCAGAAGGCTTTCGCAAAAGAAAACGGCTCCTATATCATACAGTGGCAGCGCATGAAGATAGGCGATAAGATAGCTGTAGCAGGATATATGTTCAGATTATAACACAAAACCACCCGTGCATATCACACGGGTGGTTTTTACGTAACTTTAAAGATCAGTTATCTTCCTGAACGTTTGCTACTTTGATGGAAATAACGTGAGAAAGATTTAGATATACCGATTCTGCGCCTTTTTCAACAACTATCCATTCGTTTGAGATATCTCTCAGCACATAATTGCGGTACTCACCGTCATCGGTAGCAAAGTTGCACTTGACTCCTATCAGCTCTCTGAAAAAATCACTCATGTTACATACCTCCGTTTATTTATTCGGTCACTCTGACCGTAAGCTACTTGTTCAGTTTTGGCAGAAACGGCTTTTCGCAGGCTCTCTTGAACCTGAAAGGCAGGCTTTCTTCGGGCTTGATGGGGAAAACGAAGAAGGAGCGTATCCCTTTGAGGTTTGAACCCATTATATCCGTGAATATCTGGTCGCCCACTGCGGCTACCTCGCTTTTTTTCAGCCCCATGCGCTTTATTGCTCTGCTGTACCCAAAAGTCAGCGGCTTAGCGCCCTCGCACTCAAAGTCGATACCCAGCTGCTGTGCAAATGGAGTTACTCTCGGCGCGTGGTTGTTCGATACTATCATCAGCTTTATGCCGTTCTGTTTCATAAGCTCTATCCAATCCAGACTTGACTGCGGCACCACAGGATTGTTGTGTGTGGTCAGCGTATTGTCAAGATCGAGCAGAAGCCCTTTGATGTTATGCTTTTTAAGATACTCGGGAGTAATATCCTTCACCTTGTCAAAAACATATGTCGGTTTGAAAATAAATACCATAAATTCACCTTAGTCATTTTATCGTTAGAAATATTATACCATAACAACAAACAAAAGTAAAGACATCTGAAACAAATTATTTCATATGTCATATTTTGCAGTAGACTGTTATTCCTCAACGCTGTATTCAAAATTCTCCCACCTGAGCACCATGCCCTCATCTGTTTCATCGGGCAGAAGTGCCATCGCAACGAGTATATCCTCGCCTGTTTCGGTGTTTGTAAGATGTGCGTAATCGCCGTCTATCCTTGCAACTTTGTATATTATAGGTCCCATAGTTCTCTCTCCTTATCCGAATGCTGTGTTGCCCTCGCCGACTATATCGGTGAGCTCGTTCATTATCCTGTCGTTTATACGTATCCTGCGGGCGCCCTTTATGGCGGTGCGGCGGTTCAGGTCTGAAAAATATATCGTAAGGGAAGTTCCGCTTTCGCTTGCGTATTTGTGTACTGCTGCGCTTAATGCTTCAAGCCGCGGCTTGTCCCTTGAATCCAACCGCAGACAAATCCCTCTGCCAAGCGCCTGTGTCACGAACCTTTCGCCTGTTTCCACAAGGTCGGCAATTATCTTCGGGGGTTCGTCATCTTTCACCGAAACCTTGCCCCTTATGTGAAGCACCGCGTTCTCGCTTACCTGCTTGCCTGCCGCAAGGTATACTTTCGGGAATACCACTGTTTCTATCTCGCCTGACTTGTCCTCGCAGGCGGCAAAGCACATCATGTCCCCCTTTTTTGTGGCGAAAGCACGTTTCTTTGTCACCATGACGAGTATATCAGCGGTCTTGCCCTCGCCACTGAGTCCCGCATCGAGAATAGTCCTGACTGCCGTGAATCCTGCTGCTTTTGCGAATGGCTCGCAGGTGTCTATCGGGTGGGCTGAAAGATACATTCCCAGCGCTTCATGTTCGTAAGCAAGCAGTTCTTCCGAGGAAAACTCCTCTGCATCTATGATGGGCTTTTCAAGACTGCTTCCCGCAGGACTGCTGCCGAAAAAGTCCAGTTGCCCCTCTAGCCTGTCATTTGCCGATCTGCTTAGGTCGCCGAGTATCACACCGCAGTTTATCAGCTTTTCATGCCTGTTCAGCGGCAGAGAATCCATCGCCCCCGCTTTGATAAGGGCTTCAGCTGTTTTGGTGTGAATATCCCTGCCTTGCATACGTCGGCAGAAGTCCTGCAAGCTGACGAATTCGCCGCCCAGTGACCTCTCCCTTATTATCGCGGCTATCGAGTTGCTGCCAAGCCCCTTTATGCCAAGCAGCCCGAATCGTATGGAATCGCCCTCGCCGCTGAAACCGCCGATACTCTTGTTGATATCAGGCGGAAGCACAGCAACACCCCGCTTTTTGGCGGCTGAGATATATCCGTAGAGCTTGTCAGTGCTCTCGTTGATAGCGTCCGTCATCAGCGCCGAGAAGTATTCCTTGAAAAAGTGGCATTTCAGATAAGCTGTTCTGTACGCCACCGTAGCGTATGCCGCCGCGTGGGATTTATTGAATGCGTAGCTGGCAAAGCTGGTCATTTCATCGAATATCTCATTTGCGGTCTTTTCGGGAATACCGTTTGCCACCGCCCCGCAGACATCATTATCGCCCCAAACAAAAGCCTTGCGCTCGTTCTCCAGAACATCGGCTTTCTTCTTGGACATGGCACGCCTTACAAGGTCAGCTCTTGCGAAAGAATATCCCGCCAGAGAGCGGAATATCTGCATTACCTGTTCCTGATAAACTATACAGCCGTAGGTGACTTCCAGTATCGGTTTCAGCATGGGGTGCTTGTAGCGCACCAGCTTAGGGTCGTGGCGGCAGCGGATATAGTTCGGTATGGAATCCATAGGACCGGGACGGTACAGCGAAAGCACCGCGATGAGGTCTTCTATCCCCGATGGACGAAGCTTCATGATGGTCGCTGTCATTCCACCTGATTCAAACTGGAAAACGCCCTCGGTCTCACCGCGGGACAGCATATCGTAAACCGCCTTGTCGTCAAGTGGGATATGCTCAATATCAAAATCGGGATGAGTCTTTTTTATCTCGTCACAGCAGTGCTTGATTATCGTGAGGTTGCTAAGTCCGAGAAAATCTATTTTCAGGAGCCCCAGCCTTTCAAGCACTGTCATGGTATACTGTGTGGAAACTGCACCGTCACGGGCATACAGGGGCACATAGAAGTCAACGGGTTCTTTGGTTATTACAACGCCAGCCGCATGGGTAGAAACGTTCCTTGGCATACCCTCTATCAGTATGGCGGTGTCGATTATCTTCCTCAGCTTCATATCGCTGTTGTACATATCTCTCAGCTCGGGTATCTTTTCCACCGAAACGCTAAGCGCCATTGAACGCGGTGCAGCCTTTGCCAGCCTGTCGCCTGTGGCATAGGGCTCACCCATAGTACGCGCAACATCGCGGAGCGCCTGTTTTGCACCAAGTGTGCCAAAGGTCGCTATCTGCGCAACGTGGTCGGCACCGTATTTTTCAACAACGTAATCTATGACCCTCTGTCTGCCCTCAACGCAGAAGTCGATATCAAAATCGGGCATGGTGACTCTTTCGGGGTTGAGAAAACGCTCGAACAGCAGGTCATATTTCAGCGGGTCGATATCGGTGATGCCGATGCAGTAAGCGCAAAGGCTGCCCGCGCCTGAACCTCGTCCCGGTCCCACGGGGATATCGTGGCTTTTGGCGTAGTTGATGAAATCCCAGACTATCAGGTAGTAGTCGGTATAGCCCATGCCGTTTATAACAGAAAGCTCGTATTCCATCCGTTCAATGGCTTCTTGTGAGGGCTCGCCGTAGCGCCTGTAAAGCCCCTCGCGGCACATATTGCGTAGGTACTCTGCGTTGTCATTTACTCCCTCAATTCCAAAGTAAGGCAGTACCGTGCTTCCGAAATTTATCTCCACGTTGCACCTGTCCGCTATGCGGACGGTGTTCAGCATAGCATCGGGAATCGCAGGATATAGCTGTGCCATTTCCTCGGCTGACTTCACATAGAACTCATCACTTGCAAATGATATGGCAGGGTCATCGGTGGTGGTGGCAGTTGATATGCACATCAGCACCTGCTGTGCCTGAGAATCTTCCCGCCGCAGATAGTGGCAGTCGTTGGTAAGGCAGAGGGGTATGCCCGTTTCATCGGCAAGGCGTATCAGCGAGGGCATTACCCTTTGCTCGACAGGGTCGCGGTGTTTCTGTATCTCGATGAAATAGTTATCCTCACCAAAAATATCGCGGTAGAGTTTGGCAGTTTCCACAGCGCCCTTATAGTTGCTGTTCGCTATCTTGCGGGCGAGTTCACCTGCTATGCAACCCGAAAGGCATATCAGTCCCTCGTGGAACTTCCTCAGCAGTTCAAGGTCTATTCGGGGACGGCTGTAAAAGCCTTCGGTGTAGCCCAGTGATACCAGTTTGATCAGATTGCGGTAGCCTGTTTCGTTTTCGCATAAAAGTATAAGATGATAGGGCTTGCCTTCGCGGTGATCTCTGTCCTCGCGGCTGCCCTGTGCCACATAAACTTCACATCCGAGAATGGGCTTTATCCCTGCGGCTTTCATGGCGTTATAGAATTCTATTTCTGCAAACATATTGCCGTGGTCGGTAACTGCACAGGCAGTCTGACCCACCTCTTTCAGACGTGCAGCAAGTCTGTCGATACGGCAGGCACCGTCCAGCAGTGAATATTCACTGTGCAGATGAAGATGAACGAAATCGGGCAAGGGAAGTCCTCCTTTGGTCTGGCTGTCAGACCGTTTAAGTATATCTTATATATTATAGCACATTTGTCCGCATTTGCCAATAGGTGAGTGCGGATTTTAACAATGGTGTGGGGAATGCCAAGGAAGAGAGCTTTTGATCAAACTTTTCGCGAAAAGTTTGCGGATGAGCACACAATCAGCAAAGCTGATTGTTAGAGGCAGAGCCTCTCGGTCAAGGCGCAGAAATAACAAAATTTCAGAGCGTGGACAATCAATCGTCCACGCTTTTTCTATCTGCGTAGATTTATTGCTTCGCCCGCCGTCAAACAGCGAAGCGTTTTTGACGGCTCGACCCGAACGTAGAGAGGGGTGAATATCCCGTTCTTATCATAAGAACTGAGTTGAACGATGTCGCCCCTCGTACCTCGGGTCGAGAAATCGAATTCGCTTCGCTGTTCGATTTCGTGCGCGGGCATAGTTCACGCATACCAAATGATACGGTCGTATACTTTGGTACACGCTCGTACTGTTTGGTATGCCCGCGCATCTTTTGGTATGAGTTCGTATCGCTCTAATAGTTTGTCGTACATTTTGGTATGCGCTTTGGTGATTGATGGCAACTACGTCACCGTCCTGCCAATAATTTTGAATTATGCATTCTGAATTATGAATTCCAAAATTCGAGGTCTTTACATTTGCAGTATTTTATGTTATAATATTTATATATGACATAACTTAGCTTTTGCTGTCGGTGATTCGGCGGCATCTAATGGGAGAAAAAAGTTTATGATGATAATGAATTCATTGTGTGCGCTTGCACTCGGGTTCTCGCTGGATATGATCCTCGGTGACCCAAATAACAGCTTTTACCCTGCCGAGCTTGTCAGGCGTATGGTGAAAAGGCTGGAGATAATCCTGAAAAATGCTTATCTCGATTCCCCCGATGCACAGAATATGGCGGGGATAATGCTGGTGGTCATGACACTGCTGATATGCATGGGTACAAGCCTTGCTTTTCTGCTGCTGTGCTACAAGCTGAATGTGATAGTCGGTATCATAGCTGAAGGTCTGCTTTGCTGGATGTCTATCTCGGGCAAGGCGATGAGACAGGGGCTGATGGGAGTTTTCCGCGCGGTAAGGGCGAACAATGCTGATGGTGCCCGCAGATATCTCAGGCGTATAACTGACCGCGATATCAGCAATATGGACGCTTCTGATTGCGCTAAATGTGCAGTCGAAACGGCTTCGGAAAATGCGGTGGATATGCTGGTAGGTCCGATGTTCTGGGCGTGCCTTTTCGGCGGACCGGGCGCTGTGTTCTGCCGTGTAGTCAACATAATGGACAATACTGTGGGATTTAAGGACAAGGAGCATATGCACTTCGGTCGTGTGGCTGCAAAGCTCGATGATATAGTAATGTTCATTCCCGCAAGGCTTGCGGCGACTTTCATGCGCTGGGATGCGGCTTTCCTCAGACTTGACAAGAAAAATGCTCAGGAGATATATCTCAGAGATAAGAAGCGTTTGCCCAGCCCCAATTCAGGCTGTACAATGGCAGTTGCCGCAGGTGCGCTTGATATTCAGCTTGGCGGTGACGAGATAAGGAACGGTATGCTGACAAAGCGTCAGCGCATAGGCGATGCACTTCACCCTGTTTCGGCAGGCGATGTGTTCTGGGCAAATCAGCTGGTAACAGGCGCAGGCGCGACAACTATGCTTTTTGCGATAGTGATGCGCGTAGCAGCGTATATTCTGACTACTCAGCTTATAAAGTAAAACTGCACCATAGAAAATTTCAGCCATAGTATTTCTGATGTGATTTCGGAAGTACTATGGCGTTTTTGTTGACTGTACGAAAATGCTGTGCTATAATTGTTTTAACATATATCGGTAATCGGAGAGGTGATGTACTGTGAGCATAAGCTCCAAGGGAAGACGAAAAATAATTGTCGGCGGACAGACTTATTTATGGTATGTCGCTCTTGACGATGATTCTCCTTACGATATTCTGCACGTAATATCAGATGACAAATATCTTATCCTTGCTTGCCCGCTGAAAGCTGATAGGGAATATGTAATAAGCAAAGGCAGGAGATTTCAGGCAAAAGATACAAACGGACACTGGAACAGGTATCTGCTTCCGTTCCATATTCCCGAAAGCATCACTCCGAAATTTGTTGAACAATTGATACTTTGGTCAACTCAGGATTCAGGCGCGATGCCTATAGACGGTGATTTTCCAGTATAATAATGCCCCTAAGTGTTTTTGCAGCACTCAGGGGCAGATTTTGTATTGGTTTATTTTCGCTTTATCTTGTCGATGTTTTCACGGATATTGCCTTTGATATTTTCTCGGATAGTTCCCACGCTGAAATTCTCGCGGAATTCTCTGTAACGTTCAAGGCTGTTATGGAGAGTATCGGAGAATCTTAGTGGCACGAAGAAATGTGCGCTGCCGAGGGTCTTTTCACGGAATGATTCTATCTGCGCACGGAGTTCGTCTATCTTGACGATGATATTGTGTTCACGTGCAAATTCGGCGATGTTCACCATGTTGTTCAGCGATATAGCGAGGTCGATAAAGAACACGCCGTAATACAGACCAACAAAGAATGTGAATTGCAGGTTATTTATCAGTAGATCGACTGTGCGGGTTATGGGCGGGTCGAGGAAGAAACAGTAGCCCAGACTAAGCAGCAGCCAGAAAAAACTGTACATCGGGCAGATTATGCCTTTTATATTGCCCCAGAACTGCGTGTAATCCCACAGCATTATCTTCATCTTAACTATGAATATCAGACCCGTGAAGTATTCCAGGGCGGTGATACAGGCTGCCATTATAACGAATAATACGGCTTTTCGCAGGTAGTTGTTATCTATCGGGATAAAACGCTCTATCCTGCGCATCCAGAAAAGCAGCAGCAGTGCAAATCCGTAAAGCGGAAGATACGGACCTGTAAGAAATCCGGGATTGAGCCATTTTCGCTCAACGTTAACGGGGTCGAAAAATTTGCGGTAGAAGAATTCCAGCACCCACCCTATAATGCTGCCCAGGGCGAACAGGTAGGCGGTCTGTATGAATGGCAGCATAAGCTTCCTCCTTGTTGCAGACGTTTTGTTGTTATCGTTTAATGTGTCTTTGCCTTAGTTTCGGTGATCGCCGTTTTTCAGCCTTTCCCATTCACTTCTTGTGATGGCATAGGCATAGGATATCTTGTTTTTCTCGTCGGGGTATTCCTTGATCTTCTTCATGCCGTTTGCAAGTGCGGTCTTATATGACGGTACGTTTGTATATTTCATATAAGAATATAGCGTATCATATGTGGTATTTGTGAAAGCCCAGTCCCTTACAGCCTGTGCGGCTTCTTTGCCAAGACCCTGCCGCCAGTACTTTTTATGCACATGGTAGCCTATCTCTGGAAGTTCTTCGCCGTCGATATTCTGTAAAGTTAGTCCGCAGTCGCCGATGAACTCGCCTGTTTCTTTAAGGACAAGCGCCCACAGACCGAAGCCGTACTTTTTGTAATTATCCAGATTCCACTGTATCCAGCCTCGCACCCTGTCTTTATCGAAAGGCTTGGGATAATGCGCCATAGTCTCCTCATCGGAGAGTATTTCATAGAGAGCATCGAAGTCATCAAGGGTATATTCCCTGAGTATTAATCTATCGGTTTCATGATTCATACATTTTCTCCTTATATTATAGCAAAAAAATGAGGCAAGGTCAAGTATCCGAGCCTCATTATTCTTGTAAAATATCAAATATTATAGTAAACTTCTTGCCAGAACGATCAGCGGTTCTATGCTTGTTTTTTTCATTAGTACTGTTACCTCATGCGTTTTTCAGTTTGACGGTCAGTATGTGCCTTGTGGGGAAAAATTCATACAAATGCAGAGATGTGACTTTACCGCCGAAAGCAGAAAAGTATTCCATCACATGGGGGAGTGCTTTGTAGATCACTTCGGGGGCATCGATAAGGAACGTTGTATGTGCCGTCCAGTTAGTGCTGTCGCCGAATCTTTCTTTCAGATCGAGGATATTTTGGCTTACATCGGGTGCGGCAAAAAGCACCTGCGCCCTGCCGAATATTCCTACATGGTTGAAGGTCACATCAAATGCGCTGACTTCCTCCGCTGTTTTCTGCACAAGGGCTTTGAGTTCGTCCTCCCTTTCGCAGGGGAAAGAACCAAGTGTCATATGCATCGGGATATTTTTGGTATGAAAGCCCGAGAATCCCGCACTGTAAAGTTTTTCCTGAATCCCTGAGAGATATGCTTCGGTATTGTCGTCATATCCCGCAAGCACGTAAAGAGCTTTATCTGCCATGATAATGCCTCTTTAATAAAAACAAGGCAAGGGCAAGCGCCCCTGCCTTGAATATTTGTTTGAATTACATACCGGAGGTTGCAGAATAGTTGGGAGCTTCCTTGGTGATGTAGATATCGTGAGGATGGCTCTCCTTCAGACCTGCACCTGTTATGCGGATGAACTTAGCCTTTTCGCCGAGCTCGGGAACAGTGTGGCAACCGCAGTAACCCATACCTGCTCTGATACCGCCTACCAGCTGGAAGATGGTATCGGAAACGGGTCCCTTGTAAGCAACACGACCCTCAACGCCCTCGGGAACCAGCTTCTTGGAGTTGGTCTGGAAGTATCTGTCCTTGGAGCCCTTAGCCATAGCAGCCATGGAGCCCATGCCTCTGTATACCTTGAACTGTCTGCCCTGATAGATCTCGGTCTCACCGGGAGCTTCATCGCAGCCTGCCAGCAGAGAACCAAGCATTACAACGCTTGCGCCTGCAGCCAGAGCCTTTACGATATCGCCTGAATACTTGATACCGCCGTCAGCGATAACGGGGATACCATACTCGGCAGCTGCACAAGCAGCATCATATACAGCAGTTATCTGGGGAACGCCGATACCTGCAACAACTCTTGTTGTACAGATAGATCCGGGGCCTATGCCGACCTTGATAGCGTCAGCGCCTGCTTCACAGAGAGCTCTTGCAGCCTCAGCAGTAGCAACGTTGCCTGCGATAACGGGAATGTTCGGGAAGTTAGCTTTCAGTTTCTTCAGGCATTCGATAACGTTCTTGGAGTGACCGTGAGCGGAATCCAGTGCGAGTATATCAACTTGAGCATCGATAAGAGCGCCTGCTCTCTCGAGTATATCCTGTGTCATGCCGACAGTAGCGCCGCAGAGCAGTCTGCCCTTGGCATCTCTTGCAGAATTAGGATACTGTACAGCTTTTTCGATATCCTTTATAGTGATAAGACCCTTGAGGTGACCCTCATTGTCAACGAGAGGAAGCTTCTCGATCTTGTGCTGCATGAGTATCTTCTTTGCGCCGTCGAGGTCTGTATCAACAGGAGCAGTGACAAGGTTCTCTCTTGTCATGACCTTACCGATCTTTATAGAAAAATCAGTGATGAATCGCAGATCACGGTTTGTGAGTATACCCTCCAGCTTGCCGTTCTCATCAACTATCGGAACACCCGATATCTTGTACTTGCCCATAAGCACATCTGCTTCTTCAACGGTCCTGTCAGCTGTCAGAGAGAAAGGATTAACGATAACGCCGTTTTCGGAACGCTTTACCTTATCAACTTCCTCAGCCTGCTGAGCGATGGTCATATTCTTGTGGATTATGCCTATGCCGCCTTCACGGGCGATAGCAATAGCCATCTTGGACTCTGTTACAGTGTCCATAGCAGAGGTCATGATAGGTGTGTTAAGGACGATGTCCTTGGTAAGATGGGTGTGTAAGTCCACCATGTCAGGTGTACAATCGCTCTCTCCGGGGATAAGGAGAACATCGTCGAAGGTCAGACCTTCTTTTCCGAACTTGCTGTTTGCGTTAGTATCGAGCATAACATTACCTCCCACATTGTAATTCGGTCTTAAAATATTTACTTATAATATCATATAATGATACACGATTTTCTTTGATTTGTCAACAGAAATTTTGCAAAATAAATATTAATTTCTCGTATGAACTGACATTCTGACGAAGGTGCTCAAAAGCTTGTCTGTACTCTCATGAAGATATGTGTGAAACTTAGAAATTTCGGGGATCTTGTGCGAGCCTTACAAAAGCGATATCAGATTTTCTACGTATCTGATATGCTTTCGGATATAGCCAAAACAGGTTATATGAGTTATAATTATCATGTATTAAATTATTCACAAAAAGAATGGAGATGTATTGTGTGAAACGTACATATTTATTTGCAGTAATAGCGGCACTGATTCTTGCGGGCTGTGGTTCGTTCACAGAGCGTCCTGCTGACAGTAAAGGTGCTTCAGGAGATGTGAAATCACAGTCTGAAACTGATACCAAGGACAGTGGGGCAGAGGAATCTTCCGAAGTCACAGCTGGCAGTAGTGAAGCTGTATCGGAAAGCAGTCTTGTGGAAGAAAGCAGTGAGGTCACTGAAAGCAGTTCGGAAAAATCCGATGAAAGCAAAGTTGACGGTATGGTCGGTCTGTTCCCCGGCGGTCTTGATGATGACGGAAAAGGTCCCGATGAAAACAGTTTCGGGCTGGAAGTCGGTTTTGCTCCGGGTGTATGGTGGTCTTTCTGTGACAGCGGCGACAAATACTATGAGTTTGCAACAGACGGTACAGGTATGAGGATATATCAGGAAGACGGCTTCAAAGAGGGCTTCACATATTCAATGGACGACGGCTGTGCTGTGTTCCGATTTTCAGGTACCGCGGCAGGTGCTGTGAAGGATACACGTGCAAAAGCCGAAGAACGCGGCGATGGCGCTATACTTAGCTTTGAAGATGACGGTCACACCGAGGAACTGGTGTACATGGGCAATATCAGCATTGACGAGTTCACATTCTATAATAATGAACAGCTTAAAGATATGGCACAGGAATATTACAAACAGCACAACGATACGGGATATGTGCCCGAATTCTGCGATATTATAAAGTCTGATGAGAATAATGATATTGTCATACATCTTTATGATATCGAGGGTAATCACACGACTACGGCTAACTGGTATTATATTGACCGCTTCACAGGCAAAGGCAAGGACATGATGGATAACGAAATCGACCTGACCACGGCGGCAAAAGGCTGATACCAAGGTTGACATTATCTGCTGACAGGTGTATAATGGATAAAATCGTTTTAAACTGGAGGTCGTATCCATGAATAAACTTATCAGGAGTGCAGTTGCTATGCTGTGCGCAAGTACTATGGCGATGAGCTTTATCTCTGTTTCGGCGGATAAAGTATCTAACACACGTGGAGATGTCAACGGTGACGGCAGGGTGAATATCACGGATATCACTAAAATTGCCGCTCATATAAAGGGCAAAAGGATCCTCAAAGGTGATAGTCTGACAAATGCGGACGTTAATTTCGATGGCAAGATAGATGTTACGGATATAACGATCATAGCGGCTTTCATAAAGGGCAAGAGACTATTGCCTACTGACCCTAATTCAGCTGATGAAACCTTTAAAGGGTATGACGCATACATTATTTTTGCCGATGGTGATATGAACTGGGGCAACTGGAACGGTCAGGGACATCCTAGGGCGGCTTCTTACGGTGTTGATGCTGATGTCACGGGCGACGGAGTATACACTGTCAGCATAACGAGGGACAGCATAACTTCCGTAGACGACATGGGCAAGAATTCCTCACTTATATATACTAATGAAGGGGCGAATGGTAGTTATCTGCCTTGGGCTTATGGTTGTTCTATAATGTGTGTTGATATCACAGGTCTGCTGGACGGTACTCTTGCGGCTGACGGCAGTGAGCTTGGAGGTTTCCTTGAAGAGGGCTCAAATCCTAACATCAACAAGCGTGTAAAGGGCAAGTTCAGGGGCGATGAACTGAAAGTAGAGGTCAAAAGCATCAAGGTAGATGATGAAGAACTGTGGTTCGCCCCGGGCAAGATACGCTACGGAAATCTCGATGAAGAGGATAACTGCTATCGTATCGAGATAGCTAATCTGTTATCGGGCGATGCAGATGATGCGGCGATAAACGTAAATAATTTCTTTTTCTCCGATGAGCTGAGCGTCACATTCAGTATATCGGGTATCGGTACATCTAAGAAATAATACGCCTGAAAATTACAGTGAAAAGACGGAATTGTATGGTATTTTACTAATGGGCGATGTGTTATAAAATTAATGTTGAATATATGCAATGGAGCAGAAAGTCCTTGGGTAAGGGGCTTTCTGCTTTTTTTGACAAAAAATGGACGGACGATATGTCGGATAAATAGGGGATAAGCCTGTTCACCCATGAATATTCCGATAAAGTACTTGAAATTTCAGATATATGGTACGAAAGTCATTGACAAATATCGTTTTATTGTGGTATATTATAGGACAAGCAAAGGCGCTGTGATGTTAGGATTACAGCGCCTTTATTTTTTAGCGGGAGGTGGAAAAATATGGGTAGACTTTACAAGGTACTGATAGTAGACAACAATCTGGGAACATTTGACAGGCTCAAAAAGATGCCGGTATGGCAGGAAAACGGTTTTGAGATATTCAGCAAGACCTCCGACAGCGAGAATGCGCCCGAGATGTGTCTTAAAAACAATATCGATCTGCTCGTTTGCTTCAACCGTTTGCCCGCTATTTCTGCAGAAACTGTGATAAGCACAGTAAAGACGGTATCACCAAAAACGTTCTGTCTGGCGGTGAGCCCTTTCGATGATTCGGAAAATATGCGCAAATGCTTTCTTCTCGGTGTTATCGACTATATCACCGAACCTGTAAGCGAGATAAGGCTTGGCGAAGCCCTTGCGAGAGTAGCTGAGCGCATAGGCGAAAGCTTCGTGACAGGTGAGTATGAGCAGACCGTGGAAGAATTCATGGCAGAGTATACTTCTTCAAAGGACGCAAAATTCTCCGAGAGGATAAGGGAGTTCCTGCTGCTTTCTGAAAAGACTACTGTAACTACCGAGAATGCCGCAGATCATTTCGGCTTCAACAAGGACTATTTCGGCAGGCTTTTCAAGCAGAAAATGGGCATGACTTTTGGTGACTTCTATAAGAGGTTCCGCATACAGTATGCTGAAAAACTTCTGCTTTCTGGCAGGTACAAGGTGTACGAGGTAAGTGCGATGCTGGGCTTTTCATCGGTGGATTATTTTACCACGGTATTCAAGAAGATCACGTGCAAAACGCCTTCGGAACTTAAACGATAAAGTTACATCGTTTTTGCTGTGGAATATATATGATTTTTATGGTATCGTGTGCCGAAAATATATGGTATAGTTTAAAGTGCGGATATCTGCATCGTCGGTATCACAAGCCGATAGTTAATAATATTGCAATTCCCATCTTATCTTAAATAAACGGAAACGAGGGCAGGTCCTGCGATCTACCCTTAGTTTTCGTAAATATTAGAAAACGATTTCGGAATGGCTGTCGGAATAATGGAGGCAAAAGTCTGATTTTTATTGGATATGATAAATTGACTTTTTACCTCAAATAATGTACACTAAAAGACAGTTAAGGCAATGGCGCCAATTGACTGCTCTTTTAGAGCGGTTTATTCGTCATTGCTTTTTTTATTTTGTAAAAAATATCATCAGGAGGTATTAGCGCAATGTCATCGTATGTTGAAGAAATCATCGAGCAGGTCATCAAGCAGAACCCTGCAGAGCCCGAGTTCCATCAGGCTGTAAGAGAAGTACTGGAGTCCATCAAGGTTGTTGTGGACGCTAACGAGGAGAAGTTCAGAAGAGATGGTCTTCTGGAGAGACTTGTTAACCCTGAGAGACAGATCAAGTTCAGAGTTCCGTGGGTTGACGACAAGGGCAACGTACAGGTTAACACAGGTTACCGTGTACAGTTCAACTCTGCTATCGGTCCTTACAAGGGCGGTCTGAGACTTCACCCCTCTGTAAACCTGGGTATCATCAAGTTCCTGGGCTTTGAGCAGATCTTCAAGAACAGCCTTACTGGTCTGCCTATCGGCGGCGGCAAGGGCGGTTCCGACTTCGATCCTAAGGGCAAGTCCGACAGAGAAGTTATGGCATTCTGCCAGGCTTTCATGACTGAGCTTTGCAAGTACATCGGCGCTGATACCGACGTTCCTGCTGGTGATATCGGTACAGGTGCTCGTGAGATCGGCTATATGTTCGGTCAGTACAAGAAGATCAGAGGTCTGTTCGAGGGCGTTCTGACAGGTAAGGGTCTGAGCTACGGCGGTTCTCTGGCTAGAACAGAGGCTACAGGTTACGGTCTGCTTTATCTGACTGAGGAGCTCCTCAAGACTCACGGTCAGGATATGGCTGGTAAGACAGTAGTAGTTTCCGGTGCCGGCAACGTTGCTATCTATGCTATCCAGAAGGCTCAGCAGCTGGGCGCTAAGGTTGTTACCTGCTCTGATTCTACTGGTTGGGTTTACGATCCCGATGGTATCGATGTAGCAGCTCTGAAGCAGATCAAGGAAGTTGACAGAGCTAGACTCACCGAGTACAAGAAGTTCAGACCCAATTCCGAGTACCACGAGGGCAGAGGCGTATGGCAGATCAAGTGCGATATCGCTCTTCCTTGCGCTACACAGAACGAGCTGGATATCGAAGATGCTAAGCAGCTGGTTGCTAACGGTGCTATCGCTGTATGCGAGGGTGCTAATATGCCTACTACTGAGGCAGCTACAAAGTATCTCCAGGACAACAATGTATGGTTCGTTCCCGGTAAGGCAGCAAACGCAGGCGGCGTTGCTACTTCCGCTCTTGAGATGTCCCAGAACAGCGAGCGTCTGAGCTGGACATTCGATGAGGTTGACGCTAAGCTGAAGAACATCATGGTAAATCTCTTCCACAACATTGACGATGCTGCTAAGAAGTACGGCTTCGATGGCAACTATGTTGTTGGCGCTAACATTGCAGGTTTCGAGAAGGTTCTCGATGCAATGAACGCTCAGGGTATTGTATAATCAATCAGGAGTTGAAAGCATGAATATTTCCGAAAGGATAGGTTTTCTGCCGATAGTACCTTTCGAGGACAAACACCCCGATATGCTCATCGCGCAGTATGAACCTAAGGCAGCTGAAAACATCAGCTGCGGTGAATATTCGATGAATACTGAATGTTGGGATTGACCTTCATTAAGGCACGGCAGCACCGTTTTTCGATGCTGCCTAGTGCTGTTTACAGGAAGCTTTACTTTTTCGGCGAAATATGGTATAGTAGAAATACCTTTATTTCATTTTCGAAAGGAGTTATATCATGAAGAAAATTATGGTCTGCAGGGAAACAGACCCACGTGAAACACGTGTGGCACTTATCCCCGATGACATCAAGCGGCTCATATCAATGGGCTACGAAGTAAAAGTAACCCGCGGTGCGGGTGAAAAAAGCGGCTTCAATGACGAGGCTTATGAGAAAGCAGGCGCTGTTCTTGTATCCTCTAACGAAGCAGGATACGAGGGCAGCGAAATTATTTTGAGGATAATGAAGCCTGAAAGCATTCAGGGCATTCCCTCAGGTGCACTTCACCTCAGCTATCTCGATCCGTTCAATGAGAAGGAATTGTTAAACGATTTCGCAAAATCAGGCGTACAGGCAGTTTCTCTGGAAATGATCCCCAGAACTACCCTCGCCCAGAAGATGGACGTTCAGTCCTCACAGACCTCGCTTGCAGGTTATACCGCTGTAGTAAACGCAGCAGCTAAACTGCCTAAGATACTGCCTATGATGGTTACACCTTCAGGTACTATCCAGCCAGCAAGAGTTTTCATCATCGGTGTCGGCGTTGCAGGTCTTCAGGCTATCGCAACTGCTAAGCGTCTTGGCGCAAGAGTTGACGCATTCGATACTCGTCCTGTTGTTGAAGAGCAAGTCAAGTCACTGGGTGCATCTTTCGTTAAGATCGACCTCGGTGAGATGGGACAGACCGATCAGGGTTACGCTAAGGAACTTACTCCCGAGCAGATAGCTAAGCAGCAGGAAGCTCAGGCTAAGGTATGCGAGCGTTCGGATATCGTTATCACAACCGCTAAGGTGTTCGGAAGAAAGGCTCCCCGCCTTATCGGCAAGGACGTTCTTGACCGCATGAAGAAGGGTGCTGTTGTAGTTGATATGGCAGTTTCCACAGGCGGTAACGTTGAGGGCAGCAAACTCTTCGAAGATGTTGTTACCGAGAACGGCGTTACTATCATGTGCGGCGATATGCTGGAAAGACAGGTCCCCTATGATGCATCGAAGATGCTTTCAGGTAACTTCTATGCATTCCTGACCCACTTCTATAACAAGGAGAGCAAGGAGCTGGTTGTAAATCTCGAAGATGAGATCATGCGCGGCTGCCTGCTTACACAGGGCGGACAGATAATCCATGAGCGCTTCAAGAATAACTGATTCTTGCAGTGTTAAGATCGTAAAAGTTTTCTTTAAATTGATCAGGAGGTAAAGTAAAATGGCGACAGGCGAAATTCTTTTGCTGGTATTCGTGTTCGTTATCGCAGGATTTCTGGGCGTGGAACTTATCTCGAAAGTGCCATCTCAGCTGCATACTCCCCTTATGTCGGGTACAAACGCGATCTCAGGCATCACGATAGTCGGTGCGATATCTGCTACAGCAGTTGCACTTCAGACAGATGGTATGCTCAGCAATATCTGCGGATTTGCAGCAATAGTTCTGGCAACCATAAACGTTATCGGCGGCTATCTGGTAACAGACAGAATGCTGGGTATGTTCAAGAAAAAAGGGGAGGATAAGAAGTGAATTTTGAAAATATTCGCACCGTCTGCACGACAGTGCTTTATATGGTATCCTCTGTACTGTTTATAAGAGGCATCAAGCTTCTGGGTAAGGCAGACACAGCACGTAAGGGTAATCTGATGTCTTCCGTAGGTATGCTCATCGCAGTAGTGACCGTACTTTTCGAGAAGCAGGTAACAGATACGCTGACAAGCGGACCTATGGGCAACGCTTATATCTGGGGCGTTGCAGCAATAGCTCTCGGAAGCATCATCGGTGCTATCTGGGCTAAGAAAGTTGAAATGACAGGTATGCCTCAGCTGGTTGCACTGTTCAACGGTTTCGGCGGTCTTTCGAGTTTACTGGTCGCTCTGACACAGTACATGACCGACAAGAGTATTAACACATTCTCAGCGATCGCACTTGGACTTACAGTCGCAATCGGTGCGATAGCATTCACAGGCTCGGTAGTTGCATGGGGCAAGCTGAGCGGTAAGATGTTCAAGAAGAACGTTACAATCCCTGCTAAGAACGCTATAAACGGTCTGCTGGCAGCAGTCGGACTTGTAGGCGTTGTGATCTACGCTCTGAGCATCGCAGAGGTTCTTGATGCAAGTGTTGGTACCATCGGCATTATCATTGTAACAGCAGCTTACC
Organism: Ruminococcus sp.; assembly: GCF_024692365.1. Classification (GTDB taxonomy): domain Bacteria; phylum Bacillota; class Clostridia; order Oscillospirales; family Ruminococcaceae; genus Hominimerdicola. The sequence goes on along the minus strand of NZ_JAILMR010000131.1, from coordinate 28,456 downwards.
TGATACTGGGCTTCACTATGGTCGTTGCAATCGGCGGCGGCGATATGCCCGTTATCATCTCTCTGCTGAACGCATTCTCCGGACTTGCAGCTGCATTTGCAGGTCTGTCCATCAGCAACAGCGTGCTGGTAGTTTCCGGTTGTCTGGTAGGTACTTCTGGTCTTATCCTGACACTCATCATGTGTAAGGCTATGAACAGAACTCTGTACGCACTCCTCTTCAGCAGCTTCGGCGCTACAAAGAAGGGTGCAGCAGGCGAGCAGAAAGAACCCAAGTCCATGTCTGTTGAGGACGCATATCTTATCCTCGAAGCTGCAAGCAGCGTAGTATTCATCCCCGGTTACGGTATGGCTGTTGCTCAGGCACAGCACGCAGTTAAGGAACTCTGCGACAAGCTTGAAGCTAACGGCGCAGAAGTTAACTTCGCTATCCACCCCGTTGCAGGACGTATGCCCGGTCACATGAACGTACTTCTTGCCGAGGCTAACGTACCTTACGAGCAGCTGAAGACCGCTGACGAGATGAATCCCCAGATGTCTAATACCGACGTTGCCATCGTTATCGGTGCAAACGACGTTGTTAACCCCTCTGCTATCAACGACGAGAGTTCTCCTCTTTACGGAATGCCTATCATCAATGCATTCGAGGCAAGAACAGTATTCGTTCTCAAGCGTGGTAAGGGTACAGGCTTCTCGGGCGTTGAGAACCCCCTGTTCACCAACGACAACACCGTTATGATCTACGGTGACGCTAAAAACACCGTGGCTCAGCTGGTTAGTGAGTTTGAAGAATAAACCGAATGGGGGCTGCAAAGTCCCCATTTTTTTGAGGTGGTAAAATGAAGTATCACGTTAATGATACGCTGACCCTTGGCAAGTACAGGACTGTTTCCATAGAAAAAGACCTGACAGGATCAAGTGAAAAATTCGATACAGCTGAGGTCAGTCTTGTAATAAAGAATGCGGTTGTAGTCGGCAGAGAGTCGGTATATAAAGCTGATATCGGGATAACTGACGGCAGGATAACTGCTGTCGGCAAGGCTGATGATGGCGCTTGCAGTCAGATAGATGCTGAGGGGCTCGTACTTACTGCGGGCAAAGTGCATACTGTAAACGGCGGGCTGGATTCATATATGCTTGAAGATATGCTGTTTTCAGGTGTATCTACCGTTGTGTTTGATTCTCAGCCGAGCGATAATGAGATCAAGCTTATGCTTGGGCATCCGCTGAACTACTGTGTCTGTTTCGGGGGAGATCAGCATGATACCGAAGAGCTGTTTCACCATGTCGGTGATGTGGCTGTGGGCATGATAGCGGATCTCTATCTTTGGCGATGTGAAAAATTCGGCACTGAGCCCGAAAAGATAATCAAGTTCGGCAGATGTATCTTTGATAGAAGTCTTACTGACCGCAAAGACGTTATTTACGCTCTTGCCTATGATACTTCACACAGACCCGCAAGGTCGGCATCTGTGTTTTTCACCTCTCATCATGAAGCGAACAGTTACTTCGGCAGACTTTATGAGACGGAGCACACCATGATCGCTCTTGATACAAAAAAATAGACCCACCGTAATATGGCGGGTGTTAACTGAAAAAGCGGGAACGCAGATGCGCTCCCGCTTTTGTGTTTATTTTTTGCCTGCGACGGAGATACGGTTGACTGCTCTTTTGAGCTGTCTTTCTGCAAGGTCGAATTCAGTTCGGCTGGATTCAGCTTTGAGCTGTTTTTCAGCTCTTTCCTTTGAACGCTCGGCGCGTGCTACATCTATCTCGTCCGACCATTCGATAGCTGAGGTCAGCACCGTTACAAGGCTGTCCTCGGATACTTTAACTATGCCGTCGGATATCGCAGCACTGCGGAAATTTCCGTCTGCTTTTATTTTCATCTCGGAAGGCACTATGCTTGCCACATAAGGCGCATGACCTTTCAGTATGCCAACATAGCCCGAGGTAGTCTTAGCTACCAGCTGTTCGGCATCGCCCTCAAAGAATATCTTCTCGGGGGTCAGTACTCTCAATTTGAAAACTGCCATAGTTTCCGCCTTTCGTTAGTTTTCTTCTGCCGACTTCTTAGCCTTTTCCACTGCTTCATCGATCGAGCCTACGAACAGGAATGCACTCTCGGGCAGGTCGTCGTGCTTGCCATCGATTATCTCCTTGAATCCGCGGATAGTTTCTTTCAGCGGAACGTACTTGCCCTGATAGCCTGTGAACTGTTCTGCCACGAAGAAAGGCTGTGACAGGAAACGCTGTATCTTTCTTGCACGGGATACGGTCAGCTTATCCTCATCGGAAAGTTCGTCCATACCCATGATAGCGATGATATCCTGAAGTTCAACATATCTCTGGAGTATCGACTGTACCTGTCTTGCCACCTGATAGTGCTCGTTGCCGACTATCTCGGGGGTGAGTATACGTGATGTGGACTCCAGCGGGTCAACTGCGGGGAATATACCCAGCGATGCGATGTTTCTCGAAAGAACGGTTGTAGCATCCAGATGTGCGAAAGTAGTAGCAGGTGCAGGGTCAGTAAGGTCATCCGCAGGCACGTAAACTGCCTGTACGGAAGTGATAGAACCCTTGTTGGTTGAAGTTATACGCTCCTGCAGAGCGCCCATCTCTGTTGCAAGAGTAGGCTGATATCCAACGGCTGAGGGCATACGTCCCAGCAGCGCCGAAACCTCAGAACCTGCCTGTGTGAATCTGAATATGTTATCGATGAACAGCAGAACGTCCTGACCCTCAACGTCACGGAAGTACTCTGCCATGGTCAGTCCCGAAAGACCAACTCTCATTCTTGCTCCGGGTGGTTCGTTCATCTGACCGTAAACGAGAACGGTCTTGTCGATAACGCCCGACTCTTTCATTTCCCAGTAAAGGTCGTTACCCTCACGGGTACGCTCGCCAACGCCTGTAAATACGGAGATACCGCCGTGCTGATTGGCTACGTTGTTAATAAGCTCCTGAATAAGAACCGTCTTACCAACGCCTGCACCGCCGAACAGACCTATCTTACCGCCCTTGAGGTAAGGCGCAATAAGGTCGATTACCTTGATGCCTGTTTCCAGTATCTCGTTAGCGGCAGTCTGCTCCTCATAAGAGGGCGGCTCGCGGTGTATTTCCCAGCGTTCAGCTGTTTCAGGTGCGGGGAGATTATCTACGGGGTCGCCCAGCAGATTGAACATTCTCGAAAGAGTTTCCCTGCCCACGGGTACAGATATAGCTCTACCCGTATCCACAGCGTCAACGCCTCTCACCAGACCGTCTGTTGAGGACATCGCGATACATCTTACAACATCGTCGCCGATGTGCTGTGCGACCTCAACGACCAGCTTGGTGCCGTTATTGTCTATTTCAAGCGCATTCAGAAGGTCAGGCATATTATCTTTGTCAAAGCGCACGTCAACGACAGCTCCGACTATCTGCACGACCTTGCCTATGTTAGTGCTTTTCATTAACTGACTTCCTTTCCGAACTCATGACTCTGTATCAGCATCTGCTGTTCAGTTTTGCAAACAGCCTTATCCGCATACATAATTATGAATTGTGAATTATGAATTATCATTCAGGCTCGCCGAGCTTATCTCGGTTATCTCCTGAGTGATCTGTGCCTGTCTTGCGCGGTTATACAGCAGTGACAGCTTTTCTATCATCTCGCTTGCGTTGTCGCTTGCGGACTCCATCGCTGTTCTTCTCGCTGCCTGTTCGGAAGCGAAGCTGTCAACTATGGCAGAATACAGCATTCCGCCCATATATTCGGGTATCAGGCTGTCGAACACCTCTTCGGGAGAGGGGTCGTATATGGTCATGGGGTGCTTTTTGCCAAGGTATTCCAGATTCTCAACAGGCAGTATCCTCAGATGCTGAGGTTCCTGTGTCATTACCGAAACGAATGTGGTATACACCAGTTCTACCGCATCGAAATCGCCTATCTTGAACTTCTCGATGACCTTGTTTGCTATCATCATAGCGTCTACCAGCTCGATGCCCTCAGCAATCTGCGGGAAACCATCAATCAGCTTGAATTCACGCTTCTCGAAATACTCCACAGCCTTTTTGCCTATCGCCATGATAACTGCTTCGCCGCCGCTCTCGGTGATCTCTTCTGCCTTGCGCTTTGCAAGTTTCAGCACATTCGAGTTAAAGCCGCCCGCAAGACCTCTGTCACCTGCTATGACTATCAGCAGCACCGAATTCTTGAACTTTTTCTTGGTGAACACTGAGGTGAACTCATGGTCGCGGGATATATCCGCCATCACCTGAAAAACGCCCTCAAAGAACGGGTGTACCGCTTCGGCTCTCTCCTTGGCTTTCCTCATCTTCGAGGACGCCACCAGCTGCATAGCCTTGGTTATCTGCATGGTGCTTTCCACGCTTTTTATACGGCGCTTAACGTCCTTCATGTTAGCCATAAGCCGTTCTCCTTACTTCTGCTGCATAAACTTTTCCGCAAATGCTTTCAGCACCTCTTTGAGTGCCTTTTCGTTCTCTGCGGTGAGTTCCTTTGTATCGCGTATGGATGCAAGGATATCGGGGTGAGATTCATCAAGGAACAGGAACAGATCCTTTTCGTACTCACGTATATCCTCAACGGGTATCTTCTTGAGGTAATTGTTTACAACAGCGTAGATTATTACGACCTGCTTTTCAACATCAACAGGGGAGTTCTTGGACTGTTTCAGTACCTCAACTATACGCTCGCCCTGTGCAAGTCTGTCCTTGGTATCCTGGTCGAGGTCTGAACCGAACTGTGAGAAGCTCTGCAGCTCTCTGTACTGAGAATACAGCAGCTTCAGAGGACCCGATACCTTCTTCATAGCCTTTATCTGAGCGGAACCTCCGACACGGGATACGGATATACCAGGGTTTACAGCAGGTCTTACGCCCGAGAAGAAAAGCTCTGTCTCCAGGAATATCTGACCATCTGTGATGGATATTACGTTTGTTGGTATGTATGCCGAAACGTCGCCAGCCTGTGTTTCGATGATAGGCAGAGCGGTTATCGAACCGCCGCCGTTCTCCTCGTTCAGGCAGCAGGCTCTTTCAAGCAGACGGGAGTGCAGATAGAATACATCGCCGGGGTAAGCTTCACGACCGGTAGGTCTTTTCAGCAGCAGTGACATAGTTCTGTATGCAACAGCGTGCTTTGAAAGGTCATCGTAGATACAGAGCACATCTTTGCCCTGTAACATGAAGTATTCAGCCATAGCAACGCCCGCATAGGGAGCTATGTACTGCAAAGGCGCCATCTCCGACGCGGTAGCCGATACAACTATGGAATAATCCATTGCGTCGTTCTTTGTCAGGGTATCAACTATATTTGCAACTGTGGATATCTTCTGGCCGATAGCGACATATATACAGATAACGTTCTTGCCCTTCTGGTTGATGATAGTATCAAGTGCGATGGTAGTCTTACCTGTCTGTCTGTCGCCTATAATAAGCTCACGCTGACCTCTGCCCACGGGTATCATGGAGTCTATCGCCTTGATACCTGTCTGGAGGGGTCTGTTTACTGATTTTCTTGTGATTATGCCGAATGCAGGGCTCTCAACGGGTCTTGTCTCGTTGGTGAGTATAGCGCCCTTACCGTCGATAGGTGCGCCCAGCGCATTTACGACTCTGCCCAGCATAGCTTCGCCAACGGGTACGGATACTATCCTGCCCGTTCTCTTAACATTCGAGCCTTCTCTGATGCCTTCCTCGGTACCCAGCAGAACGCAGCCGACAAAATCCTGCTCCAGGTTCATCGCCATGCCGTATGTGCCGTTCTCGAATTCCAGCAGCTCGCCCGACATACACTTCTCCAGTCCGTTGACTCTTGAAATGCCGTCGCCCACCGTACATACAGTGCCCACATCGTCCAGCACCAGTTTGGTACGGTAGTTCTTTATCTGTGATTTTATCAGACCTGTTATCTCATCAGGACGTAAATTCATAATTTTCCGTTCCCTTCCGTATGTTTAAATGAAACTTCGCCGTTAAGCGATAGTGTTCGTTATCTGAGCTTTCAGCTTTTCCAGCCTTGTCTTTACGCTCGAATCAAGCTCCGTATTGCCGTAGCGCACGACTATACCGCCTATTATCGACTTATCGACCTGTTCGGTCAGCACGATGCGTCTGCCCGTGGTCTTTCCGAGTTTATCTGTAAGGCGTTTTCTGAGTTCTTCTGTCATAGGCTGAGCTGTTATGGCAGTAACTTCCAGCAGACCCAGCTTATCGTTATACATCTTCCTGAATTCGCCGTATATCTCACCGAGCTTGTCAGCCCTGTTCTTTTCAGCGGTAAGGCACAGAAAATCCAGCAGCAGAGCATCTATCTTGTCTCCGAAAACAGCCTTGAGGCTGTCTGCCTTATCCTTGCCCGATATCAGCGGTGATGCCAGAAATCTCAGATACTCGGCGCAGTCCTTGTTTTTCATGAGCTCCTGAAAATCGCTGTAATCGCTGAAAACTTTTTCCAGCTTGTCCTGCTCGGTACAAAGCTCAAACAGCGCCGTGCTGTAAACCTTGCCTACTGTCTCAGCCATCAGTTTTCACCCACGTTATCAATGAATTCGCCGATCAGTCTTTCGTTATCGGCGCTGCTCAGGTCTTTTTCAATAACAGCCTGTGCCGCCTGGAAAGCGATATCGGTGATATCGTCCTTTATCTTGTTTACCGCGATCTTCTTTTCGCGTTCGATCTCGCTTCTTGCCTGCTCGGTGATGCCCTTAGCTTCAACCTTGGCGTCAGCGATTATCTCATCGCTCCTCTGCTGAGCCTTGCGGGTAGCCGCCTGGATTATCTTAGCTGATTCTTCCTTCGCACCGCTTATGCGCTGCTCGTAATCCTCCTCCAGTTTTTCGGCTCTTTCCTTGGCTTCGTCCGCCTGTTTATAGGTCTCTGCGACCTCGTTCTTCCTGTCCTCCATGACCTTGTTCACCTTGTTGAACAGGAAATGCTTCATCACCAGAAACAGTATCAGCAGGTTGAGCCATGTAGCGATGATCGTAGTGAGATTTACCGACAGAAAATCGGTAACGTCACCTCTCGCCAGTATCATTATGCAAAACCTCCCTTATATCAGAACACTGTGCATTTCTGCTATATTACAGCTTGCCGATAAAGGGGTTGCCGAACATCAGTATCAGCGCAACAACGAAAGCGTAGATACCTGTTGACTCTGCCATAGCTACACCGATGAACATTGTTCTTGTGCAGTCGCCCTGAGCTTCGGGCTGTCTTGCGATGGACTCGATAGTCTTACCAACTGCGTAGCCCTCACCGATACCGGGTCCGATACCTGCGATCATTGCAAGACCTGCACCCAGTGCGGAACAACCTAATACAAATGCCTTATCACCTAACATAATAAAAACCTCCAAAGTTTTGTTTACTTTATTTATCGCAGATATACTGCGCATCTAACATTTTTACCCTCAATGGGAGCGGAACCTTATTCCTCAGCCGCAGCCGCAACGTTTACCATAGTCAGCGTTGAGAATATGTAAGCTTGTATGCAGCCCGAGAAAAGGTCGAAATAGATACTCAGCACGGCGGGTATACCTACCTGTAATACGCTGAGTGCCCATGCACCGAATTCAAAGTGGAGATGCAGTGCCGATGAAGCCGCACCCAAAGCGGAGTAGAGAAGTCCCGTTATTACCATGCCGCCTGCAACGTTACCGAAAAGACGGAACGCCATAGATGCGGGAGTTGCTACCTCACTTATAAGGTTCAGCGGGAGTATGAAAGATACGGGCTGAGCGAAGCCTTTAAGGTAGCCCAGAAAACCGTTTGTCTTTATCTTGGTGTAGGTTATCAGCACGAATGTGACTATCGCCCATGCGGCTGTAACGTTTATGTCCGCCGTCATCGACCTCAGACCCACCATACTTATCAGTGCGCCCAGCACCGCAGATACCAGCAGTGCGCCTATGTAGGGGGCGTAGTACATCATCTTTTCGCCCATCGATTGCTTTACCATGCCGTTGACAAAGTTCACGAACATCTCCGCTACTATCTGCCGTTTGCTTTCGGGCTTCTTTTTGAGGTCTTTTGTCAGCCACAGACAAAGCAGCGTGACCACGACGATTATCAGCCAGCCCATGACTACCGTTTCGGTTATTATCAGAGGTCCTATCTCGAATACTATCTTAGGACCGTCGCCCAATCCGTTCATAATAAGCTATCCTTTCCTGCCGAAAAACTGATCGGCTGTAAGTATCATTTTCGGGAAAAGCTGAGGTATCAGTATCCCCGTGAAGTTTGCAATACCTGTATATGCGGTGGTACAGCTGAGTATCACCAGTGCGCTGACTCTTATAGCGTAGCACACGCGCATTCTGCGCACAGCTGATTTTCTGTCCAGCTTTACGACGCTTTCGCAGGTGCGTCCGAAGTATTCAAACTGAGCACACATAAATCCGTAGCCCAGCCCGAATCCAAGCAGCTGTGTGACTTTGAATCCCCAGAAAAGAGTGACCGCAAAGCACAGTACTGTAAGCACCGCGCCCCACTTGTATATCATTGTCAGAAGCGGTCTTGTCACCGAGGTGTTTTCACCCGAAAGCTTTGGTTTTTCACGGTTCTCCATGTGTAACGTCCTGCCTTTCGGTTTGAAATACACTCGCACATACAAGTTAATTATATCATCTTTTCTCATTTTTTTAAAGGGGTTTAATGTGCTTGATGTAACTTTTACAATTTGTTAACAAAATAATATTGGGAAAGGGGTATAATTTCTTGAAATTCAGGTAAAAAAGCATCTAAACATGACCGTTGGTCATTTAATGATACTATGATACCACAATTTTTGAGTTTTGTCAATAGAAAAATGACCAATAGTCATTAATATATACAGCAATTATTTGACATCTATCAATGGTACTAGTTCGTATGGTTTGGTATAAGTTGGTACAAGTTCGTATATGTTGGTATAGTTTCGTATGCGATGGTATAAGTTGGTATCTGTTCGTATAAACTCGTACACACTCGAATACATTCGTATATTCTCGTATGAGTTCGTATTGATTGGTATACCGTTTAATACAGATTTTGTACTTATTGAAACAAAATGACACAAAAATTTTATTACATCTTGACAATTTTTGCTGGATATGATAAAATTATACTATATATAATAGGGAAATAAGCAGATTTTTAGCTTGGCGCAGCATAGAAACGGGAAAGGGGGGATCTTCTATGGCACGGCGTGTTAAAAGGTATGTGCAGGATTATGAACTGCCGGAATACAGTGTTCTAATGTCGGTATATGATCAGGAGCTCCCCGAGAACCTGAACCAGAGCCTTGAATCCATGCTGAAACAGTCATATCCGCCCTCGGATTTTGTGTTGGTATGCGATGGCAAGCTTACGAATGCGCTGGATGTCATAGTAAAATCTTTCCAGGATGAATACAGGGGAATATTCCGTATAGTGCGCATAGATGAGAATGTTGGTGCGGGCATGGCTGTCAATAAGGGCATAAAAGCCTGCCGATGTGACTACATAGTCCGCATGGACAGCGATGATGTATCTCTGCGGGGAAGATGCTTGAAAGAGATGGTCATGTTCGCGATGGACGAAGATCTTGATATCGTGGGCAGTTATGTTGAAGAATTCGATGATCTCACGGACAAGACCCTCGCGCTGAAAAAAGTTCCGCTGATGCAGGAGGATATACTGAACTATTCAAGACGTCGTAATCCTTTCAACAGGCAGACGGTGGCTTTCCGCAAAAGCAAGGCACTTGAGATCGGCGGTTACAGCGACCTCAAGCTTTGCGAGGATTACGATTTTGCCGTTAGAATGCTGGCAGGCGGTGCTAAGGGGCAGAATCTCCCCGAGGTGCTTGTGAGGTACAGGGTCAGCGAGAGTACCCCCGAGATAAGGCGCAGCTGGCGGCTCACAAAGGGCTTTATCAAGGTAAGATGGAAGCTGTACACAGAAAGTTACATCGGTTTCAGGGATTTCTTCCCGCCCTGTTTTTTACAGCTGATACTGTTTATACTGCCAATGCGCTTTACACGTTGGTTTTACAGAAAATTCCTGCGTGATACAAAAATAACTCCACCAACGGCTGATAATGTATAAGCCATCGGTGGAATCTTACGACATATCAAAACATAAAAAGACCGAGGAGCTGTTCCGCGGTCTTTGTTGCTTTAGGGATATTGGAAAGTTTCATTTGGTGCAGGTGCTTACAGACCCTTGCCTGTTGCAGTAACGTGCTTTATTTCTTTCGGAGTCATGAACATACCAAGTATGTACGTGCTCATGATATCCGCATCTTCGGTGGTTATTTTTTTGCCGTCGATCTTCAGTTCCTTAACGGCGGTCTGACCATCGGGGGCTCTGCCGAAGACCATTCTGTATTCAACGCCCTCTTTGTCAATTCCCCTGAACGTCACCTTGTTGGTGCTGAAATCGAACCACCAGTGACACTCTTCAAAATAGCTGTCAAAAGCTTCGCCGTAGTTGTTGCTTTCAAGCTTTATGTTTTCGTTCAGGTTGAAGTCGTAATTGGTATGCGAAACTATAAATACTTTTCCCACCGCATACAAGACCAAGCCGACCGCTATGATGATTATGAACTTAATAACGTTGGCAACACCATTGCTTATGAAGCTTCTGTTGGCTTGTTTACCGCTGCCTGTTCCCGTTGAATATGGTGAAGTTTTTGTATCCTTGCGGGGATCGTAATTTTCAAGGCGATGCTCTTTGCGGGCTTTCGGTGTGCCATAATTTTCGTCAAGTTTATCCATCTGTCTGCCGGATCTTGTGGCAGCATAAGGCGTCTGAGTGACCAGTCTTGAGGCAGTTAGCCCATCGCGCTCCTTATCGGTTGAAAATTGATTGTTTTTACCCAGCTCTGCACCTTTGTAAGCCGGGATAACTTTTCCGCAGCCCGGGCATATTTTGGCGGAGCTGTCAACGCTCGCACCGCAGAATCTGCAAGTTATCTTCATTGGAACTTCCCTTTCCTTTCAAACCCTGTCGGGGTTTATATATATCTTATTACCCCCACTACTCGTCCGAGTATCTCGACATTTTCCAATATTATCGGATCCATTGTGTCGTTCTCGGGCTGAAGTCTGAAATGGCCGTCTTCTTTGTAGAAAGTCTTTACTGTGGCGTCGCTTCCCTCAACCAGCGCCACGACTATCTGTCCGTTCTCAGCCACCGAAGTCTGTTCTACTACGACGGTATCACCGTCAAGTATAGCGGCGTTTATCATGGATTCGCCGCGTACTTTCAGCGCAAACAGCGGATTGCCGTAATGTCTTGCGGGCTGAAAGCTTATATATTCGCTGACGTATTCTATCGCCGTTATCGGAGTTCCCGCAGTTACCGTACCCACAAGAGGTATCAGCATACCGCCGCCGCCAACAAGTTTAATCGCGCGGTTCTGGTTATCGCTCTTTTCAAGGAAACCCTTTGCGGTCAGTGTTTTTATATATCTGTGTGCGGTGGAAGTGGATTTGAAGCCGAAATGCGAGCATATCTCCCTTACCGTAGGGGGATAACCGTCCTCGACTCTCTCTTTAATAAATTCAAATACCTTACGCTCGTTATCGGTGACTTTCATACGCTCCTCCTTTACGGCAGCTGTGTCAGTCGTTCTCTCTGAGTTTCTTAGCCAGTTTCTTCGCTAGTTTGTAAACATCTCCGCAGCCGAAGGTTATCAGGATATCTCCATCTTCGGCATTCTTGATTATATAGTCGATGCATTCATCGAAGTTCTTTTCTTTCTGCTCGGCAGTCTGCTTGTCAACAACATCATGGGGAGTATCGAACCAGACAGCGTTCTTTGTCTTTGCGCCCAGCATTTCGGTGTAGATGCCGTGTTCGTTCTTTTCGCGGCTGCCCATGATATCTGTTATAACGGATATATCAGCTATCTCCAGAGCTCTTGCGAAATCGTCCATCAGTATCTCTGTACGGGAATAGGTGAAAGGCTGGAATACTGCCCACACTCTCTTGAAATCAAGACCCTTTGCTGCACGGAGAGTAACTTCTATCTCCTTGGGGTGATGTGCATAGTCATCAACTATGGTAAGCCCCTTGACCTTATCTATCAGCTGGAAACGTCTTATCGCGCCGTGGAAACTTGCAAGTCCCTTGGCAGCGGCTTCAAAGGAAATTCCCGAATATCTTGCGGCAGCCATTGCAGCAAGTGCGTTCAGAACATTGTGGTCGCCGGGAACGTTTATCTCAACTTCTCCCAGTGCCTCGCCCTTGAAAAATGCGGTGAACTTTGTCACAAGACCCTTTTTGCTTATTATCTCGGCAGAATAATCATTAGCCTTATCCCAGCCGAAGCTTATCAGTTCCTTGCCCGATATTCCTTCCAGAGATTTTCTGGTATTAGCGTCATCGCCGTTGTATATAACAGCCTTGCTTGCCATATCTGCAAAGGTGTGGAAACTTTTGATTATATTTTCGATATTCTTGAAATACTCCAGATGATCAGCGTCAACGTTGAGTATTATCGCGCAGTCGGGGTGGAGTTTGAGGAAGTGATCCTGATACTCGCAGGCTTCGCAAACCATATCCTTTGATTTGCCCGCTCTGCCCGAACCGCCTATGCTTGGCAGCTTGCCGCCGATAACACAGCTGATGTCCTCACCCGCATCAACGAAAATCTGTGTCAGCATGGAAGATGTAGTGGTCTTTCCGTGGGTGCCGCATACGCAGAGTGCGTTTTCGTACCAGCCTGTTATAACGCCGAGTATATCCGCTCTCTCACATACTATCGCGTTGCTTGCCTTTGCTGCGATAAGCTCTGGATTATCCGCCATTATAGCTGCGGTGTATATTATAAGCTCAGCGCCCTCGATATTCTCGGCTTTCTGTCCGAGAAATACTTTTATGCCGAGCTTGCGTACAGCTTCAAGTGTTTCAGTCTCGTTATTGTCCGAGCCTGTGATCTCGTATCCTTTTGTATGGAATATCTGCGCCAGCGGATACATACCCGAACCGCCGATGCCGATAAAATGAACTCGCTTTATTTTACTGAGTGCTTCTTCAGTCAGTACCGAACTCATGTGAAGTTCCTCCCTGTATGAAAACATTTATTCTATTATATTATACTACACTTTTCAAAAAAAATATTGACATTTTAAGAATATTTATTTGCTATGTGGTAAACATATTCTCAAATAACAAATACGGTAATAAAATCGGAGCTTTTTTCGTATGATTTCCGCAATTAAAGTGAGGTCATAAGACAGTATGAAGATAACAGGTATAAAAATAAGAAAGATAAGTGAAAGCGGTCGGCTGAGGGGGATAGTCAGCGTGACTTTTGATGATGTTCTGGCAGTGCATGATATAAAGATAGTACAGGGAGAGCACAGGATTTTCGCGGCAATGCCCAGCAGGCGTGACGAAAATGGTGAGTTCCGCGATATAGTTCACCCGATAACCGCAAGTGCCCGTGAAGAGATAGAGGACAGGATACTTCGGGCGTTTGAAGAAGAATGTATCCGCAGAGGTATACCGATTAGTGGCTAATAGAAAGCGTAAACTAAGCGAAATATTTATCGTTTATAAAATATGCGATTAAAGGACTGATAACATTGTCTCGAAAACGTTTTCAAGAAGTTTTATTATAGGATATGTTAAGAAAAGTATAGTATATACTATTCAAATCCGCGGGCTGTGTGTTATAATGAATAATATTTCAAAAAAGAGAGTAAGTAAGAAGACAGATACGTCAAGGGAGGAAGAATATGTTTCAGCTCAGGTGGCTTTGGGCGAACCTGAAAGGCAGCCGCGCGGTGTATATCTGTGCGCTGGTGCTTTCGGTAGTCTGTAACGGAATGTTTGTGGCTGCGCAGTATTTCCAGTCAAAGATAATCGATACTTTTGTATCCAATAAACAAGCCGCGGAAAATCTGCGGGATCACAGGGATCTTCTGCTGTGGCTGATAGCGGGCATGATAGGTGTTACGCTCCTGCGAACCAGCCTTACCTATACTTGCAATATGTATTATGAAAAGGCTTCGCAGGCGATGATATACAGGATACGCACCCATCTTTTCCGCAAGATTGAGAATCAGGATATGGATTTCTACGACCGTTACCGCACAGGCGACCTCATGACAAGGCTCACAGGAGACCTTGACATGGTAAGGCACATGGTATCCTGGGTGATAAGCAACACTGTGGCGAATCTCGCGCTGTTTGCGGCTTCGATGATATATTTCTTTACTATCGACTATCGCACGGCACTCTGCATTATGACTATGACACCTGTTATATTCTTTGTGACAAGGCTGTTTTCACGCCATGCAGGACCTGCATACCGCAAGGTGAGAGAAACTTCCTCGGCGCTGAACACTGCGGCACAGGAAAATATCTCGGGCAACCGCGTTGTAAAAGCTTTTGCAAAAGAGGATCACGAGATAGAAAAGTTCCGCAAAAAGGACGAGGGATACCGCGAATCAAATATCAAGGCGGCTATGGTATGGCTGAAATATCACCCTTTTATAGATATCGCAGCGGGTGCGCTTTCTGTTATACTGCTGATTTGCGGCGGATATTTTATGATAAAACAGCACCTTACCATGGGTCAGTATGTGGCTATATCGGGACTTCTCTGGGCTGTGGGCAACCCCATGAGGAATATGGGCACCTATGTCAACGATTTCCACCGCTTCATGGCATCTGCGGGCAAGGTAATAGAGATATACTATGAAGCTCCCCGCATAGTTGACAGGGAAGACGCCCATGAGAACAAGGAGAAACTCCGCGGCGATATTGAGTTCAAGAACGTTACTTTCTCCATCGGCGAGAAGAAGATACTGGATAATGTAAGCTTCAAAATAAACGCAGGTGAGACCGTTGTTATAATGGGTGAAACCGGAAGCGGCAAGACAACCCTTGTGAACCTTATCCCCAGATTTTTCGACTGCGACAGGGGAGAGGTGCTTGTGGACGGCAGAAATGTACGTATGCACAAGCTGCACACCCTGAGAAGCAGTATAGGCATAGCAACGCAGGATGTTCTGTTGTATTCGGATACCATAGATTCAAACATAGCCTATGGCGACAGTGATATGGAAGAAGAGTATGTAAGGCGCTGTGCTGAGCTTTCGGCAGCGAGTGACTTCATCGAGAAACTGCCCGACAAGTATGAGACTATTGTCGGCGAGCGCGGTGTAGGTCTTTCGGGCGGACAGAAACAGCGTATTTCTCTGGCAAGGGCGATAGCCGTAAGACCTGCTGTGCTGATACTCGATGATACCACCTCGGCGGTGGATATGGAGACCGAGCATTTCATTCAGCAAAGCCTCAGCGGTGGACTGGATTTTGAATGTACCAAGATAATAATCGCACAGAGGATATCGTCCTCAAAGAACGCAGACAAGATAATCATACTGCAAAACGGAAAGATAGCCGATATGGGAACTCATGAGGAACTTATCAAACGTGATGGCTATTACAGGCAGATATACGAACTGCAAAGCGGCATAAACTGCGCAGAAGAAAGCGGGGTGACGGTATAATGGCAAGAAACAAATACGATGTGGACGAACAGCTTGAAAAGCCCTTTGACTTCGCCCATTTGAAACGTTCCTATGTATACATAAAAAAGTATAAAGGCAAAATGATACTTTCGCTGTTGATAAGCATGGCGGCGGCAGTATGCGGGCTTGTAGGACCGCTGATAACTCAGCGTGCGCTGGATGTTACGATACCAAACAAGAACGTTAAAGAGCTTATTCTTCTAGGGCTTGCCCTGCTGGGATTCAGCGTACTTGGCACCGTGCTTGGCAATATCCGCGGACGTATAATGACTGTTGTGGGCCAGGATATAATCTTTGATATTCGTGAGGACTTGTTCGCACATTTGCAGAAACTGCCTTTCACCTACTACGATGACCGTCCCCACGGTAAGATACTGATACGTGTTATAAACTACGTTAACTCCGTATCGGATATGCTCTCAAACGGTATAATCAACTTCGTTATGGAGATACTGAATATGCTGTTCATACTGGTGTTCATGGTGATAGTCAGCCCTAAGCTGACAATTGTGGCGATGTCGGGTCTGCCTTTGTTCATAATGGTAATGTTTGCTATCAAAAAGCAGCAGCGCCTTGCATGGCAGGATGTTTCAAACAAGTCATCCAACATGAATGCCTACTTGCAGGAGAATATCGTCGGCGCAAGGATAACGCAGGTATTCACCCGCGAAGAAGAAAACGCTGAGATATACGATCATTTGAATGAGAAGTACCGCAAGTCCTGGATGAGGGCTGTTAAGTACTCGAACCTTGTATGGCCTGCTACGGATAATATCTCAACGATGATAAGGGCTTCGCTCTTTATCGTGGGACTCCTTGTTCTTCCCCGCGAGACAGTATCCCTCGGCGTGCTTGCTGCTATGACAGGCTACGCAGGAAGATTCTGGCAGCCGATAATGAACATTTCAAATATTATGAACAACTTCATAAACAACGTTGCTTATCTGGAACGTATATTTGAAACGCTTGACGAACCTGTTACCATAACCGATAAAGAGGATGCTTCCGAACTTGGCGAGATAACAGGTCAGGTCAGCTTTGAGGACGTTACTTTCGGCTACGAGAAGGATATCAACGTACTTGAGCATCTTTCTTTTGATGTAAAGGCAGGGGAGAGCGTAGCCCTGGTCGGACCTACGGGTGCTGGCAAATCTACGATAGTATCCCTGATATCCCGTTTCTACGATATCGAACAGGGCAGGATAACCGTTGATGGTGTACCGATATCCGATGTCACTTTGAAGTCTCTGCGCTCACAGATGGGCATAATGCTCCAGGATAGTTTCATATTCAGCGGCACGATAATGGATAACATACGTTACAGCAAACAGAATGCCACCGACGAAGAAGTACGTGAGGCAGCAAAAACTGTCTGTGCGGACGAGTTCATCAGCCGAATGGATATGGGATATGAAACGGAAGTCAACGAGCGCGGCAGCAAGCTTTCGGGTGGCGAGAAACAGCTTATCAGTTTTGCAAGAACTCTTCTAAGCGATCCTAAGATACTGGTGCTCGATGAAGCGACATCCTCAATTGATGCCAAGACCGAAGCACTTCTGCAAAAGGGCATAGAACAGCTGCTCAAAGGCAGAACGTCATTCATAATCGCTCACAGGCTCTCAACCATCCGCAACTGTGACCGCATAATGTATATCGACGAAAAGGGTATACTTGAAAGCGGCACCCACGATGAACTGATGGAAAAACGCGGCGCTTACTACGAGCTCTATACATCACAATCTGCATAATAAGAAACACCTCCGTATTCAGATGGTACGGAGGTGTTTTTGTGTCTGAATAAAAATGCACTTCTGACAAATGATCGACAGAAGTGCATTTAATACTATTTTATTGTGTCAATTGTCGAGATATCAGTTCAGGAGCTTTTTGCCCTTTATGTGAGAAGCGATCTTTGTGATATCAGTTACGTTGATATTGCCGTCGTTATTGACATCAGCACGTTTCTGAGCCTGTGCATCAAGTAACTTCTTACCCTTTATGTGATAAGCGATCTTTGTGATATCAGTAACATTTATCTTACCGTCGCCGTTAACGTCACCAAGCAGATCGTCAACGAAAGTTGTTTTGTCACCAATTGTCAGTTTGACACTGGCAACTGCTGTGCCGTTGGCGTTAGTAACGGTAATAGTTGTGGTGCCCTTGCCCTTGAATGTAGCCTTACCTGTATTGTCGATAACTGCAACAGCGGAATCACTTGATGACCAGATAAGGTTATCAGCAGCTTCTTTGCCCTTTGCAGTGGTCTGCTTGCAACCGAAAGTGTAGTTTTTCTCGGTAAGAGCCAGAGTGATGCTGCCGGTGATAACTTTGCCGTTCTTGGAGAGTATATCTAGCTTAGTAGCAACAAGGTCATTATTTACGAATGTTACCTTTGAGCTGTTCTTCTCTGCGTATGCCTCTGCAGTAGAACCAGTAGTACCGTAAAGTGTGATCTTGCCTTTGTCTTTTGCGAATATGGTCTTTTTATCAGAGAGTTTTAAATCTACTGTGCCGTTCTTACCGAAATTCACGCTCTCAAGGCTTTGGCAGTCGTTGAATGCCTTTTCTTTGATTTCTTTCAGAGCTTCATTTAGAACAACTTTTTTCAGATTAGCATTTACGCAGGCATACGATTCTATGGTTTCAACTTCTTTAGGTACCTCGTAAGTGGAAATCTTCTTTTCGATGGGAACATTGTACAGAGTTTTCCCATCACGGCTGTAGAGAATGCCATCTATACTCTTATAGTTTTGATTGTTCTTATGAACATTTATAGCTTCCAGAGGAGTATAGCCGTTCTCCTCAACTTTAACATTCCTAAGGTTGATATTGAACATTGATATTTTCAGCGATGTTGTCGATGCAGGAATATTGACCACCTGCATACAGAAGTTGTCTTCGAATACATTGTTGCCGATATAGGTCAGTGATTCGGGGATAGTATACTGGCCACTTTTAGCAGAAGTAGTTCCGAAAGTGTGCAGATGGTTGCATTTGTAGAATGCTTTTTCATCAAGCTTAGTGAGAGAAGTCTCAGGCAGTAAAACTGTTTTGAGATTGATATCATTGCTGAAACAGCTATTGGGTATCTCGATAATGTTGGATTCGGAGAAGTCAACTGCTTCCAGAGCTTTATTATCTGAGAAAGCACTGGAACCTAAAATTACAGTATCTCCGTTGGCGGGAGAACCGATCTTGAGCTTTGTAAGAGCTGTCTTTGTGAATGCACTGGAGTTTATCTTGGTCAGGCTGTCAGGGAAAGTAGAAACAGTGCTGCCGTTTTTGGGGGTGAATACAGCCAGATTTTCATCGCCGCTGAAAGCACTGCTGTCGATGGTAGCGAGTGCTGAACCCTGTTCCCACAGTACTTTTGTAAGAGTTTTACATCCGTAGAAGGCGCTGTTGCCTATCACGGTTATGTTCTTGGGTATTTGAGCTTCTGTAAGGCTTGTACAGTTCTTGAATGTAGAAGCATTGATGGTGTCGATATGTGAGAATGCAGTTTTGCCTTCCTTGGTGTGGGGCATCTTCTTGAGTGATGTGCAGTCAGCAAATGCAGAATCACGTACCTGCTGGATAGTATCGTTCATGATAACTTCTTCAAGTGCAGTACATTTCTGGAAAGCAGAGATGCCTATGGTGGAAACATTACCAAGGAATTCGATTTTCTTAAGAGAATTACACTCAGCAAATGCATTTTTGAATATATCTCGTACGCCTGCAGGCATTTGAATGGTGTTGTTTGCATTTCCACCTTCGTTTGAACCGAGCAAACCTGTACACTTGTAGAATGCTCTTTCGCCAACTACACTGAACTGAGAATTCTTAGCAAAGTTTATGTACTTGAAAGCGGGGCAGTTTTCAAAGCCGCTCGTCTGGATGCCACCAAGAGATGCAGGAAACTGTAAAGTATATGGTAGCTTTGTTGCATTGCTGGGTGTGAATGATTCAAGGGATGTGCAGTTCTGGAAAACGCAACCAGAGTCAGTGCCAAGTATACCAAGTTGCTTGGATACAACTACGTCTTTCAGGGATTCGCAGTTGCGGAATGTATAATCGTTGAGGGTGGTGACTGCGTCTGGTATAGTAATACTTGTGAGAGAGTGGCAACTATCAAATGCAGATTTGCCAATCGAAGTAACGTACTTGATATCAGCCTGAGTAATACCGTTACATTTTTCAAAAGTACTGTCAGCAATCGTTTTCCAAGTAGATGGAAGAACGACTTTGTTTTTGGTCTTATTGGTATCAGATCTTGGATAAAGTGTCAGTACCCAGCAACCTCCGAAAGCACCCTTGTCAACATTTGCCAGTTTATCAGAAACGACTACTTCTTGAAGCTTTTTGCAGTTTCCAAAAGCAGTTTTACCAATATCGGTATTGGCATTTGGCAGGTTGATTTTTACAAGTGATTCACAGTTATAGAATGCGTTGTTTCCTATGCGGGCACATAAAGAACCTGTAGCTTCTCCTTCAAATGAGAAATTTGTCAGTGATGTACAGCCGCTAAATGTAGCGTCGGGTATCGAAGTGAAGTTGTGGGACCACGTGAAGTTCTGAAGAGAAGTACAGCCGTTGAAAAGTTGAGTTCCACATTCTATTGCAGAAGAACCATTTGGCAGTCTGTTGTAGTTGAAACCTGTAACGGTCACAGTAGTCAGGCTAGTGCAACTCGCAAAAGCAGATGTGCCGATAGAGGAGAGTGTGTCATTGCCTTGAAATTTGACAGATTCCAGTCCTTTACAGTTGGAGAACGCGCTGTTTCCGATGCTCAGAAGATTTGCTGGAAGATTCAGAGACTTAAGCGCGATATCACTTGAAAAAGCGCTGTTGCCTATGGAAAGAAGATTATTACTGAATGTGATGCTCTGAATTTCAGAATCGCTTGCAAAAGCTGAATCTTCAATTGTTACGATGTTAGAAAGATCAAGCTTTGTGCCTGATGTACCCTGCAGATGTCCGCAGCTACTGAAAGCGCTCTTGCCGATAGTATTTATCTTGCTTCCGAAGTTAACGGTTTGTAGAGTTTTACAGCCGGAAGCAAAGCTTGCACCTACACCGGTTATAAGATCGTCAGTGAAGTTGATATGAGATAGGTTAACATACTTGTTTAGTTTAGCGGTGGAGTCGGAAGGAGCATTCAAAATAATATTCTTGCCATTTAGAGAACCGCCCACAAAATCCTCTATATTGCTTTTTAATCCGCTCATATTGATGTTAAGTGTAGTTGCGCTGACATCTAAACCGAGATATTCATATAGATTTTTAGGTGTGATTTCGATATTGCCTGTTTTGCTGTTTTGTGTAATGACAATATTACCCAGATCCAACTTGGAATCAGCCGCAGAAGCTGTGATTGGAGTTATCGGAGAAAATCCGAAATTTGTGTTAGCAGGTACGCATGAAGCTACCATAAGCATTGCAGCTACGCCTGCTATGATCTTCTTTCTCATTTGTTTCTTCCTCCTTCAGGAATGTTCATAGTTTTATATTGCTACCCGAAAAATCGGGTATAAATGTACAAAATAATTATAACACATATTTTACATTTATGCAATAGGCTGTATCGATTTTATTTTACTTTCGTTATTTTATACTGTTCGTGTGATATACAGACACTGCTATGCATATGATATACCAAAAAGGAGGCTTATATATGACAGAGATACAGGGCAGACATAATGCAATTCTTGAAGACCGCAGCAAGCTGATGCTGACCGGGGTGAACGATGTCGAGCGTTTTGATGAGAACACGGTGGTGCTTTACACTCAGCTTGGGGAGCTTACCGTAAAGGGCGAAAAACTACATATCAGCGAACTCAGCGTGGAAAACGGCGAGCTTAATATCGACGGCGAGATATCTGCGATGGTCTATGGTCAGCGCGATGCTGTCAGCAGGTTGGGCTTTTTTGGTAAACTGCTGAGA
The DNA here is from genome assembly GCF_024692365.1 of Ruminococcus sp. Lineage (GTDB taxonomy): Bacteria > Bacillota > Clostridia > Oscillospirales > Ruminococcaceae > Hominimerdicola. The sequence continues at coordinate 7,010 of NZ_JAILMR010000131.1, read as the reverse complement.
TGACGTTGTTTGAAGCTGCTGCACAGCTGGGCGGGCTGCCGTCGGGGGTGATTCTCGGGCTGGTGTGGGGAGTTTTGTCACTGCCACAGATACGCTGCCCACGGTGGATAGGTTTTGTTGGGGATATGTTGGCTGTGCTGATGTTCTCATTCTGTCTTTTTATGCTTGGGGTCGGTATTGAGGGACATCTTCGCTATCCTACGGTGCTGGGTGCGGCTATTGGATTTTCTGCGGTACGAGGGCTATGGCATATCCTGCAAAATGAGTTTTCATGTTTCAATAAAAAGGTATAAAAATATCGCCTGTGGCAGTCACTGCCACAGGCGGTCTGTTGTTATAGCTTGTCACCCTGAAAAGCACCTCTGCGTGCCATTTCCATATCGATACCATTTAAAACGCGGCGTTTGTCACGGCTCCACATTGGGGCTATCAGTTCGTTGCGGTCGCCGTCGCCTGTCAGTCTTTCGATTACTATCTGCGGCGGAAGAAGTTCCAGCTGGTCGCAGATGATGCCGATATACTCATCGCGTTCAAGTGTGCTGAACTCTTCACGAGCATACATATCAGCCAGCACTGTACCTTTCAGTACGTGGAGCAGGTGCAGTTTTACTGCGTGGATATCCAGCTGTCCCACTGTTCTCGCAGATTCACGCATCATTTCGGCTGTTTCACCCGGAAGACCGTCTATCAGGTGTATGCACACGTTCACGTCTTCGGCTCGGAGCATTTCGTATGCGCGGAGCAGGTCGGCATAGGTGTGGCAGCGATTCATTGAGAGGGCTGTGCTGTCATATATCGTCTGCAAGCCCAGTTCGACCGTTAGATATGTGCCCTTTGCCAGTTCACCCAGCATTTTCGCTTTTTCAATGTCGATACAGTCGGCTCGGGTGGCAATGCTCAGACCGACTGCGTTTTTAAGCTCAAGGGCAGTGCTGAACATCTCTCTCAGCATGCCGACATCTGCATAAGTGTTGCTGCCTGCCTGAAAATAGGGGATACAAAGTGCATCCGCCCATTTCTTTTCCATAACGTCACGGACTTGGGCATACTGTTCTTCAACGGTCTTACGAGGGTCGCCTGCAAAATTTCCGCTCATCTTAGCCGAGCAGAAAGAGCACCCGCCGATGCCTTTGGTGCCGTCACGGTTGGGACAGCCTAAGTCGATGTTCAGCGGGACTTTGTACACCTTTTTGCCAAAGCGCTTTTTCAGATAATAGCTGTAACTGTGGTAGCGCTTGTTGTCGTCGGAATATTCAAAACGATTCATCATTCTTCGGGCGTTTCAGGGGGCGGTTCGGTATCCGATGGGGCGGTATCGGGCTTGGAATCGGGCTCGTCGGTAACCGGCGGCTCAGTATCTGATGGCTCGGTGCTGTCTTCGGTATCCTGTGTAGATTCGGTATTATGGGAGATCACTGTCGTTGTTGTCGTCACGAATGGAGCTTCATTGTTGGTGGTAGTCATTTCCTCGTCTGCCTCGGGAGTGGTGTATGTCCTGTAAGTTGATGCAGGTCTTGAAACCGCCGTTGTTCCGCCGCCGGGGGCAGTTTCATCGCTGTCGGCTTCGGTGACGGTGTTGCCGTCCTTGTCGGTCATTACTGCTTTAGTGGTCACAGCGTTCTCGTCGCGCTCGTCTTCATCGTCAAAGGGGTTGCGCTCTTCGGCTGCCTGCTGACGATTTCTGATATCGTAGTTGCCGCTGCCGGTTTCGTCAATGGTATTGCCTATGCCGTACAGGAAAGAGATATACTCCTCTGCTGTGCGCATCTGCTCTGGTATGGGCAGTTCACGGATATACCTTTTTTCGATGCCTTGTTCAAATTCGCCGCTGAGAAAGCTCTCTTTTGTGAATGTGAGTTCCTCGTCATTTCGTATTTTTCCGCCGCTGACAGCGAGAAAAGCAACCGATATGAATATCACCAGTACCGAAAGCACCAGCAAGTTCAGATTATCGTAATGTCCCACACCCATTTCAAGTGCTAAGAACCGAACTGCACGGTCGTTTTCTTCGCACTCATCGGGAAGTTCTATCTTTGCGGCTTCAGACTTCAGTTTACTGAATTGATCTTCCATCTTGTCCTCCGTTCTCATACCGACACATTAGCCGTCAGAGTTATAACGCTTATCACCAGCACTGCCGCTGTTGCTATGGTCTTGCAGATTCGCACCGTGCCGTAAGATTTCCTGCTCTTAGCCGAAATCTTATCCGCATAGCCTGTTATCATCTTGCGGACAGGCGTGCAAACCACGCAGAATGCTATGAGTATCAGCACACAGTTGTTGAGCACTGCATCCCTGACTGCTACGCTGAGGGTGTACTGAACGCCCGAGCCCATCAGACCTTTAACCCATTTGTGGTAGCCGAAAAATCCCTTGAATTCAAGGGCACCGAATATCATCAGGCTTGCAAGCACAAGGTATACATACTTGAAAAATGCGGGCAGCTTTCCGAGGATACCTTTCAGGAAAAGCTGTTCCAGTGCCACCAACAGACCTGCCACAAGTCCTACAATAAGGCTTGTCGGCTTGACTGCGTACCACAGTCCCATAAATCCGCCGCATATCACGGTGCATACGGCTGTTTTTATTTTCGATTTGCTTGTCGGTATACCGAGGAGGTCGCTGAAAAATGCTATGACAGTGGTGTTGTAGCTCTTTACAAGTCCTGTGAATAGTTCATCAGGCTCGATGTCACGGTAGTTTATCGGCAGTACGAATCCGCCCATCAGGCTGAAACCACGGCTCATGTCGCAAAGACCTGTAAATATAAAACAGTACTCTGCAAAGAATGCCAGCATACCCAGCCAGCAGCCCAGAGTTGTAATCTCACCGCTGCTGAGACCCGCAGCCCTTATCTTTCGGAATACTTCCGATAAGATAACTATCTTACCCAGACCCCAGGTCATTTTGTTCAGTCCCGCGTTCAGCTTTTCTGTTGTGACTTCGCGCTTTCTTATCTGACCCTCAATATCGCCGTAATGAACCAGAGGTCCCGCGCACATCAAATGGAATGATATCATATAAGTCATTATGCAGAACACGTTCTTTTCGGCACGTATTTTGCCGCGGCAGACATCAGAAACGTAGGAAAATCCCCTTAATGAATAGTAGCCCATGCCTATGGGTAGCATGATGTCTTCAAGAGCGAGTGCTGTATCAGCGAACAGGTAGTTGTGCCCGAATATCAGCATTAGCGCGGCATTCATTATTCCGTCTGCCGCAGTCAGCAGTATCGCTCCCGTGCGGTTCTTCTCACGGATACTGCCTACGCAAAGTCCCAGTGCCCAGTCAGCGAACAGCGACAGGAATATCAGACATACTACGAAAGGTCTGCCCCAGCTGAAAAACAGCAGTGAGGTGATTATCAGTATCAGGTTTTTATATTCCGAACTCCTGTCCAGCATGGAAAGCACCGCTGAAACGGGGAAAAGTCCGAACAGGAAGATGAGGTCTGTGTAACTCAAAATGGATTCTCCTTATATAACAAGTTCAATTTGTCTGAACCTATGATTTTTAATTTTAATCTGCACTTAAGTAACTTTAAGCTCAAAAAGACCTATGTGCAGATTTTACCGATTTTTCGCGGCTTTTTGACATTTTAATTAACGCTTTTTAAGCTCTGTTATAATATTTTAGCACACTTCACAAAATTACGCAAGCGAATTTATAAAGAAAATCTAAATTTTTCTGATTTTAACCAAAACATATTGCAAATTATCATAATTGTGTTATAATAATATCGAGAAAAGAGTGATAGAGTGCCTATCAAAATACGGCGAGGAGATATTCGGCAAAGGGAGTTTAAGCCCCTTACTGCGTGGCGTGCGCAGGGTTTCCGCAGTCCGTTGATCAACAGCTTTCGTGGCAGCTGATACGGTATGGCGCTTCTGTCTGGAAGGGAGTGGCAGCAATGTCATCTATACTTATTACTGGTGCAAGCGGCATGATCGGTCAGTATCTGACTTCCAGCCTGCTGCATAAAAAACACCGTGTTTTCGCGGTGGATTCAAAAACCAATGATTTCGTCGGCAAAGACAGCAATTACAGCTTTACTCAGTGTGATATCAATGATAAAAGAGCTATCTGCAATATTATGGAATCAAATCATATCGATGTGGTAGTGCATCTTGCAAATTCCGTGGATAATGATATAGATTCCCTGGTGACAGATGCCGAGATCAAAAAGAGCAAGATCACCGATAAATATATTTATTCTGCGGCTGATAAGTGCGGCGTAGGATGCTTCATCCTCCTCAGCACCACAGAGGTTTACGGTTTGCAGAAGGGCAGAGAGCCTATCAGAGAGACAATTGCTGAAAAAGCCATAACCAATTATTCCGTGATGAAGCTTAACAGCGAGAAACTGATGGAGAAGGCTTTCAAAAAAAGCGATACTATCACGGTAGTAGCTAGGGCAGCGCCCATATATGATGCCGAGCATACCGATAATCTTCATTCCCATGTTTACGATCACAAGGAGAATGTCGGCTACGTTTTCGGTGAAGGCGACTACGGTTTTACTTTCTGCTGTGTGTTCAATCTTATCGATTTTATAAACGGTATCATATCCGTGCCTCAGGGCAAATACAGCGGAGTATATAATGTATGCGATTCAAGACAGCTGAACGCCAACGAGATAATCCAGTACGAAAAGGATCGTCACCGCATAGGTGCTGTTATCCGAAAATCTCCCGGCAGTGAAAAAGCAATGCTTTTCAATAAGGGCAAGATGAGAACGGATTATCGTTATTTTGACCCCACTATTACCTTCAACAACTGGCTGTTCGATAATACCCGCGCAAAGCGTATCGCTCCCATGAGGTGGAACCTGAGCAATACCAAATAATAGTGTATCCAAAGCGCTCCCGTTTTTCGGGAGTGCTTTTTTGATGTAATGACCACAATATACAATTATAGTACACCATTTTGATAAACAGGCGAAAACGGTCGGAAATCTTTATGACATAGTTTGTTTAAGCATAGTGTCGAATGATAAAAAATGCGGTGTGGATTTATGCATATCTACAAAGATGCCAAGTGAACTGTGCAAACTCTTGACAAGTACACTTGGCAGTGATATAATATCATCATACCAAGTATACTTGGCATAATACCAATAAAACTATGCACATCTGAAAGGATGATATTTATGGATAAAGAGAAAATACTGGCAATGAGCCGCGTAGAGAATGAAAAGAAAGATCCCTTCGAGCTGGAGGTAAACAACAAGGCGATAAGTATTGCACACATCTCAACGGCGATAATTCTGTTTATCATCTATGTGACGGGTATAATGGTAAATGGCAAGCGGGACTATCTGATATGGTCGATAATGGCTGTGAACATGGCAGTGCAGTTCATGTACAGAGGGATAAAGCTGAAAAAGAAAGATTCTCTTGTGCTGGGCGCAGTTTGGGCTGTGATATTCCTCATCAGCTTTACCGTCGGCATGATAAAACTTGTGAAAGGGTGAGTAATATGGATAAGGAAAAAATACTGGCGATGAGCCGCGAAGAATATGAATATGAAGATCTGGCAGAAAGGGAGGCGTGTGAAAGAGGTTTTATTAAAACACACGCGCTGTTGTTCTATATTTGTCTGGCTCTGCTATTTCTGGATTTAATATATACTCATCGTATCAACGCCGGTTATCTTCTGATAACAACGCTGGACACTGCGATCAAATATTGGAATAAAGCAATGATTTCAAAAAAGAAGACCGATTGGTTATGCTTTATTCTGATGGTGTTAGCTGCAATCGTAGATGTTATCATAATGATCGTATTCTATTATCTTTACTCAGATATGTAGACAGATCATATATCGAGGTGCTGGACCTATGGACGAAACACTTATTCTTAAAAACCGCCTTAAAGAAGCCCGCGCCGAAAAACGGCTTTCTCAGGGTGCTCTCGCTAAGATGGTGGGAGTTTCACGCAATACTATAAGCTCGATAGAAACAGGGCAGTTCAGCCCGACTGCCAAGCTTGCACTTATAATATGTATAGCTCTGGATAAAAGGTTTGAAGACCTGTTTTACTTTGATTGAAGACACTTATCATTGTCAAGTATATGCATTTCGGGGGAAAATGAGCGAAAATGCGTCATTTTTGTAGAATGTGCATAGAAGTTGAGCGGAAACATTGTGAAAAATTTTATTACTTAAAATGCTCGGAAACTATGGTAATTTTGGCGGAAATCTGTTATAATATATTTACGACCGTAAATTGGCAGTATCCTGCTGCGCAATAAAACGGAATTTCAAAATTTTTGGAGGTAGATAACCTATGGCAACTAAGTATTGCTATCTCTTCTCTGAGGGTAATGCCAACATGAGAGAACTGCTCGGCGGTAAGGGCGCAAACCTGGCAGAGATGACCAACATCGGTCTTCCCGTTCCCCAGGGCTTCACTATCACTACCGAGGCTTGCACACAGTATTATGAGGACGGCGGTATCTCTGAAGAGATCCAGAAGGAGATCAACGAGTATATCGTAAAGATGGAAGGCATCACCGGCAAGAAGTTTGGTGACAAGGAGAATCCTCTTCTCGTTTCCGTTCGTTCCGGTGCAAGAGCTTCCATGCCCGGTATGATGGATACTATCCTGAACCTGGGTCTGAATGAGACTGTTGTTAACACTATCGCTGAGAAGTCCAACAACCCCAGATGGGCTTGGGACTGCTACAGAAGATTTATCCAGATGTATTCCGACGTTGTTATGGAGGTCGGCAAGAAGTATTTCGAAGAGCTGATCGACAAGATGAAGGAAGAAAAGGGTGTTACTCAGGACGTTGAGCTGACAGCTGACGATCTGAAGACACTGGCAGGTCAGTTCAAGGCTGAGTACAAGGCTAAGATCGGCGTTGACTTCCCTGACGATCCTAAGGAGCAGCTGATGGGCGCTATCAAGGCTGTATTCCGTTCTTGGGATAACCCCAGAGCTAACGTTTACAGACGTGACAACGATATTCCTTTCTCTTGGGGTACTGCTGTTAACGTACAGTCTATG
>NZ_JAILMR010000127.1 GCF_024692365.1 Ruminococcus sp. | reverse complement strand
CATGCAGACCTTTCTCATTTTATCCGAAACGGAATCAAGGAAGAAAACATATTTGCTCTCGGTGAGTTCCATATATCGGATGATCTCGTTTTCCGCAGACATCGGGTGTATCATGTTCGCCACTGCACCCACTTTGTTTATCGCATAAAACAGGAAAACCGCCTGCGGGATATTCGGCAGACACACAGAAACTCTGTCGCCTTTTCTGACACCCGCCGCTGCAAGTGAGCGGGCAGTTCTGCCTACCTCACCGATAAGTCGGCGGAAAGTCAGCTTATTTCCGAAATAGTTCAGTGCGGTATGATCGGGGTATTTCTTCGCTGTCATGACAAGATATCTGTACAGCGAACAGTCGGGGTATTCAAGATGTCTTTTCATTTCTGCTGCTCCATTCTTCAAAAGAGGTTATTTTTTTGGACTCTAACTCTTCTTTCGGCATGACCTTTTTAAGCAGGGCGGCTATGCTGTTATAGAGTTTTATATTCGTTTTTTCGGCATCGCCCAGTGCTTTGAAAGGTTTGCCGAATATTATGGTTATCCTGCCGAAAGGCTTGTACTTCCCGACTATCGCATAAGGTACAAGAAGCGCCCCCGTATCCTCAGCCATAACCGCCGCGCCGTATTTGAAAGGCAGAAGAAGTTCATCGGTATAATTTCGCTTAGCCTCGGGGGAAACATTCACAAGTTCACCCTCGCGGAGTGCTTCCTTTGCGGCTCGTAGTGCTTCGGGATTATGCTTTGCATGGAGGTCTACGGGGATAGTGCCCGAGCTCCTGAAAAACCAGCCGAAAGCACCGTCATGCAGGTCTTTTTTCGCAAGAGTACGTACAGTTCTGCGGGTGCTGATATCCACGAGTATAGGGTCAAGGGCGTGTTTGTGATTGCCCGCCACAACTGCCGCTCCAGTCTTCGGGATATTCCCCGAACCTATTATTTTCGGCTGAAACAGCACATAAAACAGCGGCGCAAGCACCGTCCGCATTACTTTATATACCACGACTCTCTTATCCACCCTGAAAGACCTCCAAAACGAAATAATTAATTCATAAATATTATAATATGATTCAAGTTGAATGTCAATAGATAACCCAAACTTCCCGCCAATATTCACCAAACCAACAAAAAGACACCCCCGCCGTCACAATAGCAGGAGCGCCGTGATTTGTTTATATTTCAGAGTTTGCTTTGTATGTTACTATACAAGAATTTCAAAAGCATTATTGATAGCATTGACTTTATCCCACTTGCCATTGATCTTAGCTCCAATAGCAACCTTGTATGCCTTAGGCTGCAACTGATCAGTCTTCTTTGGGGAAGTGTAGGTAGTAGCGTCAGCAGGGATACCCTGTTTCTGCACTCTCCATTTGCCAGCAAGATAAACGGCAATGGCATACTCCTCAGCTCCTTCAACTTCTGTCCATTTCATACGAAACTGGTGATACTTTGTATTGAACTGTACCTCACTCAGCACAGGGAATTCGGTCTTGTCTTCAGCATCAAGGATCTTGAAATGTCTATGATTATTAAGAGCATAGTTTTCAATTATCGATCCTTTATAGCAATTGAATACAAGCGATGATCTTGTTTCTGAAAAAGGAAACCCTCCTAAGTATGTTACACTTTTTGGAATTTCAATACTTTTAAGACTCGTACACGAACAAAAAGCATAGCTACCTATAGTTGTCAGATTTACAGATAATTTAATATCAGAAAGATGAGTACAATACGCGAATGCATCACTACAAATCGTAGTTATACTATCCGGCATTTTGATACTTACAATGCTACTTTTAGCACTAAATGCACTCGAGCCAATGCTTGTTACAACCGCACCATTTATCTCAGCCGGTATCTCAACCTCTTTTGCATCAAGACCCATGTACCTTGCTATCTCAACAGTACCATCATTTAGTAAGGCATACTCATAGTCGCCATATATAAGTACTTCTCTTCTAGCAAAGGTAGAAGCCGAAGCTACCACACTGTTGTTTATTACTGCACCGGGAATAACTGCACCGCCGATTACGAATGTCAGCGCCAGCAGACCCGAAATGATCTTTTTACTTTTCATGTTTTGTTCCTCCTATAAAAAACGATTATGTTAACAGCTTAACACAATGTGCAAAGTATGTCAATATATTTAGAAAAGTTTCTTCGCAATCACTAATTGCATCATTATTATTAACTTCGTTGTTGTTCTTAATTTTTCTTGCGCGTTTCAACAATAGTAATTGAAAGATTGGTACAAAAAACAGCAGAGCCGAAGCCCTGCTGTTGTAATTTATAAGTTCATTTTGCCATATTGTCAAGGCAAATTAACAGTGAAATATTACTTAACTGTAACAGTAAATGCTCTGCCGCTGATATTGCTGGTATCCCACTCGCCGTCGATCTTAGCACAGATAACCATGCTGTACTTGGACTTAGCCTTCAGCTTGGGAGAAGTGAAGTAATTCTTAGCAGTATAGGTCTGTACCTTCCACTTGCCTGCAAGCTTTACAGCGATAGCGTACTGCTCTGCACAGGGAACTTCAGTCCACTTTACTCTGAACTGGTGGAACTCCTCGTTGTAATCGATCTTTGTTACTTCAGGGTAGTAGTTTACATATCTGTATGGTAAATAGTATGAATTTGCATATTCCTCAGCATAAGAATTTCTGTAGCAGTAGATTGTGATATTCTCTAAAGGACGGATCTCGTTTTCGATCCTGTTTCTGTAATAGAAAGCATCTGCGCCTATTGAAGAAACGTTATCGGTAATATATACATTTTTAAGCTTTGTGCAGCCGAAGAATGCACCATCGCCTATTGAAACTAACTGATCAGGCAGATATATAGTCTCAAGACTTGTGCAATTAGCGAATGCGTTGCTTCTGATCACTTCCAGTGTATCAGGCAGGTTCACATTTTTAAGGCTCTTACAGCCGTTGAATGTGTCAGCATCGATAGCAGTAACGCTCTCGGGTATAGTTACGCTTTTCAGGCTCTTACAATTCTTGAAAGCAGCCTCACAGATCATATCGATTTCATTGGGTATTCTTACGCTCTCAAGATTATCGCAGCCCTCAAAAGCAGACTCAGCGATAAAAGTTACCTCATCGCTCAGTTCTACATTAGCTAAGCTGTCGCAGTCAGCAAATGTTCTGTATAAAATTGAAGTTACTCTTTCGGGTATATCTATGGACTCAAGGTTTTTGCATCCGCTGAAAGCACTCATGCCAATAGTTTTTAAATAATATGGCATTTCAATGCTCACGAGCTTGCTGTTCTCGAATGCAGAATCTCCGATATTTTTAACGGTCTCAGGCAAGATCACTCTATCAACTTTAGTAGATGCAAAAGCGTATTCACCAATGCTTGATACAGGATAGCCCTCGATCTCCTCGGGTACATAGAGATCCTGATAATCTTCACCGTATCTGCCTAATAAACCTACTATCTCAACAGTATCGTCCTCAAGAAATGCATACTGGAAAATATCCTCGTATACACCATCTACCTGTATTCCGCCTGCACTGGCTGAGATAACAGTGTTGTTTTTTGCTGCGTTGGGCAGAACTGCACCGCCGAATACAAATGTCAGAGCCAGCAGACCTGCTACGATTTTCTTGTTTTTCATTTTTGTGTCCTCCTAAATTAAAAAAGATTGTATGTTAATTTTATCACAAGCTTTATGAGTTGTCAATGGATTTCACCACGTATCATTTAAATAACCAATAACTGATTTATCAAACCTAATTTTAATTGTGAATATTGAGAAATATTTATGCTAACGTTACGAAATATTTAACATGAGATTTTTGTTATCTGACAGCAACAGTGAAAGCTCTGCTTGTGAAATCGGTTGTCTCCCACTTGCCGTTTACTTTGGCGCATATCACCAGATCATACTTGCTGTTTTTTCTGATCTTGGGTGAGGTAAATGTAGTTTTATCGGTATAAACCTGTACTTTCCATTTACCCGAAAGTTTTACTGCAACGCCGTACTCTTTCGCACCTTCTACCGGTGTCCAGTTCAGACGGAACTGGTAGTAATCTGTACTATTGACTCTTGAGACTTTTGCAAATTTCGCCTCGCTTATTTCGGGAAATTCTGTCTTATTTTCTGCATCGATTATCTTGAAATTGACACCACTGGCAAGAGCGTGTTTCACTGCTACCGAACCATTGTAACAATTCAATGTGAAAGAAGGTTCTTTGTTTTCATCCGTTGAACGGTAATTGTAAGTAAACGAACTTGTTCCAATTGAATTTAGGCTTGCAGGAATATCTAATTTTTTAAGGCTTGTGCAGTATTCAAAACACCAGCTGCCCATGGATGTCAGATTCGCAGACAATTTAACATCTTTCAGCGCGTAACATTCAAAGAAATTATAATATCCCATTGACGTCAGACTATCAGGCATTGAGATACTAACAAGCTTTTCACAATTGAAAAACGCTTCGTTGCCAATAGTTTTCAAACCATCAGGCAGATTGATCTTTTCGAGATTTTTACACGAACGGAAAGCCTTTTTACCAATAGATTTTATACCCGAAGGCAGTTCGATATCAGTAAGATTTGTGCAGTCCATAAATGTTTTTTCGGCAATTTTCGTTAATCCTTTCGATAACTTTACACTTTTTAAATTGCCGCAAGAAATAAATGCATTTTCAGCGATAGTTTCAACGCTGTCTGTCATCGTTACTTCAACCAATGAATCGCATCCACTAAAAGCATCATGACCAATATCTGTAACGCCGTCAGGTATAGCTACACTTTTTATAGTTTTATTATCTGAAAAAGCATTACGATAGATACTTGTTACTGCTATACCGTCTATCTCACTTGGAATCTCAACCACTTCATCAGTACCGTTGTACTTTACAATCTCAACAGTGCCATATTTATACGTCAAATGGTACTCATAGTCACCATAAGTCAGTGCATCTGCTGCACTTGCCGAGATAAATGTGTTTCCAACTACTGCATTCGGCAGAGCAATTCCGCCGAATACGAATGTCAGTGCAAGTATGCTTGCCGCCAGTCTTTTGATATTCATTTCGCGTCCTCCTAAATTAAAAAAATTTACATATTAATTATAACACAATCATTATAATATGTCAATGGATCTCACCATATATCATTCGCAATAGCCCAAATCAAAGATTTGATATATCTTGGGGTATCACGAATGTCGGGGAGATCCATTTAGATTTTATTAAGTATTATATTATCTTACAACAAGATGAAATTTTCTGCCGTCGAAGCCATCGATATTGCTCGTATCCCACTTGCCGTTGACCTTGGCACAGATAACAGTCTGATAACTCTGACCCGCTGTAATCTTGGGTGTAACGTATTTAGTGGTATCAGAATCAACGTAAGCCTGAACTTTCCACTTACCTGCCAGTTTAACTGCAATACCGTACTGTTCAGCACCCTCAACTGCTGTCCAAGTCAGGCGGAACTTATGGAAATTAGAACTGTACTCTTCTTTGATCACTTCAGGATACTTTGTTTTGCTGCCATCAGCATCGATTACCTCGAAGTTGTTGCCGGAATACAAAGCATAACTGTGTGCAGCTGTATCCTTGTAGCATTTAATTGTATATCTCCTGGATGGCTTATAAGCATTTGAAGCCATTGAGAAATCACTAAATGCATTATCACCTATTGAGGTTACGCTCTTAGGAATCGTAACACTATAATTGTAGTAGTTTTTACTACCGCTATTAAAGTAACTGTCAACATTCGCAAAAGCATGCCATCCGATATAATCCACACCATCAGGAATAACTATATCCCCAAGACAATTGCAATATTCAAAAGCACTGTCACCTATATTTATAAGATTTTTAGGTAATGTGACATCACTAAGCACGTGGCAGCTTTTAAATGCACTGCGACCTATGACCTCAACACCATCAGGAATTACAATGCCAGTCAGACTATTACAATCTTCAAAAGTACTGTCTTCAATATTTTTCAGATTTTTTGGTAATGTAATACTTTCAAGTTTCATGCAGCTATAAAATGCACCACCCTTAATATATTCTACACTATCGGGTATTACAATGCTCTTAATACCATTACCCAGAAAAGCACAATCACCTATATACTTCAGATTTTTAGGCAGTGTGATATTTTCAAGTCTGCTGCAGTTTTCAAATGCAAATTCTTTAATTACTGTAACACTATCAGGTATAACTATGCTCGTAACTTTTACAAATTCTTCAGAATCATATTCATCAAAAACATGAGCACCAATGCTTGTTACAGCCTTGCCATCAATCTCACTGGGTATCTCTACAACCTCATCAGTACCGTTATACTTTGCTATCTCAACTGTACCATCTTCAAGAATAGTATAATCATAGTCGCCATAAGTAAGTACTTCTGCATCTTCTGCACTTGCAGAAATAACTGCGCCTGTGCTCACTGCTGCGTTAGGCAGAACTGCTCCGCCGAAAACAAAGCTCAGTGCCAAGAGACCCGAAATGATTTTTTTACTGTTCATGTTTAAAATCCTCCTTATATAAAAACAAATTGTGTATACATTTTATCACGTCAGCAAGTATAAGTCAATGTATTTTACAAAAGTTCTTCGTAATCACTAATTATTATTTTATTATTAACTTCGGTATTGTTCTTAATTTACTTTCACATTTTAATACTCACACTTGGTAAATTATTCTTTCCTATTTCCCTATCAACTTGACATATCGGTACAAAAAACAGCAGAGCCGAAGCCCTGCTGTCGATATTTTCAGTTCATTTTGCCCTATTGTCAGGGCAAATTAACAGTGATATATTACTTAACTGTAACAGTTACAGCATTCTTAATAGCGTTAGCTGTATCCCACTTACCATCGACCTTAGCCGCGATAGCCACCTTGTAGCTCTTGCCGGGTGTCAGATTTTTGGGAGTTGTGTAGCTTGTAGTCGAAGCAGGAATTTTCTGGGTCTGTATTCTCCACTTGCCTGCGAGATATACTGCAATGCCGTACTGCTGTGCATTCTCGACCTTGTCCCATGTAAATCTTATCTGGTGATATTCTTCACTGTAATCGACCTTGATATTTTTGGGATATGCGGGTTTAGCTGCATCTAACAGCTCAAATTTCAGCTTATTTTCTGATGCATATTTATGTGCGGCGGAGTTGGTGTAGCATATAATAGTAACATTATCCGCAGGAACAGTTTTCTTTGCAGACGCATCATAATATGTTACCATATCTTCCCCTATCTCAGTAACACTTTTGGGAATAGTTATGCTTTCAAGACCATTGCACCATGAAAAAGCACCGCTTCCGATAGTCTCCGCACCATCAGGGATAACTACACTTTTAATGAGCATACAGCTTCCAAAAGCAGACTGACCGATATTTTTCAAGTTTTCGGGTAATGTAATGCTTTCAAGAGCAGAACAGCCTTCAAAAGCCCCTACGCCGATAGTTGTCAGATTTTTAGACAATGTAACACTTTCAAGACCTGCGCACTCTGCAAAAGCTTCATCGCCGATACTTTCTACACCATCAGGTATAACTATATTTTTGATTTTTTTACAGTTTGCAAATGTGCTTTCTCCAACAGACTGTATATTTTCGGATAAGGTCACGCTTTCAAGAGCTGAACAAGCAGAAAATACAGAGTTACCAATAGAGGTTACGCTATCGGGTATAACTATCTCATTAAGAGATGAACATTTGTAAAATGCTGCATCGCCGATAGTTTCCAGATTATTTGATAAAACCAAATTTTCAAGGTTGATGCACCCATTGAATGATGCCATGCCAATTGAAGTAACACTATCAGGTATCTCAATTGCTTTCAGTGCAGAACATCCGTTAAACACTGCATCACCGATAGTATCTATATTCGCTGATAAGGTTATGGTCTCCAGCTTAGTACAGCTCATAAAAACTGCACTACCCATTGAGGTAATACTATCAGGGATAACAACATTAACAAGTGACTTACATCCGCTGAAAGCACCGCTACCAATGGAAGTGATACTAACTTCATCGATATCACTCGGTATCTCTATGTCAGCGTCTGAGCCCATATATCTTACTATCTCTGCCGTATCATCGTCACGCAGGTTGCAAATAAAATCACCATATTTAACTGTTTCAGCACTTGCCGAAACAGATGCGATATTTTTCAGTGCGCCGTTTGGCATAAGCGCACCGCCAAAAACGAGTGAAAGTGCTAGCAGACCGGATATTATCCTTTTACTGTTCATATTATGACCCCCTGTTATTTTGAAAGGTTAAACGACACACAAGCAAGTCGAAACTTGCTATTTATTGTGTATTATACAATATTTTTTACTAAATGTCAACAGATTGTGTTAATTTTACTTAACGACAGCGATTTTTCGGCAGTTCGTATCATTAATTAAGCGTTTGTTAAAGAACCTTTTGCCTACTCTTGACATATGAAAAATTATATTGTATAATACACATATCAATATGTACTTTTCTATATAACGGAGTGATGAAAATGAACCTGACACATCTTCGGTACATTGTGGAAGTTGAGCGGCTGGGATCGATAACCAAAGCTGCTGCGGCACTTTATATGGGTCAGCCCAACCTTTCAAAGGCTATAAAAGAAATGGAACACGAAGTCGGAATACCGATATTCAAAAGGTCTGCAAAGGGCGTTGTTCCTACTGACAAGGGCAAGGAGTTTTTGCAGTACGCTAAGGCTATACTTGTTCAGCTTGACAAGATGGAAAATCTTTACAAGGACAATGTCAGCAACAGAGTGAGCTTTTCACTGCTTCTGCCCCGCGCAAGCTATATCACCCATGCTTTTACCTGTTTTCTGAACAAGGTATCCGACAGGCAAGCTATGGATATCAAGATAAAGGAAACCAACTCGATGGAAGCTATAAACTCGGTGGTTGAGTGCGAATATGATATGGGTATAATACGATATCCCATCGCATACGAGAGCTTTTTTCTGCCGCTGCTGGAGGAAAAAAATCTCACGATACACAACAGTTGGGAGTACGATTATGTGCTGATAATGAGTGCGGACAGCCCTCTTGCCAATGAAAAAGAGATAACCGAAGAGACCCTTGAAAAGTACATCGAGATACTACACGGCGACAACACTGTGCCAAATATATCGGCGGTATATCAGAAAAAAAATACCGACCTCAATCCCCACAGAAGGCATATATATGTATACGAAAGAGGAAGTCAGTTCGATATACTGTCGGCTTGCCCCGAATCATATATGTGGGTATCGCCAATGCCGCAGGAGATACTTGACCGCTGCAAGCTTGTACAGCGCAGCACGCCGAATATCCGCAAGACCAACAAGGATGTGCTGATATATCAGTCGAGCTATCGGCTGAGTGCTACCGATAACATATTCGTGGAAGAACTTGAAAAAGTACGCGAAGAGATAACCGTAAGATAAAACGTGGTTATCCTGCTGACATACCACAAAAAACAGCGGTTATCTATCCCCCGCCGCAGGCGTGGGATAGATATACAGCGCTCAATTATCCTTTTGTTTACCGCATTTTCAGCCGGTGTGCTAAAGGGATAGTCAGAATATAAAAAACGACCGTATACGGCACAGGCTGTATGCGGTCGTTTTGTGCATAAAAATATACCCGCCGAAACCGACGGGTATATTGATATATAAGGACTATATAGTTTAAATGGCTTGAATTATACCACGCCCTGAGCCTTCATAGCCTCAGCGACCTTCAGGAAGCCTGCGATGTTAGCGCCTGCGATCAGGTCATCGCCCAGGCCGTACTCATTAGCAGCCTTAACAGAAGCGTCGAAGATATTCTTCATGATCTGGTGCAGCTTAGCGTCAACCTCTTCAGCTGTCCAGTTATATCTCATGGAGTTCTGGCTCATTTCCAGGCCGGAAACGGAAACGCCGCCTGCGTTAACTGCCTTTGAAGGAGCAACATTCAGACCGTTTTCCTTCAGGTATGCAACAGCATCAGCAGTTGTAGGCATATTAGCAACCTCGATATAGTACTTAGCACCGTTAGCAACGATA
>NZ_JAILMR010000109.1 GCF_024692365.1 Ruminococcus sp. | reverse complement strand
CAAACCTAACTATCCTCTGCTTTATGATGGAAACAATCAGCCCAAGACCGCATACAACTACATAACTTCTATCATTCCCGACAGCCAGTGGGGCGATGGTTCCAAGTTCAACGGCGGCGCTGAAGTTAAGCCTATTGAGCCTAATCAGTACGGCTGGTACTTCAATTACGGATTTGAAGGTTCTACCGACAACTTCACTTCCAGAGGTTCTGCAAGCATAGCTTCCAGTACCAATACTGCATTCGTTGGCAACAGCTCACTTTATGTATCAGGCAGAGAGAGCGCTTGGAACGGTGCTTCTTATGCACTTGATACTCGCGCATTCAAGGCAGGTACTGAATATAGCTTCAGTGCTATAGTAAACTACCTTGAAGGTCCTTCTACAGATAAGTTCCACTTCACAATGCAGTATGACGATGCAAGCGGCACTACCAACTACACCAAGATCGCTACTGAAACAGTAACAAAGGGTCAGTGGACACAGCTTGCAAACACGAACTTCAAGATTCCCGAAGGCGCATCAAATGTTCAGATCTATGTTGAGACAGACAGCTCTACCACTTCATTCTACGTTGATGAAGTTATCGGTGCAGTAGCAGGTACAGGCATCAAGGGACCCGAGAAGACTAATACAAATCCCGATCCTGATCCCCAGACTAACGGAGATACTTATCCTAAGTCTATTCAGGTAAATTACAATCAGCAGTATCACCAGATACAGTTCGTATGGAGCGAAGTTCCCAATGCTCAGAACTATGGTATCGCTGTTTACCTGGCAGGCAAGTGGAGAGTTCAGACTTCCTCTATCCCTGCTTCCACCAGAAGCTATGTTACACCCAAGAACCTGACACCCGGCATGAGCTACAAGGTAGCTATCGCTGCTAAGGTAAATGGTAAGTGGGATTCTGCAAACGCTATCAAGAATGCAGTTTTTGTAACAGTTATCTGATTAACTGACGCGATCATCTGATTAAAAGATCAAGAAGAAAGAATAACGAATAAATGGTGTCCCATCTTATTCAATGTTATTCTTTCTTCTTTTTTATGGGTTCAATTGAGGTGCTGTGAACCGAACGATGATTTATAGCGATGGATATTCATGGGCGATATGTCATGAGAAGGAAAGTTAGAACACGATTAATAAGCATATCAAGAAATAATTACGTTTTTGATATAGTCTTATTGTATAAACACATGAGATCAGTTGTGTTGTAACCAAATTAGTAATTCGTGGTGATCTGATGCTAAATCCCATTTACGGCATGATACGTATTACTATGCCCATTATGTCATAAAATACTCCACGCAAAAAAGTCCGGCAAAATACCGGACTTTTTCTGCTTCTACAGCTTCAAACGAAACCGCAGTTAACTATCTATAAGAGGTGTCTGCTTACTGTACAGTAACGGAGAATGATCTGTCGTCTATCTTATCCAGATCCCACTTACCGTCAACCTTAGCGCAGATCAGCATCTCGTAAGTGCTGTCAACGAGCAGCTTAGGTGAAGTGTATGAAAGCTCGTTGGTGTAAGCAAGGATCTTCCATCTGCCAGCAATCTTAACTGCTACGCCATACTCCTCTGCATCCTGAACTTCATTCCAATCCAGCTTGAACTGATGGAACTGTCTGCTGTATTCGATGTTGCTGAGTGTAGGATATTCTTCATCTCTGGGAGTTACAGTGATAGCTTTGGAATAATCTCTCTTCCACTCGCCGTTGAACATTGCAATTACTGCTACCTTGTATTCCTGACCGGGCTTCAGATTCTTGAGATTATAAGATGTACCGTGACCGGATTCCAGAAGTCTCCACTCGCCGTTGATAAAGCCAACTACACCGTACTTTTCAGCACCGTATACCTTTTCCCAATTCAGAGTTACGCTCTTGTGACGCTTCTCGTATGTAACCTCGGGGTTGAGCTTTTCCTTTGCCTCAACCTGAATGGAATCGCTGAATGCATTACCGTTAACAAAAACGGTAGCAGTATATATGGTCAGACCCTTGGAATAAACAGAAGTCAGGTTAACTTCGCTCTCAACGGCTTCGCTAGCACCGTCGTCCAGGTTGATCATCTTAGGAACAGCTGTGTATGTGCCGTCATCTTCAAGAATCCAGTTCCATGTTACATAGTGGTACTTATCAACAGTTGCTGCCTTGCCATCAACATATACAGAAGAGTTGGGATCAAATGCAGCACCATCTTTACCATCGATACCATCGGGATAGCCCCACTCAGGATGAGCGCTCTTTGCACCCTTGCCGCCCTTGCCGCCTTCGAGGTTAAAGTTGCCTCCATATATTGTTATATTGCCAGCCAGTGCATAGCCGCCCTGTCCGCCATTACCAGCGTAATAGCCATCTCCGCCATCACCTGCATTACCAGCCTTTGCGTTTATAGTTCCGCCGTATACGGTGATATCACCTTCAAGGGCAGCTACGCCGGGGATACCTCCGTTACCGTGCAGCCAGCTTCTGATTCCATAACCTCTAGCAGAATCACTTGCAGTAGCGTTGATAGTGCCGCCGTATACGTTTATAGTACCCTTGATAGCGTTGTGACCAAACTGGTTGGTACCCTCATTGGGAGCACCTGTTGCGTTGAGTGTGCCTTCGCCGTAAACGTTCAGTACTGCACCGTCTTCAATAACGATACCCTGAGAAGCTGTAAATGTTGCACCTGCGTTCAGTGTAAGGTTAACTACACCAGAAACAGTAACTACGCTGTCAACGGTAACGTCACCTTCTTCGATAACATAATCGCCTTCGCTGAGCGCGCTGTAATCAACAGCAACAACTTCTTCAACTGCTTCGGCGGTAGTTTCGTCAGCGGTAACTTCCTCATCAACGTAAGCTACCAGCTCTGCTTCTTCCGCACTTGCTGACAGGCTTATAAAGCTGCCAACGTTAGCAGGGAGCATACCTGCTGCCATTGTAAGTGCCATCAGACCTGATGCAACCTTTTTCATACTTCTTCTTTCGTTCATTTTCTAGTTCCTCCTTAAAAAATGATTATTGATATTATAAAAGCATACCCTAATTACCACAAAGGATACACTTTTATTAACTTGACAAATTGCTGTATATTAGCGATGAATATACACCAGAAATTGGTATTTCTGATTTGGCGTTTATTACTGACTAACTGTACAACTAATGGTAATTATTTACATTAAATTCAAAACCGCCTTGCTTTGAGTACATAGTTTATCCATTTACACAATATGAAGATTCGTTGCAAAGTGCGATATATTAATGAATCATAGATATATTCAATAATTTAGCCTAAGATTTGCTCAAAAAATAATTATCATCTACACATAAGGAACAAATCGTCTTTCGGCGGGACTATTCATGACAACGTTATCGCTTTTGGCGTTGGATAAAGTTAGCACTAGCGTACTTATAACGCTGTCATGTAAATCTTACGCCGATAAATTTGGTCTTCTATATCTGTATAATGATATTATCATTTATTATAGAGCGGTGGGTGAACATCGTTTCGTTTACTCGTGTAAATTTGAACAAATAGTAGATGAATTTCATAACCAACATCATACTAAGAATTGTAATATAAAAAAGCTAAAAAGTCAATAGAAATTGCGTGAGTTGTATGAAACTTGCGTGAGTGGTCATTTATATTCTTGTATTTTATTTGTCACTATGGTATAATATTTATATTAAGTTGTTTTAAGTTATATTAACTCTGGAGAGGTGAATTTATGGAACTTAATATAGCGATCGTGGACGATTTGGAACACGACCGCATTATAATAAAGAATAGTGTTGATCGTTTCTTTCGTGACAGACACAACTGTACAATCAGGTCGGCGGAATATTCTTCTGCTGAGGATTTTCTTAAAATCTACCGCAAAGGAATGTTCGAGATAATCTTCATCGATGTTTGCATGGGCGAAATGGACGGTCTTACCCTTGCAGAACAGCTTCGCATTGCCGACCGTGAACTGGGTATTATTTTTATGTCTACCACGCGGGACTTTGTTTTTCAGTCCTTCTCTTCTCAGCCAAAAGGTTACCTCTGCAAACCATTTGAGTATGCTGCTTTTGCTGAGGTAATGAACAGGACTATCCGCGATCTTGATGCTGAGGACAAGCTGCTGAAAGTCAGCATTCCTCATAAGGTGTTGGAGATACCACTTTCTGAGATTGTCGCTGTGCTTTCAAACAACCATTCGGTGGATCTAAAACTTATCACGGGCGAAGTCAAACAGAGTATCATGCTTTTTGGCGAACTGGAAACTGCTTTGGAAAACGAGCCTAATTTTCTGTTTTGCAGCCGTGGTGTAATAATCAATATGGACTACGCTTCACAGGTCAGGGGCGACCAGATCATCATGCAGGATGAAATGATATATCCTGTTCGCAGGCGCGGACGTAAGGATATTCTCGCAAAATTCACGAAATACGCCGCATCGCGTATGCGCAGGAGGCTTGATATATGAATATCAGCCTGACCATCAGATATTTTACCGAGCTTGCAATGGTCATACCCGCCGCAGCTATGGCGGTGATACCCGTTTACCGCTGCCGCAGGGTAAACAAGGCATTCCTCTTCGGCGCACTTGCGACCGTTCTTGGCATATTCACTGTGGGCGGTTCGATACTGTGTTCGATGCTTCTCATTCCAACTAACAAGCTGTTGTTTCCGACGATGGTTGCGATGTTTCTGCTATATAATTTCTGCTTTGAACTATCTATTTTTCAAAAGCTTTTTTCCTTTGGAAATTCTATGTTCCTGTGTGCGTTTTCAACCACATACAACACATTCCTGACTGCGCCGCTGGAACTTGGAAACAAATATAACGTATACAACCTGTCTTCGGGGCTTATCTGTCTTGGTGTTACAGTTTCTGTCGGGCTAGTCTTTGCACGAACACTATTTAAAAAGTTCCCCGAAATGTTTGAGAACGAAGATCTCGATAATGTGTGGAAGGTGCTTTCTATCGTACAGCTTACTGCATCGGTTCTCATTATATGGACAAATCCTCTCAGCGCCGAGAATGTCATGATAGGCAGATTGCGCAGGATAACTCTGGTGATATTTCTGACCATTCCGATTGTAACATTGTTTCTGTACCATATATTATGGTGGCTTTCCAAAAAGATGACCGAGCGTGCTGATCTACAACGCAGCCTTGACTTTTTTCGTATGGAAGAAAACCAGTACCGAAAAACAAGGCAGTATTTGCAGGAATCCTCTCAGCTTCGTCACGATTTTCGCCAGCACATACTCCTTATAAATGAATATTTGAAAAAGGGTCAGACCTGTAAGCTGAATGAATACCTCGCCCCGCTGGTTGAACATATTTCCCAGCGGCATAAGGCAATATGTGAAAATCAGGCGGTCGATGCCATTGCAAGTCATTACGATGAAGCTGCAAAATCTCAGGATGTTTCAATAAACTGGTCCATAGATTTAGGTGAAGACCTGCCAGTAAAAGAATCGGATATGTGCGCAGTCATGGGCAATCTGGTAGAAAATGCCATTCGTGCGGCATCAGAACTTGATGGCGATAACCGTCTTGTGAGTGTCCGCATCGGTCTGATGAATCCGAAAGCGTTGGTAATATCGATATACAACGCCTATCGCGGCAGGATTGAACTGGACAAGAATGATCTGCCCATCACCAACAAAGAAGGTCATGGAATCGGTCTGCGTTCTGTTCAGAACATTGTGAAGCGTTATAAAGGGTCAATGGTCATTGAGACCCACAACGGGATTTTCAACGTAAGCATACTTATGTATCGTCCTGAATAAACAGGGTATCGGATTTTTCTATACATTAAAAATAGTTCTGTAGACTTTATGTTTACAGAACTTTTTTAACTTAATTACTCAGGTTAATATTCTTTTGTATCAAATGCCGTTAATACTATATAATGACCGTCAATCTTTACAAAAACAAAAGATAATATTCATATACTTAATGATTTGCTTGTCATTTGGCGTTATTTGTGATATAATTGTATTTGTCAAGTGTTTATTATAAGGTGATTTGATGAATTATCGATAAACAAAAGGAGGAACATTTTAATGACAAATATTTTCACTAAGCGTACTATCGCAGGTGTTCTGGCTGTTCTTTGTGCAGCGGGAACTGTCCCTGCAGGCGCAGCTACAAATGGTTTCAGCGGAATAACTTCTCTTACGGCTTATGCCGATACTGAAAAGGAGATAGTTGCATCGGTTCACGAGGTTGCAACCCTTGACGAATTCCTTGAAGCTGCAAATTCGGCTGAAAACGGCGATACAATCAAGCTGGTAGACTCTTTTGATATCACAGGCGCTCATACCATAGATAACGGTAAATCCTTCACTGTTGACTTTAACGGCAATGTTATCTGGTTTGACAGCATGGGCAACCGTGATCCCCAGACATATTTTTATATAAATAACGCTAAAACTCACATAACATTTCTTGACAGCGGATACTACGGCGGAATGTTCGCTGAAAATCCCAATGTAGTTCGTTTCTTAAAGGTCAGAAAAGGTACTGTCGAGCTGCTCAGCGGCAGATATACAGGTGGTCATGATATCTCCAGAACGGAATCAGATGATGCACATATCTACATCAAAGGCGGTTATTACGACCTCCAGACTGATGACCGTGACGGTCCTTTTTACAGAAACGGTTCAGGGCATTACTATCTGACAGGCGGATATTTCACCGAGCGCACTGATTTGAAGGAAAATATAGCCGAGCCTGCCGAGGGTCATGAGTATTATGATCTGGATGACGATTATTATAGCTATGGTATCCGTAAGACTGGTGCAACATCGGTAGAGGAAAAAATCTTTGATCTTGATTTCATACCAGACCAAGAATACACAGGCAGCAAGGTAACTCCTCCTGTTATAGCAAACTGCCCTCCCAAGGGTCCTCTGGAGGAAAATGTTGACTATACTGTTTCATATGACGAAAACATCGAAGTCGGCACAGCAACAGTTTATATCAACGGTATAGGTGATTTCTACGGCTCTACTACTATTTCTTTCAAGATAAAGAAGATGCCTGAATATACTATCCCTAAGAATGTCAGAGTGCCTTTCGGTCATACACTGTGTGATGCAGAACTTCCCACTGCAGAAAACGGTACATGGCATTGGGAAAATGCTAAAGAGGAAGTTGGTGATGTGGGCGAAAAGACCTTCAAGGCTGTGTTCGTTCCAAATGATACCGAGCATTATCTGACAGTTTATGGAATTGATGTTCCTGTTACAGTTCATCATACTTATAAAAAGGTAAAGGCTGTTTCAGCTACCTGCACCACTGCCGGCAATATAGAATTCTATATATGTTCCGATGGAAAGTACTACTTAGATGGTGACGGCAAGATAGAAGTAGCATTGAAAGATACAGTTATCCCCGCAAAGGGTCACAGCTACGGCGAGCCCAAGTGGACATGGTCTGATATGACTTCAACTGCCGCTCCAACTGCAAAGGCAACATTCAAATGCAAGATTTGCGGAAATTCAGAAACTGTAGATGCAGTTGTTAAAGCAAATATCGTGAATCCGACATATACAGAGAACGGTAAGTATGTATATACTGCTACCGTAAAAGTTGGCGGAAAGACCTATACTTCCACCAAGGAAGTTACTATCCCCATGCTGAAACTCACTCATGTTGAAGCGGTTGCACCTACCTGTACACAAAAGGGCAATATCGAATACTGGTACGATGAAGCAAATAACAAATTCTTTATCGATAGCAAGGGCATCAGCGAGATAACGAAGTCCAAGACTGTTATTGATGCTTTAGGTCACAAATTCGGTGAACCTGTATGGACATGGAACAAAAAATATACCACTGCGGCTGTATCATTCCCTTGCACTCAGTGCAATACGGTACAGGGCACAACTGCTGTGATAAAATCCGTAAAGACCGAGCCTACTTACACGAAGGAAGGCAAGATAGTATACACTGCCACAGCTAAGTTTGAGGGCAAGACTTATACTGATACTCAGGAAGTACGAATCCCTAAGCTGATCTACAATGCACCTGAAATTACCTACGAACAGGGGTATGGTGCAGTCAAACTTAACTGGACAGAAGTTGAGGGTGCTGAAAAATATGCCATTGTAGCTTGTATCAGCGGCAGATGGTCTATTATCGGTGAGAACAAAGGCACCAGTTATGTTATGAACGATCTGAAAGAAGGTCAGGAATATAAGGTAGCTGTTATCTCCTACGCTTATGGTGATTGGGTAACTAACGTTACTAACTCTATCGTTGTTTCTCCCAAGGATACCACTACAAAATATCCTGTTGTAAAAAATATTGATTACAATGAGGAGTTCCACCAGTTCAGACTTACATGGTCAAAGGTTAAGGACGCTCAGAATTATGGTGTAGCAGTTTATCTGGCAGGTAAATGGGTGATTCTTGACCAGAAAATACCCGCATCTACTCCGTACTACACTTCGCCAAAGCTCAATGCAGGTCAGACATACAAGATGGTCATCTGCGCAAAGGTAGGCGGCAAGTGGGATATCACCGCACTTAATACCAGAACATTTGAAGTTACTGTAAAGTGATCCTTCCCGTGGCATAACAATATAATAAATCAAAAGAGCTCAGCGTACCGTAAAGGGTCGCTGAGCTCTTAGTTTGTAAAAAATAAAGCCTGTCCCGAACAGAACAGGCATTTGAATTATTAGTTGATACCGTTTTCGTTCTCGACAACAGGTGGTATCTCGCCATCGTTTAGTGAACCATCTGCGTTGATGCTTCCCATATCCTCGTCCATGCCGAAGATATGCCAGTAACCGCCCGATTTTCCAACGTATATGAACAGTTTTGATTTCTGACTGCCCTTAGTACCGCGGAACTCGATATTCGTAACGACTTCGCATACCTCGCTTAGCTTCGGTGCAGAACCGTGCTGTTCCTTGTAAGCGGTCATATCGTAATCGTCAGCTGAAAGGGGAGTCATATCACCAAAGGTGACTATTATGCTGTACCCTGCGCCGTAAGTATCGGTAAATTCCTGATACAGCGATTTCATGTATTCGTCCTTGCTTAGACCCGATGCTTCTCTGTCTGCATCGTAGTCCCTCTTTATCTCTTTAGGGAAGCACTTGACGAATTTGTCATAATCTCCCTGAGATATCGAAGTGAAATACTGCTGTATGACTTCTTCCTTTGTGTTTGAAAAAAATACGCCGCTCTTGTAAAGTGCGAAGCCAAGCACAACTACCGCCGCAATTATTACAACTATCAGGAAATGAACCTTAGCTTTCGGGTCAGTCCTCTTCGTGACCTGACCCTGCTTTTCTTCCTTAGCCCACTTGGCATACAGCTTTTTGTCTTCCTCTGTTTGCATACGAAGCGGCTTCTTTCTAGCCGCTTTCCTGTATTTTTTTACAGATTCCGCGACTTTAGCGGGCTTGCCGTAGCCGCATTTGTCGCTGTATTCTCCGCTGTAATAATGCCCGCATGACTTACAGATCTTTCCCATATATTAACCTCGATATTATTCCCTGATTTGCTTTGCTCTCTCTGATTTTATGACCGAGAGCTTGTTTTTTTTCTGCGAATAAAGCAGAGCGTCCGCATGGCTTAGCAGTTCGCCTATTTCATCGTCAGAAGTACATTTAAAAGGATATACGCCTACGCTTGCATGAACATAGAACTCCTTGTCCTTGCCTTCGTTCTCATTGAACTTGGCGGAAATATCATCTATCCTGCTGCGTATCTCAGGTGCGCTCAGACTTTCATCAGACATCACGCACACCACGAACTCGTCACCGCCTATCCTGCCGATGACTTCACTGCCGCTGAAAGCCGAGGACAGTATCTTCGCGATACCGCGAATGGCGAAATCGCCCTCCTCGTGCCCGAAGCGGTCGTTTATCGTTTTAAGGCTGTCAAGGTCTGCGAATATCATCATCGCGCGGCAGCCTTCATTTTCTTCTGCACGTATAAGCTTTCTCGCAGCCTCGAAGAAACCGCGTCTGTTCAGACAACCTGTGAGCGCGTCCTGCTTTGAAAGCTCGTCAAGCAGCTGATTGTTCTCTCGTATCTCGATAAGGCTTTGATTAAGCTGCTTCTCGATGATCTTCTGATTCTTCATAACGACCACCATTTTCAGCGCAGCACAAAGCTGAACCATCAGCGACGGCAGAAAGCCGAAATACTGATGTTCCATCTCGCATATCAGCAGCCCGTAATGCTCCTCGTTGGTAAACAGCGGCAGACATATCATGGTACAACGCCTGTCGCGAACGAAATGCTTGTTTGAAAGTAGTTTATCGGGGGCGATGTTCTGTTCCTCTGGCGGGAGCAGTTTTAGCTTTTTCATATTGTTGTAAGCTTTCAGCTTGATGCAGTCGGGATACTTCCATTCTTCGCCCTTGTGATGCTCCACGATCTTGTCGTAAACATACAGATAGCTGGAAGTAACGTGGAGCCTGCTCATCTTGTCTACCACCGAGCTGTAAGCTTTATCGTCATAAGCATCAAACACCAGCATATCCCTTGCCAACATATTAGTCAGCCAGGTCATAATTGTGTTGTTTTTCAGCTTTTGGTGATTTACTTTGATGTTCTTCTCGGATATCAGCTTGTACAGCCTGATGAATATGCTGCTTAGTCTGAGCTGTTCAGTATTCCTTTCAAGGGTGCAGGCAAGTGCTGAATGTATATACTCCATTGTCGAATACAGCGTTTCAAGATCGGTGTAATCAAAGAAATCCTCTGTTATCATATCTTCCAGCTGATCGAAGATAAAGTAAGGATCAAAGTCATCATCTTCCTTTATCCTTTCAGCACATGAACAAAGCTCCCTGATAACTTCCGCAAATGTTTCGCGGTATACAGCCGATCTGTTGCTGAGTCTGTACCTGTTGAATATCGTTCTGCAAATATCATCTGCGTGTTCAACGATCTTTTTCGGGTCGTTCTGAAGTGCATTCAGTTCTGCCGAAGCCGCATCTATACAGCCGCAGGAGTTTCTGATTATCATCTTAGAAGACAGCGTTTCCTGCTGGATCTTACCGTCATTGATGTAGTTCACAGCCTGAATCAGCGCATTGTATCCAAGCTCTGTAGAATCCATCGCAACAGTAGTCAGGTGGGGTGTAAGATCGGTAGCTGATGGATCATCATCAAATCCCGTAACAAGTATATCCTTGCCGGGTCTGATGTTGCGTTCTTCCATCGCCTTGTATCCGCCTATCGCCATCTGATCGTTAGAGAATACTATCGCATCGAGGTCGGGGCATCTGTCAAGAAGTTCACCAACTTCATTCTCAACGTGCTTTGAGAAATTGCCGTAAGCCACCTTGTTCTCATCGTAACTGATACCGTGTTCAGCCAGAACTTCCTTGTATACCTCGAATCTTTCCACTGCGTCATCGCTGGTCATAGGTCCGCTGACGAATCCAATTTTGAAACAGCTGTGACACTCAATAAGATGTCTTATCACCTGCCTGAGCCCTGTGCGGTTGTCAACAGTTATGCAGGGGTATCCGTTTATCCGAGAAGTAAGAGTTATTATCGGCACATCGGAGAATTTTTTGAGAAATTCTTCTCTGCGCTTTTTGTCAAGGTGACTGCCAATGGTCCCTATAAGTACCAGCAGAGCGTCAAAACTCTTGTCTTTGGCAAGTTCAAAAACCGTATTGTACTGATATTCGTAAGCTGTACGTATCTTGTCGGCATACTGCGCGTCAATATAACGTCCCGGCAGTATGAACATATCCACATCAAAATGCTGCGCGGCGATCATTGCCCCTTCACAAACCGCATTGTCAAATTCGTCCTCCGGATTACTTATCAGCAGCCCCACACGCAGCCTGCGTCTGCCGATAGTTGTTTCGCTCATAAAATACACTCCGTTTCATGATCGAGGGTCTTCTGCGGTACACCCAATCCCGCGCAGACCACTTCCGCCTGTTCCTTATTTTTACCCATAAGCTCATTTCAACCCAATCAACGGTCACCCCACCGTTGCAGCTGAAACGAGGGATCCTCCATTATTTCACACTATCAAGTTACACGTTGATGTGTATATTTTTCTCGCAATCCTTGATCTCAAGTTTACCATCACGACAGCCCAGGTCGAAGCATTCCGCCGCCAGAAAATCAATGTTGATATCAGTTTCTGTGAGCTCAACGAATCCCGCGCCTGTACTGTCACCAATGCCCGATACCATACTGCCCTCGCAGTTAAGGTTCATTGTTGAATTCGATATCCTGCAAGCACACTCACTGCCGCGGGTACCGATGTTGGTTATATCTCTGCCCTTGATGTTTGAAGACAGTTCGCAGTTCCTGATATTGATATCAGCGACACCGCCGTTCTTGGCACCCACAGCGCACATTGTGTTGCCGCTGGCAGTTATAGCAAGTTTTACGTTCTCAACGTCTATGCGTGTATTGCCGTCGATAGAGCCTATTCCCGTGAGGTTAGCCGAAGCAGCACCTATTGAAACAAAGCATTCTTTTATAGTGATATCGCTTCTGCCGATGGAACTGCCTATGCTGATGCTGTTGCCGCCTGCGCAGCTTATCTCCATTGTACCTGAGAGTATGTTTATACCGTCGCGGCTGCTGCATTTTCCGCCGCCTATGCCGACGCAGTTGTCACCGCAGGCAGTTATGGTAAGTTCATCGTCCATCTGTAAGGTTACTTTGCCGTAGGTAAGGTCGAACTCGTTTCCTATACCAAAGCAGCTGACACTTTCAGGGATTATGGTCAGGCTTCCTGTGCCTTCAAGGGTCAGTTCAGCCTTTTCGGGGACAAGTATTCCGCCCTTGACGAGTCTGTTTTTACCGCTCACCCTTACTGTCACCTTGCTTCCGCAGCCAAGCGACAGTGCAGCACGTCCCAATGTCGATTCAATGGAAGCGTTTCTCAGCCTCAGCTTGCACTCTGCACCCTCTTTTACAGTAATGGGCATGATGGCAGCAGGCATACCGGCTTCTCCGATGATCTCCACATCGCGTCCGCTGATGAATACCCCTGTGTACTTTTCCTGTATCAGGTCAGAGAGCATTATTATTTCTTTTTCTTCCGATTCTGCATGGTATATCTTGCCTGCATTTCCCTGTGCTTCAAGATGATACTTAACTATCTCACTGCGTATCCTCTCGCTTATCTCATTTATAAAGAAAGGCTTGGGGCGCGAGATATAGAATCCCTGGAACAGGTCTGCGTTCATGCCTGAAAGTACTTTCAGTTCTTCCGCAGTCTCAATACCCTCAGCCAGCACAAGATGTCCGTTTGAGTGCATCATTTCAATCAGCTGAGAAACTATGCTCCTCAGTTTCAGGTTGGTATCTATACCTGATATCAGCGAATGATCCAGCTTGATGTACTGAGGGTCGTAGCGGATAAGTCTTGAAGTATTTGAGTATCCTGTACCGTAGTCGTCAATTGCCATCTCGACTTTCTGCTCTTTCAGTCTGTTTATTAGAAAATCCAGATTTTCGTCTGATGTATCAGTCTGCTCGGTAAGTTCGATGACAACTTTTTCCATTAGCTCGCCGTAGTCCGTCAAAAGCTGTGTCCAGTCATTATCACTCAGAAAACTGGAAGGTATAGCATTTATGAATAGCTTTCTCTTTTTGAAGAAGCTCTGGTTCTTGCTCATCTGGTCAAGTACGTTGAACATCGTAGCGTGCTCTACATCGTAAAGTCTGTCGTACTTTGAAGCCATGTCGATTATCTGCAAAGGGTTCAGTCCGAACTTCCTGTCTGTTCTCATAAGCGCTTCGTAAGCGAATATACTGCCGTCCTTTGCGCTTACTATCGGCTGGAAATGATACATGAAAGAATTTCTTTCCAGCACATGGAAGAAATTCTGCACTCGGCGGTAGTCATTTTTCTGGAGCTCGTATACCGCGCTTGAAAAACTGCTGATAGTTCCAACACCCGCATTTACAGCTTCATACAGCGCAAATGAAGCATAGTGGAACTCCTTTACAGCAGCATTTTCCTTGCTGCAAAAAGTCACATATCCGCCTGTTATGGTCATGGAATGTTCCTTGCTTATGACCACGCCAAATTCATCTGTAACGGAAGACTCCTTTACAGCTTTCTGTAAATTCTCTGCAAATTCCTGGGGTTCGTCAATGCCGTCCTTTACGAATACCCAGAATTTCAGTCCTGAATGATAAGCCAAAGCAGTACCCTCGGGAGATGCCTTGTCTATGCTCTCCAATGCGCTTCGCACGAAAGATTTTTCATCCCTGCCCTCGTCAACGTGTTCTAGCTGTATCAGCATCAGGAATGCGTCATTGCCTGCTTCTGTCATTCTTTCAGCAAGCTGATTCTGATTTAGCAGAGGATACATCTCACCGATAGCAAGGGGAACAGCCGTTTCACGGCGCACAATGAAGCCGGCGAAGCAGTCCTCGTCATCAACACGGACCGGCATCACCTTAGCAGGACTAGAAGATACCTCTGCGTCGAGGGCGCACTCCAACACATTCTGCAAAGCCTCGCAGGAAAGATACTCCCTGTCCATGCCAAGCAGCCCAAGCGCATTGTCATCAATATAATATTCGCGGCTGTCATTCCACAGCACAAAAGCTCCAACACTGTCCGTACAGCGCATAAGCTCTTCCCACAGACTGCCCAGCATCTGGTGCAGCTGTTCGCTTCTTTTTTCATTCATGGCGTGACCTTCTTTGCTGGTTAAAATCCCCTTATATTTTAAAATACTCCATCGTAAATTATATCAGATTACTTTTCAAAAGTCAATAATATTTTATTACATTAGCTAACGGAGTATGACCATGCCGTAAACATTTGCAGACGCTGATTTTTTACTGTGAATATCCCACATTAACATAGCTGTGCCTTTGTGCAGATAAATGTTTTTAAATTTAACCCAGACATACTTTTGCAAAATCCGTACAAAAACGTACAACTTTTGCACCCGAAATGGTTGATAGTAGAAGGACTTGATTTAAGTATAAGATATCCGGAAGCTCCCTCACGCCCCAGATTGTCCGAACGAAGTGTAATACTGTATAGAGCATCATCATATCATAAATCTCTATAATACAGTTCAATCGATAAAAAAGCGGAGAGGGAAGTCCTCTCCGCGTAATTTTAAAACTTTTCCGTAAGGTTGTGCATGATCAGAGATAGAATGCAAGCACAAAGATCAGTATGCCGACCAACGCGATAAATCCGAATACCTTTATCATCGAAGCTGAAAGGCTCTTCTCAGCCTTCTTGTACTTGATGTACTCCTTGATGGGGTCTTCGTGATATTCTCTCTTCAGCGAGTTGCCCACAGTAGGATTGAGCATATCGCCGATATTGATGTTCTTGTACTTTTCCTTGATAGCCTCAGCAGCGTGAGCTTCATCGTATCTGTGATATCCGTAAGCAGAATCCAGATTGGAATTGTCCTTCTTCTTCATGTCGATGTCGTCCATCGTGATATCGGGACCCTTCTTCTCGGTGTTGCCGCCGCCGTTAAGATAAACGTGCTCGGTATCAACTTCCTTCATCATCTTGCTGGAACGGTTAGAACGCAGCAGTTTGATAAGTGCATCGGTGTAAAGCTCGTCCTCGATCTCCTGTTCAGTCAGCAGCTGATCGGTGGTCTCGTCGGTACGTGAATCAACTTCGTTGATAAGGTAAGTCAGCGAACGGTTGCTGATCTCGCGCTCTTCAACGACTTCTTCCTCTTCAACATGGCGAGCACCTTCGGGTGCTGTGAACTGCATATCGATCTTCTCGTCTGCGATCTCAGAACCAGTACCGTCAAGACCTGTGAGGTTTACAGACTTACGCTTTGTACCGGTAGCTATGCTGCCTTCATCAATAACTCTAGCAGAGCTGCTGCCTACGCTTGCGAAAGGATCGACTGCTTCCAGTGTTCTTTCACCAATATTTGCAGAGGGCAGATCATCGCTCTCGGTATGATATGAAACAGGACCCATATTCTGCTTGGGCTTTGAGTATTCATCGGGAGTTGCATTTACAGTGAAGCTGTTTGCAAGATCCTTGTCCGAGGGGATCTCGAATGCGCCTGGAGCCTTGGGCTCTTCTTTCTTGATGATAGGCTTGCGTCTGGGTGCAAAACCGTCAATAGCTTCAACGTGCTTAACAGGTACCTCTTCCTCAACAAGAGAAGTCTTGTTGGAAGAACTGCTTGATGTACTTGCCTGACTGCTGCTCTGTGAGCTTGCAGCCTGTGTAGCGATAGCATCATCAACAAGGCTGACCTTATGTTCTTCCTGAGGCTTCTGCTGTACCGGTGCAGAAGCAGGTGCGGGCGCAGGAGCTGCGGGTTTTGCAGTATTAACAACAGGTCTTGCAACAGGCTTGGGAGCTTCTTCACTCATGATAGTATCAGCAGTGATAGCCGAAGCAGCAGCTACGAAGCTGTGAGCTTCCTCGACCTTCGACGAAGCTGCAGAACTGGTGATATCCTTTGAAGCTATCCTCAGCTTGGAGCCTGTACCGTTAGCCTGACCAATGTTGGGCATAGTATATACCTTGTCAACGTCGATCTTTGCAGCCTTGAGTATCTGTATCGCAGATGTACATCTCATTGAACCTCTTACCATCTCTTTGAGAGGCAGGAGTATGATATCCTTAAAAGTAGCGTGGAGCTCAGCAAGCATCTGGTCGTTGCCGGCAGACATTACTGACTGTGGAAAACGATTGTCGAACAGGCGCTTCCATTCGCTCTGCTTGGAATCGATGAGCTTGTCTATGTGCTTAGCGAGAAGTACCCACAGATGAGGATGCTCGAATCCTCTGTCATTTGTGATGAGCCACATATAGCATCTGATGAAAGCATCATAGCAGGTGACATCTTTAAGGTTCAGGAGCACATCGTCCTCGGTAAGTGCCTGAGAAAATACACCGTCCGAGAATGCAAAGCAGCGGTAACCGTTGCTGGCAAGCTTAGCGTAAGCTGTCCTCAGTGTGATATCATCTCTTTTAAAAGGCGGCAGAGCGGTAGGAAAATCATAATCAGTCTTATAACTTTCCGCATCTCCCATTGAGAGAAGCTTTTTGTAGGTAGCGGTCAGCTCCTCATCCTCCGCAGTAACGGGCAGACCCAATATTCTGAAAGGATTGCAGGCGAACAGCTCGTTAGCGGTAACTCCAAGTTTCTGGTTTGCCAAAGTGATTCCCCCTTAAGGTATTTAAATGTAAAAAATATCTGGAAAAAATTTTAAACGGTTAAAAGATTATACAATGTTTCCGCATAGTAAACTCTAAATACTATATCGAGTTAATTATATCAAATATTCTTACTTTATATATCACCAAATATAAAACGTTTAGTGAACTGAATGTGAATACGGGTAAATATTACTAAATTGTGCTGCGAAATTTATCTCAATTAGATGATAAAAAATGTTTGCAATTTTGTGCAGTTTATAGTATAATTAATTTGTATAGATATCAGTCCGCGTGAACAGGCTTTCTTGGTGCGGGTGATCATATCTGACATTCTTACACTAGGGGGAAATATATAATGGCTCTATTCAATAAAAAGAAACCTGCTGCTCCTGCTGCAGCTCCTGTGGTCAAGCCGGTCAATCCTGACGATATCTGGAATACTCCGTCACCCAGACGCAAGCAGACTGTTGCTCTGAAGGAGTCCAAGTACGATGATGCTGTTCCCGAAACTCTTGAGGTAGAAAGTGTTGATCCTGAGATGATCAAGACCAAGATGGCTCAGCTTGAAGCGGAACTTGAAGAGAAGAAGAACCAGCCTGTTAAAACTCATGCTGATTACGGCACCAGCACGGTGGCACGTGAAGAGATCGTTGATGCACAGACCGAGTATGAGAAGCTTTACGAAGTTGAGCATGAAAAATATATAAGGTCACATCAGGAAGAGATCACCGAGGCTAAGGAGCAGGGAATAGCGGAGAAGATGGAGGCTATGTATGCAGAGCATGATGCAAAGGTAGCCGAGGTGGAGAATACCAAATTTGAATTCAGTGAGGTAGGACAGGCTGAGGTGGATAAGAAGCTTGTTGATCTGCCTTATGCTAAGAGACCCGAAGATTACGCGGAGTATAAAGATATCGCTGCTATCGCTTCCGAGCCAGATGCTGCCGAGATCGAAAAGCTTGGTGTTATTGACCACAGCGAAGACCCCGATAACATCGGCTTTGTTGATGAAGAGTTCCTTGCCAAGAAAGTCGAGGAATTTGAGGCAAAGTATGGTGACCGTAAATAAGGTCAGAGCAAATGTTTTTCTAGGAGCGATAGGTTTTGAACATCAACACAGACAACCCTATAATCAAGTATTCTGAAGCAGGAAAAGATTTTCCCTATGATAAACTTTTCTATTCAACGGTAAATGATTATATTCTGGAGTATAAGAATGCACGTCTCGATAAGCTGACAGACCATGATGCTTCGGTATGCCTTGCAAGGATAATCAGGCGCATGGAAGTAAACGGTGTACCGGTCCAGCAGTTTTTCAAAGAGGAACTCGATGCGTGGAAAGATGCTTCCAATTATACAAGAGTTCTCAGACTTTGTGATCTTATGGCAAGAGATATTTTCTGCTGCTTTGATAAGAACAGAAATAATGAGAACGGGGATTTTGAAAAGGTCAACAGATTTTACTGTGTAAATACCGATGGCAGCCGTGATTTCTTCACGCTGGACGAAGTTAAGAAGTCCTCACTATTCAAAAAGAGCAGGACTCCCGAAAGTGAGTATTTCATGGATCTCCAGAAGAGATACGACGCAGGTCTGCTGCCGAAATCAAAAGAAGAAGAAAAAAAGTTCTACGGCAATGCCGAGTCATAAACAGAGAGGAAAGTGGAAATGGTTAAAATAGAAATGGAAAACGGTAAGGAGATACTTATCGAACTTTATCCCGAGAAGGCACCTATCACGGTAGCAAATTTTGAGAAGCTGGTAAAGCAGGGCTTTTATGATGGTCTGATATTCCACAGAGTCATCAAGGGCTTCATGATCCAGGGCGGTGACCCAGAAGGTACAGGCATGGGTGGCTCTGACGAGAAGATCAAGGGCGAATTTGCAAGAAACGGTTTTAATAACGATCTCAAGCATACAAGAGGCGTTATCTCCATGGCAAGATCCATGATGCCCAACTCTGCAAGCTCACAGTTCTTCATCATGCACGAAGATGCTCCTCACCTTGACGGTGACTATGCAGCTTTCGGCAAGGTAGTAAAGGGTATCGAGGTAGTTGACGAGATAGCTGATGTCAAGGTTGATTTCAACGACAAGCCTCTGGAGCCACAGGTGATGAAGAAAGTTACTTTAGTTGACTGATAATTAACAATTTTAAAGCAGATGCCTCTGTATTATAAAAATATAGAGGTTTTTGCTGTGTATAGCGAAAAATTATTCTCGGGAGTGGTAAAAATGTTTATAAAAAGGTTTGCTGCGGTCATTGCCGCGGCTTTGATGGTCGCAGCTTCCGCACCTGCGGCTTTTGCTGAGTACGGCTACGACCCCAGTTATGATTATAACACTTATGATTACAATACATACGATTATAATAATTATGATTATAATTACGATTACAGCTATGATAACGGCTATGAGGAGACTACCACAACGACAGCTCCTACCCCTGATTTTGACCCTGCACAGTCTGCGGGAAATGAAGTCACAGCTATGCAGAACAAGACTACTACTCTTGTTCCTGATAAGCCTACATCTGCACCTTCAAGAGTGTACCTAAAGCCCGACGAGATAAAGGACGGCAAAGTATCGGTAGAACTCAGGATAGAGGCTGATACTGCTGTATCCAGCACACTGATGTCTGTAACATTCGATACTGCGCTTTTACAGCTTGACAGCACTCAGATAAATCCCGAAGCAGGCGGCAAGGCTGCCGAGAACAGCTTCAACGGCAAGTATGTATTCAACTATACCAATGATTCGGGCAGCAAATTTCAGGGCAATTATGTTACCCTGAATTTCAGTGTTCTGGATAAGGATATGGTATCCACCACACTTTTCCTGACTGTTACCACCCTTGATAACAAGACAGGCATACCGATATCCTATTCTGTTGATAATGGTATAATCGCAAATCCCGATGCTCCCGGCTATCAGGCAAACAACCAGCAGGAGGCTCCCAAGCTCAACAAGTTGGTAAGAGTTCAGAAGAGCATTGGTCAGGCTCCGCCCTCGGAGATGGGTATCGAGGATTACAGGAACATTGTTGTTGCTGATGAGAGCATAGTAAAATTTGAAGACGGCGTTTTCAAGATGCTGGCTGCGGGTGAGACTTCTTTTGATGTAGTATTCAACAATGATGAGATTGAAACATATGATATCGTAATTGAAGATGATACTATCGTGACAGATGCACAGGACAGAACAGCACCTGCTGCTGATAACGACAGTAAGGGTATGGATAAGACAGTCCGTAATCTGTTTATCATAATCGCTGTTGCGCTGACTGCGGTAATAATCGCTGTTGAATATCTTGTTATAATGAAGCCAACAAGCAAGCGCCGCAAGAAGCTTGCAGCGGCAGAAGCTTTCTTCGAGAGAGAAGAGCAGGAGGACGAGGACGCTGACGAAGAAGAGATGCGTGCTGACCTGAAAAAGGCTTTCGATGCCCGCGATGCTCGCCGCAAGGCACTCCGCGGAGAAGAGTCCGAAGCTGATGAGACTGAAGCAGAATCTTCCGAAGATAACGGTGACGAGGAATAATTTTTCGTAATATCAAGACAGCTGTACTGATGTGCGGCTGTCTTTTTGTTAGCATGAAGATTAGTACTATGAGTGTAATAATGTTCAGGAATGTTCTAATAAATGTTTTCTTGTTTTGCGACACGGAACGTTGACAGGGGAGTGTAAACATGGTATAATCATACTACTGCTCTGATTTCCATGGGATAATGGGCGTGGAATAGTATTGGAAAAATGTGTGTCGGGAGAAGCCCGTACACTTGTTGAATAAATTTTCGGGAGGGCAAGATATGCCTAAAAAGGTCATCACAGATCATACAACCGGTGAGAGAAAATGCCGCTGCTTCAAAAGATGCGGCGGATGTCAGCTGAGTGAGAGTTACAGCGAACAGCTGGCTAGAAAGCAGGAGAAAGCTGCACGTATGCTTTCAGGATTCGGAAAAGTTCGGGATATAGTTCCTATGGAAGAACCATATAATTACAGGTGCAAGGTACAGACTGTTTACGCACTTGATAGCTCAAAGCGTATAATATCAGGTGTTTATCAGTCCAACGCTAAGAAGATGGTGGCTGTTGACGACTGTATGCTTGAAGCCGAGGTCGCTTCACCTATCGTACAGACCATCAAGGTGCTCATGAAAGATATGCGCATAAGACCTTTTGACCTGCGTACAGGCGAGGGTATTCTCAGGCATACGCTGATAAGGACTTCTTTCACAACAGGACAGGTGATGGTGGTGCTTGTTACGGCTTCGCCGATGCTGCCAGCGAAGAACAATTTCGTCAAGGTTTTGGTAAAAGCACACCCCGAGATAACTACGATAGTCCACAATATTTGCACCAACGGTATGCCCCTTACTCTGGGTGAAAGGAGCATTGTCCTTTACGGAAAGGGTTATATCGAGGACGAAC
The DNA here is from genome assembly GCF_024692365.1 of Ruminococcus sp. Taxonomy (GTDB): domain Bacteria; phylum Bacillota; class Clostridia; order Oscillospirales; family Ruminococcaceae; genus Hominimerdicola. The sequence goes on along the minus strand of NZ_JAILMR010000109.1, from coordinate 72,025 downwards.
TTTGCGGATGCAGGTTCAGGATATCGCCCGCTTCATTCTATCAGGTTAATCCGATACAGACCGAAAAATTGTACAATTTCGCAGTTGAAGCTGCGGGTATACGCAAGGGCGTTAAGGTCATAGATGCTTACTGCGGCACCGGTACTATCGGTATAATCTGTGCGAAAAACGGCGCGGAAGTAACAGGTGTGGAACTTAATAAATCGGCTTGCAGAGATGCTAAGGTCAATGCGGAGCTGAACGGTCTGGATAATATCAAATTCTACAACGATGATGCAGGTAAATTCATGCAGGCGATGGCATCACGCGGTGACAGCTTTGATGTGCTGGTTATGGATCCTCCAAGGGCGGGTGCCAGCCGTGAGTTCATCGGATGTGCAGTGAAGCTTGCCCCCGAGAAGATAGTATATGTATCGTGCAGTATTGAAACTCTTGAACGTGATCTCAGGATATTCAAACGCGAGGGTTACAGGGCGTCATTCATTCAGCCTGTGGATATGTTCCCCCATACTATGGGCATCGAGAATGTTGTCTGTCTTGAAAAGGCTGAAAAGCCAGTCGAAAAACCTCCTGTGAAAGTTCCCGAGAAGGAAGAACAGGTATTTTTGAAGCCGCGTGGAAAGTCAGTCGGAAGAACTGTGAAGAAAGCAGGTAGACCTATAAAGAACTTCGGAAGACCCGCAAAGAACGGCGGCAATCGCAGAAAATGACGGTTTATCGGTCATTATGACGTTTAATTTGATATGAAGTCGGGTCTGTGAGAATAGCAGATCCGATTTTTGTATAATTTGTGTATTTGTCGTTTAATTGGTTGACATCGGTTTATAATTATGGTATAATATTACAGTATAATATGCGTTTTTGGGACGTGTAATTTATCCCTGAACAGGAGGATATTTGATGAACAGTAAGATCGAAGCTTTGGTAGCAAATATAGAGAAAGTCATCGTCGGAAAGCAGGAAACAGTGCTTAAAATAGTAACTGCCATGCTTTGCGGCGGTCATGTACTGATAGAGGACGTTCCCGGTGTTGGTAAAACCCAGCTGGTGTCTGCACTGGCGAGGTCTGTTGCGGGCAAGTTCAACCGTATACAGCTGACCCCCGACGTTATGCCATCGGATATCGTGGGCTTCTCCATGATAAATCAGGTTACAAGGGAACTTGAATACAAAGAGGGCGCTGCCATGTGCAACTTCCTGCTGGCGGACGAGATAAACCGTGCTTCGCCTAAGTCACAGTCAAGCTTGCTGGAGATAATGGAAGAGCATCAGATATCTATCGATGGTGTTACCCATATACTGCCTGTGCCTTTCATGACACTGGCTACCCAGAACCCTGTTGAGACATATGGTACTTATCATCTGCCCGAAGCGCAGATGGACAGATTCATAATGAAGATATCCATGGGTTATCCCGATTATGAGGACGAACTTCGCATAATGTCCAACGGTGAGAACCTTATTTCGGCTAAAGACCTTAAAGCTGTTATGACTACCGATGATATCGCAGTGCTGATGGAAGAAGCACAGAAAGTGGCCACCGCTCCAAGCATAAGGAAGTATATCCTCGATATCGTTACTGCCACCAGAAATTCCGAGTATATAAGGCTGGGTGTTTCTCCCCGTGGTTCTATCGCACTGTTGAGGGCGGTAAAGTCCTACGCATATGTAAACGGCAGAAATTATGTTGTTCCCGACGATGTTAAGTCGGTAATGGTAGAGGTACTTGCGCACAGGCTGATGCTTTCGCCAAAGGGCAAGTCTAATTTTGCAAGCAACGGCGCTGCACTTCAAGCTGTGGCGATGACGGTACAAAGTCCTACTACTGCGGAGTGATAAGATTTGGAAACTGTAAAAAACCTGATAAGCTTTCTGGCATGCCTGGCATTGTCCGTTGTACTGGCTTATCTGATAAGCGGCAGCGGCGGCATATTTATCGGTGTGCTGCTTATACTGGCGAATATAACATCGTTGGCGTTGCTGGCTTTATCACATTCAACGATAGATATATCCATGGGGCTTTCGGGCAATATCGTCAACAAGGGCGATGAACTGACAGCCAGACTGGATTTCAATAAAAAGACTATATTCCCAAGTTCCTTTATCGAGGTAACTCTTGCTGTGACACCGAATATTGAGGGTGAAGACGGTTCGCTGGCTTACAGATTCATTTGTACGGGCCTGCGTGGCGACAGCATTGAGATACCGCTGAAAGCCATACTTTGCGGCGGTGCGGAGGTTTCTGTTGAGAAGATCACTTTCACCGATTACCTCGGTATTTTCAGTATGAAAAAGAAGAAGCTTCCCGAAATGTGCAAGGTGAAGATACTTCCGAGGATACCAGATACAGGTTCCCAGAGCGAAGTGCTGAGATCGGTATCACAGAACATATCCTTTGATGACAGCGATGAGGAATCAAATGAGACTTCATCTGCACTGACAGGTGTTCCGGGATATGAACACAGGGCTTATGTTCCGGGAGATCCGCTGAAAAGGGTCAACTGGAAGCTGAGTTCCAAAAAGGATCAGCTTATGGTAAGGCTTGATGAGAAGGTAACTTCTTCCAGCCAGATATTCAGGATGGATCTGCCAACAAGCCCGACACCCGATCTGATAAGCTATACCATGATGGACATTGCGATAGAGGGCTCGCTTGCTATGCTTTCAATGCTGATAAGATCGGGGTATGAGAGTGAGTACAACTATTTCATAGACGGCAATTGGGAAATGGCTGAGATAGGCGATGAAGCTTCGCTGATACAGCTTCAGGAAAGACTGGCTGGGATAACGCCTTATCCCGATGAACGAAGAATGGTCGATCATGAGATAAACGAAAAGGGCAAATCTATGATCTGTTTTACTGCCTGCACAGGGCAGATGACCGATCAGCTGGCGGCACTTATGGAGAACTTTGAGGGCACGCTGGTTGTAGTCAAGGAGAGCGGACTGGGAGCTATCAGAAATGATATGTGGACAGTCAGCCGTGAATTTGAATTTGAAAAACTAACTTAAAGGGGGCGCGAGCCATGACTGAAAAAAAAGAACCGCTGAAATGGCTCTATGCTCTCACAGCTAAGTATTTTCTTCCGCTGCTGCTGGGCGCGGTCGTGATGAATGTTATATTTGGAACTTACTATGATTATTTCGTCAAGACTGTGACAGCGGGATTCGTGGCATACGAATGTATTCTTTTCTGTTTTTTTGAAAAGATAAAGAAGCGGAAGGGATGGCGTTTCTTGATATATTCCGCACTGGGACTTGTTGTACTTGTGTCCTCGGGGTGGTTGGTAGCTAACGGCTGGCGGCAAACAGGCGTCAGCTTTATTGACTGGTTTTATGTGAACTCGCAAGAAGTGGGTTCGGTATTTTACTACAATGCCTTTATTTTTGTGGGTATGGGATTTTTCATCATATCCATACTTTACTATTTTACCGTTTACAGGTTCAGGATATTCGGTGTTATGCTGGTGACTATGTTCCCGTTTGTTATCTATGGAAAACGAGCACAGAGCCTTAACACCCTTAGTTTGACGATAATGATGACTGTATTCCTGGCGATGATGATACATCAGCGTCGTGTTGCGGACGATTATATCGACAAAACGAAGCGAAACATGATAATGAACCGCTCCTATGCTATCGGTATATCACTGTTCGTGACATTCGTCGGAGCGATAACGATGCTTTTGCCGAAGCCCTACTATCAGTCACAGCTTGAGGCGAACAAAGGTATCTTCAAGTACTATATGAACTCGAACACCACCGCTTATGATGATCTTAATGATGTATCATCACCGAGATTTGGTGCTGATTCGACAGGAGAGATACTGTTCACTGTTGAGACTTCAAAGAATAATGAAGGTTTCTATCTGCGCAGACAGTCCTTTGACCTGTTCAGAGCAGACCAGTGGGTGCTGAAGGACGAATACAGAGATTGGTACGGTGCCGAGGACGGTACAGACAATATTGTGAATTCGCCACTCTATATGCACAGCCTGTTAAAGAAGATGGCAGCTACTGGCAGATATGAAGATCTGGGACTTACGGAAGATCTCTTCGGCAAAGAGTATAGCAAAAAGGCATGGCTGAATCTTTCGGGACCGACTTACAGCCCGAGCTATATTCCCGCACCTCTTATGGCGGATACTGAGAGCCTTGATTACGGTTTCAGGAACGTTCACGGTGAGTTCTATTTTAAGAGTCGTTATTCTGCGGCTTACGGCGGACTTGGAGTCAGCTACGGCTGTGTTCCCGAGGAGGGCGCTGAGTATAATTATGTCAGCGGTCTGCCTTTCACCTGGGAGAGCTTTGAGAAGCTGATGACAAGAGGTGTTTACTACGGTGATGTCACCCCAGAGGATTACTCACAGATAGTACGCATCTATGACCGCTACACCGAAAAAGGCGGCGTGACTGAGGGCATCGATAAGCTTGCCAAGGACATTACCAAGGATTGTAAAACCGATTATGAGAAGTGTACCGCGATAGTGGATTATTTCGAGGATAACGGTTATATCTACGACCTTGAATATATCCCCGATGATGAATCGATAGATTACTTCCTGTTTGAAAGCAAGACAGGTGTATGTACAAGCTATTCGACTTCAATGGTGCTGATGGCGAGAGCATTGGATATCCCTGCTAGATATGTTGAGGGATTTGCGGCTTACGAGAGAAACGATGAGGGAAATATTGTCGTTCGTGACAGCCATGCCCACGCTTTTGTCGAGGTATACATTGCGGGTGCAGGTTGGGTTACTTTCGACCCCACAGTTCCTGATTACAGGGGTACAGAAAACAACTACGGCGGCAATAACGCAGCCAATGCTATCAGAACATTTATGGATTATTTCAGCAAGATAGCTCTGTTCCTGGGCGTTCTGTTCGTACTTGTATTCGTGGTATTTATCGACAGAATAATCGAGAGGTTCTTCCGTATCAGGATGAAGTTCCGCAAGACTTCTGCCGAGAAAACTCTGGCACTGTATGAACGTATAGTTCGTCTGTTGGAGATATCTTCTGACAAGGATAAACATATCCGCGGAATGACCCCGAGAGAGATACTTGAAATGGGTACTCAGAGAGGTGCTGAGATAAGCAGGGCAGTTAGTCTGTTTGAGCAGGTATGCTTTGGTGGATACAGACCTGCGGACGTTGAATTTGAGGCGGCGTACAGCTGTTACAAGCAGAGCTGGAAAGCTCTTGCCGGTAAGAACAAGAATAAACAAAAGTCTGTTCAGAGTGTTGAAACTAAGGACAGCATATAAAAAAGTTGACAGACCGCGGCGGTATCAATAACTGCCGCGGTCTGAATAATAATCTGCGGAGGTGTGACGGATATGAAATGGTTGGATGGAAGCGAGGTCGCTCCCGAAAAGTTTACGGGAGAATCGCTGTGCGAGAAGCTTGCAATGGAAATGTATGACCATGACGAAGAAAAATGGTCTGATTGCGACGATGCGATTTACAATGTTCTTTTGATAATGGACTTTGACGCGGTGTACACTATGGAGGGTTTCCCCACACCTTATTTCGGATATTTTACGGTGGACAAATATCGTAAGATGATAGATGCATTCAGGGCTATCGGCGATGAAGATGACGCAGAAGTCCTTTCACAGGCGCTGAAACTTGATGAACATTACAGTCAGATCCTCGCAGATTGTCACAATGATGAGGTATATGAGGAATTCAGCGATAGGCTGAGTGAATTGGAAAGTTCTTTGTATATGAACAACGACTTTGATATGTGGGGGCTTGTTTATAGGTATCTTGACAGTTACATCGAAGAACAGGCTTCGCAGTTACACTGAATAATATACAAAGATAAAGGAGAAGAACATGAGTATAATCAGAGATTTAATTCACGATGATGGCGGACTTGGCTGGCTTAACGGCAAGTTCGATTCGGATTCGCTGTTTCAGGGCGAGATGGATATAACGTTGTATGGCGATTCAAACGAATATATCAGCTATGCAGAGAAATGCATAGCACACTATAACTGCCTTAATGATAAGCCTGAGCTAATTGCGGATATCCGTGATAAACTGGCGAAGTTCATGTACTATATGCGTGATGAATGGGACGCTATGGGCATCTACGATGATATCGCTGAGGACACTGACAAAGCGGCAGATGATTTCGAGAATGGCGGAGATATCATCAAGCATTTGGAAAAGCCATGTCTGTTTATCGATCTTCCAGAAGAAGGTACTGATGAGATAGGCTATGAGATAGTTGCAGATTGCCCATGGGAGCCCGAACATCAGTGTTCTATCATAATCAGAGGGAATGAGCTGAAATATGTCGGTCCCTGCGAGGGCAATACTCCTTGGGATGATGATGAAGATTACTACTGCATCTGGCTTGACGAGGAGCAGTAATTGTCAAAAAGTAGGAGCGTATGCAAAGATGAATGCATACGCTCTGTTTGTTTTATTTGGAGTTTGCCCCTGGTGCGATGAACATTGAATCGCCGAATGAGAAAAATCTGTATTTTTCTTCAACGGCAATCTTATAGGCGTTCATGGTGTTTTCATAGCCTGCAAAAGCAGATACCAGCATGATGAGAGTGCTTTCGGGCAGGTGGAAGTTGGTTATAAGACCGTCAAGTACTTTGAATTCAAATCCTGGGTAGATGAATATCTCGGTAAAGCCGTCGCAGGGCTTTATCTCGCCGTAGAATGCAGCTACGCTTTCAAGGGTACGGCAAGAGGTCGTACCTACTGCGATAACACGTCCGCCCTCTGCCTTGGTCTTGTTGATGAGTTCAGCGGTACGCTGAGGAAGTTCGTAGTGTTCGCGGTGCATTTTGTGGTCGAGAACTTTGTCTTCTTTAACGGGGCGGAAAGTTCCGAGACCAACGTGAAGTGTCACGTAAGCGATATTCACGCCCATAGCCTCGATATCAGCCAGCTGTTCCTTAGTGAAGTGCAGACCTGCGGTGGGTGCTGCGGAAGAGCCTATCTCGTTGGAGTAAACAGTCTGGTACCGTTCCTTGTCCTTTAGTTTCTCGGTTATGTAGGGAGGAAGTGGCATCTGACCAATCTCATCTAAGGCGGCGAAGAAGTTTGTAGAATCACTGCACTCAAATTTTGCGATGCGGTTGCCGTCTTCAAGGACTTCCGTTATCTCAGCGGTAAGAAGACCATTGCCGAAGACGAAACGTCTGCCAACGCGGGCTTTCTTTCCTGGGCGGCAGAGTATCTCCCATTCAAGATTTGCTCGCTGTTCCACCAGAAGAAATTCGATGAATGAGTGAGTATCCTCGGTCTCGCCATAGATACGTGCGGGAAGTACACGGGAATCGTTCAGTACCAGCAGGTCACCTTTTTTCAGGTGATTGCATAGATTGTAAAAGCGGTCGTGACTGACCTCGCCTGTGTTGCGGTCAAGGCAAAGCATCCTTGAAGCGTTTCTGGGCTCGATTGGGGTCTGGGCGATGAGTTCCTGGGGGAGCTCATAGAAAAAATCGGACTTTTTCATGTTGTTCAGGTCTAGCATATTAATTCTCCTTGTTTATATCGTATGCCGCGTAATAGACAAAAACGGCGGTCGGTTGCTGACAATTTACAGAAAATTCATATAAAACTTTTCGGAACATGGGCGCTTTCTATTGACAAGCGGCGGAATATGTGTTATCCTTTATTTCAGAACAGATAGAGGTGCAGTTGAAAAGAGTAGCACGGTCTGTCCTGCGTGAATTTTGTTCCCGAGGACTTAGCACCCCATGCCGAATGACCGATGTGAAAGGTAAAACTGCCGAAGCTGCGATGTGGGATATCGTTTGCTGACTGATGGTTTAATAGGTCATCGGTTGTCATCATGACTTTATGATGGAGTGCTATCGGCGGAAAAATTATTTTGCCAACATTCTTATTATATTGTATGATGCGCCGGTTTTCAACCGGTTTTTTTGTTATTTGTCAATTTTTTTATGTTTCGCGCAAAAATCTGACATGATATAACTCGTAATTTGTTTATCGTGACGATGAGCGTGAGAGGAAAAGGAGTTTTTGTTATGGAAAAGAAATTTAAGGTAGGTATCATCGGTGCGACCGGTATGGTAGGTCAGAGATTTTCTCTGCTTCTCGACAAGCACCCCTGGTTTGATGTAGTATGTCTGGCTGCTTCCCCCAGAAGCGCAGGCAAGACTTATAAAGAGGCTGCTGGCAGCAAGTGGAAGCTGGCTGATCCTATGCCCAAATCCATGGAGGATATGGTTATTCTCAACGCTGAGGACGATGTAGAGAAGATCGCTTCTATGGTTGACTTCGTATTCTGCGCAGTTGATATGAAGAAGGACGAGATCAGAGCTCTGGAAGAGAAGTACGCAAAGGCTGAGTGCCCTGTTGTTTCCAACAACTCTGCTCACAGACATACTGATGATGTTCCTATGGTTATCCCTGAGATCAACCCTGAGCACATCGAGATCATCGCTTCCCAGAGAAAGAGACTGGGCACAAAGAGAGGCTTCATCGCTGTTAAGTCCAACTGCTCACTGCAGAGCTACGTTCCCGCACTGGCTCCTCTGCACGCAAAGTACAAGGTAACTAAGGCACTGGCTTGCACATATCAGGCAATCAGCGGCGCAGGCAGAACTTTCGAGACATGGCCTGAGATGCTGGATAACGTTATCCCTTATATCGGCGGCGAGGAAGAGAAGAGTGAGCAGGAGCCTATGAAGATCTGGGGTCACATCGAAGGCGACAAGATCGTTGACGCTACAACTCCAGCAATCACTGCACAGTGCCTGAGAGTTCCCGTTTCCGACGGTCATACTGCTGCTGTATTCGTAAGCTTTGAGAACAAGCCCAGCAAGGAAGAGATCCTCCAGACATGGAAGGAATTCGCTGGTGTTCCTCAGGAGATCAATCTGCCTTCCGCTCCCAAGCAGTTCCTGAACTACTTCGAGGAGAATGACAGACCTCAGGCTAAGCTTGACAGAAACCTCGAGGGCGGCATGGCTGTTTCCATCGGTAGACTGAGAGAAGATACTCAGTACGATTACAAGTTCGTTTGCCTGTCTCACAACACACTGAGAGGCGCTGCTGGCGGTGCTGTTCTGCTGGCTGAGCTGCTGGCTGCTAAGGGCTATTTTGACTAATATCCGATAAATATCAAAGGGTCGGCAGGCGGTAGTTGATTGCCGCCGCAGCAGACCTTAAACAACAGATCATTGATCGTAACGATCAAGGAGAATAATTATGAAGAATACAATTTTTACTGGCGCAGGCGTGGCTATCGTCACACCTATGAACGCCGATGGTTCTATCAATTTCGATAAGCTGGGTGAGCTTATTGAATGGCAGATAGCTGAGGGCACTGACGCTATCATCATCTGTGGCACTACAGGCGAAAGCTCCACAATGGGTGATGATGAGCACGTTGAGGCTATCAGGTACGCTATCGAAAAGGTAAACCACAGAATACCTGTTATTGCAGGTACAGGTTCAAACCACACCGAGTATGCAGTAGGTCTTTCTAAGAAGGCTGAGGAACTGGGCGCTGACGCTGTTCTGCTGGTAACACCTTACTACAACAAGACCTCGCAGAAGGGTCTGATCGTACACTACACCACTATTGCTAATGCTATTAATATCCCGATAATCCTTTACAATGTTCCTTCAAGAACAGGTGTGAACATCACTCCCGAAACTCTGAAGGAGCTTTCAAAGGTAAAGAACATCGTGGCTGTTAAGGAAGCAAGCGGAAACATCTCGCAGATAGCAAGAGTTGCTGCGCTTTGCGGCGATGATCTGGATATCTATTCAGGCAACGACGATCAGATCGTTCCTATCATGGCACTGGGCGGCAAGGGTGTTATCTCTGTTTTGTCCAACGTTATGCCTAAGGAAACTCACGAGATCACTCAGCTTTGTCTGGAGAACAAGTATCCCGAGGCTAACGCTAAGATGAATAAGATTCTCGATTTCGCAAACAGCAACGGTCTGTTCTGCGATGTTAACCCCATCCCCGTTAAGGAAGCACTCAACCTCATGGGTTGGGAGGTAGGCGAGTGCCGTCTGCCCCTTATCAAGATGGAAGAGGCTAAAATCGAGAAGCTCAGAGCTAAGATGGCTGAACTGGGACTTGTAAAGTAATAGAACTTACTGAGGGCGGAGCGGTGAACGCTCTGCCCTCTTATTATAAAGGAGGATAGATATGTTCACCTTTGAACGTACAGACAGGAACAATTACGACGGCGAATGTAACATCATGAGTGTATCGAGCGGTTCACAGGAAGATGAGGTGCGCTATCCCGGACAGGCTATCACGCTGTTTGGTCAGCCTGACTTTTTTACCGAAGATTATGAGAATATATTCAGCATGGTGATATCTGCAAAGGCTGAGGACGGCGAGATAATGTATCTCGAGATCTACCAGGGTCCCAGCGGTCCTGCCATCGGCGGAAAAAATGATGATGCTCATAAAGCTGCCGCTAAGGAACTTGCGGAGATGTTAAAAGCCGCAAAGCCTGCCGATTATGACTGGGAAGGCGATTATGAGGATATTCCCGTGCATATCAAAATGGGCATAAAGAATGGCACTCCGTATTATGACAGTGATATGCCAGACTGCGAAGATCCATGGGATATGATGTAAACTAATTGAAAAACGAAAGGACTGATAAAAATGACAAATATAGTTATATGCGGCGCTAACGGTCACATGGGCAGAGTTATCGCTGATGTTATAAGCGGAAGAGATGACTGCAAGGTTATCGCGGGTATCGACAAGGTGACTGCACAGTATGCAGATTTCCGCATAGTTGAGAATGTTGCTGATCTGGCTGAAAAGCCCGATGTTATCATCGACTTTTCTCATCCCTCAACTCTTGATGATCTGCTGAGCTATTGTCTTTCAAACGGCACTGCACTTGTTGTTGCTACCACAGGTTACAATGAGGAACAGACCGCTAAGATCAAGAAGGCTTCCGAACAGATACCTCTATTCTTTACATTCAATATGTCGCTGGGCGTAAATCTGCTGGCTGATCTGGCTCGCAGGGCTACTAAGATATTGGGCGACCAGTTCGATATCGAGATCATAGAGAAGCACCACAACCAGAAGCTTGATGCTCCCTCGGGCACTGCTATTATGCTGGCTGACGCTATCAACGGTGAGCTGGATAACAGATGTTCTTACACCTATGACAGACACTCCGTTCGTGCAAAGAGAGGCAGAAATGAGATCGGTATGCACTCGGTACGCGGCGGCACAATCGTTGGCGAACACGAGATTATCTTCGCAGGCAGAGATGAAGTTGTAAGCCTGAAGCATGAGGCACATTCCAAGTCTGTATTCGCTGTTGGCTCGGTAAATGCGGCTGTTTTCCTGAAAGGAAAGGCAGCTGGTCTGTATGCTATGGACGATCTGCTTAAAGAGAGCTAAATCTTTTTGAACATATATCTTACATGAGACCTTCCCGGAAACAGGGAGGTCTTTTTGTTTGTCTGAGTTTTTGAATAGCGAAAAATAAATATCGCAAAACAATAAAAAAGTATTGACAATCAATTTTATGTGTGGTATAATACAAATCAAGGAAGAAAGGAGACAACAACGATGAAAGAAAGCACTTTAAAGAAACTGAACATAATAATATTCTTGCATAATTATGTATTACCTGTGTGGATCTTTTGCAGCTTAATGACGATAGGAATATCACAATATTGCTTTTTGGGTACGCTCGTGTTTATGATCGCTACGGGGGTGACTTATAATAAAGCTGACCGCATGAAAAACGGCAGGAAAATATTACGTTATTTTAGGATTGCTTTGTTTTTGTGCATTTCCGGGTTGATCCTGCCTGCGATTGTACTTTTGAGTTTTGATCATACAAAATGTATGTACAATATAAAACGGTTAGATTACACCTACGGAGTTTTCGGAAAGAATGCGGAGTATTATAAAAAGCTTCTTCCTGAAAAACTTCCTGATAAATGCGAGGACTACTCATTTGTGACGAAAGGCAGTATATTAGCGCAGGATTATCACGCATCTTCATGCCTGATGTTTTGCACAGATGTGGAAACAATAGAGGATTATGCTGAATACTACGGCAGAATATGCGATGAGATAAGGGTGAAAGATGATGAAAGAGAAAAAGAGATAAAGGGTATTGATTGGTTCTGTGATAATGCTCGGATAGATGAAAGCGGGCGCGGCGAATTCAAGAACGCAGAGCTGTACTGGATAAACGGCAACTTTCCAAAAGGTGCACTGCTTGATAAAGACAGCGGTTATGTAGTGATATTGACTTAGTATGCAGGGCAGATATACTTTTTTGCTATACCGTTGCAGTCATATTTTGTACTTGCATTTTAGAGCGCTGTGTGCTATAATGGATATGTACATTTTTGATGGAAAGGAACTGATCGCCATGCTGTCAGATATCGAGATAGCCAAGCAGGCTAAAATGCTGAAAATTTCCGAGATCGCTAAGAAACTCGGCATAACCGAGGAGGAGTATGAGCCATACGGTCATTACAAGGCTAAGCTCGCTGAAAGTCTTTATGAAAAGACAAAGGACAAGCCCGACGGTAAGCTGATACTTGTTACTGCTATAAACCCTACCCCTGCAGGTGAGGGCAAGACTACCATCTCGGTAGGTCTGCATGAGGCTATGCACGTTATAGGCAAGAATTCAATACTCGCACTGAGAGAACCTTCTCTCGGACCTGTATTTGGTATAAAAGGCGGCGCTGCAGGCGGCGGATACGCTCAGGTAGTTCCCATGGAGGATATCAACCTTCATTTTACAGGTGATATGCACGCCATTACTGCTGCTAACAATCTGCTTTGTGCGCTGATCGATAACTCGATGCAGCAGGGTAATCCTCTGCATATAGATCAGAGAAGGATAATGTTCAAGAGATGTCTTGACATGAACGACAGAGCGCTGAGAGATATAATCATCGGTCTTGGCTCAAAGGTAAACGGTATACCCAGAGAGGATTCTTTCCAGATAACCGTTGCTTCTGAGATAATGGCAATTCTTTGTCTGGCGGCTGACCTAGACGATCTGAAAAAGCGTATCGAGAGAATTCTCGTTGCTTACACCACTGACGGCAAGCCTGTATTCGCAAAGGATATCGGCGGATGCGGCGCAATGGTCGCACTGCTGAAAGACGCGCTGAAACCTAATCTTGTGCAGACACTGGAGAACAATCCTGCCCTGATACACGGCGGTCCTTTTGCGAACATCGCTCACGGCTGTAACTCGGTAAGAGCTACAAAGCTTGCGCTGAAGCTGGCTGACTATACCATTACAGAAGCAGGCTTCGGTTCTGATCTGGGTGCTGAAAAGTTCTTTGATATCAAATGTCGTTTTGCAGGCATCAAGCCCAGCTGCGTAGTTCTGGTTGCGACTATCCGTGCGCTGAAATACAACGGCGGTGTTGCACGTGCTGACCTGACAGCTGAGAACGTTCCTGCACTGGAAAAGGGTATCGTAAACCTCAAAACACACATTGAGAACATGAAGAAGTTCGGTGTGCCTGTTGTTGTTGCTATCAATAGATTTGCTACTGATACCGAGGATGAGATAGAAGTTATCAAGCGCACCTGTGAAGAAATGGGCGTTGAGGTATCTCTTGCCGAGATATTTGCTAATGGCGGCAAGGGTGGCACTGATCTGGCTGAAAAGGTTGTTGCTACCATTGAAAATAATGAAAGCAACTTCAAGCCACTTTACGATGAAAAGCTGCCTATCAAGGAGAAGCTTGGCATAATCGCTAAGGAGATCTACCGTGCTGACGGCGTTATTTATACCGCTCAGGCTGAAAAGGCACTGAAAGAGATCAATGATCTCGGTTACGGCGATATCCCTGTCTGCGTTGCAAAAACACAGTATTCGCTTTCAGACGACCCCACAAAGCTGGGCAAGCCCGAAGGATTCGAGATAACTGTACGCGATCTGAGAGTATCGGCTGGTGCAGGATTCGTTGTTGCTTACACAGGCGATATCATGACCATGCCAGGTCTGCCCAAGGTACCTGCTGCTAACAATATCGACTGCGATAACAAGGGCAATATCTTCGGTCTGTTCTAATAAATCAGAGGTGCGAGATGAAAACCAAAGTCATACCCGAACAGGCGACAGCAGAGGGCGTTGACACAAAAGTGTCCAATAAGACGGACAAAAAACACAAACATACACAACTTAAATGGCTCATCGGCAGCACGATATTTTTCCTGCTGCTGAACGGGCTTGCATGGAAAAGCACACCGTTCTGCGACTTCTATCAGAAGTGGGTATACCCCTTATGGGCGCAGACTTACGGTCGTGTAACTTCACTGCTGCCGTTCTCTTTCGGAGAATTGCTGATAGCTTTGGCAGTTTTCGGGTTGCCGATCTCACTTCTGGTGATGATAGTTCTGCTCATTATCAAAAAGGGCAGGCGCGGAAAAGTCGCGAAAGTTTTCGGATTCATCTACGGATGGATACTCGTGTTCATACTTGGTACAGAAACACTGAACTGCTTTGTACTGTATCATACATCCACATTTGAAAAACTGAACGATATCAGTACAGAAGAGCATACCCATGAAGAACTTGAAGCGCTGGGCTACCGAATAATTGCGCAGATCAACGTGCTTGCAAAACAGGTCGAGCGCGATGAAGAAGGTCGCTTTGTGCTGACTTCGGATGCCGATGATACTGCGCGTGCGGCTATCGAGGGTCTGGAAGATGAGTTTGTAAATTTTGGCGGATATGAAGTTCACCCAAAGCCGATATTCTGCTCGTTTTTTATGAGCCAGATGGACTTGATGGGGATTTACTTCCCCTTTTCGATGGAAGCAAACTACAACACTGATATGTACAAGGCGAAGCTGCCTGACACTATCTGCCACGAACTTGCGCATACAAAGGGGTTCATGAGGGAGGAAGAAGCGAATTTCATCGCTTTTGTTGCCTGCGACCGCTGTGATGATGTGGAGTACAGATATTCTGGTTATCTTTCAGCACTGACTTACGTTCGCAATGAGATCTTTGAGTACTGCGACAATGATATGATGTGCGAATTCGATAATGCTATCTGTGACGAGGTATGGGCTGATATTGACGGTAACCGCGCATACTGGGAGTCGGTGGAAGAAGCCGAAGACACCGTGTTTGAAAGCGAGAGCGTCAGTGAAGTCAGTGAAAAGGCTATGGAAACTTCGCTGCACGCTAACGGCGTTGAGGACGGTCTCGAATCTTACGGCAGAATGGTTGACCTTATGTTGAATTATTACGGCGAACACAAATTCGTCGGTGAAGAATAGTGGGTTGAGATAAATTGAACTTTACTTACAAAACTACTTCTCCCGAGCAGACTATTGGGCTCGGGCGGGAGATAGGCAGACGTTTGCGGGGCGGCGAGGTGCTTGCTTACCGCGGCGGGCTCGGTGCAGGGAAAACTACGATAACGCGCGGTATTTCCGAAGGGATGGGGCTTGGTGACGAAGTGACTTCACCTACCTTTGCTCTTGTAAACGAGTACCGAAAAAGGGACTGCAAACTCAGCCTGATACACTTTGATATGTATCGAATAACCTCGGGGGAAGACCTTGAAACTACGGGCTTTTTCGATTATATGGACGAGGATACGGTGCTGGCGGTGGAGTGGTCGGAGAATATCGACGACGATCTGCCTGAGGATTGTATCAGGATCACGATAAACAGGATATCTGATGATGAGAGAGAACTCACCATCGAGACCTGCGGCGGAGATGACAGATTTGAAAATATTAGCTATTGATACAAGCGGCAAGACGGCTTCTGTCGCAATAAGCGATGGAATGCATTTGCTGTGGGAAAAAACGGTATTTACCAAGCTTACACATTCCCAGGTGATACTGCCTATGGTGAGCAGTGCGCTGGAAGAAACGGGGCTTGATTATCCCGATATCGAATGCATTGCTATCGCGAACGGTCCGGGTTCTTATACAGGACTAAGAATAGGTGTTGGCGCTGTTAAAGGCATATGCATGGGTGCGCCAAACATTAAGGCGGCAGGTGTATCCACCTTGCTGGCATTGGCTTACAACTGTGTTGGCTTTGAGGGTAAGATATTCTCTGTGATGAGAGCTCGCCCGAAGATAATCTATGCTGCGGCATTTGAAAGCAGCGGCGGAAAGATCATACGTATAACCGAGGACAAAGTCTGTGGCGAGGATGAATTCTTCTCGCAGATAGGCTTCTGCGGAAATGTCATGCTGGTGGGCGACTGTGCCGAAGAAATAAAGGCAGGACGTTTTGCTGAGTCGGACAATGTGCGTACAGCTCCGCTGAACTGTGTTCTGCAAAGGGCATCGTCACTTTGTCTGGCGGTGGAAGATGATCCGACGCTTATGTGCAGTGCTGATGAACTGGCAGTGTCCTATCTTCAGGCGACTAAGGCTGAAAAAGACAAGGCTCACCGCGACAGTTGAATGCGATCTGTCCTGTGGACGGTTCAATAAATTTGAATTGTGGTACAGGATATTTTATATTGAGGTGGAGTTGTTATGAAGAGATTTATCGACCCGTTTTATGCGTATACATTGCTTTTATCGGCAACGATTTGCCTTCTATTAAAGGGGAATGGAAAAGTATTTCTTATAATATCGATGGTTCTTCATGTGATGGCTTTAATTGAATTCTTTATGTTGTTTGGAAATATGAAAAAGAGGAAAAGGGAAGATTTGGACATTTGAGAAAATGTATCTAAAATCAAAATGTGGAGGTAAACTACTATGAAACTTGCAATTGGTTGCGATCATGCAGGTCCCGAGCTTAAAAAAGAGGTACTTGCATATCTGGATGAGATAGGCGTGGAATATGTTGATCTGGGCGTTCAGGAGGGCGAAAAGTGCGATTATCCCGATAAGGCACAGGAAGTCTGCGCTAAGGTAACAGGCGGTGAGTGCGAACTGGCTGTACTTATCTGCGGTACAGGTATTGGAATGTCTATGGCGGCTAATAAGGTAAAGGGAATAAGAGCGGCTTGCTGCTCGGATTATTTCTCGGCTAAGTACACAAGAGCTCACAACGATGCGAACGTTCTGTGCATCGGCGCAAGAGTAGTTGGTGCGGGACTTGCCTGCGAACTTATCAAAGTGTTTATCGATACTCCTTTTGAGGGCGGCAGACATCAGCGCAGAGTTGATAAAATTCATGCTATCGAAAATGTATAATGTAAAAAATTAATTCGCCTAGTTGATTAATTTTGTTTAAATTGATATGAATTACTCCCTTGAATCGGTGATTTTTTACAAAAATTCCGTTTTTGGGGAGTTTTTTTATTTATTTGGAAAATTCTTTCTATTGACAAGCTTTGTGAAATCGAGTATAATATATGGCATTGAAAGTTGTAACCGTTATGTAATAAACTGTAACTTTTACGGAGGTCTATATTTTATGAAATTTATCAAAGCGGCATCGGGAGCAGTCATCGCGGGCATTATCTGCGCGGGCATGAGCCTGACTGCAATTGCTGAGAAAACTGATGAGATCAGCAAAGAGGTTATAAGCACAGGCGGTGAATCCATTGCGGTCACAAACGCTGAAAAGAATGACGATGGTGGTTATCTGAAATACAAGCATAATCTCATCGCTAAGAAATTTGAGAGTATGTCCCCTGCGGGAAAGATCAAGCAGAACTACTCCAAAATATGCGGTACTTTTGGTTCTTATCTTACTCACGACAGCAGATTCGACGGAATGAACAGAACGTATCTTATCGACGTATCACAGTGGCAGGGCAAGATAGACTGGAAGAAAGTCAAGAAAGACGGCATAAATGAAGTTATCATCAGACTTGGCTATCGTGGCTACGGCTCGGCTGGTACCCTTATGATGGATAACAACTTCTATACGAATATCGATGGAGCAAAGGCTGCGGGTCTGAAAGTCGGCATATATTTCTATACTCAGGCAATAAGCTATGCTGAGGCTCGTGCTGAGGCTGATTTCTGTGCGAATGCGCTGAAGGGCTATACTCTTGATCTTCCTGTATACTATGATATCGAGAGCGTTGATTACGATTACGGCAGACTTGACCATGCAGGTCTTACAAAGGCTCAGAAAACAAAACTCTGTAAGGAGTTCTGCAACAGGATAGAATCTTACGGTTATGAATCGGGTGTATATGCGTGCCTTAACTGGCTGAATAATATGATAAACGGCCCCGAACTTGGCAATGATTACAAGATCTGGGTAGCCGCTTATATGTCACAGCTGAACTATGGCGGTATATACGATATGTGGCAGTATTCCAGCAACGCTGATATCAGCGGTATCAGCGGCAGCGTTGATATCAATGTAATGTACGATGTGGATTATTCACCAACAACAAAGATCAATGCTAAGATCGAAGACGGTGTGCTTACCTGGAACAAGGCTGCGGGCGCTGATGGTTATACCGTATATGGTACGGATAACGGTTCAAACACATATGTTGTTGCTGACGTAACGGGGACAAGCTTTGACGTATCCAATCAGTCTTCGGGCGGATATTGTGTTGCAGCTTACAATTATTACAGCGGAAAGAAGCACTACGGCAAAACTTCAAATATCGTAGACAGCTTCCGTCAGGCACCTGCAAATCTCGAAGTTTACAGAAGCGGCGTTGATAAGGTAACTGTAAGCTGGAGTTCTGTTTCAGGCGCAGTTGGATATGAGATCTATACAGTTAAGGACGGTGTTACTTCTTTTGCCGGTAAGACTGAAGGTACAAGCTTTGAGATAAGAGGACGCAATCTCCAGAACAGACAGGCTTTTGTTAAGGCTTACAACAAGAACGGCTTACGCAGTGAAAGTTCGGAAAGAATTGATCTGCCAGGCAATACTCCCGAAGTCGCACCTGCTGCTGAACTGAGGGCTAACAGACTGGTATGGTCTTCTGTTCCCGAAGCTGACGGCTATCTGCTTACAAGGAACGTTAACGGCAAGGTAAGTCAGCTTGCTGTTACTGATACTTCTTATTATGTTGACGAAAGTCTTACAGCTGACTATTATGTTCAGGCTTATATCGAGCTTGACGGCACAAAGTGCTGCACTGAGGCTTCCAATGTTTGCTCCTTCAAGGGTGTTAATTATCCTCCTAAGGGTGTAGTTGAACTTGACACCAGCGATGATGGTCTTATATGGAGCAAGATCGACGATGCTATTGGTTATGTAGTATACAAAGTTGCAAGCGACGGCAGTGAGGTCGAGATAGCAAGAGTTGACGGCTGTCATTACAAGACAAATGATACCGCGGGTACTGTGTTCTGTGTAAAGGGCTACAATGCAAAGGACGGTAAGGAGTTCTTCACCGAGGCTTCAAACCGCGTGATTATATCCCTGCCCGAAGTTACAGAAGCTTCTTTGGTAGGCAAGACCGATGATTATGCAGTTATCTCATGGAATGAGATAAACGGCTGCAGTGAGTACATGGTATACCTTGACAAGGGTGACGGCTACAAGCTTTACTCTTCGGTAAAGGGCAGCATGGCTATGATCGGTGATCTTAAGGGTGCTGATTTTGCACGTGTAATGATCAAGGGTTATGTCGGCGATGAAAACGTGACGAGCTGTGGTCTTTTCTCAAATCAGCTTTACATCATAGGTAACGAGAAATCCAAGAAAGCTAATGATGTTTTCTATTATGGTGATCTTATCAAGTAAATAAGAAGTTTTACAGCTCCGCTTTTCGGCGGGGCTGTTTTTTGTATTCTATGGTATACGTTCGTATCGTTTGGTATAGCTTGGTATCTTCTGGTATGGTTTGGTATCATTTCGTAAGCCTACGTATGATTTATGGATAGGTGGTAAACTCTGGTAGCTGTTCGTATCGTTTGGTATGAGTTCGTATATTTGGGTATCAGGACTGTATCAGCAGTGTGCCTACGTATTGTTTTATATGAGTTCCTACCGCTTTTGTAGTTTGTCGTACATCTTGGTATATGCTATGCTGATCGTTCAAACATTTCAAAAGCTCTGTTAGTGACAATCTTATTTCAGTACATCGAAGTTACCACCCTGCCAATAATTATGAATTGGAAAGAGGTTTGACCGTGCGCTTTTTCTCCTTGGCAGTTTATACTTAGTTGTTTATGAACTTTGATTTACGTAAGTGTGCCTTATTGGGGCTTTACTTTTATAAGATAATGTGTTATAATGATATCGTATGGAATGAAACTGATATGATCGGAAGTGATGTGGTGAGCTGTTTACGTTTGAGCCTTGCTGCGGCTGTGACGGCGCTTAGTGTCGGGCTCAGTGGCTGTACGGGGTTCAGCTTTACGGTTGACGGTCTTCTTAATGCTCCCAAGCTCACCGAGGAGCAGGGCGAGATCCATGAGGCTCTGACGGCTGCTGTCGGCGGTAGCGTTACGCTGAAATATCCCAGAAACGGTGATAACCGTTCGGCTTTTGTTATAGGAAATCTTGACGGCGAACCCGGCAAAGAAGCACTGGTATTCTATGAATACAACACGGGTGCGGGTTCGGATAACGGTATAAGAGTAAATCTGCTTGACAAAGACAGTCAGGGCAGATGGTTTTCGGTAAAGGAACTTGCAGGTGCAGGTACGGAAGTTGACAGAGTAATTATCTCCCAGATGGGCGAGAAGAACCGTTACAATGTGCTGGTAGGATATCAGTCGGTGACGGGTACTGACTGTGCTCTGGAGATTTATAGCTGCTATGACGGCGATTTCAAGCGCGTGGGTACGGATACTTATTCGGTACTGGATACGCTGGATATAAACTATGACGGCTATCGCGAGATAGTCACGATACAGAGACAAACCAATGCAGAAACGAATGCTACATCTGCAAAGGCTTCGCTTTTGGATATATCTTCGGATAATGAGATCGTAAAGACCGAGGGCATTGATATGTGCTCAAATGTTGTGAATTACGTCAACACCTGCTCTGGTCTGCTGAACAAGCAGCATGAGGCAATATTCATCGATGGCATGAATACGGACGGCGATCTTCAGACTGAGATAGTCTACTATCGGTATTCAAGCTTGCAGAATCCTATGCAGCTTAGCCCGCAGAAGCTTCTGCCCCTTTGTACAAGACCTTCGGGCTATTACAGCACCGATGTTGATGATGACGGCATAGTTGAGATACCGTCGGTAAAGCCGATGACGGGTTATGAAAATGCGATCATCGACGAGATGGTATACATGACCACATGGAACGTATACAAGGATTTCTTTGATCTGACGGAGAAGTACCACGGGTATTATTCGATATCCAACGGTTATTTCTTCGCTTTCCCCAACAGGTGGAACGATCAGGTGACAGTTAAGAAGGAACTGGATATGTCCGAACTGGTATTCTACAAATACAGCGGAGATATCAACAGTTCAAACACTGAGATAATGAGGATAGCGGCTGTCAGCCGAAAGGATAGTGAGTCCTATGCGGACGACGGCTACAAGCTGATAGCAAGCAAGGGTCAGCTGGATTATTATGTGAAGCTTCCCGAGGATAAGAGGGAGCAGTTGATACTCACGATAGATGAGGTCAAGAACAATTTCTTTATCGTTGACTGATGAACGATACGTTATTTACTAAATGCAAAATATACGAGAGGAGAACTTTGAACATGAAAAGAGTACTTGTTTGTGAAGATGAAGACTCCATCCGCGAGTTTGTTGTTATAAATCTTGTAAGGAGCGGCTACGAGGTAGTAGACGTAAACTGCGGCGAGGACGCGCTGAAAGCTTATGAGGAGAACGAGGGCGGCTTCGATGTGGCTCTGCTGGATATAATGATGCCCGGCATCGATGGTATGCAGGTTTGCAAGAAGATACGCGAGAAGAACAATTCTGTTGGTATAATTATGCTTTCTGCTAAGAGCCAGGAGATGGATAAAATTTCCTGCCTGATGAGCGGTGCGGACGATTATATCACAAAGCCTTTCTCAATATCAGAGCTTATCGCGAGAGTTGATGCGGTATGCAGGAGAGTTAACCGTTCTGCAGTTAAGCCCGAGGAAGCATCTACCATAACTTCGGGTCCCTTTGTGCTCAATCTCAAGAGCAGGACTGTTCTCAAGAACAATAAGCAGATCGACCTTACTCAGGTTGAATACCAGATAATGGAATACTTCTTCAAGAACCAGAATGCGGCTCTTGACAGATCGAGCATACTCAACCACATCTGGGGCGAGAGCTATTACGGCGATGACAAGATCGTTGACGTAAACATCAGACGTATCCGCATGAAGATCGAAGATGAACCCTCAAATCCTAAGTATATACTGACGATCTGGGGATTTGGCTACAAGTGGTCGGGCGGAAACGGCTAAAGGAGTACTGCTGAAATTGAGCGTTGATATTAAACGGAAATACCGCGGCAGGGAGAGCATAACAAGGCACTGGCTGATAAACAGCATGGGCATTGTCACGCTTATACTGCTGGCGGTGGAGATAGTGCTGATAGTGATAGTGCGGAGCTATTACTATACTTCGGCAAAGCAGTATGTTACTTCAAAGATGAATATCATCACCACATCGGTGATGAATTCGGCGGGAGATACTACGAACTACAATGCTGAGATAAGAAGTATAGTCGAGAGCTACGAGGACAAGGACAGGATAGAGCTGATGGCGATAACCGCTGACGGCGATGTTGATGTTACCTCTTCGGGATTTTCGCTGGAGGGCAGCGATAACATGGCTGATTATGCCGAGGCTAAGTCATCCGCGGCTGGTACGGCTGCGCAGATAATCAAGCTGCCTACGGGTGAAAAAGTTGTGGCGGTTACTTCGGTCATATCGCCAAAGGGCTGCGACTACGAGGCATTGAGAATGCTTAGCTCCATGAAGAACGTGGATCATCAGATAGTGATGATAATAGCTGTGATATCCGCGATAGTTATCGGTATCATACTGCTGATGTTCTTCACGGGTATGTATTTTATCAGGCAGATAGTTATACCTATCCGCGGTATAGCTGATATAACTCACAAGTACGCTAAGGGCGATTTCTCAAAGCGTATCGAGAAAAAGAGCGAGGACGAACTTGGTCAGTTGTGTGATTCGATAAACAACATGGCTGAGGAACTTTCAAACACCGAGCAGATGAAGAACGAGTTCATATCCTCGGTATCCCATGAGCTGAGAACACCTCTGACAGCGATAAAGGGCTGGACGGAAACTGTTGCTACAATGTACGGTGATGTGGAGACTTTCAAGAAAGGTATGCGCGTCATCAACAGTGAAACGGAGAGACTTTCGCAGATGGTTGAGGAGCTTCTGGATTTCTCGCGTATACAGGATAACAGGCTGATGCTCCAGATGGATACCATTGATATCCTTGCAGAGCTTGGTGAGACTGTGCTTATCTATCAGGAGAGGGCTAGGGCTCTGGGCATAACCTTGAACTACTTCGAGCCCGATATGCTACCATTTGTTTACGGTGACAAGAACAGGCTGAGACAGGTGTTCATCAATGTGGTGGACAATGCGATAAAGTATTCCGACAAGGGGGATACAGTATCAGTTGAAGCTTATGAGGAAGACGGCGATATATGCATATCCGTATCGGATACGGGTATAGGTATATCTAAGGAAGACCTCCCGAGGATAAAGCAGAAATTCTTCAAGGCAAACCAGACCCGCAGAGGTTCGGGCATTGGTCTTGCTGTGGCTGATGAGATAATATCCAGACATGGCGGTGAACTGACCATTGACAGCGAACAGGGTGTTGGTACTACCGTTATGATAACCCTGCCATGCATAGAGCAGGAAGAGAAATCGGAGGAGAGCGACACCGTTGATGTGGAGTTGATATCCTCTGATGACAAGCCCGATGTGGCTATAGAAAGGAAAGAGACCGATGAGCAGTAATGCCGGTAAGGAAAAATTCAAATCAAAGATAGGCGGTCAGGCAGTTATCGAGGGCGTTATGATGCGCGGCATCGACAAGGGCGCTATGGCTAACCGTATGCCCGACGGTACTATCGATATCGACGAATGGGATATCAAAGGCGGAAAGAATCCGCCTTGGTACAGAAAGACACCTTTCGTCAGGGGCATATTCAACTTTGTAACTTCGATGATTGACGGTTACAAGTGCATATCACGTTCAGTCGATAAGCAGATGACCGATGAAGACGAGGAAGAACCTACAAAGTTCGAGAAATGGCTGGAAGAAAAGCTTGGTGACAAGCTGATGCCCATTATAACTACGATATCCATGATATTCGGTTTAGTAGTTGCCATGTTCCTGTTCATGTGGGTGCCTTCTGCACTTATAAAACTGGTTGAAAAGCTGGCAGGAACCGAACTGAATACTGTGCTGAAAAATGTTATCGAGGGATTTCTAAAGATAGGCATATTTATCGGATATACCTCACTTACTTCCCTTATGCCCGATATGAAGCGCCTTTACGAGTATCACGGAGCTGAGCACAAGACCATTGCCTGCTATGAGGCTGAGACCGAGCTCACACCCGAAAATGTTAAGCAGTTCACAAGATTTCATCCAAGATGCGGTACTAGCTTTATATTCCTGGTGCTGTTCATAAGCATATTTGTGAACACTATTTTCAGGATATCATGGGCTAGTCTGCCACTGAGAGTGCTTTGCAAGCTGGCACTGCTGCCTGTGGTGACGGGTATTGCTTACGAGCTGATACGTCTGGCAGGAAAGTACACCAATCCTGTGACAAAAGTATTCTCTGCACCCGGTCTCTGGATACAGCGCATAACTACACGCGAGCCTGATAAAAAGGAGATCGAGTGTGCTATCGCTGCGCTGAAAGCTGTTATTCCCGAGAACAAAGAGGACGATCAATGGTAACTTACAGGGAGCTTCTGAAAGCGCAGGTTGAACGTCTTGAAAAGGCGGGTAATGACAATGCGTTTTTCGATTGCAGCGAGCTTCTTGGTCAGGCTATTGGCAAGGATTGTCGAAGCGGAGCTTTTGAATCAGCACTTGACAAACAGGCTGAAAACTCTGTAAAGTTAGCTTTTGAAGAACTTTGCGGCAGGAGAGAGAATGGCGAGCCACTCCAGTATCTGCTGGGAGAATGGGAGTTTTACGGTATCCCGATCAAGGTGGGTAAAGGCGTGCTCATCCCAAGACAGGATACGGAAACTCTTGTGGAACTGGCTGTTAACAAGTACAAAAAATCGGATGATATAGTTGTTGCCGACCTTTGTTCGGGCAGCGGCTGTATCGCTCTTGCACTGGAAAAATATCTGCGGTGCAGGGAAGTGTACGCCGTTGAGAAGAGCGAAGCGGCAGCGGGCTATCTCCGCGAGAATGTTAAAATGAACGGTTCGGCGGTACATCTTGTTATGGGTGATGTGCTCGAATCTTCATGTGCGGAGAGTATCCCCGAGTGTGATCTGATAGTATGCAATCCGCCATATCTTACAGCTGAGGATATGGAACGTCTGCAAATGGAAGTTACCCATGAACCTAGCGAAGCGCTTTTCGGCGGTGAGGACGGTCTTGACTTTTACCGCGATGTTACACGAATCTGGAAAAGCAGGCTGAAAGTCGGCGGTATGCTGATTTACGAGATTGGTATTGGTCAGGAAGACGATGTCATGCAGATAATGGTTCAGCACGGTTTTGAGAATGTGCGCTGCAAGCCCGATCCCTGCGGTATCATGAGATGTGTTATGGGTACAAAAAAATGAACACAAAACATATGATCACCGATAAGGACTATTACCTCTGTGATGGGGAAAAGGTTCGTTTTATCGAAGACGAGGGTACTATATGGCTTGTTGGCGACTATAAGAATCCCGGTACAGGGATAAAAGATCTCTATATCCCGAATACGATAAACGGCAAGCCTGTCGATACGATAGAGGGTGAGATAATTGATTATAAAAAAGATCTTCGCAGTTTTATCGTAGAGGATGATAATGAGTACTTCCGATTGTATGAGGGTGGACTTTACTCAAATGATATGACTAAGATGTACTTTATGCCCCCGAAATTTGAGGGCAGGGTATTCTTTGTGCCCAAGGGTGTAAAGCTGATATGTGACACTGCTATATTCGTTAATACACTTGAAACGCTAGTCATTCCCGAGGGCTGTACGCGAATGATTGAATACAGTGCGGCTGTACTAAAAAATCTGAAAAGGGTCTATATCCCGAAAAGCATGGAGTTCATCGGTTTCAAGGCTTTCAACTTTACCGCTCCGAATGATGTTTTTTATGAGGGCAGCGAGGAAGACAAAGCAAAGATAGACTTCTGCGATGAGGGCTTCAATGCAGGGCTTCTGAATGCGAAGTGGCATTACAACTGCACTATACCGAAGTCGTCTGACGAAATAAAATAATGCCGATACGTCGGCGGTGATGAAATTTGAGAAACAGGAAGAACTACCTTAAAAGACGTGCAAAAATGCGCAGACTGGTAAACGAAGGTTTTGCCTTTGAAACTGGTCGTGTCTGCGAAGTGTGCGGTGCGGAACTTTACGATTTCCCGATGTATGATGCGCTTGGATGCCTTGCATGCGATAGTTGGGCAGAAGATATCTGCGGCAATGCTGATTGTCCTATGTGCGCAAAACGTCCCGCAAGACCTTGGGGCGTACTTTATGATGAACTAGGCTGACATCTTGCTGTATGGCACGCGATGCTTCGGAAAAGAAGCTTGCAGAATAACTTTTTCCACAAGAAAAACGGTGCGGAACGTCGTAAAAAGCGTTTAGAGTACATTAAAGAGTACAGAAAACGCTAAGTGTACAAAAATAGGTACGAAAATAATGAAAATGGCAAATAATCACTTGCAGTCCGTACAAAGGGACAGTTAATGTGTTATAATATATGCAGGAAAGAAAAATTTCCGAAAAAATGATTTTTGAAAGGAAATAAAAAATATGGCTATCGATAAGAAGAAAAAGGAAAAGGATGTTAAGGTACACAACATAACAGACGCTGAGGAGAAGAAGAAGGCTCTTGAAACCGCTATCGCGTTTATTGAGAAGCAGTTCGGCAAGGGCGCTATCATGAAATTGGGCGACGCTCGTGCCATGGACGTTGAGGCTATCCCCACAGGTTCGATGATGCTTGATATGGCACTGGGTATAGGCGGTGTTCCCCGCGGACGTATCATCGAGATATACGGACCTGAGTCTTCGGGTAAGACTACCGTTGCACTG
Organism: Ruminococcus sp.; assembly: GCF_024692365.1. Classification (GTDB taxonomy): domain Bacteria; phylum Bacillota; class Clostridia; order Oscillospirales; family Ruminococcaceae; genus Hominimerdicola. The sequence goes on along the minus strand of NZ_JAILMR010000109.1, from coordinate 44,923 downwards.
CATATCATCGCTGAAACACAGAAGATGGGCGGCGATGTTGCTTTCATCGACGTTGAGCACGCTCTCGACCCTGTTTACGCGAAGAACCTCGGCGTTGATATCGACAGTATGCTGGTATCTCAGCCTGACAGTGGTGAACAGGCACTGGAGATAGCTGAAGCACTGGCAAGATCGGGTGCTATCGACTGCATAGTTATCGACTCCGTGGCTGCGATGGTAACAAAGGCTGAAATAGACGGCGAAATGGGCGATACCCACGTAGGTCAGCTGGCTAGACTGATGTCACAGGCTATGAGAAAACTGACAGGCGTTGTTTCTAAATCCAACACCACCTGCGTATTTATAAATCAGGTGCGTGAGAAGATCGGTGTTATGTACGGCAACCCCGAGACTACTCCCGGCGGACGTGCGCTGAAGTTCTATGCTTCGGTTCGTATTGAAGTCAGACGCGGTGAGCAGATCAAGGACGGCGGCGAAGTTCTGGGTAACAGAACTAAATGTAAGGTCGTAAAGAACAAGGTCGCTCCTCCTTTCAAGGAGTGCGAGTTCGATATCATGTACGGCAAGGGAATCTCCCGTGTGGGTGAAGTTCTCGATGCGGCTGTTGATCTCGGCATTGTCAAGAAGGGCGGCGCTTGGTTCAGCTATGAGGAGTACAAGCTTGGTCAGGGCAGAGATAATTCAAAGCAGTTCCTGCTGGATCATCCTGACATCATGGCTGAGATAGAGGAAAAGATCAAGGCGGCTTCCGTTGATGAAGCACTGGCATCTTCAAATAAGAAAGCAGAGAAGAAATCTAAGCTGGAGGAAAAGGCTAATGCAGGCGCAGGCATAACCGCTGACAAGGCATCTGCCGAGCCCGAGAATCCTTCCGATGAAGATTTTGAGGAGTTTGCACCGATAGACATAGACAGCCTCGGTGAGTAAAAAATGCTAAAAATAACCAACGTATCCCTTTATAAGGGCGCGACTTATATGATCGAATTCGAGGACAGGGACGCTGAGTTCCTGAATCGTGAGATCGTAAGCAGATATAATTTAAAGGCAGGCATCAGTCTGCCTTTGTCTGCGTGGGAAGATATCAAGGCAGAAGAAGAATACCGCAAAGCGCGGGAAAGAGCACTTTATCTTCTGGACGTAAAGGATTATTCCTATATAGAGCTTTTCAGAAAGCTTGAAAAGAATTATTCTGAGGACACCTGCTATAGGGTAGTTGACAAGATGGCTGAACTTGGTGCTATCAACGACAGGCGCTACGCCGAGGGGCTTGCCAGGCATTATGTTGAAGTCAAGCGTTTCGGACGAACAAGGGCTTTCCGTGAGATGCGTAACAGAGGTCTTACGTCAGAGGTCATAAACGAAGCCCTTGACCGTTATGATGAGGACGAGGAAAACACCTGGTATGACCGTCTTTATGAGTTGGTCGAGAAGAAATATCTGCGGTACCTTGATGACGAAAAGGGAGTCGCAAGAGTTAAGAATGCGCTGGTAAGATATGGATACAGTTATGACCTCATAAAAGAGGTTCTGCGCGATATTGAAGAAGAATACGGCGAGAAGGAGTAGACTATGGATAAGATCAGATACAACGAAGAACAGGAAGCATTCGAGATATCTTACGAGATATGGGGAAAGCCTGTAACGGTGCTTTTTTATATGGAAGATCAGCAGGATATAATGGATAATATTTCAGATATAGCTGACAAACTGGGCAGGGTAGAGCGCAACAAAGGCAAGCTTGCCGAGATAATCAAGCGTGATGGAAAGTACGACAAGAAAAAATTTCCTCTGCTGACTTCGGCGCAGATAGAGGAGATCATGGAGATCGAAAGCGCTTTCGTTGACGAGGACGATGAGGGCACGGTTCTGAGTATCACTGTTACCGCGAAAAACGGTGCTCTCGGTGAGGGTGTTATGGTCGAACTTCTTGGAGATGGGTCGATTGAAGTATCCAGCGAAGGGAAATTATTGTAAATAATTTTTACAGCCCTTTACAAATCGGAAAAAAGGTGTTATAATATAGGAATGTAATTGAACAGAATGTTAAATTGATAGGAGTTCTTATTTTATGTCTACAAGAGTGGGAATGGTTTCTCTTGGATGTCCCAAAAATCAGGTCGATGCTGAGCATATGCTTTATGACCTCAAAAAAGAGGGCTATGAGCTTGTTAGCGACGCAGCGCTGGCTGATGTGGTCATCGTTAATACCTGCGGTTTTATTGAATCTGCAAAGCAGGAAGCTATCGATACGATACTGGAGTTCTGCACCCTTAAAGAAGAGGGCAGGATAAAGCACGTTATCGCAACAGGCTGCCTTGCAGAGCGTTACCGCGATGAGATGAAAAAGGAGATACCCGAGCTCGACGCGGTGGTCGGACTTGGTTCAAACGGCAAGATAGCCGAGATAATCAGGGATATTTACCGCACCGAGGAGAGCGTTTGTGCCTACGGCAGCAAGACAGACCTTCCTATGGAGGGCGGCAGACTGATATCAACCGAGCCTTTCTTTGCATATCTTAAAATAGCAGAGGGCTGCTCCAACTGTTGTACCTACTGCGCTATACCTGCCATAAGAGGAAAGTTCAGAAGCAGGAAAATGGAAGATATCTTAGAAGAAGCAAAGTGGCTGGCTGAACACGGTGTAACCGAGGTAGTAGTCATTGCACAGGATACTACACGCTACGGTGAGGATATCTACGGAAAGTCCATGCTTCCCGAACTGCTGAAAAAACTCTGTGAGATAGACGGATTCAAATGGATAAGAACACTGTACAGCTATCCCGAGCGTATCAGCGATGAGTTCATCGATGTTCTTGCTACCGAGGATAAGCTTGTAAAGTATATAGATATGCCGATACAGCACTGCAACGGTGATGTCCTGAAGAGAATGAACCGTGCAGGCGACGAAGCTTTTCTGCTTGAACTGATACAGAAGCTGAGAGCAAGGATTCCCGATATCGTTCTGAGAACTACTCTCATTGCAGGATTCCCCGGTGAGACAGAAGCTCAGTTTGAGGAGCTTTGCGAGTTTGTAAAGAATGTCGGTTTTGAAAGACTTGGCTGCTTTGCATATTCTCCAGAAGAGGGCACAAAGGCTTACTCGATGCCCGATCAGGTAGATGAAGTAACAAGAAACAGACGTGCTGATATAATCATGCAGGAGCAGATGCTCGTGACTGAAAGATACAATCAGGCACAGCTTGGTAAGACAGTCGAGATAGTCTGCGAGGGCTTTGACCGCTATGCAGAATGCTATTTCGGCAGAGGTGCAGCAGATGCGCCCGACATAGACGGAAAGGTATTCTTTACCTCCGAGAAAAAAGTCGCTGTGGGACAGTATGTCAAGGTCGAACTTTTTGATACCCTTGACTATGACCTGCTGGGAACTGTAACGGAATAAGGAGGGCTTTTCGATGAAGAAAATGAATCTGCCAAACAAGCTGACGGTGCTCAGAGTAATACTCATACCATTCTTTATGGTATTCATGCTTTGCTTTGAGATAGGTCCCAAGCTGCATACAATACTTGCGATGTCGGTGTTTATAATCGCGTCACTGACAGATATGCTGGATGGCAAGATAGCAAGGTCGCAGAATCTGGTAACAACATTCGGCAAGTTCCTTGACCCGCTGGCTGATAAGCTGCTGGTCATGGTTGCGCTGATATGTTTCACTTTTGAAAGATGGATAGACCCTATAGCAGTGGTTATAATACTGGCAAGAGAATTCATGGTCACAGGTCTTAGGCTCGTGGTTGCGGGCGAAGGTGTTGTGGTTGCCGCAGGTATCTGGGGCAAGCTGAAAACAGCTTTCACAATGGTGGCTATGATAGCAATAATGTTCATGCAGATACTCTTTCCTGAACTTAAAGGTGCACCCGACCTCAACTGGACACACCCTGTGTTCCTACTGAATGAGGTGCTGATATGGATTGCTGTTATACTCACAGTAATATCCGGCGGCGTTTATCTTAAAGCTTACGCGAAGTATATCGATCCTAACGAATAATATAATATTCCCAAAATGCGCATCAGCAAGAGTACCCCGCATTAGTGACGTCAAGAGAAAAGTCGTTCGGTGCAAGGCTAAGTCACGGCGGTGGGAAGTGCGGCTGACAGCAGGGAGCGGGGAACGGCTTTTATGCTCAGTATCTCTCCTCGTTTATCCGCGTTAAGGATATCAAGGCTGTACAATATATGTACAGTGAAACGGAGTGGGACCGCGGGATCTCTCGCCTCCGAATACGCATACGTCGCGTGTTCGGGGGCTTTTTTATTTATTGGAGGTCTGTTATGAGCGAATATAAAAGTCTGCTGAGATTAGCGAACAATACACGTGCTGTTGATGGAATAAGACCCTCTGCGGCGTTGTGGAGAAGCGGTGCGGTATCATCGCTTTCGTGTGAGGATATAGTTTTTCTTCGGGAGAACGGTATAACGGATCTCATTGATCTACGCACTGATGAAGAAGTCAGGCGCAAGCCTTGTACGGCAGGTGAGTATGGTTTTCGTTATCATCATCTGCCGATAACCGAGGGCAGTATTCCACCGAAACGTTTGGAAGATGTGCCTTTGTCTTACATGAAGATAGCCGCGTCCGAAAACATGGCGGCGGTATTTCGATGTCTAGCGCAGGCTGATGGCGGAGTGTTATTTTTCTGCACTGCGGGCAAGGATAGAACGGGCGTTGTAAGCGCTGTATTGCAGATGCTTTGCGGAGTTGACAGGGGAGAGATAGTCCGCGGATATACAGTCAGCCGTGAATACAACAGGCAGCTGCTTGAAAACTATCTGGCAGCGCACCCCGAGATCGACCGCAGGGCAGTTCTTGCGAACGAATGCAGCATGGAAGATTTTATTGAAATGTTTATTGAAAAATACGGCAGCGCAAAGGGGTATATTGAGAAGCTTGGGCTGTCTGGTGATACGTATGAAAGCTTGATGAAAAAGCTTTCGTGTGATACGGAGGGTCAACATGAGCAAGTTGATTAGCAGGGTGATCAGAAGCTACAAAGATGAGATACAGTCCATCAAGGACAGAGATCCCGCTGCGACAAGTACTTTAGAAATACTGACTTATTCAGGACTGCACGCGGTGGCAATGTACCGTGTTGCACACTGGTTCTATCTTAAAAATTTCAAGTTCATAGCGAGATTGATATCCCAGACGGCTCGTTTTCTGACAGGTATCGAGATACACCCCGGTGCAAAGATAGGCAAGGGTCTGCTGATAGACCACGGTGCGGGAGTTGTTATCGGTGAAACTGCGGAGATCGGTGATAACTGTCTGCTGTATCAGGGTTGTACCCTTGGCGGTACTGGCAAAGATCAGGGCAAGCGTCATCCTACACTTGGCAACAATGTAATGGTTGGCTGCGGTGCTAAGGTGCTGGGACCTTTCAAGGTCGGGGATAACTCGAAGATAGCCGCTAATGCGGTTGTGCTTGAATCTGTTCCGCCAAACTGCACAGCTGTGGGCGTTCCTGCAAAGGTAGTTAAGCAGAACGGCAAGCGTACCCTTGATCTCGATCAGGTGCATATGCCCGATCCTGTTTCTCAGGAGCTCTGCAAGGAAAGGATCGAACTTGAACGCCTTAAAAAGCGTGTGGAAGAGCTTGAAAAGCTCATAGGACAAGAGGGCAGATAAATGGATACGATAAAGCTTATTGAACATATGCTGGCAAAGCCATATCTGTTTACGGGCGGAGAGGATCTGACAGCACTGAAATATTTTCAGTTCGGTTATGATTTCTGTCTGGCTTCAAATATGATACTGAATGACAGCCCTGAAAAATATTCGCTCCTGCCCGCTGACTGGAGACTATTCACTGAATTCATCAGGTGTTCGCTGACCTACGATGAACCCAAAGCCGACTGGTACGATATACTCATGACATATTTCGGCAATAAAGAGGGCTACCGTATGTTCGTGAATTACTTCGATAATTTCCGCAGACTGGAGATAAGGTCATACAAAAGGGCAATACTTAACGATGAACAGCAGCAAGCCTTTGTAAAGATAACCGATCTGGATAAATACCCCACAGTTTTTTATGCTGTTGAACTTGCCGATGGCGCAGGCTGGCTTTCGGCTTACGAAACGGACAGCGTTATATATCAGCGCAGGCATTTTTTCAAAGATGAATCTGCTCTGCTTGAAGATGCACGGTCGCTTTTTGAGAGTGAACTCAACTGGTTCAGCGTTACGGGAGTGAGTGAGCTGAATTTCAAAAAGCCCGTCAGACTTGAACTTAATAAAATTTCCAAGTAAATTATCAGGAGGAAAAAACAATGAAGATCTATAACACACTCAGCCATAAGGTTGAAGAATTCGTACCGAACACTGCGGGAAAGGTATCCATGTATACCTGCGGTCCTACAGTCTATCACTTTGCACATATCGGCAACCTGAGAAGCTATATCATGGAGGACGTTTTGGAGAAGTATATGCGCTGGACAGGTCTTGATGTTAAGCGCGTTATGAATATCACAGACGTTGGACACCTGACTTCTGATGGTGATACAGGCGATGATAAGATGCTCAAAGGTGCAAAGCGCGAGCATAAAACCGTTATGGAGATAGCTAAGTTCTATACCGATGCTTTCTTCACTGATTGCGCTAAGCTGAACATCAAGACCCCAGATGTTGTTGCACCTGCTACTACCTATATCGATGAGTTCATCAAGGTGATATCTTCGCTTATCGAAAAAGGCTATGCTTATGAGGCTGGCGGAAACATCTACTTTGATACCTCAAAGCTGAAAGAGTACTATGTGTTCCACAATTTCAGTGCTGAAGATCTTGAAGTCGGCGTTCGTGAGGGCGTTGAGGAAGATACCAACAAGCGCAACAAGGCTGACTTCGTTCTGTGGTTCACAAAGTCCAAGTTCGATGACCAGGAACTGAAATGGGAATCTCCCTGGGGCGTTGGCTATCCCGGCTGGCACATTGAATGCAGCTGTATCTCCATGAAGAATCTGGGTGAGTATCTTGATATCCACTGCGGCGGCGTTGATAACATCTTCCCCCACCACACCAATGAGATCGCACAGTCAGAGGCTTATATCGGACACAAGTGGTGCAACTACTGGTTCCATGTTCATCACCTGAATACAGATACAGGCAAAATGTCCAAGTCCAAGGGTGAGTTCCTGACAGTATCTCTGCTTGAAGAAAAGGGCTATGATCCTCTGGTTTACAGATTCTTCTGCCTGCAGTCCCATTACAGAAAGTCCCTGGTATTCTCATGGGAGAATCTTGACAATGCAAAAACAGCTTACGACAAGCTGACTTCAAGGATAGCTGCTCTTCTTAACGAGAAGGATGCAGGCGAAGTCGATAAGGATAAGGCTGCTGAACTGAGATCAGCCTTCGCAGCTGCTATGGACGAAGACCTCAACACATCAAACGGCATGACAGTTCTTTATGATATCCTGAAATCCGATGCTTCCGCTGCAACCAAGCTGGCAGCTATCGAGGACATCGACAAGGTACTTTGCGTAGGTCTTATAGCTGCTGCCAAGAAGCAGAACGAAAAGAACAGCGGTGCTGATATCCCCGCTGAGGTAATGGCTCTGGTCGAGGAAAGACAGGCTGCAAGAAAAGCCAAGGATTTCGCAAAGGCAGACGAGATTCGCGACAAGATAACTGCTCTTGGCTATGAGGTCAAGGAAACTCGTCAGGGCACGACTGTGACCAAGCTTTAAGCGGAGGAAATGATGGATAATAAAAAGCCAAAGAAAAATTATTACGATGTAAAGCGCAGCAGGCGATTCAGGATATATTTCAATTTCTCTATGATAGCTCTGGGTTTTGTGCTGGCGTTCTCGCTGTTCAGCGCTTGCCAGAGAATGAAGTCCGGTGGCGCACTTGATCCTGATAACGTCGATCTTATCCAGTATCAGCTGCCAAAGGACGATGCACCTGTTGTTGTCTTTGAAACTTCCGAGGGCAACTTCACAGCTGTTCTTTACCCAGATCAGGCACCGAAGTTCGTTGAGTATTTCGAGGATCTTGTCAACGATGGGTATTACGATAACACCTACATTTTCGCTGTACAGAAGGACGTATACTTCATGGGCGGTTCAAAATCCTCGGACGGTACTGAAACTTCCGATACGGACACAACTCAGTTAGAGCCCGAGATTCACAAAGACCTGTGGCCTTTCAAGGGTTCGCTGATATCCTACGGCGACAAGGGCGGCTCCATCTTCAACAAAAAGATCATGTCGGGCAGCCGAATACTTTTCGTTGATACTGTGGAATTCACCGACGAATTCAAGGAAGAACTTGATTCAGCAGGCGGAAACACCGAGCTTGTTGAAACTTTCAAGAGCAAGGGCGGCATACCGAATTTCTCACAGCAGTACACCATCTTCGGACAGGTATATGACGGCTTCGATGCTTATGACGCTGTCTGCGGTGCCGAAGTGATGAAAGAAGATGACGATCTTCGTCCTAAGAAAGATATCATCATAAAAAAGGCTTACATATCCACCTATGGCGAGCACAGAAACGACAGTTTCTTCACTCTCGATGCGGATAAAAACGTGACCGATGCAGAATAATAATATCTAAGAAATCATAAAGAGCTAAGACCGATGAGAATCGCGTCTTAGCTCTTTTGCTTTTATGTATCATACTAATTCTGAAGTTCTGCGGAAGATTCAGCATTAGCTTTTTTCATTTTCACAACCAGCCAAACAACACCGATAAACGCAAGTATGATACAGAATACCTGTGTCAGCGAAAGAACGATGCCATCATGCGATGCACGGAGAAAATCCAGCGCACATTTAGCTAAGGCAGATGCTATAAATATCACCTGCACGGCATATCGCTTATTTTTGGTGTAAAGCATAACGCCAATCAGGAATATTATAAGGAACGTTAGTGTCTCTGTTGCCTGAACAGGAAAAGCAGGATGATCATGGGCATAACGTCCCGAATATTCAACTGCAAATATGCCATCATATTCAAAACCGTAACAGCACCCCGCAAGAAAGCAGCCGATTTTTGAAACACTGTACATCAGCGGAAGCATGACCGTAGCGGTTTCTGCCATGACAGCCAGATCACTTTTGGCGGGTGACATTAGCCCCATTGTGATAACAGCCCCGTAAACTCCCACTAATCCGCCTACGGAAGAAAGCCCGTAACTTTTTCCGCCACTTGTGATAGCAGTTAGCATAGCTCCGCAGAACAAGCTCATCAAAGGCAGAAGAATCAGCAGATAACGTGCGATATTTTTTTGTACGCCTTTTCGGATATTCAGCAGATACATCCCAGCTGCACCAACAATAAACGACATAATTATCATCAGACCATAGGGCTGCATCAGCGAGTGAGTCGTGTTAATATGTATATGCATCATGGTCATACTGAACATCCCCTACAGTCAGTCATGCAGGAATTGCACGTGGTAAAAATTGAAATTATTATCAATACTAAAATTCCTTCAAACACTATAGAAAATATCCTAAACCCATTGCCGGATTTTTTTTGATATCTAACATCTACGTAAATCCCCATTATTATCCCAACTATAATTGATAAAACACTAATGGGTAAAGTGTTTATATCAAATTTCTTATAAAGCAGGAAATTAAATAAAACGGCACCGTACATCAGCAACATGGATATGATACTCAATAAGGTTGCTTTCTTTTTATCCTCGTTTGATTCTTCTGCATTATATGATGAAGCATGATCATTCTCAGGCAGATCAACAACAATCATATTTCTTCTGGAATAAAGATACAGGGATTCCTGCTTTAAAAGCTGTTTATACCACTTGCCGTTCTCGCCGCAGTAAAAGCCTCTCATTTTAAGCAACTGTTCCGCTGTATTTTCAGGAGCGACAAGAAGTGGAACATCCTGATCCCATACGCATTCACAGCGGTGGATATCATAATAATTGACTATCATAAATTTACCTCATGATTTGATATTTAAGCGCAAAAATGTATCATGAACATTTCGTACAGTCATTCAGACAGGAAAAGCACCACGAAATTACTGTGATAACCAATATCAATAGGCTCACCAATTCAATTATATAAAGTATCATAAGTGCTAAGCCGAATTTATTTCTCGGATATTTTACACGGACATAGATCATCAGTATAAAAGCAACTAAACCGAATAAAGCGATTATTGGAAAAATTCCTGTTTTATATGATTTTACAAGTACAAAGTTTGATAGGTTAAGTATCAGGGATATTAAGCACAAGATGTGTGCTTTCTTTTTAGCCTCAGGAGATTCCTCTAATGAATAGGGCGAACTGGAATATGTATACTCAGGAAAATCAACAACAGCCATATTTTTCTTGGATTCTAGATAGGCGGATTCCTGCGGGAATAACTGTTTATACCATCTGCCATCCTGTGCGCAGTAAAATCCAAGTTTCATGAGCGGCTGTACTGCTGTTCCTTCCGGGGCTACAAGATATGCTGTGTTCTCATCCCATTTGCATTCACAACCCAGAATACCGTGATAATTTACTATCATAAATTCACCTCATGATCAACATCACATTCCCGAGCAGTCTCTCATGAATGAGTCGCACATGATAACAAATGCTATTATACATAAAATTACAAAAACAGCTTCTACAATATAAAGTATCATAAGTACCTTACCGAACTTATTTTTCGGATATTTTACACGTACATAGATCATCAGGATCAGAGCTGCTAAACTTGTTAATGCAGTGATAGGATGGCTATCTGTTTTATATGCATTTGTAATCAGGTAACTTAAAATATTGATACCGTGACCCAATAACAGTGATATCAAGCACAGTGTGTTGGCTTTCTTTTTATCCTCAGGAGACTCTTCCATAATAAAAGGGGTACCACCCATCATTCCGTATGATGAACCCATTGCAGGGAAATCAACAACGGACATATTTTTCATAGAATCAATATATGCGGATTCCTGCGGTGTTAGCTGTTTATACCATCTGTTGTCATGACCGCAGTAAAATCCCATCTGCTGAAGAGACTGTGTCGATACAGCGGCAGGTGCGGCAAGAAATATACCTTTCTGATCCCATATACATTCACAACCGGGGATACCATAATAATTGACTATCATAAATACACCTCATAATTTCAAATTTTGATATATCATGTTTTGTCCTATCATTTGATTATATCACATTTCTGAAAATAATGCAAGCTGCGAACAGTGCGATTTTTGATTTTGCAGGCTAAAATATCAAGTCAGTATCGTTATCAGAAAACGTATTATTTTTCACACACTGATTGCTTCGACAAATTCAAGTACACAATAAGAACCAAGTTTACAGGGCAATTTCTGTATAGAGTTATTAATTGCTCAAAACGCAGTTCATAGGCGGTTTCAAGCTGAATTGTGCAGGTTAAACAGTAACAAGGGCATTTTGAACGAAAAATAGTACACTCAAAATCGATTACTTCACGATTTATTCACTAAGTATATCATGAAAATTTATTCTATTGTGGTATAATATTCAATGTCTTAATATATGCGCTTTATTAGCAATTTTTAACTATTCTATAAAGTGAGGTAAAAAATGGTAAATAGCAATATAAAGCTTTGGGTAGGGATAGCCGCTATTTTGGTTGTTGGCTTTTCGATCCTTCTTTTCAGATATTCGCTAAAGAAAGACCCTATGTCAATTGAACGTTCGGGTAAAAGCCTTTCAGAACAGGGCGATACTCAGACCGAGGATGATGGTCTTACATCTGACGAAGAGATAGTATCGGATATTGATCCTGACGCTTTGGATTCTGTCGGCGGCGATGAAAGTCAGCCCGAGGAAGAGACCCCGGCGGTAACACAGTCGACCGAAAAGGTAGATTACCGCCGTAAGACCGAAACAACTACTACCAAGTCTTCAAAAGACAGTAAACAAACCAAAGAAGTACAGCTCAAGAAAGCTAAGAAAGAACTTGAAACAGCCAAGGCAAGATTCGATAAAGCAGGCGAAAAGCTGGATCAGTGCAATGAGGCTCTTGATGAAGCAAAGGACAGAAGAGATCAGCTTCAGAACGAGTACGATAACGCTAAGTCCAAGCTGGAAGAGAGCAAGCGTAATTACGATGAAAGCCAGAAGGAAAACTTCAACAAGGGTATGCAGGGATTCTTTGAGAGCATAGGCGACAATGTCGGTGTTGATACACTTACAGGTTCCGATCTTATTTCTCTGGCTGATATGAGCAATTCCGCTGATGCTACTTCGCTGGAGTGCATGAAGAGAAGTCTTGATTATCTCAATTATATCAATCATATAAGATCCGCTGAGGGCAAGCCCGAGATCAAAGTAAGCTGTAAGCTGATGGCTCTTGCTGCGCTGAATAATGATCTTTACGCCGCAGATAACAGTAACTCCAACGACACAGGTCTTGATGAAGACCTTGCTATTGGTTTCGATGATCCTTTCACTATATGGTATGAAGATGAAAAGGACGAAAACGGCGGCAACTATCTCAGCCTTGTAAATGAAGATCATATCGCTGCGGGATTTGCTTATGGTCACAAGGACGGCAATGTTCATAACGTGCTTTTCTGTGATGCAGGATATGATGCAGGTCCGCTGATGGAAGTAAGTGAGTTTACAGATAAGTTCAACAAATATTACTCAACTGCTATCAAGGGCAAGAGTTACTCCGGGGCTGAGGAAGCTTTCAAGCGTGCCGAGAGTGCACTCAATTCCGCTAAACAGCAGGTTAGCGAGAAGATAGCGGCTGCACAGTCAGCATCTACCGCTTACGGTTCAGCAAAGACGGTTTACGAACAGAAGCAGAACGCTGTTAAAGCGCTTGAATAATGTATCTTAAAATTTTACTGCCTTGTCCTTTTGGGGATAAGGCAGTTTTTGGGAGGTGTGATAATGAAACTAAAAAAACGTATACTGTGCTTGGCTGCCGCCTGCGCGGTGCTTTTTGATGTAATAAGCTTTCCTGCATCAGCCGATGAAAGTGAAACTGTAAACATATCCTTGTCGAACAAGCTTTGTGTGTTCTCAGGCTGGGGCACTGGATTTTCAAAATGGGCTGTCGAAGCAGGAAAGTCTGGTACGGTGTCTAAAAAGGCAGCTGAAATGCTGTTCGGTGAAGACGGGCTTAAAATGAATATCGTCAGGTATGAAGTCAGCGGCGGAGACGATCCGTCCCATAATCATTTTCTTGAAGCTGACAAAATGCCGCCATCATGGACGAAGACAGTAACAGATAAGAACGGGAATACCAGCCATGTAGTTGATCTTTCAAGGGACATGGGCAGGATAAATCTGCTGAAAAAGTGCATTGATAGTGCGGGCGAAGATGTTTCGGTTGAACTTTGTCCAACTTCTCCGCCATATTATATGACTGTCAGTGGCTGTACAGCTGGGGCTGTCTTTTCAGGGCTGGATAATCTGCGGGCGGATTCACGTGGAGATTACGGCAAATATCTTGCATCTGCTGTGAGTGCTATGGCATCGAAAGGGATAACCGTTGGAAGCATAGCGCCAATGAATGAACCTTCTTCACTTCACTGGAAAGCAAAAGATACCAGAAGGGAAGGGTGTCATGTTTCGCAGGGTGATATGCAGACTAAAATGCTGCTGGCAGTAAGGAATGCACTTGACAGGGCAGGACTTTCAAGAGTATTTATTGCTGCCTCCGATGAAGCAGATATCGATACAGCCGCGGCTTCACTGAATGCCCTTTCAAATAAGGCGAGGGACTGTATCAGCAGAGTGAATATACATTCTGCCGATAATGAGAATGCTGACTTTGTCGCGGTGGCTAAGAAGTGTGGAAGGATTCGGATAACTGAAGCTGACGGTCTTTACACCGCGGGTGAAAATGCAGGAGAGATGTCGGCGGCACTGGGCATAAGCAAACGAATCATCGCTGACCTTGAAAACAGCAGTGCTTCTGCTTGGGTGATGTGGCAGGCTATCAGCAGCGGCAGCCCCGACCTTAATGGCGGGTATCTCGGTCTTCTGTATCGGGAGAATATGTCACAAAATCTTGAAACAACGCAGAAGTATTACGCTTTCGGTCAGTTCAGCCGATATATAGACGCGAATTCGTCGCTTTTGAAAGTTGACGATAATACCATAGCGGCATATGACAGGTCAAAGAACAGGATGACTATCGTTGCAGTTAACGACAGCAGTGAGGTCAGAAAAGTTAAGTATTTACTTGATGGATTCGGTTTGCTGAAAGGAAGCAAAGTTTCAGAGATACGAACTTCGGGTAGCCTGGCAGACGGCGAACACTGGTCGGTGACAGGCAAAGCGGCAGCAGTAACAAAAAGTGGATTTTCAGCCGACCTTGCACCGAATTCTGTAACCACCTATGTTATTGACGGTGCTGTTATACTTACCACTGGACATATCGGTGATGTTAACAATGACGGTCAGATAAATGTGACGGATATCACAATCGTAGCCGCCCATATAAAGTCTCGCAGGTTTTTGGAAGATGAAGCGCAGGTGCTTGCTGATATAAACGGTGACGGTAGTATAAATGTCACCGATATCACACGTATAGCTGCACATATCAAGGGCAAGCGTCTTATCACAGCCGCAAGCAGGTACAATGAAGATGACTTTATATCTTATACCGATGTCACTGAGAACCCGGATATTGATAACGCTTCTGACGGATAATTTGATGAAATTGCCCGAAAACTCTAAGGTTTTCGGGCTTTCTTCTGCATTTATAGCAATTGACATAACGGAGCGATTAGGGTATAATATACTAAATGCTATGTCTAAATATGTCACAAATGCCTGTTTTAAGGCTTTTGAACTTCTGCGTGGCAAGAAAATGTAAAAAGCAAAATCGTATAAAAACGATCGGAGGAAATATGTTGAATAAAAGATTAGCATCCTGTCTGGCGGCAGCTGTTTTCGTGTTCGGCGGCAGCGGTGTTCTGCCTGTCAGAGGGAGTATGTACAGTGTATCTGCTTCGGCGGAAACTTACGGCGATTTTAATTATGAAGCTGTCAGCGGTGGAGTTACGATAACGGCTTACAGCGGCATCGGCGGAAAAGTTTCTATACCCTCGAAGATAAGCGGCAAAAAGGTAGTAGCCATTTCGGATAACGCATTTTTCCAGTGCGATGCAATTACATCTGTGATTATCCCCGATACGGTCACTTCAATCGGCGAAAGCGCATTTATGGAATGTGATTCAATGACATCAGTAACGATACCCGATTCTGTAAAGACCATTGGTGTTTGCGCTTTCAGCGGCTGTGCGAGTCTTAAATCCGTCAAGCTGCCAAAGAATTTACAGACAGTTGCAGAAGCAGCTTTTTCGGACTGCACTGCCCTTAAAACGCTGACTATACAGAATTCATCAACAACTTTCAAGTATGAGGCATTTATTGGCTGTACTTCCTTGAAAACAGTAACTATCCCCGCAAGCATAGTCAAGATAGAAGATGCGGCATTCGGTTTCTGTCTTGATGATAGTGAGGATGCTAATTATACGAAGCTAAGCGGTTTTAAGATAAAGTGCTATATGAATTCCAAGGCGTATGTCTATGCCGTAGAAAACCGTTTATCATACGAGGTACTTGACCCTGAAACACCTGATATCATTTATGGTGACGAAGATGAAGATACATCAGGTGAAGAAACAAAGCTCGGTGATGTTAACGGCGATGGTTCTGTTGATGTTACCGACATTATTTTGATAGCAGCTGATATCAAAGGCGCAAGAAAGTTGAATGAAACTCGCAGAGTGCGTGCAGATGTGAACTATGACGGAAAGATCAATGTTACCGATATTATTATGATAGCCGCGCATATCAAGGGTAAAAGGATACTGAAAAAGCGCTGATATAATATTTATACTGAAACAACAAGCCTCGCGGTCGTTATACTAACGCGGGGCTTTTATGTTTGTGATGTTTGTTTTGCAAAATAAAGAGCTCAGCGACCCTTTTGAGGTCTCTGAGCTCTTATCATTCAGGAACTGATTTGTCCCTTTAGTATTCAGTAATTACTTAACAGTAACAGTAACAGCGTGCTTGAGGGACGATGATGTTGTCCACTCGCCATTTACCTTAGCAGCCACAGCGACCTTGTAGGTCTTGCCGGGTGTCAGGTTCTTGGGTGTTGTGTAGCTGTAAGTAGAAGCGGGGATAGATGCGCTCTGAACTCTCCACTTGCCTGCCAGATATACTGCGATACCGTAGTTGGTAGCACCCTTTACAGGCTTCCATGAGAATCTTACCTGATGATACTGCTCGCTCTGTTCTACCTTGATTATCTCAGGATAGATCTCAGTAGGTTCAGGAGTATCAGCAGATTCGCTCTTGGTTGTGAATGTTACAGCCTTGGAGAAATCGGAGCTGTATTTGCCGTTTACGAATGCAAGAACAGCAACCTTGTAGCTCTTGCTTGCCTTAAGACCGCTGAAGGTGTATGAAGTACCTGTCAGCTCGGTAACCTTTTTCCATGAGCCGTTGTTGTAGCCATATACGCCGTACTTGGTAGCACCGTTCACCTTGTTCCAGCTGAGCTTTGCAGAAGTAGATGTGATATTGCCACAGGTAACAGTAGGATTAGCAACTTCGGTATTGCTGCTGGTTTCATCGGCAGCAGTTTTGCCGTTAGGCTCTGTGCCCCAGATGAGCTTGCCGTCAGCGTAAAGTGTGATCTTGTCGGTGATAGCTTCTGCGGCGTTATCATCATCGAAGCTTACAAGATCGGGATAGCTGTAGTCGTTTGAAGAATCCCACTCGGGATAAACGTACTTTTCGGGGTCCATCTTTGTTGTCAGTGCGAACTGATATACACGGCTGCCGTAGAACTTGCAGTCCTTCCATGTGATCTCAACATAGTATGTACCCTTGTTGTCGTACTTAACAGGTTTGGAAAGTACAGCCTGTGATTTGTTGTTTGAATAACCTGCAACCTGATCGTAGTCGATACGTTCAGTGATGTAGTCGATTCCGTAACCCTTGTCCTGGAGTTCCTTGATGTTGAAGTAGTATCTTGCCTTTACATCGCACTCGAATTTAGGAGGATTAACCGTTCTGTTGTGGAGAACGACCTTGAGCTGAACGCCGTCTTCCTTCTCCTGAGCCTTACCGCCGGATACGAAGTATCCAACAGGCAGTGAATTGCCATCTTTATCGACCTGATCGTAACCCTTTGCATTGGATGACATATCGAAGTTCTTGATTATCTGGTTTTCCTTGGCATCTTTGCAGCCCTTGCGGCCGTAGTAGTGGTAAAGACCTGCCAGATCGCCGCAGAAACCTGCGTTATAGTCGTCGGTAACCTCGTTGTAGATGTAGTCCTTGGTAACATCTTCGTGATGGTCTTTAAGATCGGGACCGCCTACCAGTGCGCCCCAAAGGGTGTGTACCTGTGTTACAGGATCGTCCATGCTCTGTGTAGCGGAGCAGTGAGAAGCACGGTGGTGAGGGTGGCTTGCGAAGTTGTTGCCGTAGCCTACCTCATAAGCATAACCCATGGGGTTGTTGCCGAGGATGTATTCCATCTGAGCTCTTGCCCAGGGCAGGAATGTTTCGTCCTTAGTGGTCTTTGCGTATACGCAAGCGCAGAGACCTGCTGCTGTGTTGTAACGTGCAGAACCGTAGCCCGATACAACAGCCCAGCCCTTGGGAGACTTAGCGATAAAGTCGCTGCTGGTCTTGCTCAAAGGAAGATCCTTGATCTCGTCAGCAGTCATCTTGGTGTTCCAGAGATAGTCGTCCATACCGAAGTACTTATGACCGTGAACAGGTTCATAACCCCAGTCGGAAGAATCTACTTTCTCACCGCAGCCAGACCAGAATTCAAGGTTGTAACGGAAGATGTACCAGTCACGAGCTGTGTTGGTAACAGGAGCAAGCTTAGCGAAAACGCCGCCCCATACTGTATCCCAGCAGTGAACCCAGATGTTCTGCCAGCAGTTGCCGGTATCGGTGATGATACGCTTCATGTAACCGGTGTAAGGGTGTGCGCCCTTCTCGTTTGTGACAGTTTCGTCAACTGCGATGATATCGTTGATATAATCGTAGTTCTCGGTGCAGTAGTAGAGCCATACAGCAGCCCATGCCAGCTCATCATAGTCATAGCTGGAAGTATAGAAACCGCCGTCGTAGCCGAGGCTGTAGCAGTTGGGCACCTTGCCGGGCTCCCAATCTTCAACGTGTGTCTTTACTGCGAAATCATAAAGTGCCTTAGCGTATTTCAGACACTTCTTAGCGTATGCAGGCTCGGTGTCCTTGAAGTTGAGGTAGTTGATAGCCAGTGATGCAGCAGCACCCGCGCACTGATCGGAAGCAGGCATCTCCTCGGTTGCGAAGTAAGCAGGACGCTTAACAGCGCATGAAGAAGAAGCTACCATTGTATCCTCGACCTGAAGCTCAGGAGGGCACCAGTAGTTGTGGTCGTTGTTGCCTTCGCCGACCTGATAGCAGTAAGCGATGACATTATCCTTGTCATCCATGAAAGTAACTTTCATGAAGTAGTCATTTATCCAGTGGAGCTCATCCTCAACGTGTTTGTCAAGACCCAGTTCCTTGTAAGAATCGCGGAACTCATAGTAGCCCCAGCCAACGGTAGAAGCGGAATAGCTTCCGGGTAGACCGAACTTAACGTGGTCACCTGCATCGTGCCAACCGCCTGTCAGATCGAGAGTACCGTCTCCGTCAGGATCGAGGTACTTTCTGTTCTTGTCGATGAACTTCTGTGACATATTGACACCGACATAAAGCGAAGGGTCGGTATCGCCCAGATTAGGCTTGGTCTTGCCGTCGTCGCCTGCTCCGAGTCCCTGATCCTCCTGTAACTGATCGTCTGTCTTACCCTTGTTGACCTTAGGCATAGGACTCATAGGCTGAAGCGGTATATAACCGTCCTTCACATGGCAGTTATTACGCCATGAGTAATAGCCGTCATCTGTTACCTCGTCGCCGCACTTGTTTGCATCGTAGAAACAAAGTGCAAGCTGCAGAGCTTCTGCATAGTTGTGGTAGTTGTTGGGATTCTCTTTGTCGATAACAGCGGCGTCAGCGATCGATACTGCGTTTCCTGTTAACATCATTGCAGCTGCGGATACGCAGGCAAGTGATCTTTTGAGAAAATTTCCCTTTCCCATATAAATCTTCCTTTCTGTAGGTAATTTTTTGCAGATCCTCATTTTCAAGTCTTCGTAAACGATTTCAGAGCCGTCGCAAAAAAACTTGGGTTAAAGGCTTGCGCGGCTGATAAATGTGTATCTCTGAAATGAAAATAAGTTCTGTCTTCGGGCAAACGGAGATCATTTTTGTTATTGTATCTCAGCACAAAAGCGCATGAGAAAAAACGTTTTCTCGAATATCAAAAAAACAAAATGACCGTTTTTCAGTTCACCTACACTATTATAATAACATAGCAATTATCGTATGTAAAGTAAATTCTTGCGATTGTTAATATTTTTGTTAAATTCAAATAATAAGGATTAATGATTAATGGGCAATTTTACGGTTGTGCGCTTACCTGAACCCCTGTAATATACGTTAAGTTGATCTGAACATTATGGAGAAGAATGTTAATGATAAGAATATCCACCATGAGATAAAAAAGTTGGCAGTCTTATGTGAAGATAAAGGTTCAAAAAATTAAAATTCTGCAGCTTCATCAACTACGAAAATTACCCTTGACAGATCTCAGCCAATCGTTTATAATATCAAAAATACAACTAAAAGCCATGAACGATAAGTGCGTAAACAGCCTAGTATAGTTAAAATAATTAACTTGATTTTCAAACCTGACCGATCTTATCTGATATAAAATTCAACTTCTCAATTTGTGACTAACTCACTGAAAACATCTCCCGCCTGTGGTATCATATACTCAGGAGGTATGCTGTATGAAACGTAAAGCAAAAGTCAAAAAAGAACAATGCGTAGCCTGCGGCTGTTGTGTTAAGGTTTGTCCCAGAGCCGCGATAACGGTACCAATGGGTATCTGTGCTGTAATTGATGAACAGCTTTGTGTCGGCTGCGGAAAGTGTGTCAAGGAATGTCCTGCAAGCATCATCGAACTTCGGGAGGTGCAGGAATGAAAAAGAAATGGTACGATCATCTCTGGATATTTTCCCTGACTTATCTGATACTAGGATTTTTAAATATCCTGTTTGCGTGGCTCGGTCTGATATGTTTTGTTGTGCCGCTGATGATCTCTATCGGTCATGGCAATAAGGCTTATTGTAACAAATACTGCGGCAGAGGTCAGTTGTTTTCACTACTTGGAGGACGCTTCGGTTTGTCCCGAAAACACGATATGCCAAAGTGGATGAAGTCAAAATATTTCCGCTATGGATTTTTGATTTTCTTCTTTACGATGTTTTTCATGATGCTCTGGAACACGTATCTTGTGTTCGCAGGAGAAAGAACACTTGCGCAGAAAGTCACACTGTTGTGGACATTCAAACTGCCGTGGCACTGGGCATATCACGGTACACTTGTTTCTGATGGCGTCGCACAATTCGCTTTCGGTTTTTACAGTGTCATGCTCACATCGACGGTTCTGGGTTTTGTTACAATGATCTTGTTTAAACCGCGTTCATGGTGTGTATACTGTCCTATGGGGACAATGACACAACTCATTTGTAAAGCTAAACATAAGGAGGTCAAATCATGAGAACAGTTATTATTGGCGGTGTAGCAGGTGGTGCTTCTGCTGCCGCAAGACTTCGCAGACTGCGCGAGCAGGACGAGATAATCATTCTGGAGCGTGGGCATCATATTTCTTTCGCCAACTGCGGACTGCCGTATTTCATCGGCGGTGAGATAAAGGATGAGCGTATGCTTACTTTGCAGACACCGCAGAGTTTCAAAGCAAGATTTAACATTGATGTACGAGTACGAAATGAAGCTGTCGCTGTAAAGCCAGATAAGCATATCGTTGTCGTTCGAGAACTTGATAATAATGGGGAATACGAACTCTCTTATGATAAACTGATTCTGTCTCCGGGTGCAGAACCGATAAAACCACCGATCGAGGGCGTCGATTTACCCCACGTTTTCACCCTGAGAAATATCCCCGATACCATGAAGATAAAATCTTATATTGAAGCTGAAAATTCCAAAAAGGCAGTTGTTGTGGGTGGAGGATATATCGGTGTTGAGATGGCTGAGAACCTTGTAAAGGCAGGGCTTGAAGTAAGTATCGTTGAACTTGCAGATCATCTCATCGCACCTCTTGATGGAGATATGGCGGCAGATGTTCACCGTTATCTGCGCGATAACGGCATCAGCCTGTATCTTGGTAACGCCGTTACAAAGATCACGGAGAATGAAGTGTTCCTGCAAAATGGCAGTATTTCGGCAGATATGGTTATCCTGTCCGTTGGTGTTCGACCTGAAACATCACTTGCAAAGGAATGCGGTATCGAACTCAATCAGCGGGGGAGTATCATTGTCAACAAACAGATGCAGACAAATTTCCCTGATATTTATGCAGTTGGAGATGCTGTTGAAGTCGCTGATTTTGTGACAGGTGAGCCCTCATTTATACCTCTTGCAGGTCCCGCAAATAAGCAGGGAAGGATAGCCGCTGATAACATCGCAGGAATCCCTTCTGAATATAATGGCACGCAGGGTTCGGCAATAATAAAGCTCTTTGATATGACTGCTGCCTCAACTGGATTGAACGAAAAACGTGCAAAAGCCATGGGTATAGATTTCGATAAAACCTACACCTTTTCCGCTTCACACGCAAGCTATTATCCCGGAGCTAAAAATATGTCGGTCAAAATTCTTTGGGATAAGCAGACGCTTCGGCTGATAGGAGCGCAGATAGTCGGGTTTGACGGTGTTGACAAGCGCATGGACGTTCTTGCGACCGCTATTCGATTTGGTGCAAAAGTCACCGATCTTGCAGAACTGGAATTATGTTATGCTCCACCATTCGGAAGTGCAAAAGACCCTGTGAATATGGCAGGCTTCGTTGCTGAAAATATCATCACAGGCAAAATAAAGCAGTTTTTCTGGCACGATGTTGAAGATCTGCCACGTGACGGAAGTGTAACATTGCTCGATGTCAGAACAAAAACCGAAGTCGCAAGGGGAAAAATCGATGGATTTTTCAATATTCCCCTAGATGAACTGAGAGATAATCTTGACAAGATACCGAAGAACAAACCTGTCTACGTACACTGTCACAGCGGGCTCCGCAGTTATATTGCTTGTCGGATCCTTGAGGGTCATGGACTTACGTGTTATAACCTTGCAGGCGGCTGGAGACTGTATGAATCTGTACTCCACGACAGAACCGTTCCACCCTATATCTGCACAGAATGTAAATAATTTTAAGGACGCATTTCGATAGAGATGCGTCCTTTGCTGTTGCTAAAATTTCAATTTTGTGGTATACTTGATGTAGAAATATTAAGGGGGTATTGACGTGAAGTTTCCGCAGGATTTATTAAAAACTTTACTTCCGTTCTGGGACGATATCGAAGAAACAGACCGCAGTATCATATGTGAAAACACGGTTTCCCGTTCCTTTGCCGCGGGGGAAAATATCCACAGCGGGGGAGAGTGCTCCGGGGTGATTTTCGTGAGATCGGGCTGTCTGCGAGTGTATATTTTGTCCGAAAACGGAAAGGATATCACGCTTTATCGATTGTTTCCGGGGGATATGTGTATGCTGTCGGCATCTTGCGTTTTGGAAAGTATCACTTTTGATGTGACGATAGATGCAGAGGAGGACAGCGAGTGTATAATCATCGGCGGAACGGTGTTCAATACTTTATCGCAGAAGTACAAGGATATCCGCATTTTTTCACTTGAAACTGCGGTAAGCAGGTTTTCAGATGTAATGTGGGTCATGCAGCAGATATTATTTATGAGCATGGATAAGCGGCTTGCAATTTTTCTTATCGACGAATCTGCACGTACAAATTCTGATGAAATTTTACTGACCCATGAGCAGATAGCAAAATATATCGGCTCAGCACGAGAGGTGGTTTCACGAACTTTGAAATATCTTTCCTCGGAAGGTCTGGTTGAAGTTTCACGAAAAGGTGTTCGTATTACAGACAAAGCAGGTCTAAGAAAATTATCCGTGTAATATTTTAGATAATAGCTTTTTGGCATATTTCACATTGACATATTTTTTACTTCGTTGTATAATCACATATAAAGGCAGGCGCAAAGTCTATCTATTATACCAACAAAGGAGATACAAATGAAAAGAATACTCGCAAGTGTAATTGCAATAACGATCATAGGAGCACTGTTTTCAGGCTGTGGAAATGTTGATGAATCGAAAAATGATGGCGATAAAGTCAGCACAGTGTCCGAGGTAAAATCCGATAATGACAGCAATGATGTTTCAGATGATACATCGGACAGCGAAGATAGTTCAGCTGACAGTGATGATACTTTATCTTCCGAATCCACAAGCGATACTTCAGAAGAATACTCTGGTTATGAAGATGCTCTGAGAGCATATTTTGATGCTTCAAATGAGAACGACTATGAAAAGATGCTCAGAATAACATATCCTGACAAAGCAGTTGATTGGATGTTAAAGTTTTCTCAGCTTAATGGAAATGTTCTTGAAGAAGAATTAGGTGGTAATAAGACCAACTATGTAATTACGGATATTGTAAAAGAAAGCCAGTTGAAAGATGATGAACTTGATCAGCTTATGCTGTCTTATGATCAGATCGCCGGTTTGATCGATAAACTAGAAGAATATGGCGGAGATGTTGAAGCACTGACAGATGAACAGCGCGAAGAATTATACTACACTTTTATGGCTCAGACTGCTGCGGAAGAAGATAGTATAGAACATAGATATAAAGCAACGGAAGGATATGATGTTACCGTTTATTACACTAAAGACGGCGAACCCGATGAGGATTATTTCTATGTTTACTATTTAGATGGTGAAGGCTGGAAAGTAAATAATACAATGAGAAAGTATGTAAAAAAGGCAAAACAAACTCAATCTAATGCTACGGCAAAAAGTGTATATGTTTCTTTTGCATCTGCTTTGGTAGATATAGAAATTACCGGAGCTGATCTGCGTGGTGCTTATATAATCGGTTCTGACGATAGTATGAATTATAATGTTCCGTCAGCCATCGATGTTTCAGAAATAAGAAAAACGGCTGAAACTTATTTTGATGAAATATCAAAGTATGATTATTTTGTTATCATTGTAGATGGCGGTTGCTGTTATACGGCAGTCAACAAAAAGGATGGAAAAGGCAATGTCGGAGTTTATCCGATCTCCAAGATCCCGAAAGCTTTGAATGATCATGAACTTGAAACAGAGGATGTATCAAGGATCGATAAATATAGCCTTGACGATTTATTTGAGCACGCAAAAGGTGTAATTGGCTGATCACCAATACGAAAAAATCGCCTCGTTCCGATTATAGTAGGGGAGCGGGGCGATCGTTTTTTAGTCCATAATGGGTTCTATTACAACACAGAAAATACCTTTCCTATCTTGTCGTAGATACGTATATCCGCACGGTCATCAAGTGGAGTAAGTCCCAGATTGATAATGACAAGGGGTTTATTTCTGCATTCATGTACCAGACTGACAGCAGGATTTACCGTCAGTGATGTACCGCCGACGATAAGCATATCTGCCTTTCTGATATGATCCGCTGCTTTTTCCAGCAGACGTACATCAAGCTTTTCGCCGTAAAGAACAGTATCAGGCTTGATGATGCCGTGGCATATTTTGCAGCGCGGTACACCTTCTGTTTCCATTATTGCGGATAATTTATATGATTTATGGCAGACCATGCAGTGGCAGTGTTTTGTATTTCCGTGCAGTTCTATCACTTTTTTACTGCCTGCTTCCTGATGAAGTCCATCGATATTTTGTGTGATTATGGCACGGAGTTTTCCTTGTTTTTCCCATTCAGCCAGTTTCAGATGCGCCGCATTCGGCTTAACATCATAACCCAAAATTCGCTTACGCTGAAATTTGAAAAACTCTTCGGGATTATATTTCAGCAGTCGCAGACTGAAATATGATTGAGGCGGCAGACCATATTTTTTACGGTACAATCCCTGCTCTCCGCGGAAATCAGGCAGTCCGCTCTCTGTCGATACACCCGCACCGCCGAAAAACACGATGTTATCAGCTTCATCAACTGCTTTGCGAAGTGCTTTGATCTTTTCTTCTTTGGATTCCATAGCAATTACTCCTTTCCATTTAGCAGGTCTGTTTCAGACATTTGCGAATGCTCAATTTGCCGTATTTCAGAAGAAACTGTCCGATCTCATCTATCGTATCCAGACCCAGTTCAAAGCCGTGGTACAGATCTTTTAGGGATAGTTTAACTCTCTTGCCGTCGGAAAGATGGAATTCTTTCCTTTTTTTCGACCTGTTATAGTACTCCACACTCATCTCTTCCCATACGAGATCATCCAGACCGGTACAGTTAAATTCCTTTTCTGCATCATAATACTTCAGGATATAAACTGTCTCAATAAACTCTATACCGGGTATCGGAACCCACAGGCATGATATGCTTCGAATAAACGCTCTTTCAAATTTCAGTTTTGTACACATCAGGTCTATCTCTTTCTGCATATGGCGGAATGTTTTTATCTTCTGTCGGACAGTCCATCTGTCTTCATCATATTCATAATCATATTTCGGGATATCCGCCAGAAATTTCTTGAGTGGTTCCAGTGAATCATACTGTTCCTTGATTACAGCATTGCATTTGCCATAGATCTTCTCATATTTTTCTGGTGTAAGATACAGCATCATAAATCTGCTTTTATCCGCTATGGAAAAGTGATATGTCCCATGATAATAATCCATCAGATAATATTCTTCGAGTTCGGGCTTGTCGTAATTATAGGTTTCATAAAAGATATGCAGTTCGTTGTCGATGATTTTTGCCGATATACGCTTGCTGAAATTTCTGCTGTCATTCAGCATGGCAAAAGCTTTTGTTCGCTCTGCTTCTTCCTGTAATTCCATTTCTTCAAACAGTTCATGATACGGACAGGGCTGATCTGGAACATAACTTTTCGTATCTGAAAAAGCGTATTGCTTGTCGCCTTCTTCGTATTGAATGCAATAAAGCTTCGATACAGATACGCGTTTTTCTTTGGTTAAAGAGCTTTTCGATTTCATAATGCCCCATTCGAGTTCATCATCATGTAGTATGTTCAGTCTTCGTTCAAGACCGTTGTCTTTCAGATGTACACTTCCTCTCATAAACTGCACCGAATACGGATCATACAGCAATGATAGACACTCATTCGGATCATCGTAGTTATTATAAAAACCGATCATCTTGTACGGTGATATGTCCAATATCTCAATCATAGATTTCATCTCCTTTCGCTTTTGGGGAAGATAATATTTCATTGATTTTCATAATTTTATGCCCTTGCAAAAATGATCCGATCTCATTGACTGTGCGAAGCCCCAGTTCAAAAGCATCACGAAATTGCTCTGCCGAATAACCTTTTTCTTCCAAACTTTGTACACCGAAATATGCTGCTATCAGACTATCCGCATCTTTGCCTAGCAATTTCCGATTGCAGATATGGGCTTTTCCTGTTTGTAGTTTTTCGATAAGAATGTCGATTTCCAATCTCATCTGTTGGTAAGATTGAAGCCTCAATTCGTTGATCGCATTTTCATCGTAAGTTTCAAAAGTGCCGATATCACGTGCCTCATATATGGAGAATTTAATCTCTTCTTCGGAAGAAAACTGATCGATAACGGGGTCGTTCATCTTTCCTGAATTGAACCCGAATGTTTCATACCATGTTTTCCGCAAATGCAGAATTCTGAATGAGGGTTGCTTGCTGTATATCTGCTCATATTTCTCTTCAGTGAGATACATCTGCATGAAACAGCTTCGGTTCAGAACATACAGCGTGTATACGCCGCAGCAGTAGTCCATGAGATAATATTCAGATAATTCGGGAATGTCAGTGTTATATGTTTCGCAGAAAATGTGCAGATCGTTCTCGATGACTTTAGCTGAAATTCTTCTGCCATAATTTCTAGTATCATTGACCGCGTCACAAAGCCGTTGCTTTTCGGCCTGCTCTGTTTTTTCGATTTCAAGGAAGCATTCACGGAATAATTCGGTATCATCGATCTGTTCAAATTCTTGCAGTTCGGACTCCTGTTTCTCTGTCGGATAGGCATAAACGATGTACTTTTTCCGTTTCGGAAATATCCTTCTTCGGATACCTGTCTGCCAGATATTTTCCGATTTTTGAACGTGTGGGTCTTCATACTGAATGCAGATTTCGTACCGTCTGCCCTGTCCGAGATATTCAAAACAGGTACGCATATTGTAGTAACATTCTAAATCATATTGCAGATCAAGAAAGCTGTCAGGTTTATAATTACGCTCGATGCCTTCGATAGTACACTGGAAATGTTTTCTGACAAGTTTGAAGGGGTTCGCCTGATTTTCATTCGGCTTTTCGTTTCTGTGATCGTGTATATCAAGCAGAGGATAGTGTTCCGCGACAAGTGCTTCATTGATCTTATCAATGGAAACAGGTGCATCAGGATCTTCTGCAAGTTGATCCCATATGATCTCGTCACGTCGATTGTACTGATCCAGTTCTGGAAAACCGTACAATCTCAATGCTTCATTTGTTTCTGTGGCATCGCATCCGATGATTGCACAGATCGCTATGATGCAGTCACGCTTCTTTGTTTTTTTATCATGACCGACTATAAATTTTCGGAACTGTTCATAGTCGATGTTGACTACCAGCGCGAGCTCTCTTGTCTTGATCGTTCTGCCTTCTTTTTTGCCGAGCTGCGATATTTTATCCCTGTATAATTCAGAAAATGAAGCATAGTTTGTTTCTTCAAAAGCTTCGGGAATGATCTCTTCCTTGCTGTATGTCGCTACTTGATTGCTGTAATTGTTCACGGTATCACCATCCTGTTTCTTGGTTTGTTTTCTTTACTGATTCCATCTTACCATAATCCGAAAAAGTTGTCAATGAAAATCGGGACAATCTAGTCCCGATTTTATATTCTATAATTTTTGAAAGGAAAATCGCCCCGTTCCCGTAATCATACAGGAGCGTGGCGAGAGTATTTTGTTAGTTGTTTTACGGATAATACCGACTTTGTTTCGTGTGTATTTTCATCTTATGATATTTGAAATAGCAGCTGAGATCACATCTTCAATACCGCAGACTTTCTCCATCTTATCTTTGTCAGGAGCGTTCCTGAGTGCTGATATACCGGCTCTCCACAGAACCAGAGTATTCACTTTCAGTGATTCTATCCGCTGTGACATTTCGCTGTTGCGGGTGTACATATCTGATATCATCATGATACCCTGCGATGCTATATTTACAGAGAGAACAAGATCGTTCACTCTTTTATCAGCAAGACTTTTATAGTATTTTCCTTCGGTATTATTTGGAATATTATTCATATACATGCTCAGTGCGTCAGATGCTACATGGATATCATTTATACAGTTCTCAAGCACTTTTTTCATGGTGTCCAGCAGCATATTTTCTTTGTATAAGCCGATGAAAATTTCCTGAAAGCTATCAGATATTTTCTGAGCTTCTTTGTCCGCTTTCTCTGCCTTGTCTATGAGCCTTGCATAACCTATAACGCCCACGTGTCCCTTGTATTTTGAAAGACCGTTTACTTGCAGCTGCTGTGAGGCAAGAGTCAGGACACTTATCGCCTTTTCGGGCATACGGTTCTGCTGGAGTTTGAATATCATATCTGATGTATCTGCTATCCGTTGCTGAACATCCAAGGCGTAAGATGGCAGAAGCTCAAAGGACATCATATCGGGGGTATAAGTTTTGTTATCGTTTAGCATGACTAGTTCACCTTAGCAAGTGTAATATACTTTTCGAGATCTATCTTTTTGAAAAAATGCTCGCTGTCATAGTTTATATCTCTGCCTTTTATACCCATCTGCTGCGGTGATGATATGACAATATCGGTATCGGGTATATTGAAAATCGCACGGAATTGTTCTTCGGAAAGCGGCTTGCCGTAATAGGGGTACCAGTTCTTTTCGTGGAATGACATGGACTCCATGACCCTCAGTACGATACGTCTTAAAAACATTACCGAGCACATTGGGTAGAAGCATTTTTTCATATTGATTGGTTCTGACGGAAGTTTTAGTCTTATCTCGGAGTTGAATACCTCGTCTTTGCTGTAGCATGAGCTGAACACTTTCAGATCTACACCTATGTCGTTTTCTTCCAGAAGTTTTATCAGGCTGAGAGTAAGCGCACCGCGGTTGGTAACTTCCTGCTCTGAGGTGTTAGCCGAATATGCCAGACTGAACCAAATGGTTATGAATTTCTTCTCCTTTGCTCTTGACAGCTTGTACATTGTTTTCGGAACGCCAGCTACATATGCAGGAACGTTTGGGTGAGATCCTGCCATAGACTTTACCTGTCTGCGTCTGTAATTTTTAATTGGTACAGTCTTTTCTAACTCCTTCTGCATTTTCAGCGTGAGGTCGAAATTTCCTGTATATCCGCCGATAAGATAATCAACTGCGTTATCAAATGTGTCCTCGGGGAATTGCGGGCGGCTGGTGATACTGTGCTGTCTTATAAATACTCTATTATTAACTTTTGGTTTGCTGAGTATGTACATCTGCATATCACTCAGGCTGTTGAACGCCGCATTGTATACTGTCATTTTTTTGTATGGGTATACTTTGAGGTTCATAAATTCTCTCATCGTCTTGTTTCTCCGTTTCGTATATCTTTAACTATCTTGCAGAATACGTTGAATATACCACTGCTTCCTCTTGTGTGTCCGTTGTAGTATTTTGCCATCTCTCTTTGCAGGAATGCAAGATATTCGTTGTCCTTTGTCTCAATGAATTCGTATCTGACTATTGCCTCAACGTCATAACTCTTGTGATCCTGATATTTCTTTATGCTGGTAGCATCACGAGTGGTGAATATACCGGGTGCCGCTGTCTGATTTTCTTTGCTCCATGCAGTGGTGGCATTGCGGAATACTGCTGCAAACTCAAACCACTGAGGATAGTCACGGAGTATATTTGCCTCAAGCCTGTTATCGTAATCAACGTAAATCGCTGTGAATCTCTGCATGAGAGATTCCTCTATTTTTTCACGGGTGCTGTAGTTCCTGTCGGCACCGTCGCCTGCGGTATTGCCTGCGGCTATAATGCGGAAATTCGGGTGACGCATTACGCGCTCGCCGTTGGGGAAGCAGTAGCTTGCATTTTTGGAATTAGACATAAAGCTGTTGAGCTTTACTGCTGCCCTGATATTGCCGTTATCGAATTCATCGCAGAAAACTATACCGCCGTATTTGTATGCTCTGTAGAAAGCGGGGTAGTTGTATCCGCCGTCCGCCGTCTGGAATCCAAGCAGGTCATATTCCTCGTTTATGTAACCTATATCCAGATATTCCAGTCCAAGCAGTTTTGCTATCTGACCAACAAGGAAGGTCTTGCCGCAGCCCGATGGTCCTATCATATATGGGTTGGAATCTTCGATAACTGCGGTGATTATATCATCGAAATGCTCATGATATAGGGCGTTGTTTGTTTCGATATCCTTCTGTTTTTTCTCCATGAGTTTTGCGAATCTTTCCTGGAATGGGTAGGATTCATCGAAGAAGAAATTCGGGGTCATATCAGCAGGCTCTGAACATTTCTGAGCATTTATCTGAACTATGGTGGGACGAACTCCCGCTGTTATCTGAACAGGTGCGGCAACAGGTTCTGCCTTTTCGGGAGTGAAATTCTTGCTGAATTCGTCAACACGGATTATCCTGTCCACCAACTCATTACTTTTGTTTACCTCAGAGAGGATATTTTTAAGTTCACCGTTGTTCAGCATTGATGATGCTCTGTCGATGGCTTTGTTCGCTTCTGTGTTTATGCGGAAAAGCTCTGCGGCGGTGTTGTCCTTGATGCCTGCGGCTACCATTTTTAGTTCTCTTATTTTACTGTCAGCCGACTCGATGACCTCTCTGACCAGCTTATCCTTTTCAAATATAATACCGTCGTGTTCTTCGTTCAGAAAAGTTTCATAAGCTTCCCTCAGCTTGAATTCAGCATTCTTTGCTTCTCTCGTGATCTTTTCTGTTTCGCTCAGAGTAAGATCCTTGATGGACTTCTCGTTCTGTTCGACAAAGTTTTTGAAGCTGTCAAGACGAGTTTCCGTAATGTCGAGAGTGTGCTTTGCACCATCGAGGGTTTCCGCGCTGTTCTTCAGCATTTTCTCCAACCTTGCTATCGTTTCCTCGCTGATATCGTATATGCCGCAAGCCATGTGTGCATAGCTGAGAAGTCTTTTACATTCGGATTTTTTGTCCTGAGCATTGCATATCCTCTGGGCACCGCTTATCAGCGATGAAGCAAAGCTTTTCTCGTCATTGTGGTACTGTCTCAGCTCGCAGCCGAAAAGATTGATATAATTGATGTTTTTATCAGCTGTTGGAATATCTGCGATAGTACACATGGTCTCGATGTAGGTCTGCTTATCGTTAAAACAAAGGTACAGCTCTTTGGAAAATAAACCTGAATGATATATGCCGTTTTTTTCAAATATCTTCAAGAAAACTGCATTTGCATATCCGTAGTTTTTTGTTGCTTTGCCAAGCGGGAGAATGGTTAGGTATATGCTCTCCGCCTCATGCATCATAGCTATGGGTTCTTTTTGGCTGTGGGAAGCGATTATGCTGTCCACTACCTTAGAAAGTGTTTCCTCCGAGCCAAAAATATTGTTGGTGGGGTCACGTTTTATCTCGCTGAGGTATATGCTCAGCTGTACATATTTATCGTCTTTTTTCAGTGCTGCCTTTACTGCCTGCAATATTGCATCTATCCTGCGTTTTGCCATATCTCTTCCTCTATTCGTTATCTTTATGTAAGTATCTGTCGATTATTTCTGCGGCGGGTATTCCGAAAAGATCGTCCTTTATCATTTTGATCTTATCGCCGCTGAAACATCGGTAATAATATCCTTCCTGAGAGCTGTCAAGACTTTTTATGAGTCTTGTGCAGCGCATTTCCGACTGTACGAGCAATCTGTTTTTATGCCTGAATATCTCATGCGTCACCGATATCTCGCTGTTTCTTTCATCGTAAAGTTCTTCTTCAACTATCTGAGTTATCAGTCCGCTTTCATTGACGTAAATCGTTTCCGTTTCTGTCATGAAAACTTTTTCGCCCCATGGCATCAGAATACCTTGTACATTTTCACTGTCGGTACCACAGATCAATTCTACTTCTTTGGACATTTCAGCTCTTTCAAGTTCCGCAGAACTCTCATCAAAGAATATCACCTGTCCATCCTCGATTATTCTGCATTTAAGTTCATTGTTCGTGATATCGAATAGATATTCATGTTTGATCTCTCTGTCGGTAAAGCTTTGGGTGATCACTTCTGTTTTTCCATGAGAATATCTCAGTGTAACCTGCGCTGTGTGATTTCTCTCGAAAAGATTTCCGAGAGTATATACATATTGGTTATCCTGTGAAGTAAAGCTGCATGGCAGAACTTTTTCATTGCCATTGACGGTGCAGGATATCATATATCTGTTCCTGTAACCTTTGATGTTTGAAAGCTTGAATTCTGCTTCTGCATCACTGTATATCTTTGAAATAAAGTACCCGATGAAGTTTTTAGAAAACATACCTGTACCGAAAGGTAAAGCTTTTTCATCGTGCTTTTTGCACTCTGCAGCAAAGCTGAATCGTGAGGGTGAGCTCATTTTTTTACGGCTCTCCATTATCTCGGAAGTATATTCGTCAAAACTGCTTTCGGGATTTTTGAGATACAATCGATCAGCTGCTTTTGCCAGCATGGGGAAAAAATCATCATACTCGCAAAGATTGACATACTTATTTCCGTCATACATCACTATCAGTGCCTGTGTGTTATCAGGCATGGTGTAATATCTTATCAGGTCTGCATTTTCGATCTGAGATATCTCAACTTGGGTCTTGCTCATGAATGGTGTCATAGTTTACGCACTCCTGTACGCTTAATGTTATTGATAATATTATACCATATCCGTTGATGAAAGTAAAGCAACCGGGGGGCGCAGTGATGTAAACCCTAGTTGTCATTCTTAATGATTTTGTCACTTTTTAGACAGTATCATGTAAAGTATTATTGCGGGATATCGAAAACAGGAACATTTGGATTTGAGGACAAAATTACATAAAAGCGTTGGAAGGAAAGTGGGGTTTTGCTCCCGATTTAGGTAAAAAATATATCAAAATATTCTTGGTTTTTGGTAAATTATATGCCAGTATACTAATTAAAGATGGTTGTTACTATTTTTTTATTATCTGTCAAGGATGGAGTAATATTTTATGTTAAAAAATGTAAAAGGAAAACGTTAGCTTGCAGAGTTTCTCGCTGTGCTTTGTGTTGCCGGGAGCATGGCAGATGACCGACCTCAAAAACAGATCTTTCGATATTACTTATAAAGTGATATGTTACAATCCCTCGTTTTGGCGTGGGATTGTTGTTTATAGGGGAAATCTGAACATCAATAACTTTTTGGCAGGGAGAAACTGCATAAAAGGGGAGAGCTTGAAGTTCTGATTTGAAAAAAAGTGGGGAAGTAATGCCGTTGCAGACGGTAACGAAAAGATAGATATGACATCATTCCGAAAGATGATTTTGTAAAGAAAACTTTGATTTGACAAAAAGAATATTGACATTTTATTCGGTATATGATAAAGTATATAAGGCTGAGTTACCAAAACTTGACATTTACATTAATTGAAAGAAGGACAATTACATTGAAAAATATTTTATCAGGAAGAGCGGCTGCGCTGTTCATGGCTTCGCTTATGGCTGTGACAGTTTCGGGTTGCGGCAAGGTTGAGAATACTGATTCTCAGAATAGTATCGCAGAAACAACAGTTTCTGAAACTGTAACGGAAGAATCATCTGACATTGAATCAAGTTCTGTAACTGCTGTCGAATCAACAGCAGAATCATCTGTTCCCGAATCAGCAGTGACTACAGAGTCATCTTCTGAAACAGAGGAACCAGAAGATTCAGAACCGGAGCAGACTGCTGAAAAAATCACTGATGACAGGTATATGCCGTATATTGAAGGTCTTGCAGAAGCAATACGCTCAGGTGAAAGAGATTATAATGGACCCGAGAATACTGACAGTGAATCGGCGCAGGTATCTCTTGACCTGTGTTCAGGTAGTTTCAGCTATACTTTTACTGACATTGACAACAATGGTGATCATGAACTATTTATCGGTTATGAATCGACTGACAACGAAGGAATAATGACCTATACGTGTATAGGATTTGTTGTGATAACTCCGAACGGCGAATTCAAAAACCTTGCTTCAAGCTGGACAAGATCACGTACCAGATATGTTGGCGGTTTATATTTCCTTTCAGACGGATCAGGCGGAGCAAGTCTTCATGAAGCAGAGATCTACCGTTATGATTCTTCAACACAGTCATTGGCTGTCGAAGCAAATCTTGTAACAGATTATGATGAACCTGATCCCAGTCAGCTTCCGATAGCTTATTACTCACTGTATGAAGGAACAAGGTGGAGCTATACGATCAGCAAAAGAGCAAAAGATGATCCGAACGTTCTTCACGGTGATGAAGCTCAGAATAAATGGAACGAATACAAGGAAAATGCTTTTTCCTACAACGATACCCTCGGCAAGGAAAATTGGACAAAAGTATATACTGATTAAAATGTCTGATACGGATTTGATCGGGTAAGCGATACATTTCATACGAAAATAGAAAGACACCCACGTTGCATTTGATCACGTGGGTGTCAGTTTTTTTGCTTCAGCGTAAATTAAATCCCTCCCGAAGCGTATTTGCTTCGGGGGGTGTACTATTTATTATCAGATAGAATGTTTTTCAGCGCAGCAAACTGCTTTTTGAAATTTCCTGAAGATATCTCACCTGTCGTGGGCACATTACCTGCTGCGCCTATGTTTCTTCCGAATTTTTGCTTAGCGAGATACACGGCGATATTCAGTGATATCTCGGTTACCATGAGCACTGTGTCCACGCGCTCGCAGACGGCTTTATGCTCGTCAATGGTGCTCTTCATCAGCATAGCCATGTTTTCTGTGACAGCTGCCTGCCTTATATATTCCTCGTCGCGCTCTTCTTCAGGGACTTCGTGGAAACTGTCATATGCTTCGCAGAATTCACTGTAAAAGCGGTTTACAGTAACACTGCTGTTGTGAAGTATTTTTCTGTTGCGGGTAAGTCTTTCCATGATTGCCTGAAAAGCGGGGTAAGCTTCATGGAACCTGTTCCAGTAGCTGTTTATTTTCAGTCGTTCAAGCCCGCCCTTGTCAAAATCAATTTTCGATGGGTCAAGCTTTTCTATCAGCGTACTGAGTTCAGCGAGGTCATTCGTGACACTCATAAGAACAGAATTTCCGCCTGCCATGTCCATCAGACGTTTCTGTGCTGTGTTTACAGCTGCAGCCATTTTTTCATCGTACATCCTGTTTCTCCTGCTTACAGATTTGCATTGAACAGGTTTTTCAGCTGATAGATTACATCGTCAGTATCAGCGTTTATCGTAGCCGCTTCGTTCATCTCGGATATAGCTTTCAGCTCGTCAAGGTCAGCATTGTAGCCGATGGTGTAAATCGGTATCTGAGAAGCTGTAACAGCACCGTTGATATCACTCATACCTGCGCCGATATTAGACTGACCATCGCTAAGCAGGAATACCATAGGCGAAACATTCGGGTTCTGTGCCATGAATTCTCTCAGCATTATCACAGCCTGAGAAAGTGCGGAATAAGTTGCGGTATTGCCTGATGCAGTAAGAGAATCCACAGCGCCCATGAAATAAGCCTGCTGATTGATATCGAACTGACCTATCTCCAACTCCACGTTCACGCCGTTTGAATAAGATACAACGCCGATATAGTTGGTGGAGTTTATATACTTTATACTGTTGCTCAGTGACATTTTCAGCGAATTTATAGGTTCGCCCGACATTGAGCCAGAGCAATCGAGAACGAACACTGCCGCTATGGGCTTGCTTGTGTTCTTGTTCTTTTTCCAGAGTTTCTGTATCTGCATCCAGTTGCTTCCGCTTATATTGCCAAGACCGCCCTTGTAATCTTCAAGACCATTGAAGCCGTATTCAGTAGCTTTTTTCTTTGCGCTGTCAGATGCGCAGAACTCAGCAAATTCCTGAAGAGCGGAAAGTTTTTCGCTGCTTATATCGCCCACAGCTACGAGAGGATTGTCGTGTCTCATGCCGAAGGGTATGAACTTATAGTTATTTGTAAGAGCTACGTCCTGAGTGTAGGACTGATATTCCATCATCATGCAGTCGAAAGTTCCGCTTTCGGCAGCTGTTCTCATTTGCAGTGTATTATACGCAACAAAGGGTACGTTATCCTGAAATGACTGGAATCCCTTTACTGCGTCTGCACTAAGAGGATTGCTTTCGTCAAAGCTGTTAAGCATAGCAGCAAGGAAGTTCAGTCCTGTTGTTGATACAAAGGGGTTCGTATAGCCTGTAGTTATAGTGCCATTTGCTGTAGCTTCAACAATAGCCTTGATATCCACGGTTCCGTATTCTGATTCAAGTGTGGAATATGTGGTAGGGTCAACGAGTATTCCTGCTACATTTCCGACCGTTTTATCGGTTATGGTCTGTGTCTTTATACCCTTGTCACTCAGCATATCGCACCATATGTTAGCCGAAGGTGATATAGCATCGGGGGTGTAAACTCCTGCCGCGATATAGTCTATCTGTGTACCCGAGGATATAGAGCGTAGTCTTATGCCCACGCTTTTACCGTTTATTTCAGCGTCAGATGAATTGAAATCTTCAGCCATTTCGGTCATCCAGCCATCAGTGCCTGTGCCAGCCTTTTCGGGTGATGAGAATATTTCCACCACGATATCCTTTCCGTAGGGTTCAACGCCTATGGGGTATGTGTTGTCGATATCGGGAAGTTCTTCAGCCGCAAAGGTATCATCAAAAGAAACTGTACCTTTGGGAGCGTAGTTCTTTGTAACATTAACTTTACCGGCGCTCTCTTTAAGATTCTTGTCTATATCCTCAGCGCTCAATATTTTATTTGCGTCCTTGTTATTGTCTTTTTCGTCTACCTTTTTAGAACCGTTCGATGACACCGCAGCTATTATAACTATAATGATACCTATAACAATTACCACAGCGCCCAGCACACCGGGCTTCATCTTTTTCGTCACTTTTGCATTCCGCCTTTCATATCCGCCATAGCTTGTGCTATGGGAGACTTTTATATTCTTTTTGTGTCTGTATTTCATACGGGTCATTCCTCAAGACTTTTGTAATCTGAGGTCGTATCTATCAACTTCTGCATATCTGCAAGAGGTGCTTCGGATATCTCGTCAAGGCATACCAATTCATGAATGAGACAGTCGAATTTGTCGTTTATCTCTTCAAGTCTTGACGCTCTTGTGCTAACCTCGTCGATGTACTGTCTGCACATATTGTCATTTTCGTCCTGTGACCACTGACGGTAATCGAAAACGCAAACCCTTTTCTTTATCGCTCTTGCATTTGAAGCTGAAACTTTCAGCACATCGTCCAGCACCGAAACATAGTTCTGATAGGTGATATCAGCGGGATTGAAAGAGTCTGAAAGCATACGCAATGTCTGGTCATATTTTGTGGTTATGCCCCGAACGCTCTCCTGAATGCGTGTGCCGAGCTCGGTCTGTCTGAACGGATTGTGATAGCATAACGCGCTTTTATCTACACTCCCGAGGTCTGAATTTAGCAGCATAGCTATCTTTGGGTCGCCGCTGACATTTTTGAGACCGTAGAACTCATAGATCCTGAACCACTCCGCGAGGTCACGATACTTCTCATAGGGTGTCTGCTGCGCGGGAAGTCCCGGTCCTGTGGGCTTTGTTCCCTGTGTCAGCGAATATATGTACATTCCATAAGCACCAGTAAGCGCGAGCATAAGTATTATGCCCAGAACTTTCATAGCACCGCCGCGTGCGAATATCCCGATAGCACCGGGAGCAGCCAGCAATACCAGCGAAAGCAGATATACTATGCTTACTATTATATGTTTAGGTTTCAAATGTTTCACCGCTTTTCTGTGTTAATACATTATAACTTTTTATATTATAACATTTTTAATATATAATGTCAATAAGGATTTTCCATGTTAAAGGGGAGGGGAGATTAATACTGCTTATTCTGATGATATACTATTTATATTGTAATGGTGTCAAGCAGCAATTCAACAAAGCAAAACAAAGCGACGAGGGACTGTTGTCCCTGCCGCTTTGATGTTTTGGTTATATTCAGTAAAATGAAAATTATCCGAGATCAGGATACTTTGATCGTAACAGCGTTTGAGGGAGCATGAGCTGTCACCCATTCGCCGTTAATTTTAGCTATTACAACAACCGTGTATGTACCGTTTTTGACCTGCGGTGTTGTCCATGTGTGAACGCTGCTGTCAAACTGCTTCACGGGAACCCACTTACCTGCACGGTATACTGCAATTGCATACTTCTCGGCATTGGGAGTTGATTCCCACTTGAAACCTATCTTACCGTCCTTTGTCTGTGTCTGGAACTTGGGGTAGGGAGAGGTAACTGCTGCTTTTGGTGTTACTACAATAGCATTGGATGAATCGGTGAACCATTCACCGTTCAGTTTTGTTGCTACGCATACCTTGTATTCCTTGCCCGGATTGAGGTTTTTCAGTACATACGATGTACCTTCGCCTTGATCTATCATTCTCCATTTGTTGTTTATAAAGCCTGCAACTCCGTACTCTTCAGCATCCTTTACATCTGTCCACTGGAGTTTTACAGCGCCATCGCCTTTCTGGTAGGTGATCGTGGGGGGAGTGTAGGTGAGCTTATCTACGATCACTGTCTTATTTGTTGTATAGGTCTGACCATTAAATTTTACAGAAGCAGTATAAACGATCTTACCGTCTTTGACGTAAGTCGGGCTGGTAGTCTTTGATGTGACGGTTGCATCAACGGTCTGAACATCATTGCAGCGATCACACTTGAAAATTGCAGTTACGGTGTGATTTTTATCGTCATACTTCCACTCGGGTTTGCCGTAGCTATGACCCAGAGCGTCTGCACCTTTATAAGTTTGGGGCTTAGATTTATATGTAACACCTTCAAACTCAACAACAGCTGTGTAGCAGGTATATGCGGGTGTGGTGCAGGTCGCCGCGATAGAACTGCGCTTTATCTCCGCTTCAACGGTGTGCTTTTCGCCGCAGTTAGTGCAGGTGAATGTGGCAGCAGCTGTTTTGTTTTTCGCGTTCCACGTCCATTCAGGTTCACCAAAGATATGATGACCTATCGTAGGAATAATAACCTCTTCCTCGTCTATCTCGTATTTGGCTTCTTCATCACGGTAATACTTATCATTGTACTCATCGTACCAGTGTTCGATATTGCCTACGTTAAGACAGCCGACTGGTACTGCATCAACATGAGTAACACTGACAGGCAGATCGGCATTGAATTCTATTTCGGACATCTGCTGGATGTTATCGGAGGTATCTACGATATCGTCAATAATAAGCAGATAATACTTATATTCGTTCCTGTTATGTGGGACAGCATATGCGAATTCCGTGAAATTCTGGGGCTGTAAAACAGTATCATTTGTTACCTGATGTACCAGTGACCAGATATTTTCGTCGATGTCGGTTGCTTTATGGTCGGTAAAAGAAAGTGTGTAATCAGCTGCCGCAGCGTTGTTGCTTCCGTAGACACGCCAGCTCTTCCAGTTTCTGCCTTTGTAGTATGAAGTATCATTTGCGGTAGTCAGAACATAGTTATGAATGGCGAAAGGTGTATCAGCCTCAAACAGTAGCCAGTCACTGTCTCTGTTGGCATAATTGCCTGCACCAATAACTCTGCTGCACCACTTGGTATTTGTTTTCCCGTCAAAGATCAGCCACATATGCTCATTTGAAGGTGTATTGGAACCCTGAACACCGTCTATGATCGAAATACCTTCGTAACCGCTTCCTACAATATCAAAGGACTTATATATAACACCTTCATAATCGCCAATACCTGTGATCACGGCATCATATTTGCCTGACTGTTTAGGCGGATCAGAAAACTCGGTGGTATTTCCGCCGGAATCCTTTTGGGAATAAGAAACGGTGTAATCAATGTTTTTCTGCAGTTTTGTACCATTAAGCTCTACTGACTGAACTTTGAATGAGTGCTCTTTCATTGTTACGGTTGCGTTAGAAATGTTGTTATTCGATGCTGCACTTGCCACAACAACATTACTAAGTTTTAGATCAAATACACCTATGTTTGCAGGTACTGCGCCACCTGCAAGGGTAATTGCCAGTAATCCGGCAGCTAAACGTTTCCCTGTATTGTGAACTTTCATTTTTGCTTTCCTCCTTTTAACAAAAACAGTTTTTCAACAGGATACACTTCGTGATCCGATTAAAATTACATGATGCAACTTAATGTTAAGAATTATATCATATTCATTTATCTTTATCAAGTGTTTTACACATTTTAGTTATATTATACAGGAAATTTATTAAAAATTATAAATAACATCATTGGGATATTAGCATATATGACGAAATTTTTGCCACACGTCATGCTTGGAACGATGAACAGTTTTAAATATATGATGATTCTGACCGTATGTTTCTGTAACTTCTGGACATAACAAAACCTCCTATGATTTCTATTATATCATAGAAGGTTTATTTGTCATTGTACGTTTTTACTGGAGCAGTTCATACTTTTTGGGATGCTTTTTCTGCATATGATCGAAATTTTTAATCAGGCTTTAGTTCCTGCATGATTTCAATGTATGGATAATCACCGATCTGTTTTTTCACCACATATTTCACAAGGTTGAACCACTGCTGACATTCATCAAGAATGATCGCGTCTGCCGATGCAACCAGCGGTTTTGTTTTAAGGATCGCATCTACGGGGTTCTCGATCTCAACTTCAACTGAAAACGGAATTGATTCTGCTAATTCCAGGATCCTCTGTTTGAGGCGACCCGAATTGGATACCGGTTGATCGAGATAGATGACCGCTTTTTCCACGCAAAGTTCCTTTAAAGATTCAAGTAAAGCATTAATGGCGGAATCCGTCTGCGAGATCAGCCTGTAAGTACCGTGCAGGCCTGCTAGATCGCGTATAGTGCCATCCAAGCAGTGAAACAGCATCGAATCTGAAAAGGCGATCTCTAGACCTATGATGACATTAAATCCATCAATATAGAGAGTTTTTCCTGCAATGTCTGTCATCTCACGACTTTTTCTGGAAATGATGTTTTCCTTCGGAGATACTGTGCGAGCCAGTGCCATGCGCTGACGCTCAGATAACTGATAATGGTCGCCGATGAACCGTGTGGTACTTGTAACTGGATAACCACGGTTCAGCAAAAAATAGACCTCCTCAGCCGCTTTTCTCAGCTTTGGAAGTGCTTTTTCGGAAAAATCCCGTTCATCTGTTGGCATAAAGCCTCGTTTTGCATTTTGAGTCATGTTTTCACCTCATGGATTTTTAATATGTCAACGTTCAAAGATATCCCTAAATTCTATTTAATATTCGGAGATAGCTGGATTATTAAGCAGATTTTTGTCCTGTCATCACAATC
This sequence comes from Ruminococcus sp., assembly GCF_024692365.1. Taxonomy (GTDB): domain Bacteria; phylum Bacillota; class Clostridia; order Oscillospirales; family Ruminococcaceae; genus Hominimerdicola. The sequence continues at coordinate 3,305 of NZ_JAILMR010000109.1, read as the reverse complement.
TTCCGATCAATAGCGACTATTTTTCATCGTCGATCAGAAAATACTCCTCTTGTTTGTATACCAGTGAATATCCGTCGTTATCGTAGTATTCTATTACAGGAAAAGATTCCCAGTTTTCAAACAGTTCCATACTAATATTCTTTTCATTTCCAACTTCGTAGCTTTCGTAGTTACGTGGTTCTTGGATCTCATTTATAGTGTTTTCATCGGGTTTCCAGCCAAAATCAGAATATGCGATCTTATAATGATCAATCAGCGCTTGAAAATCCATATCTGAAAGCTGTAGATGGGATTGATCAATAATTAAGATCTTCTCTTTACTGTCTTTTTTCTGATATGTGCCTTCTTTAATGTAGATTCCCTCTTTAAATCCGACATCAGATTGCATTTCATCATCACTCTGTGCTTTGCTGCATGAAGCTAAAAGTAAGGCGCAAACGGGAATCAACAGCAGTTTTATAAATCTCATATGGACACTCCTAAATATTCCATTATTGTACTTTATGATATTTTACTACTTTTATATTTGAAGGTAATACTCCAAAAAATCACATCTTCTTTCAACTATAAAAATATCGATTTAAAATGATTAGAGTAAACTGAGAACCAGCACTCATCAGTAATTATACATTATCGCCCTGAAAAAGTCAATTAGTCAGGTGAATACATCACGATACTCACGTCAAATACTCCGTCTTTAGTTTGAATAACCATAGAGCCGCTGTAACGCTCAACGGTATTGGAAACGGAACGAAGTCCGATCCCGTGATTTATCTTATCTGTGACGGGTAAATTATTCTTGTCCATGATGATGATACCCTCATAGCGGTTTTTTATGGAGATCGCAAGCGCTTCAGACGATACCATACCGATTCGCAGGTCGATCAGGCGTTCTTCTTCTTTAAGTTTGCAGACAGCATGAATTGAATTATCGAGCAAATTGCCGATTACCGAACAAAGCTCAGTTTCATTTATAGGGATCTGCTCTTCAAGGTCAATTCCCCATAGTATCCTGATCCCATACTCATGGGCTTTGTAATAGTAATGTGAACATATAGCATTCAAAGGTATATTCTTGCAGATGGATTTGACGGGCTTATCCACGATCTCTGCAAGCGGTTTGGTATAGGCAAGAAGATCTTCTTTCTGCCCGTTCTCAGCATATTCCAGTATAACATGAAGATGATGCCGAAAATCATGCCGAAGCTGGCTGGTTTCCTGCAAATACCGCTGTGTGATCCTGTACTGCTTTTCTTCCATTTTCAAGATGTCATAGCTTTGTTGCAGCTGTGCTGTTTCAGTCATTTTCTTTGAGAACCACCAAAAGACATGGTACAGGAACAGGGCGATCAAAGGGATAGCCCAAAGCACAACCAGACAAATCATTCTTAGTCGTCCTGTCATAGCATTTGCAGCGTTGATTGGTTTCATCCAGATAACGGCAGCGGCAGTGGTCATCGGTGAGATCATCAGCACTTTCCATGCAGGATCCAAGGTTTCCGTATCAAGCAGAGCAGGGAACTCTACATAGAGTGTATGAGTGAATATAGCTCCGATAACGACTGCCGAGCATACGCGTATTAGCCCTGAACTTGCTTCATATACTAAATAATTATTTTCAAGTTCTAAAGGTGCGGTAAGGAATCTTGTGTAGGTGGTAGCAAAACCGCATAGCATTACTGCATTTGCAAAGCAGAACAGGTTTTTTGATAATGACAGATCAAAGAAGTAATGATAAGCTCCGAACATAACAACCATTGATATGAAAGTCACTGTGTTGGAATTCTGCCCGAAGAAAGTGCATAGAAACGCACCGCCGCATATTATAGTGATCAATAACGCTGCCAGCGTCCCGAAAAAGAAACCTGCCTTGACCTTTTTATAATAGTACACGGGTATAATTGCAATGATGGAGGCTGGAATGAATATTGATAGCTCTATCACATATCGTAAAAATAGGTTTGTATTCATATATTCAGCCCGCCTCTCAATTTTGTTGCAAGATAGACAGTGAGCTTGGCTGAAATATTCTTACGATCGCGGACTCGAATAGGATATGCCGTTCCTCCCTGCATCGTTACAGTATTTTCCATTTCTTTTGTCAGCAGAACATAGTCCATATTGATAAGGATACCACGATTACATTCGATAAAGCAAGTCTCTTTCAGCAGCTCGGAACGGACTTCAGAATATGGTTTTATGCACTTATGGACTGTTTCGGAGATCAGATTTATATTTGTAGTGTGCTTGTTGGCAACAACGGACATTATCTCGCTGATCGGTATAGTTATCTCTGCCCGTGAAAGCTTAATGGTATAGCTTTTTACATCATTTTGGAAACTTTGCATGGCGTTTTCAACAGCTTCATTGAATTGTTTATAGGTGTATGGCTTATAAAGGTAGCCCGCAGGTTTGACTGGAAATGCGTGTATCATCTGGTCAATGGTAGATGACATAAAAATGATCTCGATATTTGCATCACCTGTCCGAATTCTTTTTGAAAGTTCAATGCCGCCGATCTCGTCCATGTATATATCAAGGAAGATGATATGAAACGCTCCCTTGCGGTAGGTTTGCAGAAAATGCACCGCACTGTCGTACTCTGTTATGCTGATCGTACATTTATCAGTGGAGAAATACTGCTCCAGCATATTCCTGACACAGTTACGGTCATCACGGAGATCATCAACAATGGCAATATTCAGTTCCAAATTTTCACCTCACAGTTTTCTTATGATATTTATAATAGTATATTAATTATACCATATCTGATAGAAAAAGACAATCGGTCGGATGTCAGATTTATGCCAAAAATAACACTCGTGCTAAAAACGCTACATTCGTGCGTAAACTATTGACAGTAACTATTTGAAGCAGTAAAATATTACAGTAACAAATGCAGGTTCATATCATTGGGATCTGCTATATTTTTTTAGGAGGTATTACAATGGAAAAAAGATTTTGGAAAAGAACACTTGCGACTTGTCTTGCTTTGACGATTGTTTCGGGCGGTGTGCCGATAAAGCCTATGTCGGACATATTCAGTCCGGTTGCTATCACGGCTGAAGCTGTTGGAGAACAAATAGTAACATACACTATTGAGCACAAAACTGAAAATGGTCGATATATTTATTATCTTGTTGGTTCTGATGGATCATCGGAAATGTTGTTAGATGCTAAATTGACCCGTCCTACCAATGTTACTTTAGAAATGGGCGACGATATTACTTTCGATGTTGATGCAGGTAAAAATATTTCCACCCGCATAAACATCGAAAGTAATATCGTCGCCCATTTCTAAAGTA
>NZ_JAILMR010000066.1 GCF_024692365.1 Ruminococcus sp. | reverse complement strand
CAGCTTTGAACTTGCCCTTGCACTTACAGAGTACGGCATAAAGGTCAGCGAGATATACGGCACTGTGGGGGAGAGAAACTTCGTATTCATAAAGAAACTTGCTCAGGTATCCCCCGATACCCGCATATTCTCGAACCTTTCACCTACGATGCTGAATTATGAGAGAAAGACCGATATAGATGTTGCGATAGGTGTTGACGCGGGATATTATCACCCCGACCTGCCCTGCGCACAGTTCAATACCGAGGAACAGCCTTTCGGCTACGAGGGCGTGGAGCGTCTTATGGCAGAGCTTGACGAGGCACTGAAAAAGGAGGAGAAAAAATGAAAAAGTTTTTGAGATATATCTCTCCTCTTGCCCCCGATGATTCAGGTGCCTGTTCGGTGCTTTACGAACTTGGTGGTATCACCGTTATATGCGATGCGGGCGGATGCGCGGGCAATGTCTGCGGTTTTGATGAACCTCGCTGGTTCACTAAAAAGTCAGCGCTGTTCAGTGCGGGACTCCGTGATATGGACGCTATACTCGGGCGTGATGACCGCCTTGTTGCAAAGCTTGCCCTTGCACAGCAGCAGCTTGAAAGAGATTTCACCGCCATCGTCGGCACACCTGTCCCCGCAGTCATTGCCACCGACTATAAAGCCCTTGAACGCATGGCTGAAAAGAAAACAGGCGTACCCTGTATCACAGTTCAGACCGACGGCACTAAGCTTTACGATAAAGGCGAGGAAGAAGCCTATCTGAAGCTTTTCAAGAAGTTCGCGGAGGAAAAGCTGCCGACAGAGAAAGGCACAGCGGCTGTAATAGGCGCTACACCTCTCGATACGGGCTTTATCACAGCAGATACCATAGTTTCGCAGATCAAGGCTGAGGGCTTTGATGAAGTAAAATGCATAGGTCTTGACAGCGGACTTGAGGAGATAAAAAGGATATCGCGGTTTGAGAAAATATTCGTGATATCGCCTGCGGGAATAAGGGCAGGAAAATATCTGGAAGAGACATTCTCACTTGATGTTGAGGTACACGGCTGTCCCCTGCCAAAGGAGTATACCGATAAGCTGAAAGACCTGAGAACAGGCGGCAGAACTCTTATCATACACCAGCAGATGACTGCGAACGCGGTGAGGGATATCATCGGCAGTGATGCAGTTTGCGGAACGTTCTTCATGCTTGACAAGACCGCTGCTAAAGAGGGCGATTTCCATATAGCTGACGAGGAAGACTTCGCTGAAAAGGCAAAGGGATTCGACCTTATCATCGGCGATATAAGCCTTAAACGCGCACTTCCAGAACATAAGGGTGAATGGTTCGATCTGCCGCATTTTGCGGTATCGGGCAGGACTTTCACAAAATAGAGATATAAGAAGGTGAACAACATAAAAACAGTCAATATACGCGCTTTCGGCATTGTTCAGGGCGTAGGTTTCAGACCTTTCACAGCCGTAGCCGCCGAGGAACTTGGCATAACGGGCACTGTGGCTAACAAGGGTTCATATGTGGATATATATGCCACTGGCGAAGATGAAGCTATCGCCGCTTTTGCCGACAGGATAAGAAATTCTCCCCCCGAACGCGCCATGGTGCTGGAGGTAGAAGTCACTGATGCGGAATATACCGAATTTTCAGAATTTGAGATAATCGAGAGCGAAAAGGAGATTGGAGATATATTCGTTTCCCCCGATATCGCTACCTGCCCGAAATGCCGTGCAGAACTGTTCGATAAAACGGATAGAAGATATCTGCACCCCTTTATAAACTGCACCCAGTGCGGACCGCGGCTGACTATCCTTGAAACTATGCCTTACGACCGTGAACGCACCACGATGAAAGAACACCCCATGTGTGAAAAGTGCGCATCGGAATATCACAACCCTGCTACACGTCGCTACGATGCACAGCCTGTCTGCTGCAACGACTGCGGACCCGAGGTATACATCGTGGGTACGGACATAAAGGGCGCTGATGCGATAACTCATATCAGGCGCGCGATAATGGATGGCAAAATCGCGGCGATAAAGGGCATAGGCGGTTTCCACCTGTGCTGTGATGCACGTAACGAAGAAGCTGTATCACGTCTGCGTGAACTGAAAAGCCGCCCCGCAAAGCCATTCGCAGTGATGATGCGGGATATGGACACCGTGCGCAAACAGTGCCATGTCAGGGACGGTCAGGAAGAATACCTCACAGGCTGGCAGAAGCCCATAATGCTTCTTAAAAAGCGCAGCTGTTGCACACTCAGCGATATGATAGCACCCGATAATACCACAGTCGGGGTGATGCTGCCTTACGCACCTGTGCAGATGCTTATCTTCGATTATCCCGATGATGTGGATATGACGGACTGCCTTGTAATGACCAGTGGAAACGTCCGCGGTGCGCCAATATGCCGCTGTGATGAAGATGCGCTTAAAGAGATAGGCGGCTTCTGCGACCTTATGCTTTCCCACAACAGGAAGATACTTCTCCGTGCGGACGACAGCGTGTGTGACTGGCTTTTCGATAAGCCTTATATGATACGCCGTTCAAGAGGGTTTGCGCCTTTGCCTGTGATGCTGCAAAACAAATCGGGCAGACAGGTGCTGGCGATAGGCGGCGAGCTGAAAAACAGCTTCTGCATAGCCCGCGGCGACCTGCTTTATCCCTCGCCTTATGTTGGAGATATGGCGGATATCCGCACCGTCAAAGCCCTTGAAGAAAGCACCGAGAGAATGTGCGGACTTCTTGAAGCTGAACCACAGGCGGTGATATGCGATACTCACCCGAAGTACAACACTGTGCGGGTGGCTGAGGATATCGCAGAAAAGCGCGGCATTCCGCTGATTAAAGTTCAGCACCATTACGCGCATATCCTTTCCTGCATGGCTGAAAACGGCTTTGACGGAAAGGTGATAGGTGTAAGTTTTGACGGCACAGGCTACGGCGACGACGGCACTATATGGGGCGGTGAGCTAATGGTCTGCGACTATCACGGCTATGAGAGAGTCGGCAGTATACGTCCGTTCATGCAGACAGGCGGCGACCTATCATCAAAAGAGGGCTGGCGCATAGCTACGGCGCTTATCCGTGATGCTTTCGGTGACGGCGGCGAAGTGCTGTGTCAGCGACTTGGCATCTGCGACAGCATAGAGTATAAGCTTCAGAAGGCGATGGCTGAAAAGGGGCTGAATACTGTTAAGTCCACAAGCTGCGGCAGACTGTTCGATGCAGTCTCGGCAATACTCGGCATAAAGAAAGTGTCAACCTTTGAGGGCGAAGCTTCTGTTGCGCTGATGTGCGAAGCGGAGAGATGTCTGGCAAAGCGCCCTGAGATATCGGAGAACTATCGTACTCCCGAAAAGCTGATAAAGTATCAGGACGGTTTTGTAACTCTCTGTACAATGGCACTTGCGGCTGATATAGCCGAGCGTAAGCTTGCCTGCTGTCAGACAGATGTGCTGGCATATACTTTCCACGCGGTGCTTGCTGATATGGTGACCGAAGCCTGCAAGAAGATAAGTGAAGATAAGGGGCTGGATACGGTGGCCCTCAGCGGCGGAGTTTTCCAGAACCGTCTGCTGACAAAGCTGTGTTACGAACGTCTTACCGCCGCAGGAATGAAAGTGCTTCTGCACAGCCTGATACCCCCGAATGACGGCGGTATCGCCCTCGGACAAGCGGCTTTTGGAATTCATAATTCATAGCAATATAAGCGAAGCGATATTGCGTTCATAAATTGCGCGGCGGAGAATGTGTAAGGCAAAGCTGCCATGCCGCGGACGATAGAATGTTAAGAACTAAATTGACAACAGCAAGCTGTTATCAGCTTGCTGCAATAAACGTGAAGAACCCAAACAAAACAATATGACCCTCACAGCAAGGCAAGAGCCCACTGCCGACGCAGTCGCAGTTAGCGCCCCTTGACCGAGCACGCCGAACGAGGAACGAGTGAGGTGAGCGGAGCGTCAAGCCCCTAAAGGGCGCGAAGGTTTTGCCGAGCACAACATCAGCAAAGCTGATGTTTGGGGTATGGGGGCTAACGGTGACTGTGTCGACCGTGTCCCCAATTTAGAATAGGAGGATAAATATGTGTGTTGGATTATCTGCAAAAGTAGTAAACGTTAAGGACGGTACAGCCCTTATAGATGCAAACGGCGCAAAGCGCGAGGTCAGCGCCGATCTGCTTGAAGACCTCGAACCCGGCGATTATGTTATGGTACACGCTGGTGTGGCTATCGCAAAGATCACCGAGAGCGATGAGGAAGAAGCAAATGATGTAATGGAGGGTCTGCTGTGAACGAACAGGCTAAAAAGGCAAGGGATATAATCGTTAACTATAAGGGAAGACCCCTGCGTATAATGGAGGTCTGCGGCACCCATACCCATGAGATATTCAAACTGGGTCTGCGCAAACTTCTGCCCGAAAATGTTGAACTTATCTCGGGACCCGGATGTCCCGTGTGCGTAACACCAGTAGGCTTCATCGATGAAGCTATCTGGCTGGCGCTGGAAAAGGGCTGTGTTATAACAACCTTCGGTGACCTGATACGTGTACCCGGTACGGAGATGTCTCTTGCAGGCGCAAGGGCAAAGGGCGCTGTTGTCCGCCCTGTGTATTCACCTCTTGATGCTGTTGAGATGGCTCGCCAGAATCCCGATGAACAGATAGTTTTTCTGGCGGTGGGATTTGAAACAACTACCCCATCTGCCTGTCTTGCGGCTGAAACTGCCAAGAAAGAGGGTCTCACCAACTTCTCTCTGCTGACCGCAAACAAGACCATGCCCAATGCCTATGCGGCACTTGAAGGCAGTGCAGATGCTTTCCTGTATCCGGGTCATGTAAATGCCATCACAGGTACATCGATATGCGAAGACCTGAAAGATAAAGGCGTATCTGGCGTTATCGCGGGCTTCACCGCCAGCGAACTTCTCACCGCCCTTGCAGTGATACTGAAGAACGCCGAAAAGGACGAGCCTTTCTTCGTCAACTGCTACCCCCGCGTAGTTAAGCCCGAGGGCAATCCCCCCGCGCAGAAGCTGATAGAAAAGGTCATGGAGCCCTGCGATACCGAATGGCGCGGTCTTGGCGTTATACCCATGTCGGGCATGAAACTCCGCGATGAGTACGCCGATTTCGATGCAAGAAAGAAGTACGCTATGCCCGAGATAAAGGGCAGACCGAATCCTGCCTGTCGCTGTGGAGAAGTCCTGCAAGGCAAATGCAAACCCTGCGACTGCAAGGTATTCGGAAAGGTTTGTACACCCGAACATCCTGTGGGCGCGTGCATGGTATCCGATGAGGGTGCCTGTGCGGCATACTACCAGTACGGCGGTATCTGACCGACAGGATAAATAACAGCGCATAAAGGCGTAAAATGGGAGTTCGGCTGTGTTCTTTTCCCCGCCGCAGGCGTGGGGAAGAATACGTCAGCACAATATATCCCTGTCTATACGGCAGATAGCCGTATAAAATAAGGCAATAACATTTAAGCGCCTGCGGGCGCACAAAGGAGTAAATACAATATGTCAGAAAAAACAGTTACCCTTGCCCACGGTGCGGGCGGAAAGCAGACCTCGGAGCTTATCGACAGAGTTTTCAAGGCGCATTTTTCAAATCCTCAGTTCACAGCAGATGATGCCGCTGTGCTTAATATCGGCGACGGCAGACTTGCCATGTCCACCGACGGCTTCATCGTTTCCCCCTTTGAATTCAACGGCGGAAACATCGGTAAGCTGTCCATATGCGGAACCGTCAACGACCTCTCCTGCATGGGCGCGAAGCCCCTGTATCTCACCTGCGCTTTCGTCATCGAAGAGGGCTTCCCCCTTGACAAGCTTGAAGAGATTGCCGCTTCTATGGAAAAGACCGCGGCCGAAGCAGGCGTGAAGATCGTTGCAGGCGATACAAAGGTCGCAGGCAAGGGTCAGGTGGATAAGATATTCATCACCACCACAGGCATAGGCAGGATAATGGATAACGCCGATACCTCGGGCACATACGCTAAGCCCGGCGATGCTGTAATCGTTACAGGCGATGTGGGCAGACACGGCTGTACCATACTTCTCGCCCGCGATGAATACGGCATAGATGCCAATGTTGACAGCGACTGCGCACCTCTCTGGGGCACAGTTGAAAGCCTGTATACCGTCACCAATGATATCCACACTATCCGTGACGCTACCCGCGGCGGCGTTGGTACAGTCCTCTATGAGATTGCAGAGCAGAGCAATGTAGGCGTTCGCCTGAACGCAGAGGATATCCCCGTTGACCCCGCTGTTAAGGGTGTTTGCGGTATGCTTGGTCTTGAACCCCTCTACCTCGCTTGTGAGGGCAGACTTGTAATAATCGCCCCCAAGGACAAAGCACCTGCACTGGTTGAAAAGCTCCGCGAGGGCAAGTACTCCAAGAATGCCGCTATCATCGGCGAGATAACCGCCGAAAACGCAGGCAGAGTAGTAATGGAGACCGAGATAGGCGCCCAGACCATGCTCCCCCAGCCCGGCGGCGAGCTTTTGCCGAGAATATGCTGATAATAAAAACTGCGTCCGCGGAATTTTCGCAGACGCAGTTTTTTCATCTTTTTCCGGTGGAGCCAAATCCGCCCGCACCTCTTGCAGTGTCTGAAAGTTCATCAGCTTCGCATATCTCGGGGCGATATATCGGGGTTATCACCAGCTGAGCTATCCTGTCGCCGTTGTTTATTGTGCAGTCCTCACTTGAATGATTGTGCAGTGCGACAATAAGCTCGCCGCGGTAGTCCCAGTCAACTACGCCAACGCAGTTAGCGGGTGCAAGACCAAGCTTTGTTGCGAGAGAACTTCTCGCATATATCAGCAGAACGGCGTTCTTTTCGTTTTCAAGCTCTGCCGCAAGACCTGTGGGCACTTTGACGGTAGCTCCTGCGGGAACCTTTATCTCGCCCTCAACACAGGCGCAAAGATCGAGCCCTGCGCTGTATTCTGTCTGATATTTCGGTATGACTGCGTTTTCACGCAGTTTCTTGAACAATAATCTCATAACTGTCTCCTTTATTGTACACCGCGGTAATACAGACCACGTGTTATCTTATCGGGTCTGCCGTTAAGTCCGCCGTTTTCGTATTCCTCGATGATGTGTCTCACCTGTGCGGGAGTTTCATCGGTAAAATCAAGCATAAGTATATCAGCACTTCGGAGGTCGCCAAGCTTGTCAGCCATGTAAAGCACCTCGCTGTTGAGTATCTCCACATAGCCCTCCCGCTTTGAACACCTGACAGGGAAGTCCCTGCCCGTGCGGTCGGTGATATGATGTATGCAGTTTTTACAGCCTGCCGCCGTCGATATCGGACAGTTCACCGTCAGCATAAGTGGCAGTCTGCCGTAGGCATAAACACCGATGGGCATGGGCTTTTTCAGCCTTGCTATCTGCGCCGCTTTAAGTTCAAAGCTGACAATTGCATCAGCCGCACCAAGTTCTTTAGCCATATTCAGCGCACATGAATTCGTCAGATTGAATCCGAATCCCGCATGAAGCACCATGCCCAGTTCTTTGGCTATCTCGGTGTGTGCGAGGTTTGTGGCGTACAGATGATTTATCCCCACGCGCTTTGCCTCGGCAAGACGGTTCAGCTGTTTTTCTTCATCAAAAGTGAATCGCGGCATCATCACCGCCAGTTTATGGACAGGGAAGACCTCTGCCGCACGCACGGCAAGGTCAAGGGGTACACAGCACATCTCAACCTTTTCGGGAGATACCGCACCAAGCTGTTCAAGGTTAGTCACGCTTACACGGATAGTCTGTCCGCCGCCCTTGTATTCATCGAAATCAAGTATATCCTGCTTTTCAAAGGGCACGACAGCGGAGTTTTTCAGCGCACGTTCGTTGTCCATTTCCATACAGACTTTACGCCTTAACTCGTTCAGTACACCGGGACTTACGAAAAGTCCGTCATCGATATCACATTCAGCACCGCCGAAAATATATATCGTATCGCCAAGCTTTGAAAGCTGCTTTATCACCGCCGCTTCGTCGATAGCTCTGTTCATCGCCTGCTGAGGATATTCACCTGTGATGCTGACTTCAGTACCGAGACTGTCACGCGCGGTGATCATTATGAGTTCGTCAGCCTTTATCCTTATATCAAAATTCAGGGTATCGCGCTTGTCCTCATAGCGGTAAAGCTCGTGAATTCTGGGCATAGCTTTAGCACCCGCAGCAGCGTCCTCGCCTGTGCGCATACCGAACATATCTCCGCCCAGCTTATGCCGCAGATAACCGTTTGTAAAACCGTTGCGGGAGAAAACAGCTTCAAGGGTCTGCCTGTCGTAGTCTTCCCCTGCGAGAGCTTTTTTGCAGCTGTCAACAGCCATAGCCACATATTCGGGACGTTTCATGCGCCCCTCGATTTTCAGCGAGCTTACGCCTGCGCTGACTATCTCGCTCAGTTCATCGCAGTATGAAAGGTCTTTCAGCGAAAGATCATACCTCTCTCTTCCGCGACCGCCCGCATTGCAGGGAAGTCTGCAAGCCTGTGCGCAAAGACCTCTGTTGGCACTTCTTGAACCGACCACAGCACTCATGTAGCACTGTCCCGATACCGACATACAAAGCGCTCCGTGTACAAAAACTTCGGTCTCAATTCCCAGTGCGGATAGCTCTCTTATTATATCAAGAGGGAGTTCGCGGGAAAGTACGGTGCGGCGGAATCCCAGATCTTTAGTGACCTCCATGCCCCGACGGGTATGTATGGTCATCTGTGTTGAAGCGTGAATGTGCAGTTCGGGACAGCATCTGCGAACCATTTCCACAAGGGCTAAGTCCTGTGTGATGATGCCGTCAACGCCCGCAGCCGCACAGTGCTTAACAGCCTTCATGCACTCGTCAAGCTGATCGTCAAAAATCACCGTGTTTATCGTGCGGTAGACTTTCACGCCGCGCTTGTGACATTGGTATACCGCTTCTTCTATATCGGCGTTGCAGAAATTTGCCGCGTTCTGTCTGGCAGAAAAGTCCTCACCGCCAAGATAGACCGCATCACAGCCCGCTCTCAGAGCGGCTTTCAATACCTCGGGTGAACCGCAGGGTGCTAGTATCTCTGCCATTTACTTGTTATTTCCCTGACCGTTGGCAGGTCTGCTGTTCATAGCCTGTTCGTAACTGCGCATATAGGGGCTGTCCTGAATAGACCTTTTCTGTGCGTTATTTTCCGCATGGACTGCTTCAGGTTCGGAAGTCTCGCCTATTGCCGCCTTGATATCGCCTCTGAGGATATCCTCGGCGCTCACAGCTTCGCCCACGTTATCCATTGCGCTGAAATTAGTGCGCTCAGCCAGTTCCTTTTCAAGCTGTTCAACTCTCTCTTTCAGCATCTTTATCTCGCGCTGTGCCGCAATTGCCTGATCTCTCGCTCTGCCAGCGTCATCAACGTAATCCTTTATCTGTGTGCGAATATTGTCGATATTTCTGTTGGACTGTCCCAGTTCGTCCATGCAGTCAAGGGCGGTGAGTACTGCGCAGTCAGTGATGGTAAGACTTGAAAAACGTGCTTTCATGTCCTTTAAGCGCTTATTCAGTGCTTCCGCCAGCCTTTCGGTGTAGTCCTTGTTTTCATTACTTGAGAGGACGTACTCCTTGCCCATTATTAATACCTTGTAGGTTGCCATTGTGTTTTCCTCCTTGCAAAAATGTATTTATGCAGATCAAATATCAAGTCCGTATACGTAGTCGTCCATAAAGAACCCGTTCCCGATATCATTCTTTTCCGAACGTATAACTTTGAATCCCAGCGCTTCATAAGCTTTGCAAGCGCTGTTATGTTTGTTGACATTCAGTTCGATGCGGCAAAGTCCAAGCTTTTTCGCTTCATCTTTCACGAACTCCAGCATATCCCGCGAATATCCTTTGCTGCGTTCTTCTTTGTAAAGATAGAACTTGCTTATATACATAGCAACGTCCCTCGGATAAAATGCCGTAAACCCGACATTTCTGCCGCCGTCCCTTACAAAGAAATATCTGTATCCGTTTTCAAGCTGTTTTGTGATAGCTTCTTCCGTTTGAAACAAAGCTATCATGTAGTCGTTCTGCGCTTTGCCTATCAGCGGATCAAAGTGTTCTCTGACGATAGCTGTCGCCATTGCTGACATCTCACTTATCCCCGCCGCATCGTTTTTTATTAGCTCGGTGAATTCCATATCTACCTCTTACGAACGATAAAAATCAGTCTTGCAGACGCATGATAATGCATTATCTGTCCGCAAAATAGTTCACTTTACATTATACAACATTTTTCACAAAAAATAAAGACCTTTCACAGAAAAAGTTTTTATTTTTTTCTGCATATGTGTGGTATAGCTGTGGTGATTTTTCTATACGAAAATGTACCAAACGATACGACTGTATACCAAAGGTTACGAAATCATACGAAACGTACTTTAGTTTATAAAAATGCGTACCAACGCAGTAAATGTGTAAAAAACGACTCGGCGTTCTGCTGCGCCGAGCCGTCTTTTTAGTCTACGATAGGGGTGCTGATGGATATCTCCTTTTGTTCTTCCCTGTTTTTTTGCAAATTTTCCACTATACACATTATACCATTTCCCCGAAAAAACTTCATCACCCGAAATGATGAGCCCTAATGTAGAAGATTCTGTTAATAATTTATGGGGTTTATACAATTTACTTGTACGGCATATGAGCCTCGGCTTTTTTTACCCAAATCAATGAATCACCCGCAGGCGGGAATGTTCGTCTGCGGGTGATATGCGTTGTTTGCTGTTTTATGCTACGCTCTTGTTGGGGAGCAGCTTTTTGCCCTTGATGTGGGCTGCTATCTTTATGATATCTGTTACGTTCAGCTTATTGTCATTATTAACGTCGGCAGCCTTGATGCGGCTTGCAGACAGCTGTCTCTTGTTCTTTATGTGAGCAGCTATCAGGGTGATATCGGAAACGTTTATGGAATTATCAAAGTTAACATCACCCAGCTTGTATTTGGAAAGGTCTGCAGGGTCGATAGCATACTTGACGCTTGATGAACCCTTGAAATCTCCTGCGCCTGTAACTGTTACGTAAGCTTCACCGATATTTTTACCGCCGCTGTAACCGAGAGTGTAATCCTTGCCCTCGGTGAGGGTCTTGCCATCAAAGGTAACTTTTACAGAAGGCTTATGGGTGTTGCTGTCGTAGGTGAAGTAATACTGGGAAAGAGTTATCTTGCAGTTCTTGATGGACTTTTCCTTGGTAGCTTTAACGTAGCCGTAGCTCTTTATCAGTTCATTAACAACGGGCTCTGATGCATCGTACCACTTGAGAGTTTTTCTGTTGAGATAGCCGTGACCTTCGCCGTTATTATGGGTATCGGTGGGACAGTTGTTATCCCAGAGAACTATCGGTATGCCCTTTGCCTTAGCCTGTGTAGCGTAGCTCTTAGCCCACTTTACACGCTCGCTGGTGTTGTTCTTGTTTGAAGAACTGAACTCACCGATAACGACAGTCTTGCCCTTTGAAAGGTAGATGTTGTTGATATTGTTGAAGAGCTGTTTCAGCTCATTTTCCATATTGCTGTCAAATACGCTAGTGGCACCGCTGCCTGTGTTCATGGTGAAGTTATAAGGATTATAAGCGTGGATGGATACCATTACGTTAGGGTCATTGGGGATGGTCAGCGCACGCATAGCAGCAGGAGTGGCGCTTGCCGCGTAGGTGGGTATCATCAGGCATCTGGTTTTGTTCTTGCCGCCTGTTGCTCTTACGGTATCAACAAAATCCTTGTCCAGCTTGTTGACAACTTCTCTCATTTCGGACGTACCGCCGTCCCATTCGTGAGTTCCGCCGTAATCTCTGGGCTCGTTCATTCCCTCAAATATGAGGTGACGGTCGTAGTTCTGGAATTCGTTAGCTATCTGTTTCCAGAAAGCTTTCAGTTCCTTTGAAGCCGCGGAGTAGTTAGCATTGGTTGGTCTGTTCCATTCCTCGTGATGGATATTGAGTATAACATAGGTGTCATCAGCTATCGCCCAATCGACCACCTGCTTAACTCTGCTCATCCACGCGCTGTTTATCTTGTAGTTAGCGTCAGCATGGGGATACCAGGTCACTGGGATACGGATAGTATTGAAGCCCTTGGCTTTTACCGTATCGATGAGTTCCTTTGTCGCCTTGGGGTTGCCCCAGTAGGTCTCTGACTCTAGTCCCATTTTTTTGTGACTGCCGCTGTCATGAGCGTCAAGGGTATTGCCGAGGTTCCAGCCCACACCCATATCAGCAGCTATCTCCTTAGGTGTCATGGTGGAAATGTCTTTAGCCTGAGCGCTTACGAAGGGCAGTGCGGATACAGACATAGCGCCTGCGGTCACAAGGCTCAGTAATTTTTTTAGATATGATCTCATTGAGAAAAAAACTCCTTTCATTTCATTACATTCTATAAATTATTCGATAGTCATATATAGACATTATAACATATAATGCAGCTTTTTTCAAGAAGCAGTCTGACTATTTTTTGATCGTTGTTCGGGTCATTTTTACAAGAATATTTTCATTAAATTATTTAAAATAGGGGAAACGTCCGACTTTACACCGTTAGAGCTTATATTTTTATGAACTCGCGGGGGAATTATACGCTGTTATTGTCAAGATGCTGAGATATTTCTCTCTTATGCAGTATAACACGCCGCCTCATATCCTCGTAGTCATAATCGGCGGCTGCCTGCCATCGTGCGCACAATTGAGAAAGATTGAAAGGCCTTTCACTATCAGCGATTTTGGCGAAAAAGTTGTACGTTTTTGTACAACTCTTACAGAAATATGTCTGAGGTAAATTTAAAATCATTTGTTTGCATAGGGGGTGAGGTGTGAGATTGGGCAAAATAACAAGGAAGTGGGTGGGAATGCCAAGGAAAAGAGCTTTGGGTCAAGCCTGCTAGCGCGAGGCTTGACCGCGCACTTTGTCTCCTTGGCATATCTTATTTCTTTTGTGCGTGATAGTTGAAAAATGTTCGCGTGTGTGGTATGATTATATAAGTTCATAAAGGGGGCATAAAAATGAGCAGGATAGTTCGCATAAATGATCTTGATACCGATGGCTTGGCGCCTTACAGGGATACCGCAGAACTCTCGCTGAAAGCACAGGGGTTGTTCGTGGCTGAAAGCCCGAAAGTCATACGTACTGCACTTGATGCGGGGTATGAAGCTGTTTCGCTGCTTTCAGACGAAAAGTACATCGTGGGGCAGGCGGCTGATATCGTTGAAAGGGTCGGGGACGTACCTGTTTTCTCGGCGGGAAAGAAGCTTCTTGAAGAGATAACGGGCTTCAAGCTGACACAGGGCGTGCTGTGCGCCATGAAGCGGAAGTCCACAGAAGATGAACTTCCCACGAAGATACACAGGGTGGCTGTGCTGGAAGATATCATGAACCAGACCAACATGGGGGCGGTGTTCCGTTCGGCGGCGGCGCTGGGGATCGATGCTGTGCTTCTGACGGATGGGTGCAGTGACCCGCTGTTTCGGCGTACTATTCGTGTCAGCATGGGCACGGTTTTTCAGGTGCCTTGGAAGTTCATTGGAAAATCGGACAGCGGATATATTGAAACACTTCGCGGACAGGGATTTGTCACGGCGGCTATGGCGCTCAGGTCGGATACTGTCAGCATTGAGAACGAACGCCTGAAAAGTGCCGAAAAACTGGCGATAGTTCTGGGTACTGAGGGTGACGGTTTGAAAACTTCCACAATTGACCAGTGTGACATGACCGTAAAGATTCCAATGGCGCACGGCGTGGATTCCCTTAACGTTGCAGCTGCGGGTGCGGTGGCTTTCTGGGAAATGAGGTACAGGGGGAACGGGAATGGCTAATCCGTGGGAAGATATAAGTTTAGCCGATTACGAGAGCCACATGAGCCTTGATTCTGTCTGGCAGTTGCAGGCGCTTGACGGCATAATGAAAGAACAGTTCACCGCATATCCTGCCGGAACGGTTATGGTACTTGGTATCGCGGGCGGAAACGGTCTTGGGCATATCGGAGTGGAGGATTTCGATAAGGTTTACGGCGTTGATATCAACAGCGACTATCTCGATGCGGTATCTGCGAGATATCCTCAGCTTTCGGGAGTTTTGGAATGTGTCCGCGCTGATCTTCTGACCGAAGCTGACAGACTGCCTCGCAGCGAACTCCTGATCGCCGACCTGCTGATAGAATATATCGGATTTAATGCCTTTACAAAAGTCGTGAAGCAGGTGTCCCCCGAATATGTATCCTGCGTGATTCAGATAAATACCGATGCCGAAAACTGGGTGTCTGATTCGCCCTATCTCCATGCCTTTGACAGGCTTGACGAAGTCCATCACGAGATAGATACCGCTTCTCTCATATCAGTTATGGAAAAGGCGGGGTTCACGGTGATTTTAAGGTCTGTTACACCTCTACCGAACGGAAAAGCTCTGACAAGGATAGACTTCGGAAAAGTGTCTGAAAACATCGTTTCTAGGCATAAATATGTTGATATTACCGAATATCGGAATGAAAACCGATAGCCCTGTCGTTAATATTATCACGTTGACAAAAAAGGCGAAATGTGGTATAATTACAGAATATCCAAGGAAAGTGAGTGGAAGGAATGGTAAATGATACAGCAAGAAAACTGCTCTGTCAGCAGTTTGTGAAAAACAACACTATCGACCCCGGTTATTATGACAGGTACAGAGTCAAGAGAGGTCTGAGAAATGCCGACGGCACTGGTGTTACTGCGGGTCTTACCAATATTTGCAATGTTCACGGATATGTGGTGAATGAAGGAGAAAAAATGCCGATCGAGGGTCAGCTGATCTATCGCGGCTACAATATAAACGATCTGGTGGGAAATGCCGTTAAGGAGAACCGTTTCGGTTTCGAGGAGATAGTATATCTGCTTCTGCTGGGCGAACTGCCTAAAAAGGACGAACTGGCTGCTTTCAGACATATGATAGCTGAGAACCGTCCTCTGCCTGCGGATTTCTTCTCGGATATGATACTCAAAGCACCGTCCAAGGATATCATGAACAAGATGTCCCGTTCGATACTGGCGCTTTATTCCTACGATGACAATCCCGAGAACCGTGCCCCCGAGTATGAGATGGCAACGGCTATATCCATAATCTCGAAGCTGCCTTACATAATGACACTGGCTTATCAGGTGAAGAAGAGGACATTCGATAATCAGACAATGTTCCTGCACCCGCTTGATCCCAACCACAGCACGGCTGAGATGATACTTGCGGCTATTCGTCCCGACAGAAAATTCACAGACGATGAAGCTAAGCTTCTCGATCTGCTGATGATGCTGCACGCTGAACACGGCGGCGGAAATAACTCCACCTTTGCCTGCCGCGTGCTGACTTCTTCGGGCACCGACCCTTACTCTGCTTACTCCGCAGCAATAGGTTCGCTGAAAGGACCCAAGCACGGCGGTGCGAACATCAAGGTATCCGCTATGCAGGACTGCGTAAAGCAGAACGTTTCCAACTGGGACGACGAGGGCGAAGTTGCTGACTTCCTGACCAAGATACTCAAAAAGGAAGCTTTCGACAAGTCGGGACTTATCTACGGCATGGGTCATGCGGTTTATACACTTTCCGACCCGAGAGCGGTAATACTCAAAGCCAACGCAAAGCGCATGGCTGAGGGTACCGAGTTCGAGAGAGAGTACAGACTTCTTGAAACTATCGAGCGCCTGACACCCGAGCTTTTCCTGAAGATAAAGGGCAGCGACAAGGCTATGTGCGCAAATGTTGATATGTATTCGGGCTTTGTTTACAGAATGCTGGGCGTTCCCCAGGATCTGTTCACACCTATGTTTGCAGTATCGAGAATGCCCGGCTGGTGCGCTCACCGTTTCGAGGAACTGGTTACAGGCAAGAGGATAATCCGTCCTGCATACAAGGCTGTGGCTAAGGAAAGACCCTATATTGCAATAAACGACAGATAATTAAAAAGCAAGTGCGTCCGCGTTTGATCGCAGGCGCACTTTTTTGTTTTTGAAGGGCAAATGAGAAAGTAAAATGTCGCTTCAAAAGCGACCATATCTCTTTCAGAATGTGTTATCATATAGTCACAGTAAGAAAACCGTGAACCTGAAACACATCTAAGGAGGAACAACTATGAAAAAGAATAATAACAACATCACCGAACTGGTATTCGTGCTTGACAGAAGCGGTTCAATGTCGGGACTTGAATCCGATACCGTTGGCGGATTCAACTCACTTATCAAGGATCAGAAAAATTCCGATGGCAAGGCTTTTGTGACGACCGTGCTTTTCGATACCGAGTTCATCTACGTGCATGACCGCGCTGATATCTCGACAGTAAAACCCCTTACTGAAAAGGACTACGTCCCCCGCGGCTGTACTGCTTTGCTAGATGCCGTTGGCATGACCATTCAGCATATCGCAGGGATACACAAATACGCACGCCCCGAGGACGTTCCCTCAAAGACCATATTCGTTATAACCACTGACGGCATGGAGAATGCCAGCCGTGAGTTCAGATACGATACCGTGAAAAAGCTCATCGAAAAAGAGCAGAAAAAATACGGCTGGGAGTTCATATTCCTCGGTGCGAACATTGACGCGGCGGCAACTGCGGGTTCTATGGGCATAGCTCACGCTTCAAACTACAAAGCCGATGGCAATGGCACAAGACTGATGTATGGCGCAGTTGGCAGGGCTGTGAGATGTATGAGAGAATCCGCACCCCTTGCAGAGGACTGGAACGCGGAGATGGAAGAGGACGCGGCGAGATGATAATAAAGGCAGTACCTCACAATTGCTGTGGGGTACTGCCTTGTTTTAATCATCGTTATCGGAACGCATACTGCCGCGAAGCTTTTTCCAGTCGGGGCAGTAGCGTTCAACCAACGCCCAGAAATCTGCGCTGTGATCCATGTGAACAAGATGTGCAAGTTCGTGGATGCATACATAATCGATGTGCGCCTTTGAATAGGCTGCTACCTTGTAATTTATGGATATTGTGCCGTTTGAACTGCACCTGCCCCAGCTTGCGCTGAGGTCTTTTACGGTTATCTTCTTCGGGAAAAGCCCCATCTGCGCGGTTAGCCGCTGCATACTCTCGGTTATCTCGCGGTTGGCAAGTTCGACTATAAAAGTTTGTACCTGCCTGACCATGTATTCGCGGTCAACACTGCCGCATACAGCTATAAGCAGTTTTCCGTCCTCGGTGCGGGGCTTGAAATATCTGTCGGACTTCACCGCGGTTATCACGGTCTTCTGCCCCAGCAGACGTATCTCCTCGCCGTCTTCGAAAGTCATAGGCAGACCCGAGTGCTTTGCACTTTTTTCGAGATTGAGGTCTATCCAGTCGATGTGCTGTTCGATAAAACTCCGTATCTGCGACACTTCAAATCGTTCGGGCACACGGACAGTCAGCCTGCCCTCGTTTATCGCAAGAACTGCATTCCTGCGCCTGCCCCTGTCCAGGATGAAGTCTATCCGCCTGCCATTGGAGAGAGTAGTGTATGTGAATACCTTTGCCATTACTGTTCCCAGGGCGGGAGGACTGTCTGATAATCGGAGAGATAGTCCTGATAAATATAGCCTGTTAGTTCGCCGTCATTACTCGTGAAAGATATCTTGACATATCCGTTGTCCTCATAACCAAGCACCGTAACTGCGACACCGGGGGTCATGCAGACGATGTTTTCAGCCTCATTCGAGGGCTGAGTGTGGAGGTATGCGTATTCGGTGATGTATTTTGTTTCCTTTTCTTCCGAAGCAGTTGAACTGTCCTCAGCCGCCGAAGAAGCGGTATCAACCGAACTTTCAGCCTCAGCAGCGGGTGCGCCGCTTTCGTTAGTTTCAGCTGGCGGTTGGGTGACAGGCTTTTCACCGTCTTTAACCTTAGGCTGAGTTACATTGGTATTTATCGTAGCGGTGTCCACTCCCGAGGGGAGTTCAGCCGAATTGCTTGCGAAGACCACCTTGCCGATGATGAAGACCATGCACACGACAAATATTCCCGCAACAACGACGGAAGCTACTCCCACCGAAGGGAACTTCTTTTCTTTATCCATCAAAATTCTCCTTTGCTTGACTGATGTCTTCACTATTATAATCCATTTGGCGGAGAATGTCAACTTTATTCATGATTATTGGTTGGGAGATGGTATATCTGGGTTTAGGATTGAATGACAAAGCGCTCTTCCTTGGTAGGTATCACATCATTTGTCGAACCTCACATATTTTCAGCTCCTTGAAAAAATTTGCGCAAACCCCTTGCTTTTTTCTGAAAAGTGTGTTATAATGACATAAATAATGTTATCAGTAACGGAGGAGAGTATTATGAGCCCTATTGAGATAGGTGCAGGCGTTGTGCTTGCGATCTGCAGCATTGTGATCGTTTTGGTTGTCCTGATACAGGAATCCAAGGACGATGGTCTGACTTCCGCTATCGGCGGCGGCTACAATGATTCGTTCTATGGCAAGAATACGGGCAACACCCGCGATGCCAAGCTCAACAGACTGACCAGAAATGCAGCGATCGTTATGTTCATACTGACCATCGCGGTAAGCGTTATCCACAAATACCTCAGCAAATAAGCTGTGTGGCAGTATATTGCTGCTTGTGGAAATTCAGTGGAGAAAATATCAGCCCTGCCGCAGCGGGGCTTTTTTTCATGTGGAGGAAAGTTAAAATATGGTAAAAACGGATAACAGAAAGGCACTGATGCCGCTGTTTGAGGGCTTTGAGGATTCGGTGCTGATAAGCTGTGCCGAGGGCAGAACGGGTATATGTTGGTGCGATGCTCCCGATGCACCTACTGCGGGTGTTATCGAAGCGGGTGATTTCTATTTCACGGCGGGGGATCCTGCTTTTGCACGCGAGGCTTTTGAGATAGCTAAGAACAATCCCGAGGCTGTGTTCATGCCTGCGTCGGAGGGCTGGACAAAGGCGCTGACAGGGCTTGGCGAGGGGATAGTCATCACCACGAGATTCCGCACAAAAATGCCTGAAAGCTTTGATACCGATAAACTTGCTAAGCTGGCGGATATATCCGATTTTACGGAATATAAGCTTGAAATGATAAACGAGGAATACTATGATCAGGCTTTGAAAGAAGAATGGTCATGGGCGTTTGTGGGGAATTTTTCGGACTACAATGATTTTCATAAGAACGCTTTCGGATGCTGCATAACCCATAAAGGAATGCTTATCTGCGCGGCTTCATGCTATTCGGTGTACAGCAGGGGAGTTGAGGTGGAGATAGCTACTCATCCCGACTACCGCAGAAAAGGTCTTGCGACGATAGCGGGTGCGGCGTTTATCAAAGAGTGTGCAAGGAGAGGTCTGAAAGCCCACTGGGACGCGGCAAACACGATGTCACTGAAGATCGCTTCAAAATTCGGGTATACTTTGAAAGAGGAGTATACTGCACTTTGCTTTGAAAAGGGAGAAAAATTGGATAGTTGACGCTACGCTGATTTATATAAAAGTACAACAAGATGGACTACAAAAATATATTGGCTGAAATGCTCGGAGAATTCAGGGCGGATATAGACAGATACAGGTCTGGTGAAAAAGACCGATATTTCTATAAATGCAAGCATACGGAGGAGTATGCTGCTATTGATGAGAACTACGGCACGCGAGGGCGGGTGCTGTACGGACTGAGGTTCGGTGCGGCTGAAGTCGGGGAGCCCGAACGCGAGCAGATGGTGAGAGAATTTTTTGAGCAGGAGATAATCGCCCGCGAAAAATCAAGCTTTCAGGGTATAGGCTCGAATCTGGAACTGCTTTCCGTACTGATGGAGCAGTACCGTAAGCCAGAGGACAAGCCGATGTATGAGAGGGCGAAAAACGCAAATTTCGATTGTTACTGCGGTTTTGGTATCGATGAAAGCTATGCGGCGCAGTATCCTGCGGATATATACGAGTACAGTTTAGTGGATAGCATTTATCTGGCAAACGAACTTGATATGAAAGAAAAACTCCTGAGGCTGGTGGATATCTACAAGTCAGAGGGGCTTGAGGACGACCATATTCTGATGTTCAGGAGATTTGCACGTATGACTGGCAGAGATGATGACAGGGAGATAGCTGTCAAAGGCTGTTATGAGCGTGCTTTCGGCTGTGAACCTGCTGATATGAAAGGGCAGATGGAGCAGCTTTCAGCGGCAGAAGGCATGATAGAGTGGCTTTGCGATAAGGGAGAAATTTCAGATGCTTTCGCGCTTTTCAAGAAGCATACAGATATTCTGAGGAGTGCGAACGGTCGGGCGTTCTTTGAGATGGCTCACCTTATCATGGAAGCTGATAATGCGCTGATACGCGATGTCTGGAAAATTTGCAGAAAATCTATCAAGCAGGATATGACAAACAAAAGGCTTTATCCGATATGTTACAGTATAATCAAAAGTTGCGCAGAGCTGGCAGGTGATCAGCTGACATACACATTGTTCGACAGGCTGGACAGAAAAAACAAATAGCAGTACGTTAATATGTACAGCGTGAGGTGCGGCATGAGCAGGAGTTACAAGAGATTTGCGGCTTTCATAATAAGTGATAACAAAGGTCCGCACAGATACAAAGCCAAGACACTTGCCAACAGGGCGGTCCGCAGAAGCAGTATATGCGGAGGAAAGTCCGCATATAAACGGCTGTATGACAGCTGGGAGATACGAGATGTGCGTATACCGATGGAGGATATTACTCAGCTGAGAGTTGCATGGAAACGCGGTGAGGATTGGCTCCGCAGAAGGTTCGACACTCTGCGCGAAGCCGAACGTTATTTCAAGGTGAAATATTACAGGAAGTAAAAGGAGAATATATGAAACAGGACTACAGAAAAATGATATACAACAAGCTGAAAGCTTCGGGCAAGCGCCCTGTGCCTTTCAAGGAGCTTGTGAAAAGTTTCCGAAAGGGGAACTTTGATTTTGATAAATTTGCCAAGACTGTTGACAAGATGAAGAAAAAAGGCGAGATAGTCGAGGGCAAGCTGGGCTTTACGCTGGGCAAGGGCGGCAAGCTGAAAAAGTGCAAGGTCGTGCGCCTGCACAAGAGTTTCGGCTTTGTTAAGAACGTTGATACCGGCGAGGAAGTATTTATTCCCGGAAAGCACCTGCTGGGTGCGATGCCCGGGGATATTGTAATGGTACAGCTGAGGGAGAGCCGCGGCGACAGTCCCGAGGGCGAAGTTGTATCCATTGAGGAAGAGAATTTCAATAGGTTCAGCGGTGAGATAGTTGACGAGTTCGGCAAGCTGAAAATAATGCCCGACGTTATATCGAAGTATGCGCTGGATTTCGTCAATCCTTTCGGGCTGGAACTCCATGAGGGCGATAAGGCTATCGCTGTTATAACAAGGCGCGGCGAAAAGCACAGCGAGCACCGCTGTGAGATAGTATCATGTCTGGGAAGTTCGCTGAAAGCGGCTGTCTGCGCCCTTGGCATTGTTGAAGCTGCGGGGCTGACTCCCGTGTTCCCTGCGGAAGTCATCGATGAGGCAAGGAGAGTATCCTCGGCGGGAATATCCGATGAGGAAAAGGAGGGCAGACTCGATCTGCGTGATCTGCCTATATTTACCATCGACGGTGCCGATACCAAGGATATCGACGATGCTATATCGGTGCAGAAGACGGAAAACGGCTATATCCTCGGCGTTCATATCGCGGACGTATCGCACTACGTAACACCAAGGTCGGCGCTGGATAACGAAGCTTTTCAGCGCGGCACCAGTGTATACTACGCAAACAGGGTAATACCCATGCTTCCCGCCGAGCTTTCAAACGGAATATGCTCACTGAACCCGCAGGAGGACAGGCTGGCTTTCACTTGCCTGACAGAGCTTGACGGTTCGGGAAATATCGTCAGCTACAAGTTTGCAAAGTCGGTTATCAGGTCGAGGGTAAAGGGCGTATATTCGGAGATAAATGATATCTTTGACGGCTTTGTGAGCCGTGAGCTTTCGGAGAAATATGCCGAGGTCATCGAACAGCTGCCCCTGATGAAGGAACTTGCGGAGATACTCTGCAAAAAGCGTATCGCCCGCGGTGCGCCACAGATAGAAACAAGCGAGAGCGCTCTGATGATAAACGAGGACAACGTCTGTGTTGGTGTGGGCGAGTACACCCGCGGCTTTGCACAGGAAATGATAGAGGATTTCATGCTGACTGCCAACGAATGTGCCGCGAGATTCGGCAAGGACAACGAACTGCCCTTTGTTTACCGTGTTCACGAGCCACCTTCTGCCGAGAAGATAGAGGGTCTGAAAGAACTGCTGGCGGGACTGGATATAATGTATGTTATGGGTGATGACCCCAAACCGAAACAGCTGGCGGAGATACTTGAAATGTCCAAAAATACGGACGCTGAAAAGATCATCAACAATGCGGTGCTGAGGAGTATGTCAAAGGCGAAATACGATACCGAGCCTATCGGTCACTACGGACTGGTGCTGGAGGACTATGCTCATTTCACTTCGCCGATACGCCGTTATCCCGACCTTTCGATACACAGGATAATGTCGGCTTTTCTCGGCGGAATGACTGCGGAGGAATGCCGCAGCAGGTTCAATAAGTTCGTGTATGCGGCGGCTGACCGTTCCACCGAAACTGAACTCACGGCAATGCAGACCGAGCGTGCCTGCGACGACTGCTACAAGGCTGAGTACATGACAGGTCATATCGGTGAGGAATACGAGGGTGTGATAGTATCGGTGACGGATTTCGGTATGTTCATCGAGCTTGACAACACCTGCGAGGGTCTGCTGCACCTTGATAATATGCCTGAGGGCTACTATGAGTGCGACGGCATGATGAAGCTGAAAAACTTCTCTACAGGCGTGGAATACCGCGTCGGCGAGAGATTCAGGGTAAAGGTTCTCGGGGCGAACGTCAATTCGGGCAAGGTAGATTTCGTTCCCGCGGATATTTGAGAAAACAATGACGGAAGATAAAAAACAGAAGCTGAAAAAGGTGATCACAGGCAAAGGTTCCCATGGGCTTTTTATAGGAAAGATCATGCGCTGTGACGGCGATGATAAAACGGTACTTGGTCGGACGGCGCTTGTTCATATTATTTTCAGGGCGTTCAGCTGGGTGATATTTGATATAAGTCTGGTAAGAATGCTGTTCGCATACCGCAAAATGCCTGAGCAGACAGCTGTTCATTTCAAATCGGTGCATGAAATGACATCGGGTATGACCTTAGCGGAAAAACTGCATGAGATACTTCACACTTATCAGCCTTATGATGTTACAGGCAGCAGAATTCTGGTATTCTATCCGTTTTTTGTATCTGCGGCGGCACTTCTGCTGGGCGGTTGGACGATAGTTCTTCTGCGCAGGATAGTGAGCCGCAGAAAATCGGAGAGCGATGGGTTCAAACTCAGGGTGATATCAGGTTTGCAGATGGCTTTTGATATCTCAGCTTTCGTAGTCACGGTGTATTTCTGCGGCATATGGGCTGACCGTGTGATAAGGCAGCTGCCCATGAAGATGCTGTTTACGGAGCTTTATGCCATGGGGATAATGCTTGTGTTTTATGATCTGATAATATTCGCTGTCGATATCAGGATGACATACAGGAAAAAAGAGGAGGAAAAATAAATGAAGCAGCAGAGGAGATTTCCTGCTTTCAAAGTCAGCAAAAGGTGCGAAAACAGGCTGAAAGGCGGACACCCCTGGGTTTATGATAACGAGATAGAGGTATCTCCCGAGGGGATAGAGAACGGATGTATAGCCGATGTGCTGTCGCCCAAAGGCAGTTATCTGGGCTCGGGACTTGTGAGCCTTAACAGCAAGATAAGGGTGAGGATACTTGCCGATAACGCCAATGAAACTTTCGGCGAGAGCTTTTTCCGCCGCAGGATAAGGTACGCACTTGACCACCGCAAGACAGTCATGGGTGACGATATCACCGCCTGCCGACTGGTACACGGTGAATCTGACGGACTGCCCGGGCTGACCGTTGACCGCTATAACGACATACTCTCCGTGCAGGTGCTTAGCTATGGCATGGAGCAGAGAAAGGATATGCTGTACCGCCTGCTGACCGAGGAGCTTGCCGCCGATGGTGTGGCTCTCCGTGGTATAATGGAGCGCAATGACGTTGCTATCCGCGAGCTTGAAGGTCTGGAACAGAGCAAGGGTTGGTATAAGGCTGACTTCCTGCCCGCACCTCCCGAATCTCCTGTTACCGAGATAAATGAGAACGGCATAATCTACAAGGTGGACGTTGAAAACGGTCAGAAGACAGGCTTCTTCCTCGACCAGAAATACAACCGTCTGGCGGCGGCTAAGATCGCCAAGGGCAAAAAGGTGCTTGACTGCTTTACCCATACAGGCTCTTTCGCGCTGAATGCAGCTTTCGGCGGCGCGGCTCATGTTACAGCGGTAGACGTTTCACAGTTTGCGGTGGATACTGCAAGGGCTAATGCTGAAAGAAATGGTCTGTTCGATAAAATGGACTTTATCTGTGCTGATGTATTTGACCTCCTGCCGAAACTCACCGAGGAAAAAGCAGGGTACGACTTCGTTATCCTCGACCCTCCTGCATTTACAAAAAGCCGTAAAACCGTGAATTCAGCCGAGAGAGGTTACAAGGAGATAAACTACCGTGCCATGAAAATGCTGCCCCGCGGCGGCTATCTTGCTACCTGTTCATGTTCGCATTTTATGACCAATGAGCTTTTCGTAAAAATGCTGATGAGTGCCGCACAGGACGCAGGCGTAAGGCTGAAACTCGTTGAAGCTCGTCAGCAGGCACCCGACCATCCTATACTAATGAACGTCCCCGAAACAGATTATCTCAAATTCTATCTTTTCCAGGTGATATAGAAGCGCAGTTTTTGCTTGATTCGCCATATCCAATTTTTGCTATTGACAAATGTGGTAGAAATGTGATAAAATATTATATGTATAGTTCGTGATGAGGGGAGTGAACGATGTGAAGAAATATGCTGTGTATCGGTCGGCAACAGGTCTGTACTGCAATGAGTACCATGATACGCTGTCTTCACTCAAAGGTACACTCTTCGAGAAAGTGGTGAAGAAAGAACAGCTTCCTGTTGTTCTTGACGGCTGCGGCGGTTATCACTCCTTTAAAGAGGACGATTATAATTTTGTTAAAATTATAGAATCGGATAACAAATATCCTCTCCCGCTGGAGAAGATGTTTTATAAGAACGATGATAATTTCAAGCTGGGGTGGATATCTCCTCAGGGGGATACTTATTCCTGCGATTATACCAACCACAACAGATGTGCGATAATGCTTGCGGATAAATTCATACCGGGCACCAAGTTCCCCGAAAGGTCACTTGGCAGAGCGGGCTGGATAAAGGTCATCGACTCCTGGGACGGTACACAGCGTCAGCACGGACAGTTCGTTTATTCGATGACAGGTAAGATAACCAAACAGCAGGCGGATAAGCTCTTTGATGTGGGACTGTATTTCAATGAAGAAGTTCAGCGCCTTATAAAGGACTGTGAGAACGACTGGTAAAAACATAAAACGGATAAACGCTCACCGTGGAACGGTGAGTGTTTTTTTCGCGGACAGGAATATAGCGTATTATATGCTTATATATATTAATATAATTTCATTTTGTGGAAACTATACAAATTGAAGTTAATAATTTCTGCGTTCAGTAAATCTGAACTGTTTTGTACATACTTGATAAAATGGCACTGCTGAAACTGGGCAATTAGCGCAATTTTTGGACTGTTTCCCAAGACAAAACTGAACTATCGTAACTGTTTTGATTAAAACGTAGAAAAACCTTCTCGCTTTATTAAAAAATCTATTGACAATTATGAAAAAAAGTTTTATACTATTATTGTAATTATTAATGAACTGAGCAAACGCACAGTGTTCGTGTATAATTTGATAAGCTTGCCTACGCTTTTTCAGGCGGTCTGGCATCAGGAGGATGATATAATGGCGGATACTAGATTTATCAGAACGGTCGAGTTCGGCGGGTATGACAGAAATGATGTTATCAAGAGATTTGAATTTCTGAACACTCAGCTGTTCGATCTCAAGAATGAGCTTCGCGAGACCAAGCTGCTCATCGAGGAATACAAGAAAGGATCGTCCGAGGAAAAAGCGCACGAAGCAGTGCTTACTCAGGAGAAAGTAAAGCTGACCAGTCTTCAGGTGCAGAATGAAACTGCATCTACCAAGCTGAAGGCAGCTGAAGAGGATAAAGCAAAGCTTGCCGATGAACTGGCAGCTTTGAAGGCTACTCATGCCGATACATTAAAAGAACTCGAAGATGCTAAGACAAAACTCAGCGCACTCGAGAATGATAACGAAGCTAATGCACTCAGCCAGGTGTTCATAGCAGCACAGGCTTCCGCAACAGCTGTCGTTGCAAATGCAAATAAGGAAGCTGATGAGAAGAAGGCGCAGACTGAGGCACTCGTCAAGGAAATGATCGATGATGCCAACCATACTGCTGCTGAAATAGTATATGAGGCTGAAAAGAGAGCAGCCGAGACCGATGCTGAATCCAAGAATTCAGCTGAGAAGATGAAGGTCGCTTCCAATAACCTGAGAGCTGCTATGCTCAAGGAAGTTGAAAATCTCGGCAAGCATCTGAATGATCTTAACGAGGTATTCGCAGTTATCAAGGACAAAAACGCAGAAGCAGAAAAGCTGCTGAAAACTACCGAGAATAAACTTACTGAGGGCGGAGTTCCCGAGTTCAAGAATCCCGAGACTTTCGAGCCTCAGCTGCCCGATGCTCCCGAGCCCAGAAAACCTTCCGAACAGGAAAAGAAGTCCAATGCAAGACTTGATGAGTTGGCAAAGATGGCTGCTGCTATCGGCGGCGACAAGAAAAAGGGAAATGACGGCGATAAGAAGGGTGAGGAGAAGGCTGACAAGAAGTCAGATGCTCCCGCTGATAAGCCTGCAGGTGATAAAAAATCAGGCGGTGTAGATCTGGCTGATCTTATGAAGCAGGCTAACGCACTGAAAAAATAAGATCCCGTTCGACCGGAATAATTTGGTAAGGAGTTGTATTATCTTATGAGTGAATTAATCATAGTAAAGCCCGAAAAATGTGTGGGCTGTAATGCTTGTGTGAGGGCTTGTCCCGCGCCCGAGGCTAACATAACCAAGATGCTTGAAGGCGGCAAGTTCATAACATCAATAAATCCCGATCGCTGCATAGGCTGCGGTGCGTGTGTAGTAAGCTGTAATCACGGTGCAAGAGACTATATCGACGATACCGATGAGTGCATGAACAGAATGAAGCGCGATAAGCTGATAATACTGGTATCGCCTTCCATCAAGTCTGTATTCCCCACAAAGTGGAAGGGCATACTCGACTGGTTCCGCAAACAGGGATGTATCATATACGATGTATCCTTCGGCGCAGATATCTGCACATGGGCTCACCTGAGAGCAATAGAGCAGAAGAAGGTCGGCAATGTTATTACCCAGCCATGTTCTGCAATAGTAAAGTATGTTGAAACTTATCAGCCTAAGCTGCTGGCTAACCTTTCACCTATACACAGCCCTGTTTCATGTAGCGCAGTGTATATCAGAAAGTATCTGAACAGAAACAACCCCATCGCAATGCTGTCGCCATGTATCGCTAAGAAGTACGAGTTCGAGGAGACAGGTCTTGTTGATTTCAACGTTACTTTCAGAAAGCTGAATGACTATTTCGAGAGAAACGGTATATCTATCCCTGTTTCAAGTGCAGAGGATTATGAATACAAGTTCGATGACCAGCAGGGTCAGGTGGGTGCTATATACCCTCGTCCGGGCGGATTGAGAGACAACCTCTGGCTGCACAATCCCGATATCAATGTAACCACTTCCGAGGGTGTCAACAAGGTTTATCCCGAACTGGATATGTATGCTGAGATGCCTGACTTCAAGCACCCCGAGGTATTCGATGTACTGTCGTGTGAATTCGGTTGTAACGTAGGACCAGGTTCAGCGACCAATCAGACCATGTTCGATGTAATGCTGACCATGAAGGAAGTCGAGAAGGAAGCTAAGAGCCGCCGTAAGGGAGGCTTCATGGGCAGAGGCGAAGATAGGATGTTCAAGAAGTTCGATGATGAGCTGAAACTCAACGACTTCCTGAGAAACTACAAGCCTGTTACTCCTACTCCTGTTCCTACCGAGAGACAGCTTGATCCTATCTATGAGAGCATGGGTCAGCATACCGAGGACGAGAAGCACTATGACTGCCGTGCCTGCGGTTACAGATCATGTCGTGAAATGGCTATCGCTATTTACAGAGGTCTGAACACACCTGATAACTGCGTTATCCACGCTAAGTCCGTAATGGTAGCAAGACACAGCGAACTGGCTGAACAGCACGAGAAGCTGGCTGAGATAACCTACGAATGTCTTGAACTTTCGGATAAGCTGAGAGAAGGCGTTGATAACATTCTCAAGAATATGGATACCATCGGCGAATCCACTTCCAAGACCAGTGAGAGAGCAGATGTCGTTAAGAACCTGCTCACAAATGTCGTTGCATTCTGCCATGACAATTCTACCATGGATTCGGGAAGCGTATCTCAGCTGATCTCCATACTCGAAACTACTATCGAAGCTTTCAGTGCGCTTGATGACAACGTAAATGTCACCAACGAGAGCTCGGGTGTTATCAATAATTCTATTGTCGAGATCAACAAACTCGTAGAAGAGATAAACGACACTCTGCACAAAGCAAACGAGAAGAAGTAATACAAATCCTTCGTGAATCTGATTAAGAAAGGTAAGGTGTACTATGTCTTCAAAGGTAGCAATAGTTGCGATAATAGTTGAAAGAGGTGCTTCCGTTGAGGGAGTGAATGCTCTTCTTCATGAATATAGTGAGTACGTTGTCGGAAGAATGGGCGTGCCTTACAGGGAGAGAGGCATCAACATAATCAGTGTTGCTGTCGATGCTCCCGAGGAGACAATTGAAGATCTTGCAGAACAGGTCAATGCTCTGGAAGGAGTTTCCTCAAATACAGTTTATTCTGTTGGATGATACCAATTATGGGCGGTCGGGACCTGCTATACTGCGGGACTTGCCGCCCTTTTTGCCGAATTTATTCCCAACAGGTGTTCCGAAAACGTTCTATTTGTGTATCTTCGGTAAATTTGAACTTAAGGATATCATTTTTACTTGACAATTTTATCAAAAAGTGGTATACTTAAATAAATGTATTAGAGTACTTTTTGGATGTAAAATATTCCTTTTCGTATTGTCTTTGATAGTGGTTATACACAACAATACCGCGGCAGGTGATGATACCTGAAATCTAATGTTTTCGCGGCTTTTGCGGGGGTACTTTGATCGGCTCCCGAACCGCGGAAAATAATAAACGAAAATTGCGGTTATGTATATAAAAATATTAAAGTCGGTCAACTAAATTTTTTATGTCAGGAGAGAAGAAAAATGCAATGTGAAAGATGTAATGCCGAACTGCCTCCGAACGCCATAGAGTGTCCTGAATGCGGAGCTCCTGCACCTCAGAATATCGAGGGTTTTGACAACACCATAGAGATACAGCATATCCTCAAGACCATAATGGAAAAACACGGCAGCATTCTCATTAATGATCCTACTCAGTTCGTGTCTACCCTGAATGATTACCTGAACGGTTATGAAAAAGAACGCAGACTTCTGGTGAATGCCATGAGAGCAGGCGTTCTGAAAAATATGGTCAAAGAGGAAAAAACCAACAGGGAATACGCTCTGCTGAGTGCGAAGAGCTATATGATAGACGAACTTTTCGTTTCAGAAAACGCAGCTGAGTTCGTACTTGCCTGCTTTACCTATACTCTGGGCTGGCCTTATAAGTCTTCCATGACCAAGAGTGAGGAAGATAAGAAGGAAGAAGCCAAGAAAGAGGAAAAGGTCGATAATGAGCCTAAGCTCAGGATCGATGACAAGATCTTCAAGACCTCTGATGCAGGCAGACACAGACTTGCAAGAAATATCGTGATACCCGAGGGATTCACAAAGATAGACAGTTTCTGCTTCGACAGATTCACCTTTATGAGATCTATCACACTGCCCTCCACGATGATGGGAATTGGTGATTACGCCTTCTCAGAGTGCAAGAACCTAAAGGGCATCGAACTCCCTGCTGGATTGAAAGTCATCGAACAGGGCGCGTTCAGCCAGTGCGGAAAGCTTGCTATGATAAAGATACCCAAGGGTATCCTTGAAATACCCGATAATACGTTTGAATTTTGCTCTAATCTGACCGTTGTTGAAATACCGAATACTGTCAGCAGCATCGGTGTTGAAGCATTCTCGGGATGCGAAAAGCTTGAAAAGCTGTTCCTTCCGGATAGCGTAAAATTCATTGATAAAAATGCTTTCTCTTATTGTCCGTCACTTACGATCCGCTGCTATGTCAATTCTTATGTACATAAGTATTGCATTACTTACGGCATCGATTGTGAGACAGTGGCAGTAGGCGTGGGACTGAAGCAGAAGCCACAATAAGGAAGAAATCGGAGGAAATAACATATGGTTGAATTGAAGATCGGCCAGGAGGTCGAGATGGAATTCGGAGGAAGAGCGAGAGTCCTCAAGGTCATCGGCAGCGGTGGTCAGGGTATCGTTTACCTCGTAGAATTCAACTCCCAGAAATGGGCGCTCAAATGGTATGATGTCGATAAGATCAAGCGTCCCAAGGAGTTCAGACAGAATATCAAGAATAATATCCAGGACGGCGCTCCCAGCAACAAGTTCCTGTGGCCCAAGTACCTGACCAAGGAAAACGACCAGGGAACATTTGGCTATATCATGGAGCTGAAGCCCGAAAGCTTCGATTCGTTCGTGGATATACTCAACACCTACAAGCTGGTCATCGACCCGCTGACAGGCAGAGCTACCAAGCAGCCCGTAAGGTTCACGAGCCTTTATGCTATGGTGACCGCTGTTATTAATATCGCTAACGCTTTCAGACAGCTCCACCGTGTGGGCAAGAGCTATCAGGACCTTAACGACGGCGGTTTCTTTATCAACGTGAATACAGGCGCCGTTCTCGTCTGCGACTGCGATAACATCGCACCTGACGGAAGCAACTTCGGTATCGGCGGTAAGCCCGGATATATGGCTCCCGAAGTCGTAAGAGGCATCGCTAAGCCTGATGTACAGACCGATAAGTATTCACTGGCAGTTGTACTTTTCAAGCTGCTGTTCAGGGGTGACCCGATGGAAGGCGAAAAGGTCGTAAAGGACGTTTGCCTGACCGAGTCTTCCGAACTCAGACATTACGGACAGGATGCTGTGTTCGTATATGACCCCGACAATGCTACCAACAGACCTGTAAGAGGTATACACGATAACGTTATTAAGTTCTGGAGAATTTATCCCAAGTACATAAGAGAGGCATTCATACTCTCCTTCACACAGGGTATCTCCGATCCTAATAAGCGTATAATCGAGAATGAATGGCAGAAGCTGTTCATCCGTCTGAGAAGTGAGATCATCATGTGCGTATGCGGCAGAACAAACTTCACTTCGATGTTTGCTAAGGTCGACGAAAAGACCTTCCGCTGCCCCAAGTGCGGAGCTGAATTCGCAACTCTGGGCTTTGATAACAGGGATAACAGGATGCCGCTGTATGTAGGATGCAGATTCTACAAGTGCGAGATCGATCCTGATTGTGATGATTTCCTGACTGTTGCCGGCGAACTTGTTGAAAACAAGCTGAGGCCCGGCGTAATCGGTATCAAGAACTGTACCGAGGATACGTGGCAGGCAAAACTCCACGACGGAAAGTATTATCCTATACAGCCGGGTAAAGGCTTCCCCATCTGGAAAGATCTTGAAGTCGATTTCGGCAAGGTCAAGGCTAGTATGTAATTTTTAGGAAAGGGCGTAATAGATCTATGAATAATATGAATTCTGATGTAAAGGAAAACACCACAGTCGACGATCTGCTGGATTTCGATGACGATGATCCCCTGGGTGCGACTGCGGTATCTAAAAAGAGCCTCGTAATATTCTTCCTGATCGATACTTCAGGAAGCATGAAGGGCAAGAAGATGGGTCAGCTCAATACCGTTATGGAAGAGCTCATACCCGAGATAAGAAAAGTTGGTGAGGCTGATACCGATGTTAAGGTAGCAGTATTGACTTTCGATACAGATGTAAGGTGGATGTACTCCGCTCCTATCTCCATCGAGGAGTTTGAGTGGGCAAGACTGGGCGCACAGGGCGTTACCAGCATGGGCGCTGCATTTACAGAGCTGGCTGCAAGAATGTCCAGAAACAGCTTCCTGAATTCGCCTTCACTGTCATTCGCACCTGTAATGTTCCTGATGACCGATGGTTATCCTTCCGATGACTATAAGGCTGGTCTGAAAGCACTTTCGACCAACAGCTGGTACAAGTTCGGTCTGAAGGCTGCACTGGGTATCGGTGATGAAGCGAACGATGAGATGCTCGCTGAGTTCACAGGTTCCAAGGAAACCGTTGTTCATGCTTACACCGGCGGACAGCTGGCTTCGATGATCAAGATCATCGCAGTAACAGCTTCACAGATAGGAAGTAAGTCCATGACACTTTCTGACGAGACTAATGAGGAGCTTAACGAAGAGGATGTATATGCTGCAAAGCAGAAGATGCTCGGTCAGCAGATCCAGGAGCTGGTAGGCGATCAGACGGACGGCGGCGATGTTCCTTACGATACGGGCTGGTAAAGCACAGGTTGTCGGAAGGAGTGTAGTTTAGAAATGTCTTTTAATGGCTTTAGCCAATCAGTTATGGGTGCCAGCCATGTGGCAAAGGGTATAGTTTGCCAGGACAGCTCGGCACATAAGATAACTGATCGTTACGCTATAGCTGTGGTAGCGGACGGTCACGGAAGTAAAAAACACTTTCGCAGCAACATAGGCTCGCAGTGTGCCGTTGAGGCAACTATCGAGACTATCGACAGGTTCTATGAGGACGCAGATGCTTTTGAAGAGAACCTGCCGAAAAACCACAAGATGATAATCAGAAATATCGAGAGACAGATCATTGCAGCGTGGAATAACAAGGTATTGAAACATCTTGAAGAAAACCCCGTTACAGCTGTTGAGAAAAAGCCTTTTACTCCTGAAGAGTTTGAGAATATAAACCCCGAGCAGTACTACGGTACTACACTTATAGCTGCTGTTGCCGGCAACGGCTTCACCTTTGGTGTGCAGATAGGTGACGGAAGCTTCGTGGCTATATTTGAAGACGGCGAGGCTATCATGCCGATGGAGTATGAGGAAGCTAATCCCGCGAATATCACATCGTCGATGTGCAATGCCAATGCAGCATCAATGTTTGAAAGCTTCTACATCGATGATAAGCGCCTTATCGCGCTGTTCTCATCTACCGACGGACTTTATACCTCCTTCGGCAGTGAGTACGATTTCAGGGATTATCATGTTATACTTGCATCACAGGTAAATTCACCTGTGCTGGAAGCATCGGTCGTTAAAAACATAACCAAGAGATCGCATTTCGGAACTGAGGACGATATATCGCTCGCTTGTGTTTATGATGTCGAATTTGCAGCAGAAAAAGAGGAACTGCTCAAAGAGATGATCGACCGTAACAAGAAGCTCGCAGCTGAAAGAAAAGCAAAGCTTCACACCGCAAACTTCTAGGGTGGAAGTTGGACGGAATCAAATCTATAATGGATAGGGGAATTATTTAAGATGGAAAAGAAAAAAGAAAACCAAACATGGCTCATCATCATCGCAGGTATACTCGTATATGTTGCGTGCGCTCTGATACAGTCAAAGCTTGCGCGTCCTGCAAGCGTAGGTGGTTCAGCTCCTAAAGTTGGTAACAATCCTATGGCGGGTGTTATCTCTCAGATACAGGTAGTTGTTACCGTTATGCTGGTACTGTTTGCTCAGAAAAAGGGTTATATCACTGCTATGGTACTCAATGGTGTAAATACATTCTTTACGCTGATAGTCCAGATGATATTGCCACACAGCCTAAAAGCGATCCCCGGTCTGATCGTTACTCTGATCTCTATGGGTATCGCAACTGTTATCTATTTCTACACCAGCAAGAACGAGAAGATGAATGAAGATCTCCAGAAGAGCTACCATGAAGCTATCGAAAAGAACCGCATCATCGAAGAGCAGGGCGAAGCCATGAAGTTCCTGGCTTATAACGATAAGCTGACAGGTATGCCTAACAGAGAGAGCTTTATGAATAATCTTGAGAGACAGATCAGAAACAGCGGCGACTGCGTAATGATCTACGTTGATCTCGATGATTTCAGACGTATAAACGATAATTTCGGACACGCAATAGGCGATGAACTGCTGAAGCAGTATTCCGATAAGATCCAGAAGTACTGCGGCGAAAAGGCTTTCGCAGCTAAGATCGGCGGCGACGAGTTCGGTATAATCCTCGGCAGCGGCATGACCAACGAGGCTATCTACAAGTACGCAGCAGGCGTAAGCGGAATCTTCAGCGAGCCTATCAATATAGGCGGAAACGTCTACACAGTAGCAGCAAGCTATGGTGCAGCAAGCTTCCCCGAGAGCGCAATGACCGCAGATGACCTGTTCAGAAATGCGGAAACTGCAATGTTCAACGCAAAGGAAAGCGGTAAGAACCAGCTTTGCTTCTATACAAAGCAGGCTTGATTTATAAGCAAGTTCACAGGAAAGGCAGTTGATAAGGATTATGGAGATCAAGGAGCTTTACGATCTGGCAAAACAGTATGCTGAGATTATAACAAGTAATAAACCCGAATATGTTTCCGAAAATGAATCAGCAATATGCGTAATAGTTGACAGCAATGACCAGCCTTATACCGGTATCACAAGTGTTACAGTAAGGGGCGGCATGGTAGAGATACTTCCCGCAGAAACAGTTGCAGTTAAGAGATTTATCGATTATTGCGACGGCACTTCTGCAAAGGGTATCATCACTATGCAGTTTAAAGATTCCAAGGTCGTTGAGACAGGCAAGGTGAGCCTTGCAATGCTCGGTCAGACTAACGCAGCAAACGGTGACTGCGCTGTTGTTATCTCGGAAGAGGAAAGCAAAGCACTCAAGGACATCGTTCCTGTTGCAGAAGCAGCACCTGTTGCCGAAGCAGCTCTTGCAGATGCAGAAATACCTGTTGCAGCAGAAGCTCCCGCAGCAGAGCCCAGCATGGAAGATCTTATGAATGGCTTCGATGTTGACGTTGCTCCCGAAGCTGATACCGCAGCTGCAGCAACCGAGAGCGTTGGCGCTCCCGCAGAGTTTGCAGACGGATTCAGCGTTGATTCCAGCAATCCCTTCTTTGAAGAGGCTGCTGCAGCTCCCGATTCTGAAGTCAAGACTATCGACAGCGGCGTTAAGTCCATGTTCGATCAGCCCGATGACGCTACAAGACAGGGCGCGGCAGGCTTCAATATCCCTCAGGGAGGTTACCCACAGCAAGGTATGGGTTATCCTCAGCAGGGAATGGGCTATCCCCAGCAGGGCGGCGTAGGCTATCCTCAGCAGGGCAGACAGAGCGGCTATCCCCAGCAGGGTATGGGTTACCCTCAGCAGGGAATGCAGGGCGGCTATCCTCAGCGGGGTATGGGCTATGCCCAGCAGGGAATGCAGGGCGGTTATCCGCAGCAAGGTATGGGCTATCCTCAGCAGGGAATGCAGCAGGGTTATCCTCAGCAGGGCAGACAGGCAGGCTATCCTCAGCAGGGAATGGGCTACCCACAGCAGGGAATGCAGGGCGGCTATCCTCAGCAGGGTGTGCAGCAGCAGCCCACACAGGGTGGTATATATCCCGCTTATCCCCAGGCTCAGAATGCAGGCGGCATGACATCCGTGACAATGCCCGGCGTAGGTCAGACATCTGTACAGGTCAATGAGATACCTTCATCTACACTAAGCAGTACGTCTGTCAGCCAGAGCGCAAGATCTAAAAGCATAGACGACCTCATCAAGGCAGCTGAAGCAGTGACCAAAAACAGCCCCGTTGCTGCTGACGATGATGACGAGGATGACGGCACCATGAGCAGAGAAGAAATGCTCAAGGCAGCTAAGCAGAAAAAGAAGAATGCAAAGATGAATGCAAACTTCAAGAAGAAGATGAGAGATTCAGGTTTCTGATCTAAAATAATATCACCGCCGTACCTATTCAGGTGCGGCGGTTTTTTAAGCCTTTAGAATGGTTACAACTATCCGTGATTATGATGGATAGCAAGCACAGCGATATCGTAAGTTAAAATATAGACCAATGACGAGGTCACGAAGATATAAAAAAGCCATGCAGAACATTCTGCATGGCTTTAACTTTACTTGAATTGTACGCCCCAGTCGGAACTGATCTTGCTGTAAAGATTCAGCTTAACGCGGCTCTTCTGCCAACGGAAGAAATATGAAACTCCGCCGAATACCAGAAGTGTACCTACTGCTGCAATAACTATACCAAGAACACCCTTTAATACAAAGAGTCCCAGACCCCACAGAGCCAGTGCCAGAACCAGGATTATCGGCAGGGCAGAAGTAACAAAGCTTCTGTCAGTTACCTTGATGTAGTTCTGTATCTCCTTGAGATCGAATGCCTCATAGTGTCTTGCAATAAAGTTGTCAGGTCTAGCCCAGTTGCAGAAATCCTTAACGTTGTTGAACTTCGCAGCGTAGTCTCTGAAAGAGTAACCCTTACCAACGTCGGTAACACGGTATTCAACCAGATAACCATCCTTCTTACGGTCCTTAACATCAAGAACGTGTATAATACTACCCGGCTCAGCCTGAGCTTTCATGGGCTTAGTCACCAGAAACTTTCTGTCGACAGCTTCATCCAGATTGTTGAGCATATATGTCATAACTATCTTCCTTCCCTGATCATATACTTACTATAATTCACATGGT
Organism: Ruminococcus sp.; assembly: GCF_024692365.1. Lineage (GTDB taxonomy): Bacteria > Bacillota > Clostridia > Oscillospirales > Ruminococcaceae > Hominimerdicola. The sequence continues at coordinate 27,113 of NZ_JAILMR010000066.1, read as the reverse complement.
CTGAGCCACGAAAAAAACTATATAATTATCCACAAATATATTATAGCACATTATTTTCAAAATTGCAAGTAATTTTGAAAATTTTTCACAATAATTATTGAACAGCGACTATAATGAAATAAACTGTGCATTACACTTCAACAAGTGTAAAATGTGACCGTCTATCCTGCAGAAACACCGTATTTACGTGTGGATATCAATTGTTTTTTCGCTTGGAGATTATAACAGCGCCGCCCATCACAGCGATCATTGCCATACCTCCTGCCAGACCTGTGGTAGGATTCTGATTTGAATTATTGGGATTTGTGGTCGAACTTGTTTTGCTTGAAGAATTATTGCTGTTTGAAGAACCACTATCGCTTCCCGAAGAAGCTTCCGAACTTCCTGATGCGGAAGATGCTTCGCTTGATACTTCGGAAGAACTATCTTCATTCTCGACCTGTTCGTGATATTCGCCTACAACAAGATCATCGGGTGTATGGGTCAGCGTGCCGTCATCGGGCATCGCACTGAGGTTCCAACCCATTACATCGGCGATGTACGGTCCCAGTTCATCAGCAGCAACTCTTGTATTCGTCGCTGCCATCGGGTGATAATCAACGCCAAGCCCCTCAGACGTCTTATCGATCTCTCTGAGTTCCAGTGTGTATACTTCCTTGTCACCTGTTTCCGTCTTGTAGGAGTCAACAGCGTTATCGATATACCTAAAGAGGTCTGCGCCCATCATTCCGAGGGTACAGATTATCTTGGCATCGGGATTATTCTCCCTGACCGTTTTCAGGAAATCGATGTAGCTCTCCTCAAAGTTGCCTGTCTCATCAGTGTGACTTCCGAAGTACGACCAGTCGTTTGTACCCAGATTTATCACGATACAATCGGGCTGATACTGCGCAAAATCCCAGTCAAAGGATTGTATCAGCGTGTATCCCGAAGATGATATGCTGTTCCAGGTGTTAAGGCTGGATTTAGTGTAATATTTTCCCATCGTGTGGTTTCTGTCGCCGCCGTAGTTGCACCAGATTCCGCAGCCGCTCATTGCGAATAAATTTGCATCAGCGTCGAACATCTCTGCCAGCTGATAGGCATAGGTTTTTGAAGCGTCTTCACTCACGGTGGAGAATGTGTTGTTCTTGCCTGTTTCGGGGTCTTTCAGCGGAAGGTCGATACCGTAGCCGCAGGTTATCGAATCACCGATGAATTCCAGCTTGCGCTCCTTAGCCGTTGTAGGCTTTATCGATGCTCCCTTGTCAGTCTCGATACTGTCTATACCAAGCTCTGACTGCATGGGTTCCGAAAGCTTTATCAGCTTGACGGTATTCTCGCCATCGCTCAGCGGAACAGTCACACTGCCTTTTTTAGAGGATATAAGCCCTCTCTGATAAAGCTGACCGTTGAGGTATACGCCGATACGTGTCGGGTCGCCCGATACGCTCAGATTGAAAGTGACCTGTGAGCCTGTGACGGTGAATTCAACACCTGAAACGGAATTCGCAAGCCACAGCGAATCGTCATTATATACCGTTCTGCCGAGTATCCTGACATTCTCGGGTACCGCCTCACAGAATGCAGTATCACTTTCCTCAGCAGATACGGGGATAATACTCACCGCAAGCGCGGCTGAGCATAGACCCGCAAAAATGCTGTTTTTCAATTTCATATTCTTTTTTCCTTTCCTTAAACGCACCAAAAACCGCGGTGCGATCACCATATACCCTTCCGTAAAGTATCTCTCCAAAGTGGATACTTCTCTATTTCATATTATACCATATTCAGCAGATATTTCAAGTGTTTTTAAACGAATTTGGTTAATTTCACATTATTCTTGTGCATATCATACAAAAATAAAGCATGACTTTTATCAAATAAATATCGTTCTATCAATTCCCTCGGGACACCAATTGAGGGCTCTCGCTGATATGAAAGTCAGCCAAAAATATAAGCGCAGTACGATGAACATACTGCGCTTTTAAGGTATTAACGAACTCTCGTTGAGGTGTTGGGACAGACCTTATTTCAGTCTTTCAGATATCTTGAGATCCAGTACCTTTGTCTCTCTTGCAATGATATCAGCGATAAGCTCACAGCCCTTGACACTGAGATGTGTATTATCGATCTCTGTTCTTGTCTCATCGAGGTAGCAGTGGAGTTCTGCTGTTGCTTCAGCTCCGCCCTGTTCGTAGATCTCGTTATACAGATCCTTGGTCTTGGTGGTCATATCGATAACAGGGATATTGTACTTCTTGCCCAGCTGAACGACAGCATCAGCATACTTCTCATGCTCCTTGTACAGAGGACGTCCGTCCTTGTCACGTCTGGTTACAGGTGTTACCAGTACAGCGGTTGCGCCCTTTTCCTGAGCAACTCTTACGTACTTGTTCAGCAGCATCCATTCGTAGGAGTACTGTCCGTTTTCGTTTTTGCCCTCGTTGTCCAGTGAATCGAGATCAAGATAGGGATAAGCGGCGTGCTGAGGTTCTGCTGTTCTTTCATCGTTGTGACCGAACTGAATGAACAGGTAATCGCCCTTGCCGATGGAATCGCACATTATCTTGTATTCGTTATCTTTCATGAAGCTGCGTGAGCTTCTGCCTGCTCTTGCCAGATTTGTTACAGTAACGCCCTCGAACTGCTCTGCAAGCTTCATGCCCCAGCCGCAGCTGCCCTTCTTCTGGGTAGTTTCGGGGAGGTAATTACATACTGTTGAGTCGCCTACGATATATACCTTGCCTGAGAACTGGAAGTCTTCTGCTTCATAAACGCCCTCGGGCATAGGAGATTCAGGCTGTACAGTTACGTTGAGTGCTCTTGCATTCAGATTATTTGTATCCCACTTGCCGTTGACCTTTGCACATACGACTATTTTATAAGTCTGACCTGCTGTGAGCTTGGGCGAAGTGAAGCTTGTGGTATCCGCAGGGATATTCTGGGTAATGACCTTCCATTTGCCTGACAGATATACTGCTATGCCGTACTGCTGTGCGCCCTTAACTTCAGACCATTTGAGTCTGAACTGGTTGGTATCAGCGTTGTGTTCAATAGCTGTTACAACGGGATAATTGCCTGCGGTGCTCTTGGGTGATACTACCACAGCGTTGGAGAAGTCGGTTATCCATCTGTCATTTGATCTTGTAACGACAGATATCCAGTATTCTTTTCCTTCGGTGAGTCCGTTCAGTACAAATGAAGTATCTTCAATGTTATCATACAGAAGTATCCATCTGCCGCTGACATATCCTGCTATGCCGTAATATTCAGCATCTTCGACCTCGTCCCATGTGAGTTTTACAGCGTTTTCGCCCCTTGCAAATTTAATGGCAGGAGCCTGATATTTCAGCTTTTCAACGATAACGTGCTCTCTGATGAGTTCTTCGCCGCACTCGCTGCAATAGTATACTTTATCATAGCTGCCCTCGGAGAAGTAGGTGGGCTTGATGTTGTTCTCGATAACTGCTTCGCTGAGAGTATGTCCTGTTTCCTCAAGGATAGTGTCAGCCTTTGATATCTCGTATTCACCGTTTTCATCGGCGAAATACTTGTCATTAGCTTCATCATACCAGTAGCCGATGTTACCTGCCTCGATGCAGGTGGGTTCTGTTTTGTCAACAAAAACCAATTTCAGCTTGGGGATAGTTACAGTTCTGACATAGCTGTAATGTACGCCCTCAAAATTTACCTTTGCGGAATAGATGGCTTTACCCTCTGATGTGTAAGTAGGGTTGACGTGTGCGGACAGTATGACCTCAGCTTCGATAACTACGACATCGCCGCATTCTTCGCAGGTGAATTCAGCAGTTACTGTGAGATCGTCGTTCCAAGTCCAGGTAGGCTTGCCATAGCTGTGTCCCTTGGCTTTGATGACCCAGGAATCCTTAGCTATCTCGGTGTATACGCCGTTTTCAAGCTTGTAATACTTGTTATCGGATCCTGTGTAATATTCGGTGTTGCCTGCTTCGGTGCAGGTTGGTTCTTTTGCTTTTACCTTAGTGTAGGTAACGACCTGCTGAACTTCTTCACCGTTCCATACCAATACATGATCCTGTCTGCCAAGGCACTGGTAAATGATGGGATTTTTTGATTCCATACTCAAAGCGTCCCATGTGAAATTAGCATTTCCTATGTGTTCGGCGGTAAGCTGATCGGAGTTCAGAGTTTTGCAGTAGAACTTGCCCTCATATATGAAGCAGAATTCATATGTACCTCTGTAATAAGAGTCTGCTGCCTTGATATCCTCAGCGTTTGCAGCCAGCCATTTCTTGGCATCAGCGGGAGATATCTCGGTCATTTTTTCAGTAGCTTCTTTTATGGAATTTATCTTAACGAAGTTTCCTGCGATCTGCTGTTCTTCAGCAGGCTTTTCCTTGGGATCTTCCTTTTTCTGGAAAACAGCTTCAAACTTGTAAGGATCTTCCATTGTGCCTGCACCGCTCACGCACTTGATGCCGACAGGTGTCAGGGAACTGTCCTCGTTCTGGATCACGATGCATATGCTGTCATTGCTTTTGTTTGAATCAAGTCTGAATTCGTAACCATGCAGAACTTTATAGCTATCATATTCAAGAGTAACTTTATCAGCGTTCAGAAGATCGCCTGCCCTTACAGTTCCTTCGCCGTCATAGAAATGATCGTCGGAGTTTATGATAACAGCAGCACCAAGAGGTATGCTTACCTCGGGCGCGATTATGATAACAACAGTCTCTTCACCTGTGGTCTCTTCATCCGTGGTCTCTTCATCCGTGGTCTCTTCATCAGTGGTTTCTTCATCGGTAGTTTCTTCGACAGTAGTTTCTGCGTCAGTGGTCTCTGCATCTGTTGTTTCTTCATCGATAACATCAGCAGGTTCTGTCACGGAAATGATCTCCTGCTCGGGCTTTGTATCGTCCTCGTCTGAAGTCAGAGAACCTGCTTTCTCGCTATTCTCTTCCTCGTGAACAGGCTTAGGCTCAAAGCCGGGACCATGATGCCTTTTGCCAGGCTTTCTTCCATCGGGTGTAGAACCCATTATGGCTTCAATTGCAGTATTTGCTGCCGCTGCCCCGCCGAAGTTTGCGGGTACTGTGCCGGAAGCCAGCAGCAGAGCCATCATGCCCGCCAGCACCCTCTTTGATTTCTTCTGTGTGCTTTCCATATTCTTTCAACTTTCCTTTCATATTATCTGACAATATGTTAACGCTGAAATATAAACGATCCTACCTTAGCTGACCAACTATTTGACCACAGTTCTTTACTGCATATAGGGCATGACAAACATTTTAAACAGAATATGTTTGCTGCCTAACCGATATTTTTACCGCCGTTTTCTTTTAAAGTCCATAAAAACGGCTTTTCATCGGTCATGCTGCTATTGTACTGTTAGTCATTATAGCTGTCAGGACGTCTGTGTAGTGCTGTGACCTTGTCTTTCATTCCGTCCTATCCCAAAATCACAGCTCAGATACGTATATTATAGCACAAACAGCCATTCTCGTCAATGGCTGATTTGAAAATGATACACGGCATATCGCATATTTTTACATTGGATTCACATTACATTTTCTGGAAATTTTTAGTGTGAAGAAAGTATATCGGGCATGACCTTATCCCTGTAAATATAGGCGTTACACTCAATGAACAAATATATAAATATTTTAGCCTTGACATATATTGCCGTCAAGCTGAGAAAAACGCCGTAACAGCTTTTCTTTCAGAAAGTTTCATTCAGTTAATATCATATTATTTGATAAACAAAAAAGAGCCCCTATCAAAGGGCAGGGCTTCAAAAACTAATCAGAAAATTCATCACATAAAAAAAGAAAAGGCAAGCTGCAAACTTGCCTTTTGAATTTTACTTCTTTTTCTTGATAAGATAAACTACATATATGATGCTTATGATAATAATTACGGGCAAGAGGATCCTTAGGATCATCGAGATCGTAAATACCAGAAGTTTTAAAATCGAAGAAAGCGCAAGCACCATGAAGATTGCTGACACTACCTTAACGGCTTTATTTTTGCTTGACGAAAAAAAGAAAAGTGCAACAAGGAATACGCCTATTAATACAGGGATATTAAATATGATCGTTAACATGAGAATTTACCTCCTTATCTTTTTATTGTTTTTTTATTTTATACATTATACCACAAAAAATCGATAAATGTCAACACCAACATTTTACCACAGAAAAAAGGAGCTATCTTCATCAGATAACTCCTAAATCTTACTATTGAACTAATTCAAATATCAGCCCTTGTGTGCGTCCTCAAATTTCTTGGTGCGGACAGCCAGCTTTTTCTTGGCGTAATCTTCCTTGATAACAGCCTTACCGCGTTCGATGGCAAGTGCATCAGCGGGGACATCACCTGTGATGGTAGAACCTGCCGCAGTGTACGCACCTCTGCCGATGCATACGGGTGCGACCAGATTGGTGTTGCAGCCGATGAAAGCATTGTCCTCGATAACAGTGCGGAACTTCTTTTCGCCGTCGTAGTTGGCAGTAGCAACGCCGCAGCCGAAGTTTACATTGCTGCCGACATCGGAATCGCCTACATATGTAAGATGTGATACAGAAGTTCCCTCGCCGATGGTGGAATTCTTTATCTCAACGAAATCGCCTATCTTAACGCCCTTGCATACATGAGAATCAGGTCTGAGCTGAACGAAAGGACCTATCTTTGCATTGTCGTCAACAACAGCGTCATAAGCCTGAACATTGTTCAGCACCACGCCGTTGCCGATAACGGTGTTTTCAAGTATACAGTTTCTGCCGATAACGCAGTCCTCACCGATAACAGTATTGCCTCTCAGTTCAGTGCCAGCCTCGATGCGTGTGCCTCTGCCGATGGTAACGTTCCTGCCCACGGATACACCGTCAAGGCAAGTGAACTCGATACCATCATCAAGCCATCTGTTGATTATCTCCATTCTGGCGATATCATTAAGTTTCAGCAGACCGCGTCTGTCATTAGCACCAAGAGCCACATTCGGGTTCAGTGAGATGAAAGCGTCAGCCGTTTTGCCCTTCTTTATCATGAGTTCAACGCAGTCGGTGAGATAGTACTCGCCCTGTGAATTATTGGGCTGAATCTCGAAAAGAACTTCCAACAGGTCAGCAGTCTTGAACCAATAGCAGCCCGAGTTTATCTCCTTTACGGAAAGCTGGTCTGCGTTGCAGTCCTTGTGCTCAACTATACCCGAGATACCGTGCTTTGTGCGGATAACTCTGCCGTAGCCCGTAGCGTCCTCAACAACGGAAGTAACCACAGTAACACCGCAGTCCTTCTGCATATGAAGCTTCAGCGCGCCCTCGATAGTTGCCGCATCGATAAAAGGTGCGTCGCCGCAAAGCACCAGAGTGTTGCCCTCTGCATTAGACCTCAGAAATTCCTCAGCCATCATAACAGCATGACCTGTACCAAGTCTTTCAGCCTGTAATACAGTGCATACCTTAGCCTTTGAATCTCTCTTATCAACATAAGCATCTATCTGTTCGCCCGCAAAGCCCTTGACGATGCATATCTCATCAAGACCTGCGTTCTCGCAGGCACTCATTACCCATTCAAGCATAGGCTCGCCCACAACATTGCAAAGTGCCTTGGGCGAATTTATCTTCATTCGCTTGCCCTGACCGCCTGCCAGTATTATAACATTATTAGACATAATTTTCCCCCTCAGAAATATCAGACCCGCCGCACACCTGTGCTGACGGCATATTACTTGATTATTATAATACTTTTATACATCTAAGTCAAGGTGTAAAATTATCGAATTTTGCCGTGTAACATTGCCTGTTTCCGTTATTATACTGTCCTGCCTGTGTAGTACAGTTGGCAGGGTGCGTACTGCGGAGATAGTACAGTAGTACACCCGATGGTACACTGTGTATCTGTAAGTTTGCAGGATTTGTGTGCAAATTTTCCTATTTGTGATATATTAAAATATATTCCGATTGTGCTATATGCTGAAAATTCACGCTGCCTATTGACAAATGAGGGTATGAGTGGTAAACTCTAAGTGTACTACGACAGATAATACACCTAGTACACACAGGACAAATGAAACGAAACAACAAGACAGTCCCCACATATATAAAAAAACGGCGGGCAGAAAGGCAGGACAAAATGAGAGAACTTATGGTATTTGCAGTGAGCATACTGGTAGTATGTATCCTTCTTGCAGGACAGGAATTCAGAAAGGTACGTGAGTGGGACATCAACGAAGACGAAGAAATCGGCATCTGAGAGAAAAGGAGACAACAAAATGAGAAAGATAATAGTATTTACCGCCGCTGCGGCGATCACAGTGGGACTGATAGTTCGCAGAGAAAAAAGAAAGCAGTGATCGGTAAAGGATAGACAGCGCAGGACGAAAGAACGGAGAAAACAAATGAGAAAGATGACAGCATTTGCAGCCGCGGCAGTTATGGCGGCAACACTGGCTTCATGTGGAAAAAATGTGTGCGATGATATCTATGTATCATCAGAAAAATATCTCGGTGATGAACTTGTGACTACAATGCATAATATGGAAAAAACTCTTGATGCACAGGGTAAAGTTCCCGACAGTATCAAATATTTCGGCGATGATGTATGCAATGAGGATATGATCGAAAAACTCAAAGAGGAAGGCGTGCTTGAAGAAGACAGCAAAGCCGTGGAATGTATCGGATATGAAGTGGATTATCATTATTCCAAAAACTTGATCGTGATGCTTAGAGGAACATTTGGCGGAAAATATGATACTGAGAAGCATGAAGGTGCGCAGTACTGGTTCGCGAGAGAAAAAGACGGCGAATGGGAGTGTGTAAGTTCGGAAGAATCCATACTCTGACAGTACACCTGCGCATAAGGAGAAACATAATATGAAAAAAATAATAGCAACAGCGACAGCAGTTGTAACAGCTCTGGCAATGACAGGCTGCGGAAGAAAAGTTACGATACAAGGTGCGTCAACTGTTTACAGTGATGATGATATCCAACACGCAGTAAGGTGCATCGAAGATGTTTATCTTGAAGATAATGCTGATATGGATTGTCAGTTCCTCGGGGATATGTCTTACGGTGATACTGCCAGATATGTAAATATAAGATATTATAACCACGATGAAGATACAAAGGATATCAGAGGAGATTATCTTGCATTCATGGTGTATACTCGTCGCACTAAAAGTATTTCCAACGTAATAGAGGCGATAGGTGAAAATCCTTTTGATATTAATGGATTTCGTAATTTCTTTTGCAGATACCAACACGAGTGCGTAGTTGAAAAGGACGAGAACGGTGAGTGGAAGTACTTCGGTGATTTCTCAGATACTTTTATTCCTTATACCGATGAAGCTACGGAAGATGGAAAATCTGAAATCTATTCATCGGAAGAAAGAAAAACCGCGCTGGAGGTAATTACTGATTCCGATATTTGGCATGACTTGGGCGGCGAACTTCTGTATGCAAAATATGCAGGCGATGAAAGTGCATCAAAGGAAGAACTTGATAAGCTGAACAAGCGCAACGGTACAGCTTATGATGAATGCATGGTAATTTCCGCTGATATCTATTCTCATGAAAAACAGGCTGTTCTGAGGGACACAAAGTGGCAGCTTGCCAAGGAAAACGGCAGCTGGAAAGTTGTGGATTACAGCGCGTCATAAGGAGAAAAACAATATGAAAAAAATAGCAGCGATAGCGGCGGCAGCCGTGACAGCTATGACAATGACAGGCTGTGGAAAATCTTTTACGTTGGAAGGCTCGTCAACGGAATACAGTGATGAAGAGCTGCAAAAAGCGGCAGTTTGTCTTGAAGATATCGACACAGGGGATAGTACAAAATCGTACTGTCAGTTCCTAGGCGATATGTCTTACGAAGACACTGCAAGATATGTAAATATTTATTATTACAAACAAGGCAAGGATTCAAAGGACATCAGCGGAGATTACCTTGCATTCAAGGTGACGAATTATATTGCCAAGACACCATCCACTATAGTAGATGCCATAAGCCAGAATATGTTTGATATTAATGGATTTCGCAACTACTTTTTTGATGGCCGGCATGAGTGGGTAGTTAAAAAGGACGAAAACGGCGATTGGATCTGTCTTGGTGATATGTCGGATATTATTAAACCTGATACCGATGATGCCATAGCAGATGGAAAGTCAGATATCTATTCATCGGCAGAAAGAAAAAAAGCACTGGAGGTCATGACGAATTCCGATGAATGGGCTGACTTGATCGGCGAACTTCTGTATGCAAAATATGCAGGCGATGAAAGTGCATCAAAGGAAGAACTTGATAAGCTGAACAAGCGTAACGGTACAGCTTATGATGAATGTATGGTAATGTACGCTGATCTTTATTCTTATGAAGAACTGGCTGTGTTAAAGAATACAAAATGGCAGCTTGCCAAGGATAACGGCGTTTGGAGAGTTGTGGAGTACAGTAAGTCAGAGGGAGAAAACAAATAAAACTATCATCAGAGAAACAGATAAAAGATGAGTAACGAGAGACAACAAATAAATTTTCGAGAGGAGGAAAGCTCTTGATAAATATAGACCTTACAGGCAGAGTGCCCATATACGAGCAGATATGCAATGGCTTTGCAGAGCTTATAGGCAGCGGCGTATTGCAGGAGAATGACAAGCTGCCCGGGGCAAGGAGCCTGGCGAAGGAACTTGGACTTAATCCCAATACCGTGGCAAAGGCTTACAGCAGGCTTGAACATGACGGCATAATATATTCCGTGGCGGGAAAGGGATGCTTTGTCGCCAAGCAGAAAGGACATATAGAGAGAAAGCTGTTTGAAGATTTTGATGCGGCAGCATCTGCGGCGATAAGGGCGGGAGTGACCGTCACAGAGCTGAAAGACAGACTGGACGCTTTGCAGAAGGAGGATAACAAATGATAGATATAAAAGACGTCACGATGGTGTTTGAAAAGAGCAAGGATGAAAAAGAAAACTTCGTCGCTCTCGATCATATCTCCATCGAGATACCCGAGGGGTGCATATACGGCTTCCTAGGTTCAAACGGCGCGGGCAAATCAACGCTGATGAGACTGATGTGCGGCGTATATCCATGCAGCAGCGGCAGCATACAGATAGACGGCATAGATGTATATGATTCACCCGAAGCCAAGGGCAAGATATTCTTCGTCAACGATGAAACGATACAGTATGCAAACTACACTCTCAAAGACCTTAAAAACTACTACGCAAGCTACTATCCCGAATTTTCCGAGGAAGTGTTTGAAAGGCTGACAAGCAAGCTTGATCTTCCCATGAACAAGAGAATGTCTCAGTTCTCAAAGGGTATGAAAAGACAGGCGGTAGTTATAGCGGCACTCAGCTGTAAGACCAAGTATATCATGCTGGACGAAGCTTTTGACGGTCTTGACCCTGCAATGAGAAAGATAATCAAGACGATGATAGTCGATGAGCTTATGGACAGGGGGGCTACCATGATAGTATCTTCCCATAACGTAGCTGAGATAAACGAGCTTTGCGACAGAGCGATGCTGATACATCAGGGTCATCTGATATTTGCCGATGAGATAGACGAGATCAAGAGCGGCTTCTGCAAGATACAGCTTGCCCTTAAAGATATCCCGATGACCAAGGAAATGGCTGAACAGTCAGGACTTGAAGTAATGCAGTTCTCACGTCTTGGAAGCGTTGCACAGATGATAGTCAGGGGCAGCGCAGAAAATTCACTGCCCAGACTGAGGGGACTTTCCCCTGTGCTGCTTGAAGCAGTGCCCCTTACCCTTGAGGAGATATTCATTTACGAACTGGAGGTGCGCGGTTATGGCGCAGAAATACTTAGAGAAGATAAATAAGGCATCTACCGCCGAGTACCGCAACAGGCGCAAGATAAGGCTGATGATACTGATAATCACCGTGGCGGCAGCTTTGTTTGAGGTTTCCGATTTCGGGATGAAATCATACAAGGAAAACGGCGCTATCGTATTTGCTCCCAGATTTACTGGTTTCTTCGGACTTTTCCTGATGTTCGTTGCAGCAGGATTCGGTGCATTCGCAGTTTACGGAGTTTTCAGCGACCTCACCAACAAGCAGACTGCGGACGTTCAGCTTTCACTTCCCATGAGCGCAAAGGACAGATATTATTCAAAACTTCTGGCAGTTGCTAAGCTGCATCTGATACCCATCGTTTGTGCAAGTGTGTTCGTGACGATAATTGGTTGCGTGAGAGGCAGTGCAGAATTGGGAGATACATTCCTGTACCTGTTCAAGATACACAGCATAATACTTGCAGAAGCTCTGTTTGTTGATTCGGTATGCATATTCTGTATGTGCTGCTGCGGTGCAAAGGCAGAGGGTGTTTACACTTCAATGATATCAGGGTGCTGCGTATCGGTGACACCTATGCTACTGTACCACTTTGTGATAGAGCATTTTTCAGGTGTAACACTTGGCGGAGATGTAAGCGACAGAATATTTACAACATTTGGCGCGATGGTAGCACTGTGCTTTCCTGATGAAAGTATGTTCTCCGCAAGCGAGAGTTGGATATATCTGCTGATAAATATAGTCCTCAGTTGTCTGCTGATATTCGCATCATTTTTCATCTACCGCAAGCGTGACGGCAGACAGGTGGGCAGACCCATGGTCTACGATCTCTTCATGGAACTTTTCATGTTCGTTGGACTTTTCACCCTGTTCACTATGTTCTCCTACATCAGATCATGGGGCATAGGTCTGACAGTTGCACTTATAATCTATCTCGTTATAAGGATAGTAGCGGCAAGGGCAAAGATCACCCCGAAGAACTTTATGATATGGGTATTTAAATTCGGAGCAAGCTTCGCTATATTCCTTGTGATAATGGCAGCAGGCTACTTCACAGGCGGCTTCGGTCACTATAAGCTCCGTAATGATAAGATAAAGTACGATACTTCAAGGGCAGAGATAAGTGTAACTCAATATTCATATGGCGATGAGTATGAAACTAATGGACGCACTTTCCGTCAAAGCGCCCATATAAAGGAAAACCTTGATATGGACGGAGAATGGAGCGACCCATACTACGAAGATGATCCAAGAAACTATATTAGCCGTGCTGAAGCTGAAGAAAGACTTCATAAGATAAACGCACTTGTGGACAAATACTATACCCTTGAAAACAGAAGTGCTTCTGATTTTATGGATATGATGTTCAGGCTAGACAGATACAGCTACTATGACGATCCCGAAAGAGAAGATTATGTAAGTGTGCATATCTCCGTGACAGATGAGAATGAGCTGAGATATAATTCCTCGTACAACAAGTCGAATAATTTCCAGGTTACTTTTGATATCCCAAATGAAAAGTATGAGGACTTCCTGAAAGACGCTCAGGAGATACTTCCCGAAGTAGATGATGGCTATTATCGTGATTACGATTATTATTACTAATGATCCAGATCATCAATGAAAGCCCATAGGGCAATAAACAAGAAGTCCGGATTTTCTTCTTTACCTTAAAAGGCTGCGCAGAGTGATTCTGCGCAGCCTTTTCTATTGGTGATTCTTGTGAACGTCTGACAATACAAAAAGCCACAGCAGCCATAAAACTGCCGTGGCTTTTAATCGTTTTATTTTGTGTAGCACTCAAATGCTTTTTCAGTAGCCTTCTTGTCCTCGTCGTTTGACTTTGTGATAAGGCTCACAACAGGAACAACTATCAGACCGAACAGCATCGCAAATGCACCTGCGTTAACAGGTGAAGCCAGTGCAAGACCACCAAGTGTCTTGGGTGCATCGGGGATAACACCAAAGGTGTAGATCATCATGTGTACAACAGTTATGCCCACGCCGCAGATGAAGCTTGCCATAACAGCCGCCTTGGTAACGCCTTTCCAGAACAGACCGTACATGAAAGGTGCAAGGAATGCGCCTGCCAGTGCGCCCCAGCTTATGCCCATCAGAGAAGAGATGATCATAGCATCCTGCTTTGCGCCGCGCAGAGAGTATACTGCGATAGCAACGGATATCATCAGGAATACTGCGATGAAGATACGCATGATGCGTACTTCTTCCTTTTCGCTCATGTTCTTTTTCAGGGGCTTGATAAGGTCGATGGTCAGTGTCGAGCTGGAAGTAAGTACCAGTGAAGACAGTGTAGACATTGAAGCTGAAAGTACCAGCACGATTATCAGTGCGAAAAGTGCGCTGGGCAGAGACTCCATCATCGAGGGAACGATAGCATCAAAACCCTCTTTGGGTGCGCCGTCAACGTTCTCCATGAACAGTCTGCCGAAACCACCGAGGAAATAACAGCCGCCTGCAACAACTACCGCGAATACGGTGGAAACAACAGTACCTGTAACAACAGCCTTGTCATCCTTGATCGCGTAGAACTTCTGTACCATCTGAGGAAGTCCCCATGTACCCAGAGATGTCAGTATAACAACGCCAATCAGGTTTATTGGGTCGGGACCGATCAGCGAGTTGAATACGCCTGTGTTGCCGTTTGCATCGGGAATAGCGCCCATAGCCTTCATCGAACCCGAGAAACCACCGTTTACTTTAAGCACAGCCACAACAACAGCCGCAATGCCTATCAGCATGATTATGCCCTGAATGAAATCGTTGAGGGCAGTAGCTTTGTATCCGCCCATGATAACGTATATCGCTGTGAATATTGCCATAGCCGCGATGCAAAACTCGTAAGGTATGTCAAAACTCTTTACGAACAGTCTTGAAAGACCGTTGTAAACAGATGCGGTGTAGGGGATAAGGAATATGAAGATTATCAGCGCCGACACCGTTTTCAGTGTTTTTGAGTTGTATCTCAGTTCAAAGAACTCGGGCATCGTTTTAGCGTCCAGATGCTTTGTCATAGTACGTGTGCGCTTGCCGAGTATCAGCCAAGCCATCAGTGAACCTATGATCGCGTTGCCTATGCCGACCCAAGTTGAAGCCACGCCGTAAGCCCAGCCGAATTTTCCTGCGTATCCCACGAATATAACCGCCGAGAAATACGAAGTACCGTAAGCGAAAGCTGTGAACCAGGGTCCCAGACCTCTGCCGCCAAGGACGAAGTCATTAACATTCGCTGCCTTTTTGCGGTAGTACGCGCCGATACCTATCATCAGCATAAGGTACACCACAAGAATGATCCATCTTAATACCAATATGAACACTTCCTTAAAATATTTGACGGTTCAGGGTAATTGCATTAGCGTTTTAACGCTTTTATGCTTTTATCCAATAAACCGACTGTTATATTATATAACATTTTCCTGCCTCTGTCAACCGCGGCGGAGTTTTTTGCCAAACAAAAATATCCACCCCCTTTTATGCACATTTACCAGAGTAAACTCGAGATTTCCACAATATGTAAAAAAACTGCCCGCAAAGCAGACAGCATCATAAAATTATTCATTCTTCATTTTTCACCATTCATTATTCACTACAAACGTCCCCGCCCGCAAGATGTATCCACTGGAGATAACACCTGCGGGCGGTTACCGAGTAAATTTAGGAGGTGAAGAATTGCGAAATTAAAATTTTACGGCAGAAGCTTTTTCACAGGCAGATCGGGGATATCCCTCAGATCATAGCTGCGAAGCTCCTTTTTGCCGTCGCGGAGTATCTGCAATACAAGATCTTTTCCGTTCAGTTCAGCGGAAAGCACCTTGCATCCCGAAAGCGCAACAGCGTCCTCGTACATCTTTTTCTGCTCGTCGCCGTAGTCTTCGGCGTTATCGGAAGTGAACCACACTGTACCTGTAAGAGCGTTTATCTCCGCCAGACATTTCCGCTGTGCCGCGGTCATAGTGGTTTCTGTATCGCGCAGAAGATATACATCGGGGTCACAGCCGAATGCTCTGCCGTCCAGCTGTCTTCTGAAAACCGAGTTCAGTATGCAGTTCCTTGTGCTGGGTCTTTCGCGGTGCATAAGCTTCATATAGGGCTTGTCGTCCCAGTCAAGGCTGACATCACAGCCCACACGACAGTATTCAACTCTGCCGAAAGCCGAAGCAAGTGGAACACCACAGCCAAGTATAGCCGTATCGCCCACAAGTTCACGCAGAAGCTCCATAGCGTCTGCCATGACCATGCCGCGGTTCTTGTCCCTGCGTGGGACTATGCAGGCGGCGTACAGAAAATCCAGTTTCAGCAGTCTGTTGAAACCCCACTTATTCATAATAGTATCGAATACTTCTTTAAGATAAGCGCGGAATCCCTCGTTGTAGATATCCAGCGCATAGAATCCCGACCAGTTGCTTCCGCCCTTTACGACTCTGCCGTTCTTATCTTTCAACAGCCAGTCTTTGTGCTCTTTGAAAAGTTCAGACTTTTCTTCACACACGAAAGGCGCCAGCCACAATCCTGCTTTGCCTTTACCGAGTTCATCCATCTTGTCGGTCATAGCTTTCAGCCCGTTGGGGAATTTCTTATTATCTATGCTGAGCCAGTCGCCGACAGCAGTCTGCCAGCCGTCGTCTATCTGGAATATATCATCTTTCCCGATATCGCTCTGTTCAAGGTCTTTTGTGAGTATCTCCTCGCTGATATCCTGATAATGCCTGTACCAGCTGGTATAGCCGTGTATCCGCGGTAGATCACGCTTAGCAATGCCCATCAGCCCGAACCACTTGTCGAAGACTTCGTCCTCACTGCCCCTGCCGATGTACAGCTTCAAGCCATCAAAGCTGTTTTCGATATGAAGTTCACTGCATTCCTTGAAAGCCAGTACTCTGCCTGCGGCGCAGTCCGTGCGGATAGTTGTGAAACCGCTGTCCTCGTTCAGCGAACCTATAAAGTCATATACATCGTAATTGCGGATATATCCGTAGCTGAAACCGTGCATAACGCCTTTTTTCAGGCTGTATCTCGTGAATGTGTAATCACCGTACTGTGAGAATGCATACTTGTCAGCGATAGGCTTTGGGATATGGTCAACGCCACGAAGCCTGCCGTTTATAGGATGTTCGGTGCTGTCCGTCCATGATTGATAACCGTTCAGGTATACGCGGCTGACGCTTTTGAATTCGTATTCAAATTCCGCTGATAATCTGAGAAGTTCTATGGGAGTCTTTGATGTCACCGAAGCCGATATGATGCCGTCCTCGTTTGTGACCGTCAGTTTGACGCGCTGATTCTCCACCGTTTTGTCAGTGGTAACAGAATGTACCTTACCGCCTGCGATATAGGCGAATTTTATGTGTTTGAACTTCAGCATCGTCAGTCCTCCTTGTTGGTGCTTTCAAGCTTGGCGATAACGTCCTTTTCATTGTATCTGAAGAATATAAGTCCGCCGATAAGACAAAGCACGGTAGCCAGTATCGCTGTTATTCTCAGTCCAAGACCGTAACCGCTCTCACCCGAGGGAACGTCCGAATTGATGGTCTTTATACTGGTGAACAGCAGCATAGCCAGTGACTGTCCCATTTTGAAAGCAAAAGTTCTGGCCGCGTAGAACATACCCTGACGGCTTTCGCCTGTTTCTATCTTGTCAGCTTCCGAGATATCAGCCACCACAGCCTGCGGAAGTATGCCGAGTATTGCCATAGGTACGGCAGCCAGTGCCGCGATTATAAATCCGTAAGCTACACCGGGGATAGGCAGTATGCCTGCCAGTGCAGTTACAAGGAAAGTCACGGAGAAGAACATGAACGCGAATGCTATCAGCTTCTTCTTGCCCATTTTCTTCGCGAATATGTTTACAGGTGCATAGCACAGCAGCGAGAAGAAAGTCATTGCCGCGAACATGGGGAATGCCCAGGTATCTTTAAGTCCCAGCAGGGTAGTGATGTAGAAGGGAAGTCCTGTCTGGAACATTGTAAGTCCTATCCAGTAGAATATGTCCGAAGCCACAAATGTGCGGAAATCACCGTTCCTGAAAGTCGCCATCAGCGAACCGAAAGCGGTGCCGTTGGTAGGTGTGGTATCAGCATAAGCGTTTTCGTCTATCAGGAATGCGGGCACCAGCATACATACAACAGCTATCGCCGAAAGTATGCCTACTGTCAGCCTGAAACTGTTGGTGTATCCCATCGAACCCGAGAATATACCTGCGATGTTCGGCACAAGGTAAGATATGCCCGAACCGAAGAAGTAAGTAACCGAGATATAAGTAGAAAGATTTATCCTCGTTTCCTGAGTTCTGCCAAGTTCGGGGATAAGTGCGTTGTAGGGCGTGCAGTAAGCTGTCATGCAAAGGTAGAACAGCATACAGAACAAAAACAGAAGTCCGAAGTTGCCGTAGCTTTCACCCTTGAAAGGCAGGGTGAATATCAGCACTGTCATAACACCGAAAGGGATAGCCGCAACTCTCATAAAAGGTATACGCCTGCCCAGACGATGTTTGAAGCTGTCGGATTTGCCTGCGATATAAGGGTCGGTCACTGCATCGAATACACGTCCTGCCGCAGTGATAACACCCAGCGCTGTCAGAAGTCCCAGCACTATTCTGCCCTGTGGAGTATAGTAGCTGTGACCCTCGGGGAGAGTATCGGGCTCATAGAATTTTACCAGCCAGTTCGTGATTATACCAGCAAGAGTTGACCACCCCAGCTGTCCCACTGCGAATATCCAGAGTATCTTGTTTGAAGCTATCTTCTTGTTCTCCATATTCCATGCCCCCTATCGGCATTGCGTGAATTTCAGCTATCTTGTGCTGAAAAAGCTCACGCCTGATTCTATCAGCAGTTCAAGTTCCGTTACAGCGTATTCGTTCCTGTCCGAGGGAAGTATCTCCCCTTTGACAAATTTCTTGCACATCTCCAGAAGTGCGTGGGCGTAGGTCAGATAATACATCTTGAAGTTATCTACCCTGCGCACCGAACCGTCTTTCAGACCTTTTTCATAAGCCCTCACCAGTACGGGATAAAAGTTTATTATTGAACTCTCGTATTTCTGCAAGTCTTCCTTGGCTATCTGCTCTCTGATTATATATGTATCGAACTCGCCCAGAAGCCGCATGAAATCGCTGTGCGCCTCATACAGCACCAGATACATACGCATCAGGTCGCTTATCTGCTTGATGCCCTCCTGCTGCATGAATTCCTTTGTATCGAACACCCCTGCGAAAAGCTCGTTGACTTCGTCCCAGAGATATGTCATTACCTCCGTCACCATGCGGGGCTTTGTACCAAAATAACGGTAGAGCGTAGCCACACCGACTCCGCTTGCATCTGCGATGTCTGTCATTTTTATTTCCTCTATTCCGCGTTCGAGAAAAAGCTGTGCGGCGGTGAGAACTGCACGGTCAGTTCGCTGGACTTTTAAATTTTTTCTTGAAAAATCGGAACAAATCTCATTACCCACTTGACAAACCTCCTCGAATATGATAGACTTACTATCAACTGATAGATAGTCTATCACATAAACCGACATTTGTCAAGTGGTTCTTAAAAATATTCACATATGAGACATAATTTTCTACATCAGAAACAAACAAGCAGGCAGTTTCAGGGCAGAGTGCGGCAAGCTTCGTTCCGCCGTACCAGCAATAAAAATGGAGGTATAGCTATGGAAAGATCAAAGGTAATATTCGGCAATCAGATGTCCGCATCGGCTTACAGAAAGGCTGTAAAAGGCAAGGAGAAATTCATTAAAAAGTACGGCAGTGATATGGACAGGGTTTACCACCTCACCGCCGCACCCGCTCCCGCAATAGGCGAGCCTTTGGGTGTGCAGGAGCTTAAAATATCGGGAAAGACAGGCGTTGAGTTCAACGACAAGAGCCTTGTCATCGGAAATATCAGAATGGGCTTCGGACACTACCGTATCTCCATGGCGATAGCTTCCGCCGCACGTTCCATGGGCTATGACCCCTATTGGTTCGACCTCTGTTCTTTTAGCGATACCACCTGCGGCAAGGTCATAGCAGGTCAGAACGAGCTTTATTCTCTGGGTTCACGTATTTCCCAGAAGTCTGTCCTTTTTAATAAACTTCTCTGGGAACCTCTGAACAGCGAGGGCTTCCGTCAGCTGACCTACAATTGTTCCGACCAGAAGACCGCCGAGCTGATGACGCCTGTCTTCCGCGATCTGCCCAAGGATATACCTTATGTGGCTACACACGTCTGGCCGTCGCAGGCGGCGATTCACGCAGGTCTTACCCATGTGGTGAACGCTATCCCCGATAACTGGCCTATGGCGCTTCATCTATCAGAGGGAGCAGTTCATACCGTCCAGACACCATCAGCATATCTGGGCTACCGTGCACTCCGTGGCATGGACAAGCACCGCATTCTCAAACCCATGCCCAAGGATTCCATTGTTTATACAGGTCAGTACATCGACCACGAACTCGTCAGCAATATCGAATACGACTGCGCAAAGCGCGTTGAGAGAGCACAGAAAGGCAAGGCTGTCCGCTGGTTGATGTCCGTAGGCGGCGCAGGTGCCCAGAAGGAGATCTTCGTTTCCATGATAAGGAGACTTCTGCCCCTTATCGAAAAAGGCAAAGCTGTCCTCTTTATAAATGTGGGCGATCACAAAAAGGTCTGGGAACAGCTGAAGACCGAAATGCCTCATATGATGCCCCACGTAACCGAGCATTTCAATGATTTCGATGAAACTTCCGCATTTGCTGAACAGGCGATCGACGGCGAAGTTTTCGGCATACACGCTTTCTGCCACAGCGATATATTCGCGGCAGTTTACTCCACCAATCTGCTGATGCGCTGTTCCGATGTTCTCATCACCAAGCCCAGCGAACTGGCATTCTATCCGATACCCAAGCTGATGATAAAGCGCGTGGGCGGTCACGAAGCATGGGGCGCTATCCGTGCGGCAGAGATAGGCGACGGCACCTACGAGTGTTCCACACCTGCTGAGACCTGCGGCATGATGAAGCTTATCCAGCATAACGGTGATATCATCGAAAAAATGTGCGCGAATATCATAACCGCCAAAAATGCAGGCATTTATGATGGCGCATATAAGGTGGTAGAATTGGCAGTCTCTGGAAATAACAGGTGATTATCAACAATTTCTGTTGATGGACTGTGAATAAATCACAAATAAATATCAAAATACCTCGCCATTTACAGCTTTCGACTTGATTTTTTTCGTTCGGTATGTTAAAATAATGAAGTAAAATGAAGTACGTGGATAACGCTGCACCGCAAAGGCCTTATTTTGTGCGGCGAAAACAGTGAGGAAAATATGATCGAAAATGATAACAGAAACGTTCCCGAAGAGGAGCGTGCTGTTAATGAACCCGAAACTCTCCTGGATCATGACCTGTCAAGGTTTGAGCTTACTCCCGAGGAAAAAGCCTACGAGGAGATGATAAGACAGCGCATCAGGGACAGACGCCGTGCATCCGAACGCAGACGTATCAAGCGCAACCGCACGATAGCCCTGGTGATAGTTGTAGTCATAGTGTTCATAGTTTGCAGGGGATGTTATGCATCTCACCGCAAAAAGCGCGATGAACGCAAGGCAAAGACCAAGACAACGGAAAGCAGGATAGAAGAAGTTTCGTCAAAGCCTGAAGAAGATACCGACAGCTCAGGAGAAGAGCAGCCTAAGATCGGACACAGTATACAGAATGTGGACGGACTTACCTATGTTGATGGCATACTCATCGTCAATAAGACTTACTCTCTGCCGCAGGATTACGCACCCGGCATAAGCACAGCAGCTCAGGCAGCGTTTGATGATATGACAGCGGCAGCCTTCAATGACGGGCTGTATCTCTATGTCAATTCCGGATACCGCAGCTACGATGAGCAGTATTCGCTGTATTATAGCTACGCGCAGAGCAGGGGAGTAGCCGAGGCGGACAGAGTATCCTCTCGTCCCGGACATTCCGAGCATCAGTCGGGACTGTGCTTTGATGTCAATTCAACAGATTTTTCATTCAGTGATACAGCCGAAGCCAGATGGCTCGCGGCACACTGTGCGGATTACGGGTTCATTATACGTTTTCCAAAGGGAAAAGAAGCTATTACGGGGTATGAATATGAGTCATGGCACATCAGGTATGTGGGCGTTGAAATAGCGAAGGAGATCACATCAAAGGGACTGTGTCTGGAGGAATACTTGGGGGTAACATCGAGCTATGATGATGCGCCTGACGGTATCAGCCAGCAGCAGTATGCCGAACAATTGGGCGTCACAGTTGACGATCCCGAGGGCGGTTCCTCTGATGATGGCAGCGAAGATAACACATACGATGAAAGTTATGACAGTCAAGGCTGATGAAAGCTTTTCGCCCCTGCTTTAAGAGCGGGGGCGATTTTTAAACAAATGGCAGGGATCATTATGAAGAAAAGATTTACGTTCAAAAGCACATATTATATGTCCATTGCTATCTTCGGCGCGGCAGCAATGGTGCTTTTGCCTGTCTTGGCGGCGGTAGTGCTGAATTCTACCTTCGCAGGACTGGTGATATTGGGCATAGGAATAGTGCTCCACATAGTTTCCCTGCGCCTTGCGGCGTGTGTTCCCTGCGGCATAGTTGCCGATGAGAACGATCTGCGCGTGACAGTGCTGTTCAAAAAGTATATCTTCCCCTATCAGGAGATCGAAAGTGCCGAGGTGGGCAGTGAGTATGTCGAAACACTCATGCTCAGGGAAGTTCCGTATTATATCGAAACGCTGACGATTACCGCAAAATCTGGGGTGTACAGCTTTAAAAGCAAGACCCGCGCACAAAGACAGGCGGACGGCACGCCTCTACCATTTGAAAACGGAAAATTTCAGGAGATAAGAAAATATATCGCACCACGCATAAAAAGCGGCGTATAGAATTATTATGCCGTTTACAATGTTCGGTCACGCAGAATACACATTTTGGGATTATTATTTTTATAAGGAAAATATGTCCGCGCCTTGCGGACCTCTGAAAAGGAGCTGACAACTGATGGCAAAGATACTGGCAGTAGACGATGAGGCGAAGATACGTACCATCATCAAGGAATACGCCGAGTTTGAGGGCTATGAAGTAGCCGAGGCGGCAGACGGCATGGAAGCTGTCGAAATGGTAAAGAACGATGATTTCGATATAATCATAATGGATATCATGATGCCCAGACTTGACGGATATTCCGCCTGCAAGGAGATACAGAAGATCAAGAAGGTACCTGTGATAATGCTCTCCGCAAGGGGCGAGGAGTATGATAAGCTTTTCGGTTTTGAGATAGGCATCGATGACTATATGGTCAAGCCTTTTTCACCCAAGGAACTCATGGCGAGAGTAAGGGCAGTCCTCAACCGCGCTAAGGCTTCACATACTACCGAGGATATTATCAAGTATCAGGGACTCGAAATAAACTTCACCGCAAGGGAAGTAAAGATAGACGGCGAAAAGGTCTCCATGACCCCTAAGGAGTACGACCTCCTTTTCTATCTTGTGAGAAATATGAACATCGCACTTTCAAGAGAAAAGCTTCTGGAAGAAGTCTGGGGCTTTGATTTCTACGGCGATGACAGAACAATCGATACTCACATAAAAATGCTGAGAAACTCTCTCGGACCATACCGCAACCTTATCGTTACCCTGAGAGGAATGGGGTATAAGTTTGAAAAGATCCAGTAAAAAGCCCGCGGGTCTGCGGAAGACCGTCAGGGATATACGCAAAGGCAAGCGCAGTATGCAGACCTTTGTCTGGATATACTTCGTTCTCTTTGCGATAGTCATACTTGTGGTGCTCTGGTTGGGACAGTACGTATTTCTGTACAATTATTACAGATCAGCCAAAGTCAGCAATATCAGCCGTGAGGCTAACCGCATTATACAGGCGTATGGTACTGAGGAGCAGGGTCACATCAACCGAACGGTAGCCTATGAGAATAGTATGTGCATAGTCATAACCGATACGGACGGCAACCCGCTGACTTCTGAGAACAATCTGGGCTCCTATTCAAAGCTCTATGATGATATTGAGCACAACTACTCAATGTACATATTCGAGCTTAAAAGCGCTCTTGAAAAGGAGAAAGACAACTGCTATACCGTCACCTTTGATAATGATGATCTCAATGTTAAGGAAATGATATACTGCGCCAAGGTCTATACGGATGATTCGGAAGATCAGGCTTATCTGTTTATCGAATCCACCATCGAACCCATAGATTCTACGGTAAAGATAATCAGGGAACAGCTGATGTTCATTTCGATAATTCTCTTTGAACTGGCGATAATCGTGGGTACATTAGCCGCCATGAGGCTCAGCCGCCCCATAGTCAGCATCACTAAAACCGCCAAGCGCTTCGGTGAGGGCGACTTTGATGTTGAGTTCAAGGGCAAGGGCTATAAGGAGACCGAAAAACTGGCGGAAGTCCTCAACGATGCAAAAAACGAGATACGCAAGGTCAGCGACCTCAGAAAAGACCTGATAGCCAATATCTCCCACGATCTCCGTACACCTCTTACAATGGTTAAAGCCTATGCCGAGATGATACGCGATCTTTCTGGCGATAATCCCGTAAAAAGGGCAGAGCACGTACAGGTCATAATCGATGAAGCTGACAGGCTCTCGAATCTCGTTAACAATCTGCTGGAGCTTTCAAAGCTTGAAAGCGGCAATATGGAACTCAACCGCCGTAAGTTCTCCATAGTCGATAAGATAAACGACTGCATGACAAGGTATCAGCTTGTCATAGAACAGAACGGCTACGATATGAAGTACGAACCCGACGAGGACAGGCAGATCGATGCCGATCCCGATAAACTCGATCAGGTCATCTACAACTTCATAAACAACGCAATCAACTATACGGGCGACCATAAGGTCATTCGTATCAAGCAGATAAATTCCGAAAAATCTGTCCGCATCGAAGTTTCCGATAACGGCAAGGGCATAGCGAAAGAACTTCTGCCAAAAGTGTTTGACAGATACTACCGCGATGCCAAAGTCAAGCGCGATGTGGTGGGCACAGGGCTCGGACTTGCGATATGCAAGGAGATACTGAAATGCCACGATTTCCCCTTCGGCGTTCGTTCCGAAGAGGGCAAGGGCACAACATTCTGGTTTGAGATACCTACATGACCCTTTCATATATCATAAACCCAAAAGGACAGCCGAGCATTCGGCTGTCCTTTTTTGTGTCTTAATACAAGAAAAAGAGCCGTACTTTCGTACAGCTCTTTCCCGGAAGTAAAGAATATGAAAAAATGATTAGAAGAATGCTTTGTCAGAACCCTCCGAAAAAACTGAAAGGGTCGTAGTAGTAATCATCATAGCCGTTGTATCGGTCGTAGTAGTCCTCCTGCTTCTGGGTGTTCTGCTGTGTAGAAGCTTCTTCGCCTCTGGCTTCGTCGAGTACAACATCTATATCTATCTTTCGGTTACTGCGGTAGACTGTCAAAGTCACCGTGTCACCGGGCTTGTGCTTGTTTTTAACATCATTCAGCTGAACGATGCCGTTTATGATAGTATCATCTATCGCAACGATTATATCGTTCTCCTGCAATCCCGCAGCCGCAGCACCGCTACCTGCTGTTACGGTCTTTACCAGGAATCCCTGGGGTATGCCGTAGTAAGTCGAGTAAGCAGCCTTAACGTCTGCACCTGTGATGCCAAGACTCGGTCTGCCCGTAACATAGCCGTAACTCATAAGGTCGCTGACTATTGGCAGTGCATCATCTATCGGTATCGCGAATCCCAGACCTTCGACATCAGCCGATGCCACCTTAGCCGAGGTTATGCCGACTACCTGCCCGTAAGCATTTATCAGCGCACCGCCCGAGTTTCCTCCGTTTATCGAAGCGTCTGTCTGGAAAACTTTCATCGTTATATCTTCAACTGTTATCGTCCTGTCCTTAGCGGAGATTATTCCCGAAGTAGCAGTGTTCGCCAGGTCAAGTCCCAGAGGATTACCTATTACTATCGCGAGCTCCCCTACCTGTACATCGGCAGATTTTCCTATCTCAGCCTTAACAAGACCGCTCTTTTCAATTTTTAATACAGCCAGGTCGGTCTGTGTATCCTTGCCCACATTGACCGCGGTATAAGTCAGGTCGTCCTGATTCTCATCACCTTCACCGTAATAAGTCGGAAGCACTACCGATATGGATTGCGCGTCCTTTATTACGTGAGCATTCGTGATGATGTATCCGTCCTCACTGAGTATTATGCCCGAACCCGTAGCTATGCCCATCTCCGTGATGCAGCTTATGCCCACCACAGATGGTGTCATCTTGCTGATGATGTCGGGTATCTTCATAGCGTCCTCGGGTGCCGCCAGCTGTTCCAGCGTAGGCAGATTGCTCCTGTTGATGGAAGCCGCTGCCGATGGATCGATATGCTCAGTGTCAGCAACTTCTTTGCCGACTGCGTCATTTCTGTTCGCAGGGAAAACGCCGTCCCTGTCAGTAACGATCCTGTAACCCACTATTGAAGTCACAGCTATCGCCGCCACACCCAGCGTTGCCGCAAACGCAGTGAGCACTTTTTTGCCAGCCATGCTTTTCTTCACGGGCGGCTCGTAAGAATACTCGTGCGTCATACTCTGCGGAACGTAATTCTGCGGATCGCCGTAGCTTTCGCGGTTCACATAGGGCTGCTGTACCGAGGGTGTCTTATTATCATTATAAGGCGGAAATCCGCCGCCGTTATATCCGTTCAATCAAACGCCCTCCTTGACAAACTGCTCGGCTCGTTGTATAATGTATCAAGTGGATACATTATATTTCATCTGACAATATCCATTATACCCGCAAATGTGATAGTTAAATGACAATCATAAAAAACTTTACAAAATAATTCAGCGGCGCGTAAAACCGCGGAAAATCGAAGATGCTATTAATACCACAAATTAGAATTTACAATTTTTTTACATAATATTTTGTGCAGTACTTGACAACACCCTTTATATATGTTATAATGTTTGTACCTCTTTATGAGGTCTATTTTTTTGCGCCGTAAAAAATTCGGTAAGCAGAAAATCATAAGTTACCTCAGAATACCGTAAGGTGCGGTATTTGCGCTTGGATGCGCATGAGGGAGGCAAAGACGTACCCCAACCGTTCTTTGAGGGGTATAAATTTCGTCAGGAGGTGCCGAAATGAGAGTTAAGATCACACTCGCGTGCACAGAGTGCAAGCAGAGAAACTACAACACCAAGAAGAACAAGAAGAATGACCCTGACAGACTTGAGATGAATAAGTACTGCAAGTTCTGCAAGAAGCACACTCTTCACAAAGAGACTAAGTGATTCTGAAAGGAGTTAGCTATGGCT
>NZ_JAILMR010000055.1 GCF_024692365.1 Ruminococcus sp. | reverse complement strand
TACTGTTAACGATGCACAGAAGACCACCAAGGTGACCATCACCAAGACCGATATCGCAGGTACTGCTGAAATCACAGGTGCAGTCCTGACAATCAAGGATTCCACAGGCAAGACCGTAACAGGTACACCTTGGACATCAGGTAAAGACGGCAAGGTTCTTGAACTGGAACTTAAGAATGGTACTTACACACTGACCGAAACAGGCGACAACATCGTTGATGAAAACGGCAACGAGTACGACGTTATCGACAGCACACTGACCTTCAAGGTAGAGAACGGCAAGGTAACATCAGTTAAGAATTCAACCAACAAGAACAGCGGTGAAGGCTTCTATGATGTTGACAGCACTTCCAACACAATCACTGTTAACGATGCACAGAAGACCACCAAGGTTACAATCACAAAGACCGACATAGCTGGTACTGCCGAGATCACTGGTGCAGTTCTGACTGTTAAGGATTCCACAGGCAAGACCGTTACTGGTACACCTTGGACATCAGGCAAGGACGGCAAGGTTCTTGAACTTGAACTTAAGAATGGTACATATACTCTGACCGAGACAGGCGACAACATCGTCGATGAAAACGGCAATGAGTACGACGTTATCGACAGCACTCTTACCTTCGAGGTAAAGGACGGCAAGGTAACATCAGTTAAGAACGATACAAGCAAGAACAGCGGTGAAGGCTTCTATGATGTTGACAGCACTTCCAACACAATTACTGTTAACGATGCACAGAAGACCACCAAGGTGACCATCACCAAGACCGACATCGCAGGCACAGCCGAGATCACCGGCGCTGTACTTACTATCAAGGATTCCACAGGCAAGACCGTTACTGGTACACCTTGGACATCAGGCAAGGACGGCAAGGTTCTTGAACTGGAACTGAAAAACGGTACATACACTCTGACCGAAACAGGCGACAACATCGTTGATGAAAACGGCAACGAGTATGACGTTATTGACAGCACTCTCACATTCAAGGTTGAGAATGGCAAGGTAACCGAAGTTACCAACGAAACAAGCAAGGATAACGGCGAGGGCTTCTTCAATGTTGATAACAACACTATCACTGTTAACGACGCAAAGAAGAGCGCTATCACCACTACCAAGGTAACTATCACAAAGACCGATATCACAGGCGAAGCTGAGATAACAGGTGCAGTTCTGACAGTTACTGATTCCGATGACAACATCGTAACAGGCACACCTTGGACATCAGGTATCGACGGCGAGAAGCTTGAACTTGAACTGGAGAACGGTACATATACTCTCACCGAGACCGAGGGCAACAACAAGATCGTTGACGAGAACGGCAACGAGTATGAAGTTATCGACAGCAGCCTGACCTTCAAGGTTGAGGAAGGCAAGGTAACAGTAGTTTCCAACGACACCGAAAATAACAGCAAGGACGGCTTCTACAGCGTTGACAGCGAGAACAACATCATCACCGTCAGCGATGCTATGAGGATCACTACTGCCAAGGTAACTATCACCAAGACTGATATCACAGGCGCAGCCGAGATAGCTGGCGCAGTTCTGACTATCAAGGATTCTGACGGCAACATCGTAACAGGTACTCCCTGGACATCGGGTGTTGACGGCAAGAAGCTTGAGATCGAACTTGCAAACGGTACTTACACTCTTACCGAAACAGGCGATAACATCACCGATGCAGAGGGTAACGAGTACGAAGTTATCGAAAGCAGCCTGACCTTTGAGGTAAAGGACGGCAAGGTAAAGGTTGTTGAGAATAACACCGATGCTGACAGCGGCGAAGGCTTCTTCAGCGTTGACGTAGGTTCCAACACCATCACCGTTAATGATGCTAAGAAGACTGTTGATGACAGCAGCTCCAAGCCTGAGACCGACGACGACAGCTCCAAGCCTGAAGTTGAAGGTCCCGAGGACAGCTCCGAAGATGAATCTCAGGGCGATTCTTCCTCTGAGGAAGACAGCAGCAGCGATTCGTCAAGCAGCGAGTCTTCCAGCAGCGCTGATTCCTCTAGCAGCAGTACGGCAGATTCCAGCAGCTCTTCAACTGCTACTTCTACATCCACCAATACTAACACAGATAACCCCAACACAGGTGCAAGAGTTCTGATAAATGCAGCAGAATTCGCAGCAGCAGTTGGTCTGTGCTTCCTGGCTATCAGACGCAAAAAGAAGGACGATGATCAGTAATTTCTGATCTGATAAAAAGAGAGCCACCCGCAAGGGTGGTTCTTTTTGTTATCAATGTTATCGAAAGCTAGGTCATTTAAAATGCCCCCGAACTTTTAAAAGCTCGGGGGCTGAATTTCTGCCTATATACCGACCACGACTATCTTGCCTAAAAGCATCAAGGTCTTATCAGTGAAGGGCGGTATAAATAAATCTTCCGATATGCTCACCATTACAGAAGGATAGGTAAGATATGAAGAATAAAAACATTGCTCCAAAAATTACTTTAGATCTTTTAGGATCGCTTTTCAGCTTTACTAAACCTTTCATTTGAGAAACCTCACTTTTATTCAAACTATGATATCAGTACAATCTTCTCTGTGCAGAAGGACGAGAGCCTGATGCCCTGCCGTCCATGGATACATCTACGCCCGATGTACGTTCTTCGGGCTGTATGATGACCGTTGCGGGTGCCTGGGGCGGCCATTCAAACATATAGGATTCGCCTGAACTCTGACCGATGAA
This sequence comes from Ruminococcus sp., assembly GCF_024692365.1. Lineage (GTDB taxonomy): Bacteria > Bacillota > Clostridia > Oscillospirales > Ruminococcaceae > Hominimerdicola. Next base: position 29,742 of record NZ_JAILMR010000055.1, on the reverse strand, counting down.
GTTTCTCCAAGAGATATCTGTCCTCAAAGTGGGGTCTGCACCTATCCAGCATACTGTCGCATCGGGGTCGGCTTCAAGGGTCGCACCCGACTGTATATTGCTGAGTACCAGCGGGTTGCCGTCAACCAGTATAGCCACGTATGAATCGTTGCCCTGACCTGTCAGCGTTGAAGTCGCAAGACCTTTCTGAGAGATAACGCCCTGTCCCAGAAAACGCACGCCGTACTTGCACTCGCGGGAGAAAGCAAGGATATTCTCGCTTTCGATGGAGATAGTCTCGTTGGGTTCAAGCTTGTAAACTACCACGTGCTGCTGGTCGTTGGCGTAATATGTAACGCTGTCGCCCTGAAATTCAACCTTCATCAGGGGCAGATTTTCGCCTGTTATCCTACGTGTTATCTGACCAAGCAGCGCATGACCGAAGCCTTCCTGAGGTCCCAGCATTACTTTTGTGAATGTGTAGTTCTTGGGACCCACGCATTCGCCGCCGATAAAAGCGCCTGCTTTTGTGTATATAAAATCACCGCCGCCGCGGCAGGTTATTTTCAGACAAAGTTCGTTGACTGTTTCAAACATTACCATGATGTATTCTCCTTTTCGACTATTCGAGCGCAACGCCGTACATTCCGCAGAACGCCGCCAGATCAAGATTTTTACCCGCGCCTACCGCATTGAATTTCCATTCGCCTTTGTAGCGGTAAAGCTCGCCCAGTACCATCGCCGTGACCGATGAATAGCAATCCTCCATTTTGAATGATGCTATCTCGCGGTTGGTGCGGCTGTCAAGTATACGTGCATAGAGGTTCTGCACCATGCCGAAATTCAGCGAATGTACCGCAGCCTCGTAAATAGTTACTGCCAGCGCTATCTTCGTCACCCTAGCATCTACGCGGGAGAGATCCATGATGATAGCTGCATCGTCGGGTGAATTGGGATCGTCCTTGAATATCTTGTAGTGAAGACCGTTGTCGGGGCTGTCGGGTTGACCGTAGAAGATGAACCATTCGTCCCCGGGAACTTTTCCGTTATCGCAAAGCATGAAAGCCGAAGCGTCCAGTTCAACCCTGCCGTCCTTGACGTCCCAGCCAAGGCATATTTTAAGCTGTTCCACGGGTCTTCCGTCTCTGTCTTTGATGGAGTACTTCTGTCCCTTTGCAAGCCTGTCACCCGTAGGTTCAACGCGGTTGCGCTTGATGTTCGGGCGGCTGTTTGCGGGATTTGAAGCATAGCTTGCAGGTGCATTGTTGACAGGCTGCTGAACGCCGAAATTGGTCTGTCCTGCCCTTGGTGTATTTCTCACAGGTTCCCATGCGTTCTGTTGTGGATTTTGCTGATTCTGCTGGGGCGGCTGATTTCTCACCGGCTGCTGCGGCTGTGCGAACAGCGCATCAAGAGAGTCGCCTGCGGGCTGATTATTATAGCCGTTGTTCTGGTAGCCGTTCTGCGGCTGATTATTGTAGCCGTTGTTCTGGTAACCGTTCTGCGGCTGATTATTGTAGCCGTTGTTCTGGTAACCGTTCTGTGGCTGATTATTATAACCGTTGTTCTGGTAGCCATTCTGAGGCTGATTGTTGTAGCCGTTGTTCTGGTAACCATTCTGTGGCTGATTGTTGTAGCCGTTGTTCTGATAGCCATTCTGGGGCTGATTCATATTACGGTTCATACCACCATTGGGGTGGTCGATGCTGTTTGCACCGTTGAAACCGCCGTTTTGCATAGCACTCATAGCCACCGCACCCACAGCTGCACCTGTGACAAATCCTCCGACAGAGCTTGGGTTTACGATGCCACCGCCCATAGCACCCATACCCGACATTCCGCCCATCATGGCACCGCGGTTCATCAGACCTGTGAGATCGTTTATCGGCGGCTGAACAAAGTTTGTTGTGCCATAGTTGTTCAAGAGGTCGTTTCTGCCTAAAGCGCCTCTGGTTATCATAGGAACTAAAAGACTCATGCTGCTGCCTCCTTGTCCTTTTGTGTATTGTCCCGAAAGGGGACTTTATTTGTTTTGTTTATACACTGTTATTATATCACAAAATTCCCGAATTTTCAAGACCTGAAACAGAAATAATCAGCAGAGAAAAGCACTCCCAAATCAGCAAAAAATAATACATCGCCGAAGGCGATACCACAATTATCCATTTTTCATTATTCACTATTCATTATTCATTGAGCGTCAGCGCTTCTGGGCAAACGCTTAAAAGATATTTCATAAACTTTTGCAATTAGATTATCTAATTCGCCTATATTCGGGGTAGAGGTCGGCTTCGGTTAGTGTAAAATGGAGATTTTTTGCAGGATGAGTCTTTTTCACTTGCAAAATCGTAAAAAATGGAGTACAATACAATAGTCGGATTAAGACAGTATTTTAGCTTATTATTTCGGAGGGTACAAGAATATGAAGTTAACAGAGATGTCCCGTGAACAGCTTCTGGAGTTCAAAAATAAGGTGCAGGAGGAGTATGACGGCTATAAGGCTCAGGGTCTTGCACTGAATATGGCTAGAGGTAAGCCTGCCGCTGAGCAGCTCGACCTTACAGAAGGTCTGCTGACCTGCGTTTCAAAGAGCAGCGACTGCTTTGATGATAACGGCGTTGATTGCAGGAACTACGGCGGTCTTGACGGTATCCCTGCTGCTAAAAAGCTCTTTGCGCCTATGCTGGGTGTAAGTGAGAAGGAGCTTATCGTATTCGGTAACTCCAGCCTTAATATAATGTATGATACTATCGCTAAGTATCTCCTTTTCGGTGTTGATGAGGAGTCCAAGCCCTGGAGAGATCAGGGTAAGATCAAGTGGCTCTGCCCCGTTCCCGGTTATGACAGACATTTCCTTATCTGCCAGAAGTTCGGTATCGAGATGATCAATATCCCTACCGATGAAAATGGTCCCGATATGGATATGATCGAAAAGCTGGTTGCTGAGGACGACAGCATCAAGGGTATCTGGTGCGTTCCTATGTACGCTAACCCCACAGGTGTTACTTACAGCGATGAAACTGTTAAGAGATTTGCTGCTCTCAAGCCCAAGGCTTCTGACTTCCGTATCTTCTGGGATAACGCTTACTGCGTTCACCACCTGACGGATACTCCCGACAAGCTGCTGAACATTCTTGATGAGTGCAAGGCTGCGGGCAACCCTGACAGAGTTGTTATGTTCGCATCTACTTCCAAGATCAGCTATGCGGGCGCGGGCGTTGCAGTTATGGGCGCAAGTGAAGCTAATATCAAGTATATCCTCTCTCTGATGACTGTTCAGACTATCGGTCACGACAAGATCAATCAGCTGAGACACGTTAAGTTCTTCGGCGATTTTGAGGGACTGAAAGAGCACATGAAGAAGCACAAGGCACTTATAGCTCCCCGTTTTGAGGTCGTTCTGGATACTCTCGACAAGGAACTGGGCGATCTTGGCGTTGCTGAGTGGACTAAGCCCAACGGTGGTTATTTCGTAAGCTTCAACGCTATGAACGGTACTGCAAAGCGCATAGTTTCTCTCTGCAAGGAGGCTGGCGTTGTTCTGACAGGTGCAGGTGCTACTTTCCCCTACGGCAAGGATCCCGATGACAAGAATATTCGTGTTGCTCCCACATATCCCCCTGTTGAGGAACTGAAGATAGCTGCAAAACTCTTCACCGTATGTGTTAAGCTTGCAAGTGCTGAAAAGCTGCTGGCAGAGTAAACAATCGAGCAGCCCTCCGAGGCTGACAAAATATACGATCATCAAAAACACCTCCGAACCAAGAAGTTCGGAGGTGTTTTGCGATTGTTATAAATGCATGATGCATCATTTTTGTTCCCGTGATCCGATGAGATCATCTGTGATAACGGGAATCTCCCTAGCGGCGCTTATGAAAAAAAGCGCAGGGGAGTCAGGGATTTTCTGCCAGAGCTTTTTCTACTGCTATGGCAAGCTGGTCGGCACAGGAAGTGCCTCTTCCGCTGCAATCGTTGCCTTTCAGCAGACTAACGGCTTCCTTAGGGTCTTTGCCCTCCAGCAGCACGCCTATGGCTTTCAGATTGCCATTGCATCCGCCTACGAAACCAACATCGTGCAGCTTTCCGTCAACGATATCAAAGGTTATTTTTCTGGCACATACACCGTGTGGCGTATAATCATAAGTCGCCATATTATCCCTCCTTGGAAAACTTCGGACTCATGGTGGTTTGTGCAGATATTATACCATATTTCCGACAGAAAATCAACAGCTTAAATTTGAAGATAACGTTTAAGATAAAAATGTTTTTTCAAATTTTAATACTTACTTAAAAACTGTCTGATAAGGCAGATAATAAGTCGGAAAAGCGGGGCATAAAATAACGGAGGACGGCTGATGTGCTGTCCTCCGAGTGTTTTTAGTCAGGTCACTCCCAGTTTTTCCAGACATCGGGGCAATAGCCGACGGTTGCTTGTCTGCCGTTGCGGACGACAGGTGCGGCTATAAGTGTGGGTTCTTCAAGAAGTTTTTCCCGCTTTTCCTCGGTACTGCCCAGATATTTAAGCAGGTCAGCAGTTTCGCCCTTTGCTTTCGGGTCGATGAGTTTTTCGATATCGCCCACTGCTTTCAGCACCGAATCGAACTCGCCTTTGCTCATGCCCTTGCTGACAAGGTCGATGGACTGGAATTTTATGCCGCGCTCCTTAAAGTAGCGCTCTGCTTTTTTGGTATCAAAGCTTTTTGCTTTGCCGAAGATCTGAATGTTCATTTTTTCACCTCTGTATAATAGTACACCGCCAGCTGTGTGCGGTCGCGCAGCTGTAATTTGTCCAGCAGATTGCTGATATAGTTCCTCACAGTGCCCTCGCCTAAGAACAGCTCTGCTGCTATCTCCTTGTTGCTGAGCCCCGAAGCCACCGCTTCCATTATCTCCCGCTCCTTGTCGCTGATGCCGTGAGCCGCAAAGTCGAATTCTTCCTTGCGGGACATAAGCTCGGGAAGTCGGCTGACTATTTTTTCACCGAAAACGCTTTGACCCCCTGCGACGGCTTCAAGCGCAGCGGCTATGCCCTCGAAATCCTGTTTGAGCATATAGCCCTTTGCGCCCATGCTGAGGGCTTTGACTATGTATTCATCATCGTTGAAAGTCGTCAGATAGAGAAGTTTTGCATCGGGGTGGGCTGCGAGTATCTTCTCGCCTGCTTCAAGCCCTGTCATGCCCTCCATGCGGATATCCATCAGCATGACATCGGGGGAAAGTTCGTCGTACAGGCGGACAGCTTCTTCGCCGCATGAAGCCATAGCTTCAACGGTTATGCGCCCTGTGCTTTCAAGTATAGTTTTCAGCGACAATGCCACAAGCTTGTCGTCATCGGTGACTATTATCCTCATGTGCAGTCCTCATTTCTTTTGCGCGTGGATTTTTTCCGTTTCTATATAATAGTATATCACAGAACGCGGGTTAATGCAAGCAAAAACGCGGGTTTTGAAAAATGGGCAAAAAAATAGCAGGTCAACGGTGACCTGCGGAAAATAAAACAAAAAAACTATGTGTAGAACAAAAGAAAGGAGACAACAAAACGGATGTTAAATCAATCTGATTATTCGATTTCCTTAACACCATCTATATTATAATCGCTTTTCCCTCAAAAGTCAAGGGGTATTGGAAGTTTTTTTCGGAAATTCGCAAAATTCGGCAACTTGCACAATTTTAATTTTTTAGCGTAGGTATATGCTACATAGAATTATCCTGTACCATAAAAATGCCTTAAATTCTTTAGTTTTGTTAACAAATGCGGAAAATAGTCATGTTTCATATATTTATATTATTGTTGCGAAATGATATCTAAACTATTTCTGACCTACCAAAAATTGCTCTTGAATTAGTGCATATTTCTTGATGAATTGTTCATAATAGAAACAGCAACGGCAAACGAGCTGCTCTGAAACTGCATTATAGCTAGGATACGGCGTTTTTACGCGGAAATATGCAGGTCGGGCGGGATCAGCCGAAAGAAAGGAATGGTACGAATGCTGGACAGGATAGCACTTGCGCTGCTGATAATCGGCGGAATAAACTGGGGACTGCTGGGGATATTTGAATTTGACCTGGTGGCTTTCATCTTTGGCGGACAGGCTGCATTTTTATCGAGGGTGATCTACACACTGGTGGCAATATCCGCGGTATGGTGCATCTCGCTGTTTTTCAAGGACAGAGAACTGCTCCCCGACATCGCATAGCGCGATGCCCTGCTGATATTTTAGTTGAAGCAGGGCAGAGGAGTTCCCGAACCGAAACGCACAAGTACGGGCTTGCAGCGTTGAGGGTGGGCTGCAAGTCCGATGGGAACTTCTCTGCGCTGCTTCGAGGATTTCTCGCGATATGTGGGGGATATGCCAAGGAAGAGAGCTTTGGATCAAGCCTTTCGCGAAAGGCTTGCGGAGAGCACGAGAGGCAGAGCCTCTCGGTCAAGGTGCGAAAGCGACGTGAACACAATAAAAGCAATAGCAGACTATCTTCCGACCCAAAAGGCGCAGCAATAACAAAATTTCAGAGCGTGGACAATCAAACGTCTACGCTCTATCTTTGTCCGTAAATTTATTGCTGCGCACGCCGTCAAACAGCGACAGCGTTTTTGACGGCTCGACCCGAACGAAGAGAGGGGCGACCTTGTCCGCCATACTCCATTTGATAAGAACAGGTTTATCAAGAAGTGCGTTGTTCAAAGGTTCGAGTTTTGGTTGGACGTACTGCGTGGTTTCGTCCCTTGTTCCTCGGGTCGAGAAATCGGATTCGCTTCGCTGTCCGATTTCATGCGCGGGCAATATTTACGCAGTTAGTTTGTGCGTGTGTTATGGGTTTGTACACGCTCGTATGTTTTGGTATTGCCCGCGCATTTTGGGTATAAGTTTGTTCGCTTTGGTAGCTTGTCGAACATTTTGGTATACGCCTTGGTGATTGAGGGCTCTGCCCTCAAACTCCCGCAAGCCTGCTTGCGCGAGGCTTGACCGCGCGCTTTGTTTCCTTGGCATTCTTATATCAGTACTGCCTTGTCACCTTGACATCCCTCTGAAAATCGTGTAGAATTATTATGGTCGCAAAAATGCAGTCGGGGAGGTGATGCGGTGAAAAGGCTTTACGAAAAGCTGGCGATAGTGCTTATATGTTTCACGGGTTTCTTACATGGCGGTTCGTCTGTGGGTGAGGTGGCGGCTTTGTTGCCTGCTTTGAGTGTTTCAGCCCTTGCGCAGATATTCCCCGGGCGAAAGATAACGGCGGTTCTTCTTGCTTTGTGTGCGGCGCTTTGCGGGGTACTTCCGCCGATGATTTGTATGCTGCCGCTGCTGCTGTATGACGCTCTCTGGGAGGGCAAATGGCAGCTGATGCTTTGCGGACTGGTCTATTTTATGGGCGAGCCTGATGCTTCACAGGCGGCAGTCTCGGCGGCTTGCTGTGCTGTCACTGTGATGATATATCTGCGGGTATCGAAACTTGAAGAAACGGTAGATACGCTGAGGTCGCTGAGGGACGAAGTCACCGAGAAGAATTTACAGCTGAGAAGCACTAATGAAGCCATTGCACGTGCGCAGGACAGTGAGATACATATCGCGACACTGAAAGAGAGAAACCGCATTGCCCGCGAGATCCACGATAATGTGGGGCATATGCTTACGAGGTCGCTTTTACAGGCTGGGGCGCTGATGATAATCAACAAGGACGAACAGCTGAAAGAACCGCTGGAAAGTCTGAAAACGACCCTTGACAATGCGATGACCAGCATACGTCAGAGCGTTCATGACCTGCACGATGATTCTATCGACCTGCGGCGGGGCATTGAGGAAGCTATATCCGCGGTGGACGGCAGGTTCACGGTGAAGCTGGACTATGATATGTCGGAAAAAGCGGCGGGGAATATCAAGCTGTGTATACTGGGGATTGTGAAGGAAAGCCTTTCAAATGCGGTGAAACATTCAGCTGGTGACAGGATAAATGTATCGGTGCAGGAACACCCTGCATTCTATCGGCTTGCCATTGAGGACAACGGAAGCTGTTCGGAGATAGGGCAGACGGGTATCGGTCTTGAGAATATGCGTGAACGTGCGGCAAGCATCGGCGGGACGATAAATTATACAGCCTCGGAAAAGGGGTTCAGGGTATTCATGTCGGTACCGAAATAACAACGAAAAAGACACTTCCGAAAATGTATCGGAAGTGTCTTTTTTAATGCTTATTTCTTTGTTATAACTACGGACTGTCTGCCGAGAGTTGTGTATGAACTCATGAAGAAGTCATAGGAAATAGTTTGTGAAACGCCATAGTAGCTTGAAGTGTTGAAGTTTTCAACATTGCCGATGATAAAGCAGTTGTTGGCATCATCGTAGCCTGTGAGAACGACGGTGTGCTGTCTGCCGTACCATGTGAAGTTATATGTGCCCGAACCCGGGTTGGTGTAGGTCTGACCTGCGGTGAGGGTCTGGGTGCATACAGCGTATGGTTCTATCTCGGAGTACCATACTATGGGGTTTTTGCCCTTGTCTATCTCGGCTTTCAGACCATCGAGGTCAAGTCCGCCGCTGACGGTGGTATTGCCGAGGTCGAGTTTGGAAGGGTCAAATTTCAGGTTGTTTACGTTATTGCCTGTGTAATAATCGGTATAAAGGGCGATATTGTAGTTATTGCGGACACCGATGTATTTCAGGTACTGGTGTGCCGACTGTGCCACGAGGGGGGCATAGCAGCCGTAGCCAACGCTGCCTTCCATATGGTAAGGTGAACCCCAGAAGCAGTAATTAGGGTCTACATTGATAGTGCCGTTCGAGAATGCCTGTTCAGGCATATAGTAGTCTATCAGCGTGTTTTTACTGACATTTATGCCGAATTGGTAGTTCAGCACCGATGCGAGTGCAGTTTCCTCACAGCCGAGAACTGCGGGGCTTCCGCCGAGGTAGCCGTCCTGGCTGATGACTGTCATTGCGCTGTTGGAGTAGTTCTTGACGCTTGAAGTGGGGATATAGCCTGCCTTTGTGCCGTTTGAGTTGGGCAGGAATATCTTAGTCCAGCCGTTAGAGGGCAGGTCTGTCTGAAGAACTATGTCACCTTTGGAAAGGTTGCCGATCTTTGAACTTCCGGAGTTTGCGCTTGCATAGATAGGTGTAGCGGTCACGCACTTTACGTAGCCATCGGTTATTACGGTAACTACTGTGGAATAATTGCTGTAAGCTTTTTGACCGTTGACGGTCTTGTATGCACGAACTCTGGTCTTGAAGCCTGTTCTGGAAGCAAGACCTGTGAATTTGTAGTTTCTGGCGGTTTTTGCATCATATGCTTTCAATTTGCCGTCAATCTGGATAGAAGCTTCGTAGCCCTCAGCACCTGAAACTGCATTCCACATGAGTGTTGCAGTGGTGGTATCACTGTTGTAGTAATAGCTGCTGAATGTTGGTGCAGCGAGGTCAGCAACAGGGTCGGTGTTGGTGTTGCCGTTTGTGTTTAGGCATGAAGTAGGAACATAGCCGACCTGAGTGCCGTTTGAGTTGGGCAGGAATATCTTAGTCCAGCCGTTAGTAGGCAGGTCTGTCTGGAGAACTGTGTCACCTACGGACAGGTTGCCAAGCTTTGTGCTGCCTGTGCTTTGGCTTGCATAGATGGGTGTAGCTGTTACGCACTTAACATAAGCGTCGGTGATAACAGTTACAGTGGTGGAATACTTGCCGTATGCTTTCTGACCGTTTACGGTCTTGTAAGCACGAACTCTGGTCTTGAAACCTGTGCCCTGTGCAAGGTTTGTGAACTTGTAGGATTTGTTTGTTGTGTTGTAAGCCACCCATTTGCCGTCTATCTGAATAGATGCTTCGTAGCCCTCAGCACCCGAAACTGCGTTCCACATGAGGGTGGCTGTTGTAGTGTCGCTGTTGTAGTAATAGCTGCTGAATGTTGGTGCAGCAAGGTCTGCTACTGGGTCGGTGTTTGTGTTTGAAGACAGGCAGGAAGTAGGAACATAACCAACCTGAGTGCCGTTGGAATTAGGCAGGAAGATCTTAGTCCAGCCGTTAGTAGGCAGATCTGTCTGGAGAACTGTGTCACCAACTGACAGATTGCCAAGCTTTGTGCTGCCTGTGCTTTGGCTTGCATAGATGGGTGTAGCTGTTACGCACTTTACATATGCATCTGTGATAACAGTTACAGTGGTGGAGTATTTGCCGTATGCTTTCTGACCGTTGACGGTCTTGTAAGCGCGTACTCTGGTCTTGAAACCTGTGCCAGATGCGAGGTTTGTGAACTTATAGCTTTTATTAGTAGTATTGTAAGCTACCCACTTGCCGTCTATCTGGATAGAAGCTTCGTAACCCTCAGCGCCTGAAACTGCATTCCACATGAGTGTTGCAGTTGTGGTGTCGCTGTTGTAGAAATAGCTGCTGAATGTTGGAGCAGCGAGATCAGCGACTGGATCGGTGTTGGTGTTTGAAGACAGGCAGGAAGTAGGAACATATCCGACCTGAGTGCCGTTGGAATTAGGCAGGAAGATCTTAGTCCAGCCGTTAGTAGGCAGATCTGTCTGGAGAACGGTGTCGCCTACGGACAGGTTACCAAGCTTTGTGCTTGTGTTGCTTTGACTAGCGTAGATAGGTGTAGCAGTTACGCACTTAACATAAGCATCTGTGATAACAGTTACGGTTGTGGAGTACTTGCCGTATGCTTTCTGACCATTTACAGTCTTGTAAGCGCGTACTCTGGTCTTGAAACCTGTGCCCTGTGCAAGGTTTGTGAACTTGTAGTTTCTGTATGCTTTTGCATCGTAAGCTACCCATTTGCCATCAATCTGGATAGAAGCTTCGTAACCCTCAGCGCCCGAAACTGCATTCCACATAAGTGTTGCAGTTGTGGTGTCGCTGTTGTAGTAATAGCTGCTGAATGTAGGTGCAGCAAGGTCTGCTACGGGATCGGTGTTGGTGTTTGAGGACAGGCAGGAAGTTGGAACATAACCAACCTGAGTGCCGTTTGAGTTGGGCAGGAAAATCTTTGTCCAGCCGTTAGTTGGGAGGTCGGTCTGGAGAACTGTGTCGCCGACTGACAGGTTGCCAAGCTTTGTGCTGCCTGTGCTTTGGCTTGCATAAATCGGGGTAGCTGTTACACACTTAACATAAGCATCTGTGATAACAGTTACAGTGGTGGAGTATTTGCCGTAAGCCTTCTGACCGTTGACGGTCTTGTATGCACGTACTCTTGTCTTGAAACCTGTGCCCTGTGCGAGGTTTGTGAACTTGTAGTTTCTGTATGCTTTTGCATCGTAAGCTACCCATTTGCCATCTATCTGAATAGAAGCTTCGTAGCCCTCAGCGCCTGAAACTGCATTCCACATGAGGGTGGCAGTGGTAGTATCACTGTTGTAGTAATAGCTGCTGAATGTTGGTGCAGCGAGGTCTGCTACGGGGTCGGTGTTTGTATTTGAAGACAGGCAGGAAGTAGGAACATAACCGACCTGAGTGCCATTTGAGTTTGGCAGGAAGATCTTTGTCCAGCCGTTAGTAGGCAGGTCTGTCTGGAGAACTGTATCGCCTACGGACAGGTTGCCAAGCTTTGTGCTGCCTGTGCTTTGGCTTGCATAAATAGGTGTAGCGGTTACGCACTTTACGTATGCGTCGGTAATTACAGTAACTGTTGTTGAATACTTGCCGTATGCTTTCTGACCGTTTACGGTCTTGTATGCACGAACTCTGGTCTTGAAGCCTGTACCCTGTGCAAGACCTGTGAATTTGTAGTTTCTGGCTGTTTTTGCATCATATGCTTTCCACTTGCCATCAATCTGGATGGATGCTTCGTAGCCCTCAGCACCCGAAACTGCGTTCCACATGAGTGTAGCGGTTGTTGTATCGCTGTTGTAGTAATAGCTGCTGAATGTTGGAGCAGCGAGGTCTGCAACGGGATCGGTGTTTGTGTTTGAAGACAGGCAGGAAGTTGGAACATAACCAACCTGAGTGCCGTTTGAGTTGGGCAGGAAAATCTTTGTCCAGCCGTTAGTTGGGAGGTCGGTCTGGAGAACTGTGTCGCCGACTGACAGGTTTCCAAGCTTTGTGCTTCCAGTGCTTTGGCTTGCATATATTGGGGTTGCAGTTACGCACTTTACATAAGCATCGGTAATTATGGTAACTGTTGTTGAATACTTGCCGTAAGCCTTCTGACCGTTTACGGTCTTGTAAGCACGTACTCTTGTTTTAAAGCCAGTGCCCTGTGCGAGGTTTGTGAACTTGTAGTTTCTGTATGCTTTTGCATCGTAAGCTACCCATTTTCCGTCTATCTGAATAGAAGCTTCATAGCCCTCGGCGCCTGAAACTGCGTTCCACATGAGTGTGGCAGTTGTGGTGTCGCTGTTGTAGTAATAGCTGCTGAATGTTGGTGCAGCGAGGTCTGCTACGGGGTCGGTCTTGGTAGAACCCTTTGTCATCTCGGCATTTGCGCCCTCAGCTTCGCCCACAGAGTTGAAAGGAACGATAAGCAGCTTTACTGTGCCGCTGGTGGGGAAGTCAGTGATAAGCTGATCGGTATCGGTATCAGCGATAAGCTTGGGCTTGCCGTCGGTGGCGGTATTGGTTATATCATAAACGTGGTAGCCTGCTGCAAAATCAGCTGCCTTCCAGTCGATCTTGGCTTTGCCGTTATCATCGGTAACGGTGATATTGCCGCTTATCTTTCCGGGCTTGATCTTCAGCAGATATCCTATGGTATCGCCGTAATCGTAGGTACGTGTGCCGTCCTCGGTCTTTACCTGTCTTGCTGGGGTGATGGTGACAGTCAGCTTGCCGTCCTTGAACATATCATAAGGAATGCTTGCGCTGGTGCTGCTTGTATTGGTAGTCTTTGTCTTGTCACCGTTTGTGAATTCGACGGTGTAGCTCTTCATATCGGCAGCAGCGTTCCAGGATACTGTCTTTGTATTTTTATCAACGTTGAATTCGATGAGTGTCACATCTGTCTGCTTCTCGCGGGGATTCTTCACTATGGGCAGTTCGTTGTATACCGATATGTCCCTTTTGCCCTTGATGTGAGCGGCTATCATGGTGATGTCGGTAACATTTACGACATTATCGCCGTTGACATCAGCAGCCGCAAGACCTTTACCGCTAAGTAACTTGGTGGATTTGATATGAGCAGCTATTTTTATGATGTCGGTGACATTTATTTTACCGTCGCCGTTTACATCGCCTGCGCTGTAGGTATTAGGTTCGGCATTCAGTAGAATGACGTCCTGTTCCATTGTGGTCTCGTCGTCAGCAGAATATGCTGCGGCATTGCTGTTTTCGTCTGAATCATCAGCGAAAGCGCCTACTGAGAACTGACCTGCTGCCATAACTACTGAAACGGCAGCTGCGAGAATTCTTTTACATCTCATGTTTTTTACCTCCGTACTGTTAATGTTGTCTCTGGTTAAAATTTTATCAAAATGACCAACTTTCAGTATAACACGTTTTATACGTGCTGTCAAGGGCGAAAAAGGCTGATTTCCGCGAAAATCAGCCTTTGTTTTTATATTTGGTAAAATCAACATAATAATACCTGTGAATGCAGTTCAAATGACTAACATTGCCGATGACTTTTACGTGTCGGGGTAAAGAAAGGGAAGGAGAGCCTTTTTCCATTCTTCTGTAAGGCGTTCAGTATTCCATGCGGCGTTGGCGGGGCTGGTCGAAGGCAGACGCACTGCGGGGCGTTTGGACTTCGGGAGAATATGCTTGTCGTACAGTGCGGAGGCTGTTCCGCCGTTGGTGAAAACTGCGATATCAGGGCAAAATGCGGTTATCACGGAGATATCTGCCGCGTGGACGTTTTTTATGCTGGCATCGGAAGAACCAATAATATCGCACTCGGCGATAACGTCCCAAACAGCTATGTGAGATTCAAGCAGGAATGCCTTTTTCTCCTCGATGGTCACGGGGGTGGGTTTGCCTGTGACTGCGGCGGCAACTTTCCAGAACCTGTTGCGTGGATGTCCATAGTAGAAGCCGTCTTCCCGCGATTTTACCGAGGGCAGACTGCCCAGTATCAGCACGCGGCTGTTTTCGTTATAGACAGGTTCAAAGCTGTGTATTATATGTGTATATTCGCCCATGTGCGGCACCTCATATCGTTGATTTTTTTTGACATAGTATATGATATCACAGTGTGGATATTTTTTCAAGCCGAAAAGTGCGCATGAAAAAGCCGCGGGATAGCGAGACTTTCCTGCGGCTTGTGATATACTATCCGCCCGAGGACGAATTGTTCTGCTGTTTCTGTTTGCGCTCGGTACGCAGGTAGGTATCGTTGGAGAGAACGAGATGCACGTTTTTCTCCATGTATTCATTTGCCTGAGTCGCGTTGTGGACAGGCTTCATGCTGCCCTTGAGTGCGAAGCATACTATCAGACCTACTATCAGTGCGGCGATGATAGGAGCGAGGAGTGCTTTCATGATGAGGTACATCACAACTGCCACAGCTATGGCTGAACCGCCTGTGATAAGTCCCAGCTTGGTGTTGTCGATGGGGAGGTCGCCTGTGAATTTGCCTGTCTGACCGTTCATAGCGAAGTTCCACTGCTTACCCTGCCACGATGTGGTGAGATACCATATGGGGAGCATAGCGTACTTCTTTTTGGTGTAGTTAACTTTGTAATCACCGCGCTTTTCGGTGACTTCGTTGTGCTTGACGGTCTCCTTGGTCTTCTGCTTGGCAGAGTTTACCACTCGCTTTTCGGCTCTTTGCAGGTCGTCATCGCCCTCAACGTCAAAACGTTCTGCCAGAAAACCTGGCATATAGGTCATTGAGAATGGTTTTAGGTCGGCAAAGGTAAAAGGCTCGACTGAATCCATTATATCATCGGGCATACGCTTTGAAGCATCTGCGGGTACGTTCTCGAAGCTTACTGTACCGCGGCGTTCAGCCTTGTAAATCTTGCGGATTATCTCTTTATCCGTTTCGGTCTTGTCGGCGGCTTCAAATTCAGCGTCGATATTTACCGAGCCGTCATACAGCCAGAAAGGTACGTAAACGCCCTGTATCTCCTCAACTTTGCTGCCTGTGAGGAAATCCTTGGGTATCAGTTTGCGCTTTTCGTAATAATTCTTGTATTTCTCCATAGCCTGTTCTTTGGTGAAAGCGAAAGGTATAACGAAATCGGGCTTGATAGCTCCCGAAAACTGTGCTTCGATGACGGTGGTGTTGTCGCAGTAGGGGCATTTTGTAGCCGCAGTGTTCTGGTCGCAGATTATCTCCGCACCGCAGGTGTTGCAGCTGTAGGCTCTCATTCCCTCTGCGAGGTCGCCCCAGTCACTGCCTGATTCTTTTATCTCTTCTTCCTCATTCTGCTGATTGAAGAAAGCTTCTGCTTCTTCCTGTGTGAACAGGGAATCGCAGAATATGCATTTGAGTTTGCCTGCCTGCGGGTCGAACTGCATAGTGCCGCCGCAATTCGGGCAGACTACCTGTGTTGATGTTTGTGCCATGTTTTTGACCTCCGGTTAATAGGATAATGTATAGTGACCGGCATTAAGATCGCTGTGTTCGTATACGATACTTTATTAATAGTGATCCGTATAACTATACGGGAACCGATCGTTCCGTTGTAATAAATTATAACATATATGTAAATTATCCGCAATGTATAAACGAAAAATTACAACGTAAAAAATCAGACATAAATTTTGTGTAGTCTGTACAAATATGAAGTTAGAGTTAATCAACATATCCCCTGAAAATCGGGCGATAGGGTATTTTGTTAAACGTTGTGTGAATAAACACAAAATACTGCACAAAGTATGCGCTAAAATTTAGGCAAGGTTACAAAGATTAGGCTTAAAACGCTTAAATACGGCGTTTTTAATTGACAAAGGCGGTGATATGGGTTATAATATCAACATAAAATCAAACGGGTCGTAAAAATAAAAACGACGCGAGGGATTATTTACAACTGACTGGCAACTAAATTCTAAAATGGAGGTAGTAATCATGAAGAAGGCTGAACTGCTTGCTGCAATCGCAGAAAAGAACGGCAGCACCAAGAAGAACGCTGAGGCAGCTCTTGACGCTGTTATAAGCACTATCACAGAGGCTCTTGAGAAGGGCGAAAAGGTAGCGATCCCCGGTTTTGGAACATTTGAGGTTAGAGACCGCGCTGCTAAGAAGTCTATCAATCCTGCAACCAAGCAGCCCATCGATGTACCCGCTAAGAAGGTACCTGCATTCAAGGCTGCAAAGGCTCTGAAGGACGCTGTTGATAAGAAGTAAATTTCTGCATAGCGCACAGCATATATTGAATTTCAAAAAGGAGAATAATCACAATGGCAAACACTAAAAAGGTTGCCGCTGAGGTCAAGGAGGTCGCTAAGGAGACTGCTGCCAAGACCAAGGCTGCTGCAAAAGAAACCGCTGAAAAGGCAAAGAAGACTGCTACTAAGGCTGCTGCGAAGACTAAGGCTGCTGTTGAGAAGGCAACCGAGAAAGACACTGTCTTCGTGGAATTCGCTGATAAGCAGCTTGACGTTGCTGCTCTTGTTGAAGCTGCAAAGGCTGACTACAAGGCTAAGGGTCACAGAGCTCCCAAGGCTGTAAAGCTTTATATCAAGCCTGAGGAGGGCGTTGCTTACTATACTGTTAACGACAAGGGCGACGCAGATCAGAAGATCGACCTGTAATTTTTGTTAGCATCTGACCGCTCCGTGCGCGGGGCGGTCGTTTTTTTGTTGAGGTATTTTATGGTAATTTCTGCATATAAGGATATATTTAAAAATAACGGCATCGAACTGACAAAGGAACAGTCTGCAAGACTTGAAAAGTACGCGGATATGCTGGTTGAGTATAACGAGAAGGTGAATCTCACGGCGATAACCGATGATGAGGGCATCGCAGTAAAGCACTTTTTTGACAGCATATTCCCATTCACTCTTTTTGACCTGCCCGATGGTGCTAAGCTGATAGATGTGGGCACGGGCGCGGGTTTCCCCTCATGTCCGCTGAAAGTCTACCGCGATGATATCAGGCTGACACTTCTGGACAGCCTTAACAAGAGGGTGAACTTTTTGCAGTCCCTCTCGGATACCATATCCCTGAAGGCTGAATGTGTTCACGGCAGGGCGGAGGAATTCGGCAAAAAGGCTGAGTACAGAGAGCAGTTCGATATCGCGACTGCGAGGGCGGTGGCAAATCTTACCGACCTGTGCGAGTATTGTCTGCCTTTTGTAAAGGTGGGCGGACTGTTTGTTTCGCTGAAAGGCAGCAGCGGCAGTGAAGAACTGGAAAAGGCAAAGCCTGCCATAAAACTGCTGGGCGGCAAGACCGAGAAAGTGGTGGAATACACTCTTCCCGGCGGTGACGGCAGAACTCTTATCCTTATAAGGAAACTGGAGCCGACCCCGGCAAAATTCCCGAGGAATGCGGGACAGATGAAAAAGAAGCCTTTGGCGTGAGTGAGAACTTTACATAGACTTTCTAATAAAATATGCTGAGTGGAGGACAGCCGTGCTATCTTGGTGCGGCTGTCTTCTGCGTTCTTTCGGGGACTGAGAAGTCTTTGGAAATGCCGATAATTAACGAAAAATCTCTTGACAGAGAGGACTTTGAGATGTATAATAGTAAACGATTGTTCGCATAGATTTTTGATGTTTTCGGCAGGGAGGTCGGGCAGTAATGGATAGATTTCAGCTGGTATCGGATTATAAGCTTTCGGGTGACCAGCCCGAGGCGGTAGACGCTCTTGTAAAGGGCGTTGAAGCGGGTATGAAAGAGCAGACGCTTCTTGGCGTTACAGGTTCGGGCAAGACTTTTACCATGGCAAATGTTATAGAAAGGCTGAACCGCCCGACACTGGTGCTTGCCCACAACAAGATACTTGCGGCACAGCTGTGTTCGGAGTTCAAGGAATTTTTCCCGAACAATGCGGTGGAATATTTTGTCAGCTACTATGACTACTATCAGCCCGAGGCTTATGTGCCGAGTACAGATGTATATATTGAAAAGGACAGTTCCATAAATGACGAGATAGACAAGCTGAGACATTCAGCCACAACGGCGATAACCGAGAGGCGCGATGTTATCATAGTTGCCAGCGTTTCCTGCATATACTCACTGGGTGACCCATCGGAGTACAAGTCCATGGTGGTAAGCATACGCAGGGGGGCTGAGAAATCCCGTGATGAACTTATTGCACAGCTGGTGAAGATACAGTACGAGCGCAACGATATAAATTTTGTGAGAAACAAGTTCCGTGTGCGCGGTGACGTTGTTGAGATATTCCCTGCAGATTCAACGGACAAAGCGCTGAGAGTCGAGTTCTTCGGTGATGAGATAGACAGGATAAGCGAAGTTAACGTGCTGACAGGTGAGGTGCTTTCTCACCTTGAACACGCGGCGGTATTTCCTGCGTCGCACTATATAGTCGGCAGAGAAAAGATGCTGGACGCTATTGAAGAAATAAAAGAAGAACTTGCAGAACGGGTAAAATATTTCGAGGACAGAGGTATGCTGATAGAAGCTCAGCGTATCCAGCAGAGAACGAACTATGATATGGAGATGCTGGAGGAGATAGGCTTCTGCAGCGGAATCGAGAACTATTCGAGAGTTCTGGCAAGACGTTCAAAGGGTGCAGTGCCTTTCACGCTGTTCGACTTCATGCCCGATGATTTCCTGCTGATGGTGGACGAATCTCACGTATCACTGCCTCAGGTAAGGGGAATGTTCGCAGGAGACAGGGCGCGTAAGCAGACTCTTGTGGATTACGGCTTCCGTCTGCCCTCTGCGATGGATAACAGACCTTTGAGGTTTGAGGAATTCTACGAGCGCATAAATCAGGCGATATTCGTATCAGCAACACCGGGAGATATCGAAAAGGAAAAGAGCGCACAGATAGTCGAACAGGTGATAAGACCTACGGGACTTCTCGATCCGCTGATATCGGTACGACCCTCGGACGGACAGATAGAGGATCTTCTCAGCGAGATTAACAAGCGCATAGATAAGAAACAGCGCGTACTGGTGACTACCCTCACGAAGAAGATGGCGGAAGACCTTACCGCATATCTCAAGGGCTTTGATGTTAAGGTGAGGTATATGCACCATGATATCGACACTATTGAGCGTATGGAGATAATCCGCGATCTTCGTCTGGGTGAGTTTGATGTTCTGGTGGGCATCAACCTGCTGAGAGAGGGTCTTGACCTGCCGGAGGTATCTCTGGTAGCGATACTCGATGCGGACAAGGAAGGCTTCCTGCGTTCGGAAAGTTCGCTGATACAGACCATAGGCAGAGCCGCAAGAAACTCCGAGGGCATGGTAATAATGTATGCTGACAGCGTGACGCGCTCCATGGAGAAAGCTATCCGCGAAACGGAAAGACGACGCGCTATTCAGGAAAAATACAATGAGGAACACGGCATAGTTCCCAAAACGATAGTCAAGGATATAAGAGATGTTATAGAGATATCCACCAAGGAAGAAGCAGAGTATTCCGCAAGACAGGCTGTGAAGCTCTCTAAGGCGGAACAGCAGAAGCTTATAGAAAAGCTGACCCGCGAGATGAAAGAAGCAGCGAAGCTTCTTGAATTTGAACACGCAGCATTTTTGAGAGACAGGATCGCGGAGCTTAGGGGGGAGAAGAAGTGATGAGTGAAAACAAAAAAAGGTTTCCTGCCGCTTGTATATTACTGGCAGTACTTATATTGATCCAGCTTGTATATTCGACCTATATGTTTGTATATAAGAAGAATGGTACACACTCCGATGAGATATGGAGCTACGGATTGGCGAATAGCTATTACAGACCGTTCATATACCTTCCTGACGGTATATATCAGGACGAATACAATGGCGGATATGAGGGCTCGGACATCACGAACAAGTGGATAGACGGCAAAGTGATGAATGATTATGTAACGGTTCAGGAGAACGAGCGCTTTACCTATGATTCTGTTTATCACAATCAGGTGCTGGATCATCACCCGCCGCTGTATTACGGGATACTTCATACGATATGCTCATTTTTCCCAAACAGCTTTTCGCTGTGGTATGCTTTCTCAATAAATCTGGTGAGCATGGTATTCATACAGATCTTTCTGTTCAAACTGACAAAGCTGTACACAGATGAGGATACCTTAGCCCTGACAGTCTGTCTGCTTTACGGTGCAGGCACAGGGGCGCTTTCCACTGTGCTGTTTTTGAGGCAGTACTGCTTCATGACTATGTTAATAACCATGTATTACTATTTCAGCGCTAAGCTTTTTAAGAGTTTTGATAAGGAGAAAGGCTTCGATCTTAAAAAATATGCTCCGCCCATGGCAGTGACAGCGTTCCTGCTGTTTTTCACGAATTACACCATGGCGATAATCTGCGGGATCTTCACCGCGGTAGTCTGCCTGTATATGCTTACGCGTAAAAAAGTGAAGCAGATGTTTATCTACGGGCTTTCAATGACAGCTGCACTGGGTGCATTCTGTGCGGCTTATCCGTACGTGATAAAGCACGTTTTTCTTTATAAGAATATGGGTAACGGAAAAGAATACGAGGGTACTTACAGAACAAGACTTATACACGTTCTCGATCTGTTGTTCAAGCATACAGTCGGCAAGGAGTTTTCTATATATAAGTCAGCGACTATATATTACGTTATAGCGGTTCTTGCAGTGCTTACAGTTATATGTGTACCGCTGTGCTTCCTGTTCCGCAAAGAAGTCTGGTTCAGGAAATTTGCAGGTGGAACAGCTGCATGGATAAAGGGTCTTCCGAAGAAGATACCGGCTGATATCAAAACGATCGACGGAACATTCATTGCATTTCTTGTAGCTAACATCGCTTTTGTACTGATGCTTCCCGTGATAAGCGATATCAAGGAGATGGGTCAGGCAGGCGTTAGATATCTCTTCGTGGTGATGCCTCTGGTATGCCTGACAGTAGTCGGTGTGGTTTATGCAGTTCTGAGGGATATCCCTAAAAGAGTCGGAGAGATAACTGTACTGATAATGGCGGTGGTACTTATCTGTGTGATAAACATAAACGAGCAGGCTCCTTTTTTGTATAAACATACATCTGGTTATACAGATCTTGCAGAAGACTCTGCTGGAAGTAACGTACTGCTTTTGGCAAGTGACGGTTCTGGTGATGTATGGTATGCACAGTGTTTTCCTGCATATCTGAGAAAGGCTGACGGGATATTCATCACGAATGTGAAGGACGATGAATCTTTTGAAAAAAACACCGACGGCAGGAATATTGATATGGTAATAGCACCTGTGGATTCTTTCAGAAAAGACGGTGAATGGTACAAGAAGATCATCGATAATGACAGTGACTTTTTTGAAGAAATGACCGATAAATGGAAGACTGGTGCGGCAAGTGCATTTGAAAACGAAAATAATGATGCAATGCAGTTCTGCGATGACAGACTTGAAGGGATAGCAGCTCCCGACAAGTCAGAAGTGCTTTATTCCATAAATGTACAAAACTATTATTACGCAGTTATACAGCTTAACAGCTGACAATGATACCCAATGGAGTTGATAAAATGCCCATTAACGAAATAATCATAAAGGGTGCGAGAGAGCATAACCTTAAAAACGTGGATCTTACCATACCGCGAGACAAGCTGATCGTTATGACGGGGATTTCGGGTTCGGGTAAGAGTTCGCTGGCTTTTGATACGATATATGCGGACGGTCAGAGGAGATATGTGGAATCTCTGTCCTCTTATGCGAGAATGTTCCTGGGGCAGATGGACAAGCCCGATGTTGACAGCATCGAGGGGCTTTCACCTGCGATATCCATCGACCAGAAGACCACATCTAAAAACCCGCGTTCGACGGTGGGTACAGTTACGGAGATATATGACTATCTGCGTCTTTTGTATGCGAGGATAGGCGTGCCTCACTGCCCTG
This sequence comes from Ruminococcus sp., assembly GCF_024692365.1. Lineage (GTDB taxonomy): Bacteria > Bacillota > Clostridia > Oscillospirales > Ruminococcaceae > Hominimerdicola. Next base: position 7,912 of record NZ_JAILMR010000055.1, on the reverse strand, counting down.
TATGCGGACGTGAGATAAAACAGCAGACGGCAGATCAGATCGTCGATCAGCTGATGTCACTGGAGGAGGGTACAAAGATACAGCTCCTTGCACCGATAGTGCGTGGAAGAAAGGGTACTCACCAGAAAGAGCTGGAACAGGCTAAGAAGTCAGGTTATGTGCGCGTGCGTGTGGACGGCATAACCTATGATCTTTCAGAGAATATCGAGCTTGAAAAGAACAAGAAACACACCATCGAGATAGTGGTGGACAGGCTTGTGATAAAGGATAGCATAAAGTCGAGACTGACAGACAGCATCGAAACTGTATCCGCTTTGACGGGCGGACTTGTGACGGCTGATGTTATCGGCGGTGAGGAAATGACTTTCTCGCAGAACTATGCTTGTCCCGAACACGGAGTATCGATAGGGGAGCTTGCGCCGAGAATGTTCTCGTTCAACAACCCCTACGGTGCCTGCGAAAAGTGTACGGGTCTCGGGGTGTTCAAGAAGATCGACCCAGACCTGATAGTGCCGAACAAGAATCTCTCCATATCCGAGGGTGCTATAAAGGCAAGCGGCTGGAACGTTTCGGACGACAGTTCCATTGCGAATATGTATTTCAGGGCGATATCCGAGGAATACGGCGTGCCGCTGGATAAGCCCGTCAGCGAACTGACAGAGGAACAGCTCGGTTTGTTCCTGTATGGTACAGGCGACCACAAACTTCATCTTTCACGCGGCAGCAAGTTCTATAAAGCGGAGTATGATTCAGCTTTTGAGGGAATAATCCCCAATCTGGAAAGGCGCTACAAGGAATCAAACAGCGAATGGTCAAAGTCTGATATCGAGTCGAATATGACCGAGGAAGCCTGCCCTGCCTGCAAGGGCAGAAGACTTCGTCCCGAGAGCCTTAGCGTTACCGTGGGCGGGCTGAACATCGCGGAACTTTGCGATAAGTCCGTGGTTGGTGTGCTGGGATTTCTTGACAGCGTTGAGCTTACCGAGCGCGAAATGCTGATAGGCGAAAGGATAATCAAGGAGATAAAGGACAGGCTTGGTTTCCTTGCGAGCGTTGGTCTTGAATACCTGACACTTTCCCGCGCGGCAGGTACGCTTTCGGGCGGAGAAAGCCAGAGAATACGCCTTGCTACGCAGATAGGTTCGTCGCTGGTGGGAGTGCTGTATATCCTAGATGAGCCCTCTATCGGTCTGCATCAGAGGGACAACGATAAGCTGATAGCTACGCTGAAACGTCTGCGCGACCTTGGCAACACGCTGATAGTGGTCGAGCATGACGAGGATACGATGTATGCCGCTGACCATATTGTCGATATAGGTCCGGGAGCGGGCATACACGGCGGTGAGGTAGTGGCGCAGGGAACTGTCGAGGATATAAAAGCCTGCGAACGCTCGATAACAGGGCAGTATCTCAGTGGCAGAAGAAAGATACCAGTGCCTACGGAAAGGCGCAAGGGCAACGGAAAATTCCTGACGGTAAAGGGCGCAAGGCAGAACAATCTGAAAAACATAGACGTTAAGATACCGCTTGGAACTTTCACCTGTGTTACAGGCGTTTCGGGCAGCGGAAAGAGTTCGCTGGTGAACGAGATTATCAACAAATATCTTTCGGGCAAGCTGAACCGTGCGAAAGTCAGGGCAGGAGAGTTCGACAAGATAGAGGGCGTTTCACATCTCGACAAGGTGATAAATATCGACCAGTCACCCATAGGCAGAACACCCCGCTCTAACCCTGCGACGTATACAGGCGTTTTCACCGATATCCGCGAGCTTTTCGCCCAGACACAGGACGCGAAGATGAAAGGCTACAATTCGGGAAGATTCTCATTCAACGTAAAGGGCGGACGATGCGAAGCCTGCGAGGGCGACGGCATAATCAAGATAGAGATGCACTTCCTGCCCGATGTATATGTGCCCTGCGAGGTCTGCGGGGGCAAGAGGTACAACCGCGAGACGCTGGAAGTCAAGTACAAGGGCAAGAGCATTTACGATGTGCTTGAAATGACAGTCGAGGAGGGTGTGCAGTTCTTCACGAATATGCCAAAGATACAGCGCAAACTTCAGACACTTTACGAAGTTGGTCTGGGGTATGTGAAGATAGGTCAGCCTGCGACAACTCTTTCGGGCGGTGAAGCACAGCGTGTGAAGCTGGCGACAGAGCTTGCAAAGCGTGCGACAGGACGTACTATATATATCCTTGATGAGCCAACCACGGGACTTCACACGGCGGATGTTCATAAGCTGATAGAAGTTCTGCAAAGGCTGGCAGATGCGGGAAATACGGTGCTTGTGATAGAGCATAACCTTGATGTGATAAAGACAGCCGACCATATCATAGACTTGGGTCCCGAGGGCGGCGATAAGGGCGGTACGGTGGTGTGTACGGGTACACCCGAGGATATCGCAAATTGTGCAGAGAGCTATACGGGAATGTATTTGAAGAAGATGCTGTAAATAGCAAACTATGGGAAACTGCCAAAGGAAGAGAGCTTTGGGTCAAGCGTTGCGCGGCAACAAACCTGCGCACCAAACAAACTATGCCGCGAAACAAAGCGCGCGGTCAAGCCTCGCGCTAGCAGGCTTGCGGGAGTTTGAGGGCAGAGCCCTCAACTCAAGGCGCTAAACCGACGTGGCAACCGTGCTGTAAATAGCACAACAAACTCACGCCCCAAAAAGGCGCGGCAATATCCAAATTTCCGAGCGTATGCGACCGTATGCATACGCTCAAACTATTTGCGTAAATTATTGCCGCGCCCGCTGTCAAACAGCGAAGCGTCTTTGACAGCTCGACCCGAGGAACGAGGGGCGACCCTCCCCGCCACAGTAAGTCCAAACACAAATGTTCCACGTGGAACATTTGTGCGAAAAAAGTAAAACATGACACGACTGTGCAAATCAGTTGCAAAAGAATTATCTGTACAATAAAACTCCCAGCACAAGAATAAAACAAAGCTGATAAGCAAATTATTATTGACAGTGTATAGTAGCTGTGATATAATCATACACATGAGATCTGAATTATACAGATCATAAATTATCAGGAGGGGTCAATATGAAAATCATCAAAAAAATCATTTCCGGCGTAACTGCGCTGGCACTTGCCTGCGGTCTTTCAATGTCTGCATCGGCTGAGCTTTATGAGGGTCAATTAAGAGCTTATAGAGGCGTGGGGTATATGGCTAAGTACGAGGTTGTCTCTGTTGATGGATATTATACCACGGTTAAGATCACGCTGAAAAACACAAGCAAGAAAAAGATAAACCACTGGGCGGTAGCACTTAAAAAAGTACCATGGAAATTACATAACTTTGAGAATTGCAGGATATTCAATCCGCATGATGTGTTTTCGGTATACACCTCGATAACGGACTGCGGAACTAACGCATCTTTAGCCCCGGATGAGTGTGTTTCCTTCTGCTATACAATGGAGGATCGGTACGGTCAAGCTAAACTTCCCGAAAGGATATTGGCTTACTCCGATCTTGACAAATCCAACACTGTTGAAGAACTGAACAAAGCTGCCCAGGAGTGTTGTGAGTATGCCGACTATATTCTCAGGTATTACCCCGATCCTGCCACAGCAATGGATGATGCATTCAGGGAAGGGGTGTATGAAAAGTCGCAAAAAGGAATGAAAACAGGCTACACTTACGAGTACAAGGCAAGAGGCGATGAAGTGATAAATATCGCAGCATCGCAGTATGCCCGCGGCGATATAAGCGCATATCTTGGCAGGACAAAAATCAACGGTGTGGACTGTTTGTTTGTTCAGATCAGAGACGACAGGACAGGCAAGATAGGTCAGTATCCTAACCCGACAGACGGCACTGCCGAATGGGGCAAGTTTGATCCGAACTGAGATCAGCGCGATAATACCCACCGCAGTACGTCCGAAAATTGCTTAACTGTACAATAAAGCGCTCAGTAACGACACGAAATAAAGCTATTGGTCAAAATAATATTGACAGCGAATCCGAACTGTGATATAATCATAGGCGTGAGATTTAAATGATAATGCTCACAAGATACAGGAGGGTTAAAAATGAATATTATCAAGAAGATAATGTCAGGTGCAACTGCACTGACACTTGCCTGCGGTCTTTCGCTCACCGCATCGGCTGAACTTAAAGCAGGCGACTATAAGGCTTACAAGGGCACAGGCTATATGGCTAAGTACGAGGTGCTTTCTGTTAAGGACGGCAAGACCACCGTTAAGGTAACACTGAAAAACACAAGCAAGAAAACGATAAACCACTGGGCAGTGGGGTTTGACAGCAGCTTCTTCGGTAAAATCGAGGACGTAAAGTACGGCAGGCTGTTCACTCCGGGAGAATTGCATAACAACGTGATAAGGGACTGCGGTACTAACGGTTCTGTTGTCCCTAATGAATGTGTTTCGTTCAGCTTTATCATAAATGATCCGATAAATTTGAGCAATCTGCCCGAGAGGATAAAGGTATACTCTGATATCAACAAATCCAATACTGTCGAAGAACTTAACAACGCTGCAGAAATATGCTATTATACTGTCATCATCGATGTTATGACATATGGCGGAGATCTGGGCTATACAATTTATGATTGCTTCGAGAACGGAGCATTAGCGAATTCAAATTCAAAGGGCGGTATGAAAACGGGCTTCAATTACAAATACAAAGCCTATGGCGATAATGCGATAAATATCATAGCTTCGCAGTATGCACGCGGAGATATAAGCGTATACGTGGGTAGAAGAGAATTTGACAATGGGCATGATTTCTTTGTTCAGGTGAGGGATAACAAGACAGGTAAGGTAGGTCAGTATCCGCGCCCGACAGATGGTACCGCCGAGTGGGGTACGTTTGACCTTGATGCGCCAGCACAAGCGAATTTCAGCGATCTTCAACTTAGTGCGGCGGCTAAGGTAGAGCGTGAATGTGTGCAGGATTATCTTTATGAACTGATGTCCGAAGGTCAGGACTATCAGAGCATCTTTGAAAACGGCAGTTCCCGGGCTACATCAGATGAAGGTCTGAAAATAGACATGAAGGCATCTTACGATGGCTTGGACAAGGTTATCAACGATAGGCTGAAATTCGATTGTGAGGGCATGATCGTATATGTGGGCAAGATACCATCTGATGACAAGTTTATATTTTCTGTTAAAACTAAAGATCCAAAAACAGGCGAGACTGGTCTGTGGCTGGGTTCTATATGACATAAACTGATGTATCGCAAGTGTGAAACAGCTGATCTGTCGGCTGAACCATCAGCATAAGGCACAAAGCCAAAACTTAAAGTAAAGAATAAAGCGGGCGGTCACATGATCTCGCGGGGATGCGGGATGTGACTGCCCACTGTTTTTGTATGCGAGTATATGCTGAGAAAACCAAGATCAGACAAGACAGCGTATCATCTGTAATAAGTTGCTTAACTGTACAATAAAGCTCTCAGTAACGACACGAAATAAAGCTATTGGTCAAAATAATATTGACAGCGAATCCGAACTGTGATATAATCATATGCGTGAGATTTAAATGATAATGCTCACAAGATACAGGAGGGTTAAAAATGAATATTATCAAGAAGATCATGTCAGGTGCAACTGCACTGACACTTGCCTGCGGACTTTCACTCACCGCATCGGCTGAACTTAAAGCAGGCGACTATAAGGCTTACAAAGGCGCAGGCTATATGGCAAAGTACGAAGTAGTTTCCGTTAAGGACGGCAAAAGCACCGTTAAGGTAACACTTAAAAACACCAGCAAGAAAACAATAAATAACTGGGCAGTAAGGTTATCGGGCTACGGTATAACAGAAAGCGTAAAGAACGGCAAACAATTTACTCCCAGCTGGTATTTTACCCGCGTTATCAAGGATGACGGCACTAACGGTCGCGTTGCTCCGAACCAGTGTGTTTCGTTCACCTATACCATATTGGATCCGGACAATAGCAGTACTATTCCCGAGAGTATAAAAGTCTACTCAGATCTTGACAAATCAAACACCGTTGATAGTCTGAACAAGGTTGCTAAAATTTGTTATGTTACTGCTGACGTTTTAAAGGTCTACTCACTGGATCAGTGCTTCGAGGATGGGTTATTCGAGAAAGCAAATTCCAAAGATGGCATTAAGACAGGCTTCAATTACAGATACAAAGCTGAAGGCGACAAGCAAATAAATTACATTGCATCGATGTATGCACGCGGCAACATAAGCGTTTACGTTGGCAGGACGGAAATTAACGGCGAGAAAATTTACTTTTTCCAGGTAAAGGATAACAGGACGGGAAAAGTAGGTCAGTATCCGCACCCCACAGACGGTACTGCTGAATGGGGCAAACTTGATCTGGATGCGCCTTTATACAACAAGAATTACAGCGAATCTAATCTTGATTTAGCGGCTAGTGATGCACATAACTGTGTGGAGGATTATCTGAATGCCGAAGGTCTCGATTATCAGAGCCTACTTGAAAGCGACGATTTTCAGGCTGCCTCAAAGGATGGTCTGAAGATAGACATGAAAGCATCTCTCACCGGCTGTGACAAGCTTATCAACGATAAGTTGAAATTCAATTATGAGGGTATGATCGTATATGTGAGCAAGATGCCATCTAATAAATATGTATTCTGGACAGATTTTATGGTTCAGACAAAGGATCCTGCAACAGGAAAGACAGGTCAGGATCCGCAACCTGAACTTGTACTGCGTTAAGAAATACGGGGTACATAAGACGTAAGATCAAATTTCATATTAAATAATATAAGCGGGCGGTCACATATTTCGCGGGTGTGCGAAATCTGTGACTTGCCCGCTTTGTTGTCCGTGTATGTCGGTTCGACCATCAAGGGGCGACATACCATAGCTGGTGATGGAAACGGCTTGACAAATGTTTCTGGGTGTGGTATAATACAGATAATAAAAGAGGGCGCTGCACGGCTTGTGCGGTTCTCCCTCAATAGTCGCTTTTTGATAGTCGCCTTATGTGGAAGTGGGGCGGCTATTTCTTTTTATTATTGTTTACAAGTCCTATTATGCCTATCAGCACATTAATTAAAGTAAGTACTTCAAGAATAGTCATTGAAACTCACCCCCTTGCGAGGGAAAGATTGAACCGCCTTGCCGCTTTGTACAGCACCCATATTGGGAGTATAGCATATTTGTCGGGAAATGTCAATGACGTGGGGATATTTTTTGTACTGATAGAGAAGTCGCTTGGCTTATGTGTGACAGCAAATCAATGTGACCAAAACAGAGAGTTTTGTGAAAGTTTGGAGAAAAATTTATATAAGTATTGACAAATGGGGTGAAATGGTGTAAAATTACACCACATAAGAAAGAATACACTTTTTGTGAAATATCGAAAGGCAAGGGGTGATAAAATGAATCGTGATGAATTCATCAGTATGATGAGCCGGAATCTTAAACTGGTGAGGACGGAGTTTGAACTTAATCAGGATAAAATGGCGCATTGTCTGGGGATATCGAAGAAAACTCTGGTGGAGATAGAAAAAGGAAGAACTCTGCTGGGGTGGACGGGTTCGGCGGCGCTGGCTGTCATATTTTCGGACAGCAGTGTTTTGCAGAACGCTTTCGGCGGCGAGATGAGCGACCTTGTAAAGGCGCTGGCTTTCGATGATACAACTATCAACTTTCGTCAGACTCATGGCGGCAAGGTATGGTGGAGGCAGATAGAGACCACCGATAAATGGAAGATACAGCAGAATTATATATCACAGCATTACCGCCTGCTGACAGCGGGCGACAGGTGCGTGTATTCCTCGTTCCATCTGGAAAAGGTGAAGAAAGCGGCTGAGGAATATGAGCGGGGACTTTGACAGGCGAAGATGATCTCGGGAAAAAGGAACATCATTATAAGACTATCCCTCGGATTGCCTGTATGTGCGGCAATGACGATATTCTGGGCGAAAGTT
>NZ_JAILMR010000026.1 GCF_024692365.1 Ruminococcus sp. | reverse complement strand
AATGTCGATATGTTTCATGATGATCTTTTCCTTTCTCTATGAAAATTAAATTCTTTTAGATCATTCCGTTCGGAATTTTAGTTTATGTGGTTCAGCTGCGCGGAGTTCTATATAGCCGCATTTACGGCAGACCAGACAATTCACTCCCGATTGCACAGGTGCTGAAAGAATGCCTTTTCGCGTGCGCTTAACTATGGGCTGCGAGCCCATATATGTATCAAAAATTGCTTCTACCATCTCTGTACCGCACCGCAGGCACTTTATATTATTGTTATTATCATTATCGTTCATATAAAGCCCCCTATTCTTAATGGGGGACACGGTCGACACAGTCACCGTTAACCCCCATACCCCAAACGTCAGCTTTGCTGATGTTGTGCACACAAAACCTTCACGCTCGGGAAGCCTTGACGCTCCGCGACCCTGTCAACACAATTAATGAACACACTAACGCTTCGCTTTTAGTGTTATGAATTATGAATTAAAAAAGGCTCCCGTCCCGATAACAGGACGAAAGCCATAGACTTCGCGGTACCACCTGAATTTACAAGCGCTCAAAAGCTAAAAAAGATCCGAGCGTTGTCACTCTTATCCTCATAACGTGAGGAACACGTCTTTCCTACTTGGCAAAAATGCCGTTGGGTCTGCCGCTCACGGGTGTTATTCACAAAGGCTCTGCTGCGCGGCTCACACCTCTCCCGCGCTCTCTGTGAGTGAATACCAAAGTTACTTCTCACGGTCATAGCGTTTCAAAAATATTGTGTACATTATAGCACTTTTCTTTTCGATTGTCAAGGGGTAACAATAAAATTTATTTGATGTCGTGTTTTGGCTTATCTCGTTATTATTCTATGAGCCCGCGGGGTACGCTTGTACTTTACGCGGGTATTGTCAAGATGCTGACCCGTATACACTTTGCCCATTATACAGTATGACACGCCGTCTCATATCCCCGTAGTCATAATCGTCGGCTGCCTGCCATCGTGCGTATAGGTGGGATTTGTAATAAGGCTTTCTACTATCAGGTGTTTTGGGGTCAAAAGTTGTACGTTTTTGTACAACTTTTACAGAAATATGTCCGAGTTAAAATATAAATCATTTGTTTGCATGAAATCACACGTTTGGGTATGTTTATTTTAACGCCAGATATTTCTTGTTTAAGAATTGATTAGATGATTTTGTTAATAATAATCTTCTTAAAGGTTTTCTGAATTTTATATTCAATAATATTTTACCTGCCGCCTTTACAATTGTAGTGAAATATACTATAATATGTACATAATTAGGAGGGATAATATGCTTGGAGTATGTTTGCTTTTTGTAGGTATAGTTCTTATCAGCAACGGCGCTTGTTCGCTGATGGGTACTGACAAAAAATCGGCGGCAGTAATAAACTTCTTTGTGGGCGGACTTTCCGTCTTCATCAACTGTCTTAGTCTTGTACAGGGAAATTACTATGCGGCGGGAACCGGGCTGTTGTTCGGGTTTACATATCTGTTCGTGGCGATAAATTCCGTGTGCGGATTTGAGGGCAGGTCTTTTGCAGTGTTTTCCACCTTTGTGGCAATAAACGCTGTGGTTTTCGGCATTGTTGAAGGGATAACTGGTTCTGCGGCGTTGGGTATATCACCCGATTGGCGCTGGGCTGTTATATGGTGGCTCTGGGCTGTTCTGTGGGGCAGTGCTTTCGTCACCGACATTATGAAAAGGGATACGGGTAGATTTGTGCCGTATTTGCAGATATTTGAAGGTATCAGCACGGCATGGATACCCGGAGTTATGATGCTTCTGGGCATATGGTGATGCCCTCGGGCATCGCATATGTTACCGGGAGGGGTAAATATGTTCAAAAAATTCGTAGCACTGGTACTCGCGGTGGTCATTTCGGCTGGCTGTATACCTGCGAGTGCGGCAACAAACAAGGGCGTTGACATCAACGGCGACGGCAAGATCAATGTAACAGACGTTGTTCAACTGGCGGCTTTTGTAAAGGGCAAAAGAACAATGAGCGCAAGTGTTCAGAAAAAAGCCGATCTTAACGGCGACGGCAAGATCAATGTCACTGATATCATCAAGCTGGCGGCATACATCAAAGGCGTTCAGCCTGTTAAGCAGAAAACGACTAAGCAGCTTGCTGACGAGTTGGCTACTCTGGTGAACAAGGAGCGACGTTCGAGAAATATCAAGGCTTATGTGTATTCTTCGGAGTTGAGTGCGGCGGCGGCTAAGCGTGCGCAGGAGATATCGAAGGTTTACGATCATACTCGTCCCAACGGAACTACCTGCTTTACGGTGCTTTCGGAATATGGTATCTCGTATACATCGGCGGGTGAGAATATCGCATATGGACAGACTACCCCGACCATTGCTTTCAACAGTTTTTTGAATTCAGCACCCCATCGTTCAAATATGCTGAACACGAACATGACCTATATGGGCATCGGTGTTTACCGCGGTTCAGACGGCACGCTGTACTGGGCTCAGCTGTTCGCCAGCGGCAGCGGAATGTCGGGTTCTCAGATCTGACGGTTTCTGCTGAAAATACATTATTAATATAGTAATTTACGCCATGGTATTCCTGATTTGCGGTCGGGAGTGCTGTGGCGGTTTTGTTGACAGGAAATAGTGGGTGTGGTATAATTTTATAAAACAGCGAATGAGGAGAACAATAAAATGAAAAAGAAACATAAGATCTTCATTATATTATTAATATGTGCTGTGCTTTTTATCCCTGTTCCAAGTTGGCATAAGGACGGAGGTACAGTTGAGTATAAAGCGGTCACATATTCCGTCAGAAAAGTACATAGTATTTCAAATCAGCATGGTACAGGCTATAATGTCGGTACTCAGGTGAAAATATTGTTCTGGACAGTTTATGATGATGTAAAATTTGAACCCGATGCAAGCGGAATCTGATTTATCCCGGAAACCGAAATATAAAAATGCCCCCGAGCGAAATTTGAAACGCTCGGGGTCGAATTTTTGATAGGGATATAAACCAGGGCGGATATATCAGCTTCTGTCTTCTTCCGAAAACAGTTTAACATAAGCCCTCTGATTTTCAATAACACCAAAAGCACGGGCTCTCATGTAGATTTTTACTGCCCAGTTGGTGTGGGGGCGTATCTCGTTCATTTTGTTGCTGCCAGAGCCTTTCACCACGCCGCCTGCCTTGTTGCCGAGAATCATGCAGGCATCGTCATATTCCTCTTTGGTGACAGCCATGAGTGCGTTGACGAACCTTACATGGGAGGGGTGAATGACCGTTCTGCCGATGAAGCCGTTGGCTTTGTCGAGTATGACTTCGCGGAGAAGACCGTCCACCTCGTTGTTGACGATGGTGTGTCTTTTCAGCAGGCAGTCATCGAGGCTGTGTGTCGGCAGTTCGCCGAACATCAGCTCTTTCGGGGCGCGGAAGTATTCCCAGACTGGTCCTGATATGACGTAGTCATTGTTTCTGCCGCAGACGTTTATGATATCACACAGACATTCGCGGACGGTGAGTATATCGTATATGGAATGGTCAACGCCGCGTCTTACGCCGAATACCGAGGAGAAATCCGTGCCGCCCACGCGCACCTGCAATACAAGGTCGCGGTACCTGTCGAGGATATCCTTTATGCCGAGAAGTTCGGTCATGCGGCTCTCTTTGTAGGCTACCTCGGGGCTTTCGATGATGGGCATACCGTAAAGGACATCGTCAAGTTTTTCGTTGAGTTCTTTCAGGTAGGCGAAATATTCTTCGCCGTTCTCTGCGCTGAACTTCGGGAAGTTGATGCCGCAAAGGGCTTTTGACCTGCGCTTGTTCAGCCCTGCGGCGAAGTGCCTGAACTGTTCGGGGTTTCTTGTGCGGACGAATATCAGAGGTATATTATCGGGGGAAAGAGTGCCTTGCTCGGTGGCGAATGCTACGGTATCCAGCAGGCGGTAGACGTTCTGTTCAGCGGCTTCCACGCTTTCCTCGGGGCAGGCATCTTCAAAGCACAGCACGACAGTGGTCAGACCGGGCATGGCACCGCTGAGTATCTTCGGGGTGAAATCCTTGGTGCCGGGCATATACATGGTGGCACCGAGACAGTACTGCAAAAGCTCTCTTTCGGTATATTTATTGAAGTCCTCCGGGGGGCGGACGAAATTGAAATCGGGGTTATACAGATGATGACGCATCGCTTAACTACCTTTCTGTTTTAATTGAATAATTAACTATACATCTTATAGTATATATTATAACATTTCAAAACTATAATGTCAATATTGACAATAGATATCCTTGAAACGTATTTGTTTCGGGGGTTGCAGGATTAGTTAAAAAATATCAAAAATACATGAAAAAGTATCAAAAACCTAATGTAGAAATTTTTGCCAGGTTCGATTTTTGATATAAAGTTATGTATTTTTAATATAATTTCCAAAACCACGATGTTATAATGAAGTTGTCATTAAGGACATATTAAGTCGAAAAACCAACAAACTTATGTGATGAATGTACAATTCAGAAACGGAGGTATATTTATGAGAGTTAAGAGGATAGTAAGTTTTCTGACAGCAGCAGCTTTGTCTGCAGGTATGATGATGAACGTTAATGCAGCACAGCGTTTCACCGGAAGCTATTTCGGTACAGGTTTTGACAGCTACGAGTGGGGCACAATGGAAGCTGCTGATGGCTGGTCAAACGGCGGAATGTTCGACTGCACCTGGAGCAAGGACAATGTTCAGTTCTCGGGCGGCAAGATGAACCTTTCCATCACAGGCAACAGCTGGCAGGGCTACAAGGGCGCTGAATACCGTACTACCCAGGCTTTCGGCTTCGGTATGTATGATGTAAGCATGAAGCCCATCAAGAACGACGGCGTTGTAAGTTCGTTCTTTACCTACACAGGTCCTTCCGACGGCACAGTTTGGGACGAGATAGATATCGAGTTCCTTGGCAAGAACACCAATCAGGTACAGTTCAACTACTACACCAAGGGTCAGGGCAACCACGAGTATCTGTACAATCTGGGCTTTGACGCTTCTCAGAGCTTCCACCAGTACGGTTTCTACTGGGACAGCACCAGCATCACCTGGTATGTTGACAAGAAGCCTGTATACACAGCATACAGGGATATCCCCCAGACACCCGGCAAGATCATGATGAATGTATGGAACGGCACAGGCGTTGATGAGTGGCTGAACCACTACAACGGCAGAGCTCCTCTGACTGCGCAGTATGACTGGATATCCTATACTGCTCCCAACGGCAATACCCAGAAGCAGAGCAGCAATAATAACCAGAACAACAATAACAACAATCAGCAGCAGAACAATAACAACAATAATAACAATAATAACAGCGGCAATTTCAACAGCAAGCAGAAGTACGCTATCAAGTCCGTTAACAGCGGCAAGGCTCTGGATGTAAGCTGGGGCAGCAAGGACGACGGCGCTAACGTTCTTCAGTACAGATACAGCGGTTACGAGAACCAGAAGTGGTATCTTGAAAAGCAGTGGGACGGCTACTATGTTATCAAGTGCGCTAACAGCGGCAAGGTTCTTGATGTGGCATGGGGCAGCAAGGACGACGGTGCAAACGTTCAGCAGTGCAGCTCTAACGGCGGTGATGCACAGAAGTGGGAGCTGAGAAAAGTCGGCAACTACTATGCATTCATCAACAAGGCAAGCGGCAAGGCACTGGATGTTGAGGGCAAGTCCAAGAACGACAACGCTAACGTTCTCCAGTGGAGATACACAGGCGGCAACAACCAGCTTTGGAGCATTGAAGCAGTTTACTAAGCTTTCCGATCAAAGGTTTTAATATTTGTTGGACAAGGCAAAGACCGACAGCGGGATATCCCGTATGTCGGTCTTTGTCTTATATTGGGTGCTTATCATATGAATCTCGGTCATACCATGTTTATGCAGATGATAACGGCGGTGCAGGGGGACTTCTGAAAATCCCCCGCGGGAATGCCGTTAAATGGTGTGACCATAGTTATTTGGCTGTTTCGATTATTGCATTGGTAACGGTATCGGTGAACCATGTGCAGGTGTTTCTGTCGAAGATACCGAAAAGCTCGTTGCCAGATGAATAGTATCCGTTATCCCACCATACGCAGGGTATGCCGCCAAGCAGCTCGGCATATTCGATATAAGTGGATACCCATTTTGCACGGTCTTCGTCGTTGTTGTCCTTATTGACAGCGCCGTATTCGGTGATAATAACGGGTATATCCTTATCAAGATAATTCTCTTTCAGATTGGTCATCAGAGATACCAATTCACCGTCATGGGAATCGTCCCAGTGGAAAAGCTCCCAGTCTTCATTGGCATTATATGTAAATGCGTAGGGGGTATAAGCGTGTATCGAGAAACCGATGTGGTCGTCCTCGGGTATAGCTGTATCTTTTATGACATTGTTCATACTCGATGATGCATAGGTGGTCATCAGCAAAAGGCGCTTCTCGTTATTGCCGCCTGTTGCACGGACGGTATCAAGGAAAGTCTTGTTGAGCCTGTCAACACAGCGTCTGCCTTCTTCGGTGCCGCCGTTCCATTCCTGGGGTGAGCCCTTTACACGGGGTTCGTTGAGACCCTCGAATATCAGGTGGTCGCCGTAGTCCTTGAAGCGCTCGGCTACCTGTTTCCAGATAGCGGCTGTCTTTTCGTCAACTGCATCGATATGCTCGTTATCGGGGATACGCCAGTCTTCCTCGTGGTGGGAGTTTATGATAACATATGCGCCGTCATCGTAGGCGTAGTTTACAACTTCCTGCACACGTGCGAGCCAGTCTTCATCTATCTTATAGTCGGGTGCATCGCCCACATGACCGCCCCAGGTAACGGGTATGCGTATAACATCGAAGCCTTTGTTATAGACCGCATCTATCATTTCCTTGGTTGTTTTGGGGTTGCCCCAGTTTACTTCCGAAGCGTTGCCCGGCGCACCTGTGGCATCTAGGGAGTTGCCCAGATTCCAGCCTGTTTTCATCTCGCCTACAAGTTCCATAGCGGATATATCCCTGACTTCGCCGCTTCTGGCAAGATCGCCTGCCGCGGGTGAAGTCTCGCCGCCGTCAGGCAAGGCTTCGCTGTCAGCTGTGTTTTCAGCGGCAGAAGAAGCGGTATCCTTTTCAGCCTTTGAAGTGTCTTTTCCGTTCCCCTGACCGCAGGATACAAGTCCCGATGAAGCCATTGCGAGGACGGTTATCAGTGTTATGAGTTTTATTTTATCCATAGCTGTCACCTCCGATTGATGATCCGATATGTGTTAATTATGTTATATTTATTGTACATTATTTGTGAGAAGTATTCAATATAATAAAATGCAATAAAGTTAACATATTATGCAAATACAGAAAGTTTACAGAAAATATGTCTTGAATTAATTTGCAGGATGTGCTAGTATGTAGGTAGAAAGAGCTGCTGCGGAAAGGGGGAATATCTGTGCGTATAACGAATGTGGGCTGTAATCACTGGCATGACGCGGATTTTTTCATAGACCGTCCCGAGGGTTCGGGGGATTATCTTTTACTGCTTTTGAAGACCTCGGCGGTATTTGTTACCGAGAGGGGAGAGCAGACTGCTGAGGCAGGTTCATTTGTGCTGTACAAGGAAGGTACTCCCCAGTGCTACCGTGCTGACGGCGCACGATTCGGGAATGACTGGTTCCACTTTCTGCCTGAAAATCCCGAGGACGAGAAGTTTCTGAAAGAGCTGGACATACCCTTTGATACCCCTGTGAGGATAGACAGTCTTTCGGAACTGACAGTGCTTATCAGCATGATGTGCAACGAGCATTATTCGGGCGGGATATACACCACCGATACCTGCGACCTGCTTGTGAAGCTGTTCTTCCTGAAACTAAGCGACAAGCTCCACAGGACAGTTGAGCGTGGCATGGTAAGCGGATACGAGAAGATGTCGGTGCTGAGGGCGAAGATATACAACGACCCTGCCCGCAGGTGGAATATCGAGGAACTTGCTCATGAGATGACCATGAGCCGTTCATCGTTTCAGCACGGCTACAAGAAGCTTTTCGGGGTGACGCCCATGAACGATGTTATCGCGGCGCGTACTGAAAGGGCAGAGTATCTGTTATCATCGACCAGCCACAGCGTCAGCAGGATAGCGCAGATGTGCGGATATTCATCGGATATACATTTTGTAAGGCAATTCAGGAAAGTAACGGGTGAGAGCCCGACAGAATACAGGACGAGGGTGAAGAACAAGAGACTAAGCGACGATTAAGGGGTGATACGGTATGAAA
Organism: Ruminococcus sp.; assembly: GCF_024692365.1. GTDB lineage: Bacteria > Bacillota > Clostridia > Oscillospirales > Ruminococcaceae > Hominimerdicola. The sequence continues at coordinate 30,111 of NZ_JAILMR010000026.1, read as the reverse complement.
AAGAGGCTTATATCGGGCGTTATTGCGGTATTTGCGCTGTGCGGGTGCGGTGTTGTGACTGACAGCCGCGGGAGTGATACGAGTTCGTCGGCGGGGGAAGTTGTTTCCTCGGCAGTTGAGGTGAGTTCTGCTGTTAAGGCAGATGAAAGTTCGCAGGCGCGGGAGGTTTATGTCCGCCCCGATATGCCCATGCATCTTTCTCAGCAGCAGGATATCCTTGATCTGGCAGGCGACCGATTTTATCTTCTGACGAACAACCGTTATCCTGTTTATGGAAATACCGAAGTCAGCTATTATCCCACAGGTGAAAAGTTTTACGAAGCTTTGCTTGAAGAACTTTCAAAGGCGGAAGAAACTATATTCCTGGAGTATTTCATAGTCAGGGACGGCGAAATGCTTGACGGAATAATCGATATCCTTACGGAGAAGATAGCCGCAGGGGTAGATGTAAGGCTGTTGTGCGACGGTTTTCAGCAGAACGACGCTTTCTGCGAGGAGATGAGGTCATACGGCATAGACTGTCGGCTTTACCGCGAACCCGACCGTGTCAGCATCAACGAGCGCGATCACCGCAAGCTGGCTGTTATCGACGGCAAGGCGGCTTTCATGGGCGGTGCTAATCTGGCGGACGAGTATATCAATGTGGATTCCCCCTACGGACGTTGGAAAGACGCGGCTATACTCATGCGGGGCGATGCTGTGCGAAGCTGTACGGAGCTTTTCTTTGAGCAGTGGGAGAGCGGTGCTGAGCTTGAAAACTGCTGGGATTACATCAGCAGGACTGAACCTGCGGAAGCTGAGGGCTATGTAATGCCCTACGGAGAATCCCCCTATGACGGCGAAGACGCGGCACGGAAGATATATCTGGAGATGATGGAGCAGGCAGAGGAATATCTGTACTTTACTGCGCCATACCTGAACATAGATGACGAGGTGGAGGATGCAATATGTTCTGCGGCAGAACGTGGCGTTGACGTTATAATAATAGTACCGGGAGTGCCTGACAAGCTTTATATGGAGCTTATCGCGCGGACGCACTATGAGCGGCTGGTGGCTTCGGGGGTAAGGCTTTACCGATTCACGCCGGGGTTCATACATTCAAAGGTGTTCGTCAGCGATGACAAAGTAGCCACGGTGGGCAGTGTGAATCTCAACAGCAGGAGTTTCTACTGTGATTTTGAATGCGGTGCGGTGCTGACAGGCGTTCCCTGCATTGCTGATATCAAGGCGGATATCCTTGATACGCTGGCGGAATGTCAGCTTATCACCGAAGATAAAATTATCCCCCTGACCCCCGCGGAAGAAGCACGTGCCGCTATGATGGGGAATCTTGGGGGGATGATGTGATTGGGTAATGAATAGTGAATATTGAATAATGAATAATGAAAATCTCGACAACACGAATTGCGTGAAGTCGGGAAAACGGCGATAATATCACAGATAGATGAATCCATGGAACATCACATACTGCTTGCAAAAGCAGGTTTTCCCAGCACCGATATTGACAAGTACTTCCGAATAGTGCTTGATGAAGACGGTGCTGACTGGACTTTCGTTTGTCCGCCAGATTACAAGGGAATATCAGACAAGCAGCGCAGGATAACAGCTTTCTACAAAGACGGTTTCGCAGTCATATCCGATGCACTTTCAGAACTCGGGTTCATGGTTGGTATCAATATCCCGAAAAGATACCAGCACTCGAACACCTGAGAGTGTGGGCACGTTTGATTATATGATGAATGAATAAAAAACAGAGCAGACTTAAATCGATGAAAGTATCGATCGCGGTCTGCTCTTTATTTATAAAAAGTTTTCAACAACGCACAAACAACGCACAAAATAAAAAAGCCCTGAAACCTCGCAGTTTCGGGCTTTTATTATACGCGGATTGAGAGATTTGAACTCTCGCGCCCCTTTCGAGACCTACTCCCTTAGCAGGGGAGCCCCTTCACCACTTGGGTAAATCCGCAAAAGTATGTTGGCGCATTGCCTTGAAAAATAAGTGGCGGACAGGGTGGGATTCGAACCCACGGTACGTTGCCGTATCACCGGTTTTCAAGACCGGCTCCTTAAACCACTCGGACACCTGTCCATTAGTGTCGCATCTCTTAGCGACTTAATTATTTTAGCACATTTTTTTTGATTTGTCAATAGTTTTTTGAAAAAAATTTCGGGAGAATTTTCAGGCGGAATATCATAAGTCAGAATTACCAAAACAGGCTCGGAAGATTTGATAAAAATCACGTATTAACAAAGTGCGCAGATTGTGCTATAATAAAAAGAGTATGTTAATTAGAAGGAGGGGTGCGCGTGAAATTCAGAAGTTTATCGTTGTCAGCTGTGCTTTTGGCTGTACTTCTGTTTTGCGGCTGCGGATTTTTTGGCTCCTCCGATGGAACGGTAGATGATGCAGATCATTCGGTCGGCAGAAGGAGAACTGAGGAAAGCGGTCTGTACTACTGCTGGTACGGCGATGAGATAACCTCCGAGACTGCTGAAGAATACGGCTGTGTGATGAAGGGCAGCAAAAGCAGTTTAAAGTGGCAGGATTTCCTGATAGCAGTTAACTCTTCCGATACAGCCGAGGTCACGGTGTGCAGTGAGGATTCAGTCATGCTGATATCCGAGAGCGGTACGGGCAGCACTGCACTGGTCAAGATAAAGCAGAAGAAGGGCGACGAGATAGTTGAGACAAGCAGGCTCATCAGCCCTGTGGAGATATGTTGTGTATATAATGAGGAAACGGGTGATCTGGAATACTATCTCAGCGACCTGCTGGTGAACACGATGCCGGGTTCAAAGGGCGATGGTTTTGTTGATGTTCCTGCTTTGAGCATGGTTTACAGGGTATCATCGACGGCTGCGGTGACATTCCCGTATCAGCGGTATTTTTCTTCATATTCCGAGTTTGTGAACTATTATAACAAGTATCACGATTCACTTGGGCTTGACAATTTCAAGGCTGATATGCAGAGCTTTGACGGTCGGGGCGGGTTCAATACCAATGTGGTATTCCTGTACGGTGACCGTTCGGGCGGAGTATCGGGGTATGACTATCTGCGGGCTGTTGTATCAGGCGGCGAGCTGACGATATACATGAAGCGTAAGTCAAACGACGACAAGGAAGGCGTTTCAAAGTGGCAGCTGACCTGCACGGTGCCGGGGGAGTATCTTTCCGAGGTTGCGCCTGATGCTGTCAGATGGGTGATATACGATGATGAACCTGCCAAAGAGTAGGTTGTGATTTAGATACGCGGCTGTTTTATTTGGACGTACTGCGGGTTTGTCGCCCCTCGTTCCTCGGGTCGAGCCGTCAAAAACGCTTCGCTGTTTGACGGCGTGCGCGGGCGGTCATTCGCCCAACTGTGTAGCGATGGTCGATCATTTCGTGTACCTACGATTTTTGGTGACCGCCCGCTTTTTTACATGGCGGGAAGATAAGTCTACTTTTTCTTTATTTGTTGCCACGTCGCTTTTGTGCCTTGACCGAGAGGCTCTGCCCCTCGTGCTCCCCGCAAGCCTTTCGCGAAAGGCTTGACCCAAAGCTCTTCTCCTTGGCATTCTATCCACAGTACATTTACGTTGTTGCCCTGTCAACAATTATGAATTGTGAATTAGAATCGTGTTGACAAAAGTATGTAAATATGGTATATTGTAAATATAATGTTAAGGAATGAGGTGTGTCCTTATGAAGAAAGATGTTTTTGATTATGTTTGGACTGATAAGAAGCGTACATTTCTTGGGCTTCCCTGGTCTTTTACAAGGTATTATCTGACAGAAAGCAAGTTCATCACCAGAACAGGTATCTTCAGCGTTCAGGAAGATGAACTGGAGCTTTACAGAGTACTGGATAAAAAGCTGGTTCTTACTATGGGTGACAGAATGGTTGGCTGCGGAACTATCGTTATGAATGTTCGTGATGTCGATACTCCCGTTAAGGAGATAAAGTCTGTTAAAAAGCCCCGCGAGGTAATGAAGCTTCTCGACCAGTATATAGATATGAACCGTGACAAGTACCGCACAAGGGGCAGAGACCTCTATGGCGGATTTGACCAGCACGGCGTTACCGATGACGTTGACGATCAGTAACGGCTAGGATAAAACTGAATAATGGATAGTGAATAATGAATAACAGGCTACACCGCGATTATTCATTATTCATTTTTTATGTGGGGTGTGAAAATGAATTTTGATGAGCTGGCGGCACTGCCCGAATGTGCTGAGGAAATAAAGCGTAGCGGTCTGCCTGTATATATTTATGGTATGGGCAACGGCGGTGAAAAGGTGCTGAAATGGTGCGCAGACAGAGGTATCACCGTTGCGGGAGTATTTGCCAGCGATGATTTTGTGAGAGGGCAGAGCTTCTGCGGATATGAAGTCAAAAAGCTTTCGCAGGTGGAGGAAGAAGTTGGGGAGTTTGTGGTTCTGCTGGCTTTCGGCACTTGTCTGCCCGAGATAATGGAGCGCGTAGAAGATATCGAAAAGAAGCACCCGCTGTATGCTCCCGATGTTCCCGTGGCAGGGGACAGGGCTTTTGATAGGGCGGAGTTCTTTGCAGATATCAAACGTGCAAAAAAGGTGTACGGTCTGCTGGCGGACGAACAGTCGCGCAAGGTGTTTATGGGGCTGACGGCAAGCAAGATAACGGGCAGGCTGGGCTATCTCAGGGAGATATTCACCGACGGTACAAAGCCATCACCGCTTTTGGGTCTGGAAAAAGGCGAGATCTACTGCGATCTTGGGGCTTACAACGGCGATACGGTCTTACAGACTGTCAAAGCTACAGGCGGGTGCAAAAAAATATACGCCCTCGAACCCGAGAAGCGCAATTTTCAGAAGTGTGTAAGAAATTGTACTGATATCGACGAGATAGAGTTTATAAACGCGGCGGCGTGGTCGCATGATACGGTTATGGGATTCGACGGCGGTTCGGGCAGACAGGCAAGGCTCGACACTGACGGCAGGGGACTTATCGCCGCGAGAAGCCTTGACAGCGTACTCGGGGGACGTGAGTGTACTTATATAAAGTACGATGTTGAGGGTGCGGATATCCCTGCGCTGAAAGGCTCGGAAAAGACCATCTCGAAATATCACCCGAAGCTGTGCTGTGCGCTGTATCATCGCTGTTATGATTATATCGACATACCTCTTGCGGTTAGTGAGATATACGGCGGATACGATTTTTATATGCGGCAGGAGAGCTATTATCCCGCCTGGGAAACAGAGCTTATCTGCGTGCCGAAGTGATTATCGATAAAAAGAAAAAACACCCACAAGTTATGTGGGTGAAAGACAAAAAATAGAATTATAGGGGAGAAGTCGGCAGATAGATCTGCCAACTATGTATATATGCAGGCTTGGGGTAAAAGCCAACATACCGAAACATAAGCCGTCGGAGCTTTCCGACAGTTAATAATATACTGCTAAATTGTGTTTGCAATGTGAAAACGGTTTGAGATAAAAATGAAAGATTGTAAATGTTTTTACTTATTTCACAGCGGAGGTAGATTATGCCAAGATTTTTTGTAAATAAAGAGGATATAAACGGAGAACACGCGGTAATAAGCGGAGCGGACGCTGTACACATCGGGCGAAGCCTGCGTATGCGGCTCGGTGACGAGCTGACCGTCTGCTGTGAGGGCAAGGATTACACTTGCAGGCTGGATTCGGTTTCGGACGAACAGTGCGGGCTGACGGTGCTTAATGTCAGCGAGGGCAGCGGCGAGCCGTCTGTCAGGGTGACTCTTTATCAGGCTATGCCGAAATCGGACAAGCTGGAACTTATCGTGCAGAAAGCGGTGGAGCTTGGTGCAAGTGAGATAGTGCCTGTGCTGACTTCAAGGTGCGTTTCCCGCCCTGATGAAAAGAGTTTCCGCAAAAAGCGGGAGCGCCTTAACAAGATAGCCCTTGAAGCCGCAAAACAGTGCGGTCGTAGCATTGTTCCAACGGTGTGCGAGCTTATATCAGCTGATGAATGTGCGAAGCGTCTGGGCGAACATGAGCTTGGTCTGATATGCTACGAAAAGGGCGGTGAACCGCTGACAAAGACTGTTCCCGCTGATTGCCTTGACATCGGAATATTCATCGGCAGTGAGGGTGGTTTTGATGAAGCGGAGGTCGATAAATGCCGCGCTGAGGGCGCAAAGGTAATTGGTATGGGTCCCAGGATAATGCGCTGTGAGACTGCACCGCTGGCGGCGATAGCGGTGGTCATGAGCATTACCGGGAATATCTGACCGATAATATGAAAAGATTCAGAAAGCATGGCTTCGGCTGTGCTTTCTAGCTGTATTTTTTATTTGACGAAAAACAACAAAGGCAACACCACACATCATATGTGGTGCTGCCTTTTTCATTTACTGTCTTTTATAAAGGGTAACTACCCTCACTCATCAAGCTTCAGCACGCCGTTCGCGCGAAGCTGTCTGAGGAAAGTAAATCTCGCGATATCCTTGCATTCGGGCTTTATCATGTAGTACATATAGTGTTCAAGCAGGTTGAGAGTCTCATAAGTCCTGCCCTCTATCTTGAACTGGCTGAATCCCATTGGTACGTACTTATTCCAGATATCATCGGGGGTCACATGGGTGCTGAGATTCTGGATATCAAAAATAGTTCTGTTAACACTGGGACATTTAGCGAACTGCTTTGCCTCGGGATACTTTCTGTAAAGCTCATCGGTAGAATATGTGTTAGCAGGGTGCTTCTTTACGTGGTTAGCGAAATCTATCTGCTGTAAGCCGATGAATCTGTAATGCTCGGAACGTCTTTTGCAGGCTGGGTCACAGCAGGCATTTACTAGAATCTCGCACTTTTCCTTGTCGGGTATCTTTTCAAGTATATCGAATTTGTTGTTGAGATCATAGTCGATAACAACGATATGATAATCCTTTTCGACCTCCGCATAAAGCGCATCGGGGTCGGTGATACGCTTGCAGGTGGAACTTGTCAGCTTGTATTTCGGATACTGTTTCCTGATATACTCTTCAAGTATCGGCGAAAATACGATAGCTTCGTTCAGACCGTTGTTCGCAACATTCATCACCATATTGCAGAAATCATCACTGAGATGTTTTTTCTCGATCATGGGATTTGTAAAAGTGAATCGCAGCGGGATCCCTCTCTCGTTAAAAGCCCCGATGACCGTCTTTACATAATCCTTATCGCAGTAACCGCCGCACATACGACCGCCGTTCCACAACGACGGAGGAAAACAGCCGTAAACAGAAGCTATCTCCACACCTTCACGGAAGTACTCGGGACATCGTTTCAGCATTTCTGCGAAGATAATATTAAATCTGAAATGACCGGCAAAATCCGGCAAATGGAATCGTACTCTCATAATAATTTCCTTTCATCGATTTTCTTTTATAATCGATCAACACTTATATTATCATTATATCATGTTTTATGGCAAAAGTAAAGACGCAATTGTCAGCAGTACTGAAATAAGAATGCCAAGGAGAAGAGCTTTGGGTCAAGCCTTTCGCGAAAGGCTTGCGGGATGTTTGCACAGTCAACTTGGTTGACTGTTGGCAGAGCCCTCAATCACCAAGGCACAAAACCAAAATGCATAGCAAACTACAAGAGCGATACGAACTCATACAAAAAATGCGCGGGCACGCTGCCGACGCAGTCGCAGCTACCAAACAGTACGAGCGTGTACCAAAGTATACGACCGTATCTTTTGGTATGCGTGAATTATGCCCGCGCATGAAATCGGACAGCGATAGCGAATCGGATTTCTCGACCCGAACGGAGAGAGGGGCGACCGGATACCGCAGTCCCATATGCTATCCCAATAACGTTAATTAATCCGTGTTTGCATTTAATAGACGTACTACGGGTTTGTCGCCCCTCGTTCCTCGGGTCGAGCCGTCAAAAACGCTTCGCTGTTTGACGGCGGGCGCGGGCAATGTTCCCGCAATTGGTCTGTGTGGGAGATATAGCTTTGTTCACGCTCGGATATTTGAGATTGCCCGCGCCTGTGATCAAAAGATAGTCCGCTATTTCTTTTTATAGTTGCCGCGTCGCTTTTGTGCCTTGACCGAGAGGCTCTGCCTCTAACCGTCAGCTTTGCTGATGGTGTGCTCTCCGCAAGCCTTTCGCGAAAGGCTTGACCCAAAGCTCTCTTCCTTGGCATTCTATCCTCATTTGCTGTCGCATACACAAAAAGGGCTGCGCACTAATGCACAGCCCGTATCATCAGTATGATATTACTCGTCGTCAGTCAGAGAATCCTTGAATTCCTCAGCCTTATCTGCCAGGTCTTCAACTGCTTCCTCAGCCTTTTCAGCCAGATCCTCAGCAGCCTCGCCTACCTTATCAGCCAGGTCTACGTCATCAACAGGCTCCTCGACCTTGTCAAGATCCTCTTCAGGTGTGGTGTCATCGATGCAGTCATCGAAATCGTCATCAAGATCCTCGTAATCGTAATCCTCAAGCTCCTTGCGCTTCTTATATGCCATAACAGCAGCAGCGCCGCCTGCAACTACGCCAATTGCGAGTAATGCCTTAAAAATATTTCCCATTTTGAACACTCCATTTCTAAAAAATTATCTCTCTAAATCAAAATTCAGATTACTGATATTATACCACACTTTGTTCAAAAAATCAAGCGACGTTGGCTAACTAAAAACATTTTTCGTCATTTTATTCAAATTTTGCAGAGCGTTTTTTACATGGGATATCCGTAATGTGCCACATAGCCCCCATTATTGGGTTTTAAGCGTTATTGCTTCAAGGTCTTCCCTGCTGCCGCTGAACACGTTCATATCAATGAATTCTTCATCGCCGTCATAGCCGCTGAACTTTTCATGGTCGCTGTACTGCCAGAATGTCCAGTCGTTATGCAAAGGTCTGAAAAATACATTTCGCTCCCATAGCATACAGCCCTCAAATGCTTCTTTGTAACGCGAGCGCGTCTTGAAAGTTGTATAGATTATCGGCTTTGCGCCGTATTTTTCCTCTATCGCCGATATCATCGCCTTGATCTCGGGTACAGCTTCCGCCGCAGACTTCGGATTATCCGTATATTCCCCATAAAGCTCCACATCGATAACAGGCGGCAGCATACCGTCTGTTATCGATGTGGAGCTTTCAAGGGCGTTTATGTAATTTTCTGCCTGAGTGCTTCCCGCACTGTCAAAGCTGAAAAAATGATAGGCTCCCGTCACAAGTCCGGCAGCTTTCGCGCCTGTGAAATTCTCCGCGAACATATCATCAATTGAACCGCTGCCCTCTGTCGCCTTTACAAATACAAAATCCATGTGCTGTGAAAGTTCAGCCCAGTCAGTCTGCCCCTGATAGGACGATATATCCGCGCCTTTCAGCCCCTTTGGATGATTTATCTTTATAACCCTGAACCACAAAAGCGCCGCAAACGCCGCCATAGCCGCGCAAAGTATCACCAGTACGGCAAAAGCGTGCTTCAATTTCTTTGATTTCAAAATTACATTCCTCCATGCATATTTTTTACGCAACAGTGCTTAGTATAGCATGGAAGACCCCATTTGTCAAGCAGCCTTGCTTCTGCGGGGGCGCTTTGTGAGATGCAGACCTCTGCGTGCGTTGCGGGCTTTTCTCTCCTCGTCCCGTTCGTCAAGTTCTTTCAGCCTTTTTGCAGCCGACTTTCTTCTGTCGTCGATACGTGCCATTTCAACAGCCACAAGTGCGCACAGCAGCATTATGCATATAATGAAAGTTCTCGCAGGCGAAACCGTAGCCGCCCAGATCAGACCTGCCGCGCCGATCAGACCCTTTATAACGCCCTTATACCAACCCTCGCCCGAGGAATATTCGTTGATGACCAAAACTATCAGTGTGCCTACAAGTACCATTTTACTAACTTCCTTTCCACGCCCTTTTCCCTTTGGCGTGAACTTATTATAGCACATAGTTTCGGATTTGTGGTAACTTTTTTTGGACAATAACAGCTTTTAGCGCCTTTTGTTTTATCTGGGATATTTTTTGTACGCAAAAAGAAAAGCACAGCCGAAGCCATGCTTTTTCTTTACTGTTCTATACCATTATATAAAAAGCGAACCGTCAGATGCGCTGCGCACGTTTTTGCTGTTTTTCGGCGTACATTCGCTCGTCCGCTATGCGGATAAGTTCCTCTACGTTGTAGTTTGGTGTTATCTCATGAACGCAGGCGCCGAAGCTTGCACTCAGTTCATAGGGTTTATCCGAATTATTGTTGATATCGGATAACAGGAAATAGAACTGCTTTTTGAATATTGCAGCTGTATCCTCGGTGCATTCTGGTACGAACACGTAGAACTCGTCGCCGCCTGTTCTGCCTGCTATGGCTTTATCTTTGAATACAGTGCCAATGATATCGGCAAGATTTTTAATAGCGATATCGCCCTCGGCATGACCGTAGCGGTCGTTTATTCGTTTGAGACCGTCCATATCTATGACCATTGCACAGGCTGTGCTGCCCTTTTTCATGCATTTTGCTGACTCATCTGAACGAAGCTCAAAACCGCGGCGGTTGTAAAGTCCTGTAAGACCATCCCTGACACTGGTATCTTCCAGATTCTTTATCAGTTCATGTATATTGTTGCTCCTTAGCAGTGATTCCATAGCCACGGCGAGAGTTGCTATCCATACGTAGTAGAACTCGTTGAAAGCTCCTGTGCCTGTCATGGAGACAGAGCTGTATCCGAAGCATCTGTCACCGCAGTGCATACTTGTTATATAGACTATCCTGGGTTCGTCAACTGATTCTGTGGGCAGAAATTCATCGGTAGTTATGACCTTGCGTTCGATGCCCTTGTAGTCACCCTTTCTGTCAACAAGAATTGAGGGATAAGCTTTTTGGGTGGGGGCATTCATGCCCTTTTCAAGCGAAGTTTTTCCGTTCTCATCGACATAAGTCATAACGCAGAAACTTCTGTAACCTCCGAAATTAACGGCATAATCGGCAAATGACCTTTCAAGTTCGGATATGCTTTCGACTATATTCATTTTAAGGGTAGCGCCAATAATATCACCGAGATAATAATGGATTGTTCTGGAAAAATCGGCGTAGTCGTTCAGCCTTTCTATCTCTACATTAGGATCGGCCCTGTTGCAGCCGCATGAATCTCCGAGGATAAGTTCGGGTTCTATATAAGAAGTCTCGGGGTACTTATTCCCTTTCAGGATATTATCAATTAGCGTAACAGCCTGTTTTGCGATATCATCACGCCTGTGGTCAACAGTTGTCAGTCTCGGGATATACTCCTGACCTTCTTCGACTCCGTCAAAGCCTGTTATGATAACATCATCGGGAATACGCAGACCCTTATCTTTTAATGTCTGACAAAGTGCCATCGCGCTGTAATCGTTGGCGCATATGATAGCTTCGGGAAGTTCTTTTCCCTCGCCTGCAAAGAACTCGGCGGCTTCCTTGGCTTTGTTATACCAGAAATCGCCCTCGAATATGCCTGCGCCTTCCTCGGGCAGACCTAATTTGGTCATAGCCGCTTTGAAGGCGTTATATCTTTTTACTCCGTCCATATGCCACATGGGTCCCGAAAGAAATCCTATCTTACGGCAGCCGTGATGATCGTACAGATGTCTCACGATAAGATCGATACCTGCATCGTCGTCGAAGCAAAGGTTGTAAAAACCTTCAATGAAACTTGAAACGCTTACTACGGGACAAGTCGCTTTTTCTTTGATCTTGGCAACAAGTGTATCGACCAGACCTTCTATGGCTATGGACTCCTCATCGAAAATTATACCGCTGAACTGGCTGAAAGGGATGACATCTACGAGTTTATATTCATAATCGGAGTAATCCGTATGTTTACTTCCTACAATGCCATAGAAATTATAGAAGACAACATTGTAACCTTTTTCGATCGCAGCTTGATTGACCGCTTCGCAAAAAAATCTGCGGTAGCCAAGTGTGACCTGACAGGTGAAGATAGCTATGCTTTTTCTGTTGTTTATCATCATATCATCTCCGATACTGATGTTCTTTTTGTACATAAATAGGACATAAGTACTATACTATCAAAATTATAACATTGATAAATCGTAAAGTCAATAATATTATTTGCTAAAAAAGAGAACAGTTGTGCAGATTTTGCCAAAAAAAGCGAACATTAAGTAAAAATTATCACCAAATCGGACAACTTTAGCAATAAATAGTCAGTGCGAAGCAATTAATGATAAGCAAAATAAAGGTTAAAATTATATAATAATAACGTAAAAAGGAGTTCCTTTGCTGGTTGGGTAGCAAAATAAACTGGAACTTTGGTTTAAATACCCACTTTATTAAAGCGAGTTATTCGGCAATTTTAACGAAAATGTTGAGCAATAAATGTTACAAAAGCGAATTGACTTTGGATGAACAAACTGTTAAAATAATACTTGCATAGTAGAGTGGCAAGCGTCACAAAATTATGACGCTTTATTTTCAAGGAGGGTATATTACTTATGAAAACGACAAAGAAATTACTGGCTGGTGTTTTCGCGCTGACACTTTGCGTAGGCTTTGCTTCATGCGGCAAGGATAGCGGCGACAAGAGCGATAAGAAATCAGCTTCTACAATTGAGATGAAGGACGAGGACAAGCAGGCTATAAATGATGTAGCTAATGAGGTCCTTGATACGACCGAACTCGAGAACAAGAACGTAAAGTTCCTCTCTCACTGGGATATCAACCCAGGTGATGGTCAGGTAGTACCTCCTGATATACAGATGTTCAGAGATACCTATGACGGTACTTTTGAGTATGTTCAGACTACATGGGACGATCGTTACACCGATCTGGCTAAGTACGTAATGTCCAATGATTCCCCTGACTTCTTCTCCGCAATGGATATGGACGGCTTCCCCAAGGGCGCTATCAAGGGAATGTTTGAACCAATCGACGATTATATAGACCTCAACAGTGACCTGTGGGCACCTGCAAAGGCTACCTGCGATGCATTCGTATTCAACGGCGGTCACTATGTTGCAGGTATACAGTCTTATCCTCAGTATGTATGCATATACAACACCAAGACAATAGAGGATAACGGTCTGGAGAATCCTGCTGAGCTGTACAAGAACGATGAGTGGACATGGTCCAAGTTCTCCGAGATGTGTAAAGAATTCACTGATCAGGATAACGATAAGGTCGCTATGGACGGCTGGTGGTATGCAGCTGCTCTGAACGATACCTGCGGTGTTCCTCTTATCAGCCTTGAAAACGGCAAGCTCGTAAATAACATGGAGAATCCTAAGGTAGCAAAGGTTCAGGAACTGATGTATGACCTGGGCAAGAACGAAGTATTCTTCGACAGAGCTTCCAATAACTGGTCTATCAGAGGCGACGGTACAACAGGTCTCGGTGTTGGTACTAACCTGACACTGTTCTATCCCTGCGGTCTGTGGGGCATCGAGGGTGCGCCTAAGGACGTTACCGCATTCGGCGACGTTGAAGCAGGCGAGATCATGTTCGTACCTATGCCCAGAATGGACGACAGCGATACTTACTACGTAACTTCCAGAGTTGACGGCTATCTGCTTTGTAAGAATGCTCCTAATCCCAAGGGCTTTGCAGCATATATGAACTGCCGTATGGCTACACTTTCCAAGGCTAACGAGATCGGCATCAATCAGCTGAAGAACGACTACAAGTGGAACGATGATATGATCGAGATGAGAGCAGAAATTATCAAGCTCTGTAACGATCATCCTCTGTATGACTTCCAGGAAGGCGTTTCCGAAGAGCTGAAGAACGCTATGAATGATGTTAGACAGGCTACTGTTATTACAGGCGGCGGTGTTAAGACCTGGACTCAGAACGTTGAGGAAAACAAGGCTACTATCGACTACCTGCTGAAGGAAGCTAATGATAACATTGGCGCTGATACAGCTGCAGCAGAATAATTAAAGCTTTCCCGATATAACGCATTGATCGTGTGCAAGCAATTGATGCGAAAAATATCCTTCATTTTTACCCTACAGGAAGACCGAGGCTATGCCTCGGTTTTTCTGCGTTCAGAGGGGAAAATAGTCAGAAAAATATCCCGTAAGCACAAAGCTTGCGGGATATTTTTGTAATGCAATTTATTCAGATCATAGTGTTTATATAGCTGCTTCAAATGTCGGTACAAGTCTACCGCTTATGCCCTCGGCTGCGGGTCTGTCAGCATCGGGGAGCCATGCATAGCGTATCTTGTCAGCGTTGTCGGCTGTGAAGTCCAGCAGAAGTCCGCCGCGGTTTTCTTTGACGTTGACCGACTTCCACCCCTCGGGAGTATGTACCTCGAAATATTTTGTATCCTTGTCGGTAAGCATAACGTCCTCGCGGAAACCTACCATTATGCCGTCAGAAGTGCGGCGTATCATCGTGGGGCTGACAGGCAGGGGGTCGCCCTTGCCGTAGATAAGGCGCATTACACAGTCGCAGAGTGCCGCGCCCACGCTTTCCTTGTCTATCGGGTGGAGGTCGTTGTTCTCACCCATGCCGAGAGTTACTGCCATTGTGGTATCGGGGATATTGCAGCATTCGAGCTGTTTCTGGCGAATTTTCACCCAGCCCTCACCGCCGGGAGTCCAGTTGGGCAGCTGCACGGAAACTACGGGTATCTTGTAGCCGCAGCGTTCTCTGTAATATTCCACAAAACGTCTGAAAAGACCGTCGTAGATATCTGCGTTGCCGCAGTTGGTCTCGCCCTGATATATCAGCATACCCTTGAAAGGCAGTCTGTAAGCGGGGGCTGTCATGTAGGCGTAAACAGCAAGTTCCTTTGATGGAAGGAATTCTACCGTGCCGCGGACAGGGGCTTTTACTGCGGGAATGAAATCCCACTCGCCCTCAAGGTCTATGACGGTATCGCCAAGCTTCACGCAGAAGCGCTTGCCCTCGGTAAATCCGCCGAATCCGTTGTTGATATCAAGACGGACAGCCACGCGGTTTGTGCCGTGACGGAGTATCTTCGAGGGGATATCGTAGTATCTCGGGGGATAAAGATAAGTCGTTTCGCCTACCTTTACGCCGTTGATGTAGGATATATCCGCATCTACCAGAGTGCCGAGTATCAGCATGGCATCGGAAAGCTTTACGTTCTCGGGTATCTCGAACTCTTTCCAGAACCAGATACGTCCGCAGAAACCGTTCATATCGGGGAGGTCGTTGACCATGAAAGGCACGGTGCATTTTTTGCTTTCGGCGGGGTATTTTCCGCTGACGATATCCTTGCCTATCTTGTCATGGCTCTCAACAAAAGCCGACCATTCTTTCTCTATCTTTTCGCCCTCGGCGAGAGTTTTCTCCATGTAGCCGTCGGCTGTGACCATATCGGTAACAGGGTCAAGCTCGCGGAATTCGCGGCAGACCTCGGCGGGTATACGACCCTCGATAGCAGAACCGCCTGCGGAGGTATTCACAAGACCAATCGGTACGCCTATCTCGGCGAAAAGTTTTTTTGCAAAGTGGTATCCTGCCGCGCTCATGTTCAGCTCTTTGTCGTCGCAGGCACGAACCCAGCTTCCGCCTGTGAAAGTGCCTGACTCTTTGCCTGCTTCAAAACTCAGGGCGATAGGCACGCGGTATTCACGGATAAGCTCTTCCTCGGGTACAGGCACATCACCCTTGAAAGGGTCGTAGGTGCGGTTGAGGGGGAGTTCCATGTTCGACTGTCCTGTGATGTGGAAAACATCACCGAAAAGAACATCGCTTATGACCTGCATAACGTTGCCGCAGCGTATCTTTATGGTATATGGCAGACAGTCAGCCTTGCCCTCGGGGACGGCGATGCGCCATCTTCCGTCGGCGGCAATGCGGGAACGTCCGCAAACTTTGTCGTCGCGTTCAAGGGTGAGGGTCATTTCGCCCTCGCCGTTGCCTGTTATGAAATTCTCGGCACCTCTCTGGAGTATCATTCCATCGGAGAAGATGTCGTCAGCCTTAAAAACACTCATATTCAGTCTCCTAAAATATCTCTCGTCCGTTCTCGTCGTCAATGCCCGAAAGCCTGTGGAAGAAGCAGTTGATGATGTCGCGCCATTCTTTAGCGCACCTCAGCTGTTCGGCAAAACGTTCGCAGCCGTTTTTGAAAGTCCTGTCATCTATCCTGCCTTCAAGTCCCTGCCAGAGTTCGGCAAAATGTTCTGCCTTTGCGTAGCCCTCAAAGTGGGTATCGTAAATGTGCTGGATAACCGTCTTGCCGCTGTGGAGTTTGTGGGTGTATGGCACGCGGTGGAAGAACAGCAGCAGTTCATCGGGGCATTTGCTGATATCTCCGTAGACCTCTGCGAGGGCGGGGGCGTATTGTTCGGAATAACCTGTTCCCGAAGCACTCCTGTCAACACCGACGGCATCTCTGTCGGCACGGTTGTAGGTGCCCCATCTGTCGAACTCATAGCCCCAAGGGGATGGACCGTAGTGGTCATTGGGGTGGCACATCCAGCCTATGCCGAGGGGGACGGTATAATCCTCGTAAGCCTGTTTTGAATCCAGAAGTATCTCCTTGACGGCGTTGATGACTTTACCATCATTGCCAAACATCAGCTTTGCCCATTCCTCGGCAAGTTCGGTGCAGGAGATATTTTCATCGAATAGAAGTCTGCCGTAGCCGTAAAGGTTGGCGGCGGCAAGTTCACTGCCTGTCCAGCAATAGCTGTCGCCTGTGTTTGCCACTGCGGCAACTCCGCAGACTATCCTGTTTACGCGGTCGTCGGGAAGGTCGTGGCGGGTGTGATGTTCAAGTATCTCCTTGAACATGGGTATCAGCCAGCAAACGTGCTTCTGCTGACCTGTATACTCCTGCGCAAGCTGGAATTCTATGATAAGATTGGTATTTTTCATCGCGCCGAAAAGCGGGTGAACAGGTTCGCGTATCTGGAAATCTACGGGACCGTTCTTGGCTTGCAGATAAACATTATCATCGAACTGTCCGTCCAGCCCGATGAAGTTATCGTAGCTTGCACAAGCCCTGTCCGTCTTCTTGTCGCGCCAGTCCTGAGTGCAGTTATATACGAAGCATCGCCAGATAACTATACCGCCGTAGGGTTTTACCGCCCTCGCCAGCATATTTGCACCGTCGGCGTGAGTTCTGCCGTAAGCCATAGGACCGGGTTCTCCCTCGGAATCAGCCTTTACAAGGAAACCGCCGAGATTCTTTATTTTGCTGAAGACCAGCGCACAGGTAGTGTTCCACCATTCGATGACATTTTCATCCAGCGGGTCGGCCGTGTCCAGCCCGCATATAGTTTTGGGTGCGGCAAAATCGGGGCATATAAAAAGCTTGATGCCGTATCGTGCAAAAAGTTCGCTCAGCTCTGTGAGGCTTTCTGCAAACTCTATCGACAGCAGAAGCTTTGCTTTACGGCGGACGTTCACGTTATTTATGACCACGCCGTTTATACCGATGGAAGCCATCAGTCTTGCGTACATTATGGTTCGCTCGTTCACCTCAAGTTCTTCATCGATGAAGAAGAAGGACTTGCCCGAATATCCGCGCTCGATATCGCCGTCAGCTTCGTCCCAGTGGTTCAGCATACGTATCGGCTGAGAGGGCTTGCTGTGGGCGGTGAAACTTATGAATTTTCCCGAAAGTGCGGTCTGTCTTAAAAATGCGAACACACCGTACAACAAACCTGTTTCACTGCCTGCGCATATCTCGGTGATGTTTTCTGATGCCGCGATATCGTATTCTTCTTCGGCAAGCTCGGGGTGTATGGTCAACACGATGAGGTATGAATCATCATCGAACACTTCCGATTTCCAAAGTACTATCGCATCGGGCACCATATCAGCCATGGCGATCTTCAATTCTTCAAAGGCGGCAGAATCTTTCAGTGAATTGTCGCAGCTTATAATGACTCTGCGGCGGCTATCCGCAAGCTTTCTGTAATCCAGCCATAATTTTGAGAACTCCATGATCGATGACCTCCGTAACTTACCGTAAATACCATGTTTACCCATATTATATTTCAAAAACGGCACATATTGCTATCCATTTATTGCGAACTTTCCGTCATAAATTGATAACATATACATAATGCCCGATGAGCTTACAGATCGGGCATTGTTCAAATGTACAAAGAACGATGTGAATAGGCTATTTTGCCCTATTTATGCAGGTTATGAAATGATAATATTACACGAGATGTTTGAATAATAATATTGAAAAATGACATCAAATATGTTATAATATAATAATGTAAGAATTAGTTTCAGAGGACGTGTGGAAAGCGTCCTGTCGGGTTGGAAAAAACGGATATATCGAAATGGAGGTATTCAAATGAAAAGAGTGCTGGCGGGCATCTTGGCTGTCACGATGACTTTTTCGGGGGCACTGCTGCCGGGTGAACAGGTCTGGAAAGGTGCGGGGGTAATAAGCGCAGCTGCTGAGACTTGGAGTTCGGCAAAAAGCCTTACATCTGACATGACCGTGTCAGGGTCGCTGGAATCAAACAGCGATATCAAACTCAACAATCATACCCTCACTGTCAACGGTGACCTGTATATGACTGCGGGTATGCTGGATATCGGTACAGGCAAGCTGGTGGTAAATGGTAATTTGTATATAGGCAAGGAAAATGCAAGTTCCTATGCTTACATCGTTATGCAGAATTCTTCGGCATCAATAACGCTTACTGGTGATTTGGTTTGGAATGTACATTCAGGAATGACGAATTCTTTGGGTGATTCGCCCTACTATACCTTTGGACTTATCAGTGCGGGTACGATAAACGTTGCAGGTAATGTTTATGACCATATTTCTTCTATAAAGAATTTTAATGGCTTCGTTATGTCGGGTACTTCTGTGCTGAATCTCAACGGTACTGGTATACAGACTATCAAAGGTTCGTACAACGGAGAGATAGCAAATCTTACCGTCACTAATAACAGAACGGTGGATATGGAGGGCTATTTCTTCTCCAGAACAGCGCTCATATCCGATCTGAATATCGTTACCCAGAAGGGTTTAAAAATCTCTTCGATGTTGATTGGCGGAAAGACTGTCAATATTACAGGTGATGTTACTCAGTATGAACAGAATATCGATCTGGGCGGCGGTACGCTGAATATCACGGGAAATTTCACAGCTCAAAGCGGCATAATGAAGCTGAACGGCGGCAAGCTGAAAGTCAGCGGAGATTACAGGATAGCCACCTTGAAAAACAATGGCGATCTCGGAGAAGCTGATGCGGGGCTTTACATGACAAACAGTAATGATATGGTCACTGTCGGCGGAAGTTTCATCGTTAGGAACAGAGCGGCTTCTTCGAACTATTATACCTCGATGACCGCAGGTAAAATGTACGTCGGCGGTGATTTTGACTGCAGTTCGGATTATATATCTTTCGGCTCGGGCAATACTGTTTATATGAACGGTACCGAAAGCCAGACAGTAAAACTCACCAACGGCAAGAAGATATACAACCTTGTTTTGGAGCAGGATATTACGCAGTACAATTCTGATGTTGCCAATTATGCCGTAAAGCTTAAGACTAATCAGCCTGTGATAACCGCTGATGCAGTTACTCTTGGTACGACCGGTTATACTTACGATGGTACGGCAAAACAGCCGAAAGTAACTGTAAAGGTCGATTCAACTACACTCACCCAAGGCACCGATTATACTGTTGTATACTCAGCTAATACCAATGTCGGTACGGCTTCTGTTACGGTCAAGGGCATAGGTGCTTATCAGGGTACTGTTGTAAAGAATTTTACGATCAATGCTAAGAGTGTCAGTGGTTTGACTATGACCCTCTCACAGACAAGCTATACCTATGACGGCACAGCAAAGAAGCCTACTGTTACAGTCAAGGACGGAAGTAAAACACTTACCAGCGGTACAGACTATACCGTTGCGTATTCAAACAACACTAACGTTGGTACAGCTACCGTTACCATCACAGGTAAGGGCAACTATTCAGGAACAAAGTCTGCTACCTACACCATAAGCAGTTCAACAAAAGCTATCAGCACCTGCACTGTAACACTTGGCACAACAAGCTATACATATGATGGCACAGCAAAACAGCCCACCGTAACAGTTAAGGACGGCAGCAAGACCCTCACCAAAGGCACTGATTATACAGTTGTATATTCCGCAAATACCAATGCGGGTACAGCTTCTGTGACTATAAAGGGCGCAGGTTCGTATACAGGTTCTGTTGTTAAGAACTTCACTATTTCGGCTAAAAGTGTCAGCGGACTTACTATGACCCTTTCACAGACAAGCTACACCTATGACGGCACAGCAAAGAAGCCTACTGTAACCGTAAAGGACGGCAGTAAAACTCTGACCAGCGGTACAGACTATACCGTTGCGTATTCAAACAACACTAACGTTGGTACAGCTACCGTTACCATCACAGGTAAGGGCAACTATTCAGGAACAAAGTCCGCTACCTACACCATAAGCAGTGCTACAAAAGCAATCAGCACCTGTACTGTAACACTTGGCACAACAAGTTATACCTATGACGGCACAGCAAAACAGCCCGCCGTCACAGTAAAAGACGGAAGCAAGACTCTCACCAAAGGCACTGATTATACTGTTGTATATTCTGCAAATACCAATGCGGGTACAGCATCTGTAACAATAAAGGGGGCGGGTTCATACACAGGTTCTGTTGTAAAGAATTTTACTATCAATGCAAAGAGTGTCAGCGGACTTACTATAACCCTTTCACAGACAAGCTACACCTATGACGGTACAGCTAAGAAACCTACTGTAACCGTAAAGGACGGCAGTAAAACACTTACCAGCGGTACAGATTATACAGTTACGTATTCAAACAACACTAATGTTGGTACAGCTACTGTTACCATAACAGGTAAAGGAAATTATTCGGGAACAAAGTCCGCTACCTACACCATAAGCAGTGCTACAAAAGCAATCAGCACCTGTACTGTAACACTTGATACAACAAGTTATACCTATGACGGCACAGCAAAACAGCCCGCCGTCACAGTAAAAGACGGAAGCAAGACTCTCACCAAAGGCACTGATTATACTGTTGTATATTCCGCAAATACCAATGCGGGTACAGCTTCTGTTACAATAAAGGGTGCAGGTTCCTATACAGGTTCTGTTGTAAAGAATTTTACTATCAATGCAAAGAGTGTCAGTGGACTTACTATGACACTTTCACAGACAAGCTATACCTATGACGGCACAGCTAAGAAGCCTACCGTAACAGTCAAAGACGGTAGTAAAACACTTACCAGCGGTACAGATTATACAGTTGCGTATTCAAACAACACTAATGTTGGTACAGCTACCGTTACAATCACAGGTAAAGGAAATTATTCGGGAACAAAGTCCGCGAACTTCAATATCAGCAGCCCCGCGGCTACTCCTATCAGCAACTGCACTGTTACATTGGGTACCACAAGCTATACTTATGACGGCACTGCAAAGAAGCCGACCGTTACAGTAAAGAATGGCAGCAAAACTCTTACCAGCGGTACTGATTATACTGTGACCTATTCAAACAATACCAATGTTGGTACCGCTACCGTTACTATCACAGGTAAGGGCAGTTACTCTGGTTCTGTATCTAAGACCTTTACTATCTCTGCAAAGAGTGTAAGCGGTATGACTATCACCATTTCGCCTGCAAGCTGCACCTATGACGGCACAGCCAAGAAGCCTACTGTCATCGTTGCTGATGGCGACACCGTCCTTGAAAACGGCACTGATTATACCGTTGCATATTCCTCCAACACTAATGCTGGCACTGCTAAGGTGACTATCACAGGTAAGGGCAATTATACAGGTTCAGCCTCAAAGAACTTTACCATTTCGGCTAAGGATATGAGCGAACTTGCGATAACACTTTCAGCTTCAAGCTATACCTATGACGGCACTGCAAAGAAGCCCTCTGTTACCGTTAAGGACGGCAGCAAAACTCTTACCGGCGGTACTGATTATACCGTAACCTATTCCGATAACACCAATGTGGGAACTGCCAGCGTTACCATCACAGGTAAGGGCAACTACACAGGTTCAGCTGTTAAGACATTCACTATCAGCCAGCCTGCTGCGGTCTCAATAAGCGGCTGCACTATTTCTCTTGGTACGACCAGCTATACCTATGACGGCACAGCCAAGAAACCTACCGTTACTGTCAGTGACAGCAGCAAGACCCTTTCAAATGGTACAGATTATACCGTTGAATACTACAACAATATCAATGCGGGTACAGCTACTGTTACCATTATGGGTATGGGCAGATATACAGGCACTGTTTCAAAGAACTTCACTATCTCTGCGAAAAATGCAAGCAGCCTGACAGTTACAGTTTCGCCTGCAAGCTATGTTTATGACGGCACTGCAAAGACCCCTGCGGTCACCGTAAAGGACGGCACTAAGGTTCTTGAAGCAGGTACTGACTTTACTGTATCCTATTCAAACAACTCCGGTGTTGGCACAGCAACAGCTACCATCACAGGTAAGGGCAACTACACAGGTACAAAGTCGGTGAACTTTACTATCAGCGAACCTGCTGCTGTACCTCTCAGCAGCTGCACTATTTCTCTGGGTGCGACTTCCTATACCTATGACGGTACAGCAAAACAGCCTGCTGTAACTGTTAAGAACGGCAGTACAACTCTTGTTAAGGGTACTGATTATACAGTAACTTATTCCAATAATACCAATGCGGGTACAGCTACTGTCACCGTAACAGGAAAGGGCAAGTATACAGGTACTGTAAACAAGACCTTCACTATCAATGCGAAGAGTGCAAGCAGCCTGACAGCCACAGTTTCACCTACAAGCTATACCTATGACGGCAAGCCCAAAACTCCTGCGGTAACAGTTACCGATGGCAGTAAGACTCTTGTTAACGGCGTTGATTATACTGTTTCATATTCCGCTAATACCGAAGTTGGTACAGCTAAGGCGAACATCACAGGCATTGGCAACTACACAGGCACAAAGACAGTGAACTTCACCATAAGCAAAGCGGCACCCATATCTATCGCTAAATGCACTATCACTCTGGGTACAACTTCTTATACCTATGATGGTACTGCAAGAAAGCCTGCGGTAAATATCCAGAATGGTTCCGAAAACCTTGTTGAGGGTACTGACTTTACTGTTACATATACAAATAATACCAACGCGGGTACAGCTACCGTTACTATCAAGGGTATCGGCAATTATAATGATACCACCACTAAGACATTCACAATAAACCCGAAGAATGCAAACACCCTGACAGTTGCAGTTTCTCCTGCAAGCTACACCTATGACGGCAAGGAGAAGAAACCTGCCGTAACGGTCAAGGATGGTACAAAGACCCTTACAAACAACACCGATTACACTGTTGCATATGCAAATAACACCAATGTCGGTACAGCAACCGTGACCATCACTGGTAAGGGCAACTACACAGGTACAAAGGCTGCAAGCTTTACAATCAGCGAACCTGCTGCCGTATCTCTCAGCAGCTGCACCGCAACACTGGGAACAAGTTCGTATACCTATGACGGCACAGAGAAGAAGCCTTCCGTTACTGTAAAGAACGGTTCTACCACACTTTCAAACGGCGTGGATTATATCGTATCCTATACCGATAACGTAAATGCGGGTACTGCCACCGTGAATATCATGGGTCTTGGCAGATATACGGGAAGCATTACGAAGACATTCACTATCAATCAGAAGTCTGTAAATGTTCTTTCAGTTGCGGTATCTCCTGCAAGCTATACCTATGACGGCAATGCAAAGAAGCCTGATGTTACTGTTACCGATGGTTCAAGAACCCTTACAAACGGCAAGGATTACGCAGTTGCTTACACTAACAATGTAAATGCAGGTACTGCCACCGTTACTGTAAAGGGTGTCGGCAACTATGCAGGTTCTGTAAACAAGTCGTTCAAGATAACTGCAAAATCTGTAAGCGAACTGACTGTTACACTTTCAGCTACTGCTTTCACTTATGACGGCAATGCAAAACAGCCCACAGTTACTGTTACCGATGGTTCAAAGAAACTTGTCAGCGGTACTGATTATACTGTGACATATTCAAACAATACCAAGATAGGTACAGCTACCGTAACCGTAAAGGGCAAGGGCAACTATTCCGATTCCAAGACGGTGAACTTCACCATTAACAAGGCTGAAGCTGTAAACATCGGAACTTGCAAGGCTACTCTCAACGCGGATTCATTCGTATATGACGGCATGGCTAAAAAGCCTGTGCCTACCGTAAAGCACGGCGACAAGACACTGAGAAACGGCGTTGATTACACCTATGATTATGACAAGAACATCAACGCAGGCACAGCAAGCGTTATAGTTACAGGTATCGGTGAATATGCGGGTACAGGCACACTGCATTTCACAATTTCGCCTGCACCTATCACCAATGTAAAAATAGCTGTTCAGTCAGAAAATTACATCTACGACGGCACAGAGAAGAAGCCTTCCGTTGTTGTTACCGAGGGCATGAAGACACTCAAAGAGGGTGCTGACTACGTAGTCTCCTACGGCAATAACGTTGAAGCAGGCAAAGCCCGCGTATACGTAAACGGCAGAGGCAACTACACAGGCAGAAAGTACGCGGAATTCACTATCACAGCTAAGAAAGCAGATTCAAACAACATCGCTGATTGCAGTATCACTCTGGCTAAAAAGTCTGCTGAATATACAGGCAGTGCTATAACTCCCGATGTTATCATAAGGGACAACACCGATGTTCTTACAAAGGGCGTTGATTATACTGTTGATTACGTTTCAAATGTGGATGCAGGAAAAGCTAAGGTCATCATAACAGGTACAGGTGCATACCGCGGTATCTATGAAACAAACTTCACCATCACAGCGAAAGCCGCGAAGTCTTTGGATATAACCGTTTCTCCCGAAAGCTATGAGTACAACGGCACAGCGAGAAAGCCTAAAGTCACTGTAAAGAACGGCAGCAGGGTACTCACTGAAAAGATAGATTATACACTTTCTTATTCTGATAACATCATAGCAGGCAACGCTGTCGTTAATGTAAACTGCACAGGCAATTACAGCGGCACAGTTACCAAGTATTTCAAGATAAAGTCGAGCGATATCTCCAAGGCTTCTGTTAAGCTTGAAAAGTACTACTATGATGCGAACGGAAGCGCACGTTGTCCCTCTGTCACCATCGAAAAGGACGGCAGAACACTTGTTGAGAACAGGGATTATATGGTTACATATTCTTCCAATACCTCAGCAGGCATAGCTTATGTAAACATAAGCGGACAGGGCAACTACTACGGCACGGTATTGCAGCAGTTCATTATCGGTTCGGCTAATGCAAAGTCAATTTCGGGCTTCAAGGTCACGATGAATTCCACCGCATTCGTATACGACGGCACAGCCAAGAAACCGCAGGTAACTCTTACCAACGGTTCTGCAACGCTGAAAGAACATCAGGATTTTGAAGTTGTATGCTATAACAATGTCAATGCAGGCAGGGCAACTCTTGTGGTGTTAGGCAGAGGCGGTTATAAGGATACAATTACCACAGGATTCACCATAAAGTCCAAGTCACTTGCAGGCGCACAGGCTGCACTTTCGACTACAAGCTTTGAATATGACGGCGGCGCAAAAACTCCCGTTGTTACCGTTACAGCTGATGGCACTGAACTTGTCGAGGGCAGAGATTTCACTGTTCAATACAAGAACAACACTGCGGCAGGTACTGCTTCGGCTGTGATAACAGGTACAGGAAACTACTCGGGTTCTACCGAAAAGAAATTTGCGATAAAGGGCAAAAATGTTGCAGGTCTTGAAGTTGTGCTTGAAAAGAACGAGTATGCGTACAGTGGAAAAGCTATCACACCAAAGGTGAAAGTCTACGACGGCGGCAAGCTGCTGACCTCGGGCACTGATTACACCGTTTCTTACGAGAACAACACCACAGCAGGTGCTGCTAAGGTAGTTATAACAGGTAAGGGCAACTATGCAGGCAAGACAAGCGTAGGTTTTGCTATCGTTGATAAGTCCACATCAAAGGTCAAGAAGGGCGACGTAAACGGCGATGGTGCCATAAACGTTTCCGATATTACCAAGATAGCGGCTCACATCAAGGGTAAGAAGAAACTTACAGGCGATTCGCTCTTAGCTGCCGATGTAAATGGCGACGGTAAGGTCAATGTTACCGACATTACGCAGATCGCAGCACATATCAAGGGCAAGAGACAAATAAAATAATGCGACAGAAAAAACGGCTTTCCGAAAATGGAAAGCCGTTTCTGTGTTATATGCACTTTTAAATGAAATTCATGATGAACGGTTCGATCATGCGGCAGCTTACTGCAAGGTTGATGTTCTGACCTTCCTTTGCGCCGCCAGTACACATACCGATTATCTCGCCGTAGGTGTTCAGCAGTGCGCCGCCCGAACTTCCCGGGGATATTGGTGCGGTGAACTGTATCATATCGGTGACATCTATTACGCGGAATCCCGAGATTATTCCGTCGGATACGGTGTTGAACAGTCCCAGAGGACTTCCGATAGCGATAACTTTTTGCCCGCGGACAAGATCCGTCTGTTTGTTTCTGTACAATCTCAGCGGTTTTGCACGGCGCTGTATTTTCAGCAGTGCCATATCATGAACGTTGTTGTACTTGACTATCTGTACAGGGTAAGCCGTGCGGTCGTTCTCAAACCTCGCAAGGAAATAACTGCCTTTGTTGATAACATGATGATTGGTCAGTATATATCCGTCAGCGTTTATAACTATTCCCGAACCACTGCCGATCATGTCGCCGAACTTGTCACAGACGGTAATCATCACCACCGATTCAGCAAGCCTTGCGATCTCCTCAGAAGAAAGTTCGCGACGGGAATTATAGGGCTGTTGGGCAGGGGAGTTGTCCCGTTTCGGAATAGGCGTGAAGTTATTTTCTACCGTCGGGATATCGCTGTGGGTGTCGAAAGGAATGTCCTCTGCACGGCGTGTCTGCCTTGGCACATTTGAACTGCCCTTGCTGCGTGGGCGGGGCGGTATCTTGACTTTGATGTTGTCCTCATCGCCGCGCATAGGCGCATTGGGTCGAGGTCCGTTCCTGCGCTCACGTGGAGGTATCGTGACCTTGATGTTACCCTCATCGCCCCGCATAGGTGCATTGGGACGGGGACCGTTTCTGTACTCACGAGGAGGTGTGCCGTAGCGGGTATTGTCTGCCTGCGGAGTACTTGGATAGGTACGGGGAGCAGGTTGTCTTAAAGGCGGGGGAGTTACGGGTCTCGGCGGAACATACGCAGGTATCTGCACCGCATAAGGCATACCCAACGTTATCAGTTCTGACTTCTCTGTAAGAACAGAGGAAAGTTTGCCCTCGCCCTCGGGCATCAGCATGAGGACTCTCCAGCCCTTCATATATGCCAGATAGCAGAAAAGATATTCCTTGTAGCCTGCTTTGCCGCAGTAGATAAGCACTCCGCCTGTGCGGCTGCCCAGCAGCTTGCTCCAGTAGAGCAGGCTGGTGATGAGGTTAGTTTCTATCGACGGATTTAAATTGCTGACGCTTTCGCGGTAAAGTGCGAGAAGACGAGCGCCCTCAAAGCTTTCGGCAAATTCCTCGGATTCTTTTCTGAGTCTTTCAAGTTCATCGCTGTTTGTAGGAGTATCAAGTTTGTTCAGGCGAAGATAGCCCTCTCCCTCAAAACGGCGGTCAAGTTCTTCAATATCAAGCAGATAGCTGTCAGAAACGCCAACGCAGCGCACAAAACATCCGCTGCCTGACTCTGCCAGTCTATCGATCATTCTTGACATATCATCACCCCTATATTATTTTATCATGCGAGCGGGGCTTTGTCAACATATGGGGTTTTAATTCATAATGCATAATGCATAACACTAAAAGCGAAGTGCTAGTGTGTTCATAAATTATTGACAGGGCATCAACGAAGCTGTACTGGGGATAGAATGCGAAAGAAGAGAGCTTTGGCTCAATTCGCGTCAACGTTTGTTATTATCGCTCACTTTCTGCCGCGAAACAAAAAATCCCGCAGGCAAATACCTGCGGGCAAAATATACATATATCAACCGTTATATTTCATATATTGCAATAGTATGTGTACCATGCCTACCAGTGCATAGATGCCTACTACTACGCCGATGAATCTGAACAGCCACCAGATGAATGGTATAGTGCCCAGTACAACAAAGAAAAGTGCGCAGAAAATAAGCGCAACAAGATAAATGCCGATGAAGAATATCACGCTTCTGATATCACGTACATCACACTTCTTGTTCTGTGGGAAAAGGTCGCTGAATTCCATATATGCAAGTTTATCACGCCATTTTTGAATAAAAGCCTTGATCGGTTCCATAAATATCCCCCTATTTCATAAATTCATTTAATGATATAATTATAACTCATTATAATGGTTATTTCAATATTTTCTTAATATTTTCGGCGTTTTACATAAATATTATTAATATGTGTTGTTTGGTTTTACTTATTGTCTGAAATGCTGTCTATCGGGTTTTCGGCGATGTATTTGTCGAGTATCTCTGCGGCGGTTTCAACAAATCTTATGCAGGGGCGTACCTTATAATACTGCTCGGTGCGGTGCTCGGGTGATGGGTCACTTGTTGCTTTCAGCCCTTGCAGAAGTTCGCGGCAGATGATAGTGCCGTGCTTTTCTTTGAACTGTTCGGCAGCCGCCTGTATGCGCTTGTAGTGGTCGGCTTTGTCTTCGTATCCGAATTCTTCGCCCGTACCGTAGAGCATACCAAGTACCATGAACATCGCAGAACAGGCTCCGCAGACTTCTCTCAATCTGCCCATTCCTCCGCCGAAGCTTGAAGAAAGTTTCAGAGCTGTTTCCTTATCCATGCCTGTAACGTCTGTAAAAGCTGCGAACACCGATTGTGCGCAGTTATATCCGCCTGCAAAAAGCTCGCAGGCTGTTTTTGAATGATCTGTTATCATGAAAGTTCTCCTTTTCTCGGTCATACCTTTGCGATCAGGTATGCTCGAAACATTTTATGCATACAAAATATTATACAACAGTTTCCGTAAAATTGCAATAGTTATCAGATGGTTAGGTATAACTAATCTAACTTTTGCCCGAAACGCCGATAAATCGGGTTTTGAGGCGGGTGAAAAAATGAGCGTAAAATTAAAAATTTTTGTAAAAAGACTTGAATTGTAAGAGAAAATGTAGTATTATATTATAGAGGCAGCACGGTCTGCCAAATAACCGAAAGGAGTTATTATCAATGATCTATTCGCACGAAGTTGAAACAATGTGCCCTATCGCACAGGGCGTTGCTCACGGCGCTGCTCCTATCCCTGAGGAGGCTAAGTGGGTCAAGGCAAAGGAGATAAAGGATATCTCGGGCTTTACACACGGCATCGGCTGGTGTGCTCCCCAGCAGGGTACCTGCAAGCTCACCCTGAATGTTAAGGAGGGCGTTATACAGGAGGCTCTCGTTGAGACTATCGGCTGTTCCGGTATGACACATTCCGCAGCTATGGCTTCCGAGATCCTGCCCGGCAGAACTATTCTGGAGGCTCTGAATACAGACCTCGTTTGTGACGCTATCAACACAGCTATGAGAGAGCTGTTCCTGCAGATCGTTTACGGTCGTTCGCAGTCTGCATTCTCCGAGGACGGTCTGCCCATCGGTGCAGGTCTGGAGGATCTGGGTAAGGGTCTGCGTTCTCAGGTTGGTACAATGTACGGTACACTGGCTAAGGGTCCCCGTTACCTGGAGATGACCGACGGTTATGTTACTGATATCGCTCTGAATGCTGACGATGAGATCATCGGCTACAAGTTCGTTAACTTTGGCAAGATGATGGACTTCATCAAGGCAGGCGACGACGCTAATACAGCTTTTGAGAAGGCTAAGGGTCAGTACGGCAGAGTTGCTGATGCCGTTAAGTTCGTTGACCCCAGAAAGGCATAAGGAGGATCAGTATCATGGCATTATTTGAATCTTATGAGAGAAGAGAAAAGCAGATCCTGGCTGTTATAAAGGAATACGGCATCAACTCTATCGAGGAGTGCGCTGATGTATGTAAGGCTAAGGGTCTGGATATATACAAGCTCGTTGAGGGCATCCAGCCTATCTGCTTCGAGAACGCTAAGTGGGCTTACACTGTAGGCTGCGCTATCGCTATCAAGAAGGGCTGCACAAGAGCTGCTGACGCTGCT
>NZ_JAILMR010000008.1 GCF_024692365.1 Ruminococcus sp. | reverse complement strand
GACAGCTTCAAAGCTGAGACCCTACGCTCCCGACGGTGCCGTGTTCGTATCCGAGAGCGGCATAAACACCAACGCAGATATGAAAGCTGTACGAGAGGGCGGAGCTGATGCAGTGCTGATAGGCGAAACACTCATGAGAGCAGAAAGCATCACCGATAAGCTTCACGAACTGCGAGAGGGCGTATAAAAAATACCAAAGGATACCAAACGATACGAAAGTATACGACCGTATACCAAACGATACCAAGTGATACCAGATGATACGAAACGATACCAAAGAATGCAAAGACATCGGTGAGGTACGAAAAGAGATCGACCGCATCGATGATATGATAGTGAAGCTTATCGCCAAACGCGGCGAGTACGTAAAACAGGCGGCAGGCTTCAAGAAGAACAGCGATGATGTGAAAGCTCCCGACAGAGTGGAAAAGGTCATCGCGGGCGTAAGAGAAAAGGCTGAAAAGCAGGGCGGAGACCCCGACATAACCGAAGAAGTCTACCGCACGATGATAAGCTGTTTCATTGGCGCTGAAACAAGAGAGTTCAACAGTAAGAAAGAGGGTAAATAGATGGAAAAGATAGGACGCTTCGGCGACTTCGGCGGACAGTATATCCCCGAGACAGTCATGACAGCAGTACATGAACTGGAAGCTGCTTACGACAAATACAAGGACGATCCCGAGTTCAACAGAGAACTCAGAGAACTTTACAGAGATTACGCAAACAGACCTTCAATGCTTTATTATGCTGAGAAGATGACAAAGGATCTGGGCGGTGCTAAAGTTTATATCAAGAGAGAAGATCTCAACCACACAGGCGCACACAAGATAAACAATGTTCTGGGTCAGCTGCTGCTGGCTAAGAAGATGGGCAAAAAGCGTATCATCGCTGAGACAGGTGCAGGTCAGCACGGTGTCGCTACCGCTACCGTATGCGCACTGATGGGTCTTGAATGTGAAGTATACATGGGCTCCACCGATATGGAAAGACAGTCCCTGAACGTTTACAGAATGAACCTGCTGGGCGCTAAGGTAACAGGAGTTGACAGCGGCACAGCTACCCTGAAAGATGCGATAAATGAGGCTTTCCGCGACTGGTGCTCAAACATCGACACCACATTCTACTGCATAGGTTCGGTTATGGGACCTCACCCATACCCCACCATGGTGCGTGATTTCCAGAAGATAATCAGCGAAGAGATCAAGGCGCAGATGTTGGAAAAAGAGGGCAGACTTCCCGATGCTGTGGTTGCCTGCGTAGGCGGCGGCTCAAACGCTATGGGCGCTTTCTATGATTTCATCGGAGATAAGGGCGTAAGACTTATCGGCGCCGAAGCTGCGGGCAGAGGTGTTGATACTCCCGAACACGCAGCTACCATCGCAAAGGGCGACCTGGGTATCTTCCACGGAATGAAGTCCCTGTTCCTGCAGAACGAGTACGGTCAGATAGATGAAGTTTATTCTATCTCCGCAGGACTTGACTACCCCGGAATCGGTCCCGAACACGCTTATCTGCATTCCATCGGCAGAGCTGATTATTTCAGCATAACAGACGAGGAAGCTGTTCAGGCATTTGAGTATCTTTCAAAGACCGAGGGCATTATCCCCGCAATAGAATCATCACACGCCGTTGCTGCTGCAATGAAGATAATCCCCGAGATGGGCAAAGATAAGATAGTAGTTATAAACCTGTCGGGCAGAGGCGACAAGGACGTTTATTCCATAGCCAGATACAGAGGAGTTGAGTTAGATGAAAAATAGGATAGACGCTTGCTTTGAAGACCTCAAAGCTCAGGGTAAAAAGGCACTTGTTACTTTCGTTACTGCGGGCGACCCCGACCTTGCCACCACAGAAAAGATCGTACTTGAAATGTTCGATAAAGGCAGTGATATCGTTGAGATAGGTGTACCTTTCTCCGACCCCATAGCAGAGGGCGGCACTATCCAGCGTGCTTCCCTGAGATCGCTGAAACACAACACCAACCTCGACCAGATATTTGAACTTGTAAGCAGGCTCCGCGACAACACTGACAAGCCCATACTGCTGATGATGTACCTAAACACTGTGTTCCGCTACGGTACAGAGAAGTTCTTTGACAACTGCAAGAACGTTCAGATAGACGGCGTTATCATTCCCGATATGCCTTTTGAGGAGCGTGACGAAGTCAAGGAATACTCCGAGAAGACAGGTGTGAGAGCAATTTATCTCGTTGCACCGACCTCCAAAGAAAGAGTAAAGATGATAGCTGAGGAAAGCAAGGGCTTCCTTTATATAGTATCGTCGCTAGGCGTTACGGGTACACGTAAAGAGATCAGCACGAATTTCAATGAACTGCTGGCACCTCTCAAAGAGGGCAATTACTGCCCTGCCTGCATAGGTTTCGGTATATCAAATGGTGAGCAGGCACGCAAGATGGCTGATTACTGCGACGGCTGTATCATAGGTTCGGCGATAGTTAATATCGTGGAAAAATACGGCGCAGACAGCGTTGAGCCTGTGGGTGAATTTGTTGCAAGCGTAAGAGAAGCGCTTGATGCTTGATCAATTCATAATTCATAATTCAAAATTATTGGCAGAACGGAAAGTTCTGTTTGTAAAACGAACAAAGCTCGTGAGTTTAATTGCTCACGAGCTTTTATAATATTTCGCCGTTTTTGAATTTGAATAAGCTTTTATCGTTCCACACAGCGTTACCGAAAAGATAGTATACTCTGCCATTGTTTGCACTTATGATATCCTGTGCATCAAGTGTAAACTGGCTGCCGTAACAGTAGGTGACCAGAGTTTTGTCGGTGATGCGGGAAATGGCTTTTTCGGCATTTCTGGCTGTTATGGTATTCTTGCGGTCATCGTGGAATACTATGAGATTCACCGCTTCATCGGTGATGAACTTCCCTGTCAGAGCTGCAAATTTCTTTGGCAGATATTTTTTGATATCCGAAGCGGGGATATTCTCTTTTACGGTGAATTTCATACTTCTGTACCGCTGATAGTTCCGCCGCCTATAACGTAGTCGCCGTCATAGAATACCACAGACTGTCCATTTGATACTGCCTTGTGTGGTGTATCGAATTCGACTTCAACTGTATTTTCACCTGTGGGGTAGACGGTGCAGGGTACATCTCTTTGGTGGTATCTTGTCTGGGCGGTGCAGTGCAGTGGTTCTGTCAGTTTTTCAAAGGTGATGAAATTTACATCATCAGCGGTGAGTCTTTTTGAACATACCTGTTCAGTAGTGCCCATGATAAGCCGGTTTGATACCATATCCTTGGCGGTGACAAAAAGCGGTTCGCTATAGGAAACTCCAACGCCGCGGCGCTGACCTATGGTATAGTGGATAAGACCCTTGTGGTGACCCAACAAAGTGCCGTCGTGGAGCACGATATCGCCTTCGGGCTGTTCACCTGCCCTCTCGGTTATAAACTTAGCGTAGTCGCCGTCGGGTATAAAGCAGATATCCTGAGAATCACGCTTGTGCGCGTTTATTAGACCGTTATTCTCGGCAATCTCACGTATCTCGGGTTTGCTCATATCTCCAACGGGGAAGATAGTGTGGGCAAGCTGATCCTGTGTCATTCCGTACAGAACATAGCTCTGATCCTTTGAACTGTCGGCAGAACGTTTCAGCAGCCATCTGCCGCTTGCTTCATCATAGTGAGAAGTAACGTAGTGACCTGTTGCGATGTAATCAAAGCCCAGAAGTCTAGCCCTGTCCAGAAAACTGCCGAATTTCAGGTGCTTGTTGCATTCGATACATGGATTGGGCGTACCTCCTGCGAGATAGGTGTCAACAAAATTATCCATCACACGGGTCTTGAATTCGTCCGAAAAATTGAAGACATGAAAATCGATACCAAGTTTCAGCGCCACAAGACGAGCATCCTCAACATCGTTCAGCGAACAACAGGTCTTCTCACGGATACCGATATCCTCATTATTATAAAGGTGCATTGTCGCACCTGCGACTTCATAGCCTGCATCAAGCAGAAGCTTGACGGCAGTTGAACTGTCAACACCGCCGCTCATGGCAGCGAGAACTCTTCTTTTAGTCATAGTAACTGTCCTTTATTGTACTGTATAATCGGGTATGCCCTCTTCGCGGCAGATACGCTGCCACATTGGCGACATACTGCGTAGGCGCTTTATAGTCTCGGGTAGAACTTCAAGGATATAATCGATATCTTCCTCTGTGTTGCAGTCGCCGAGAGTCAGCCTGAGAGAACCCTTTGCAAGTTCCTCGTTAAGACCTATCGCCGTCAGAACGTGTGAGGGGTCTATCGAGCCGCTTGTGCAGGCAGAACCCGAAGATGCCGCTATCCCGCGGATATCCAGCGCAAGAATAAGGCTTTCGCCCTCAATGCCGCGGAATGAGATATTCACGTTGCCCGCACTTCTGTTCTCTCTGCCGCCGTTAAGACGGGAATAAGGAATATCTGCGAGGATATTATCTATCAGCCTGTCGCGCATTTTTGCAAGGCGAATATTACGTTTATCTATACCATCGACCGCATCGGTGATAGCCGCGCCCATTGCAACGATACCTGCAACATTTTCCGTGCCCGCACGTTTTCCGCGCTCCTGTGCACCGCCGTGGATAAGACTTTCAAGAGGTGTACCTGTGCGGACATAAAGGGCACCTATTCCCTTGGGTGAATGGAATTTATGCCCCGAAAGAGAAAGCATATCGATGTTCATATTGTTTAAGTCAAAGTGTAGCTGACCTATCGCCTGAACTGCATCGGTGTGGAACAGAACACCTTTCTTTCGGCAGACAGCACCGATTTTCTCTATCGGCAGAATACTGCCTATCTCGTTATTTATAGCCATCACAGAAACTATGGCTGTGTCCTCGCGAATTGCGGATTCGACCTGAGCGGCAGTAACTATACCGTCTTCATCAGCAGGAAGATAAGTCACCTCAAAGCCGTGTTTTTCGAGATATTCACAGGCGTGAAGAACTGCGTGATGCTCGATATTCGTGGTGATGATATGACGCTTGCCGTTCTTTGCACCGAATTCAGCGGCACTTTTTATCGCCAGATTATCAGCCTCGGAGCCGCCCGAAGTGAAATATATCTCCGAGGGTCGGGCTGCGCCCAAGGCTTCAGCCACCTGACGGCGAGCGTTGAGAACAGCTTTTGCAGCGTCCATGCCCAGTGTATAAATACTTGATGGATTGCCGTACTGCTCTTTGAGATATGGCAGCATAGCATTAAGGGCGTTATCGGAAACGTTGGTGGTCGCCGCATTATCGGCGTAAACAAAGGGTTTCTCCATGGTCTTCAAACCTTTCTGCATCATTCGCCAACGACTTTATCAAAAGCCGCGCCGAGAGATCTTGCTTCCTGAGAACCTTTTACTGCAAGCTCGTCACAGCGCTCATTCTCTGTATGACCTGCATGACCTTTCACCCAGACGAATTCAACTTTATGAACCGAGAGAAGCTGTAAAATTATCTCCCAGAGGTCGCTGTTGAGGGCGGGCTTTTTATCGGCTTTTATCCAGCCGCGCTTTTTCCAGCCCACAGCCCAGCCCTTGGTTATGGCATCAATAACGTACTTTGAATCGCTGTACAGCGTGATCTCACAGGGCTCTTTCAGCGCCTGCAAACCCTTTATCACCGCGGTCATCTCCATGCGGTTGTTGGTGGTCTTAGGGTCGCCGCCGTAAAGTTCTTTGCTGATATTATTGAACCTGAGTATCGTGCCGTAGCCCCCGGGTCCCGGGTTTCCCGAGCACGCTCCGTCGGTAAAGATCTCTATTTTTTTCATGTTTGGATTTCCTTTTTGAAGTATGATTTAGTCTTGGTAAGCTTGTTGTAATAACAAGATTAAAATTGACTTTGGGATTACATTTCAAAAATGATTATAACACATTATCAGGTAAATGTAAAGACCTTCCCAACAAACCAATATAATCAACTATCCATTCTGATCTGGGTTATCATATTCGTTTGGTAACTTTAACACGCCGATAGCATTCGATAACTATGAGGGTGTGCCGAGCGATACATCATACAGAATACCCTATCCTATTCATCATTTCGATATCCTCACGTATACGATTGCCCGAAGTAGTAAGCATATCGCCTGTGATTGCCGAATTTGCTCCCGAAAGAAAAGCACGTTCACCGCAGTTATTCATAAGATTTCGACCTGCGGCAAGACGTATATCAGCTTCGGGAACGATAAATCGGAATATGGCAACAGTGCGGAGTATATCAGGTTCGTTAATGCGGTCTATGTTTTCAAGCGGAGTTCCCTTGATCGGAATCAAAGCATTAATCGGTATCGAACTTACTCCAAGTTCACTGAGTGTCAGCGCCATGTCGATACGATCCTGCCAGCTTTCTCCCATGCCTATAATTCCGCCAGAACATACTTCAAGCCCTGCCGCCTTGGCTCTGCGTATACATTCAAGTTTATCCTCGAATGTGTGGGTGGTGCAGATGTTTCCGAAATTCGCCCTTGATGTTTCAATGTTCGCATGATACCTTGTAACCCCTGCACGGCGCAGTTCAGCAAACTGTTCTTCTTCAAGCAGACCAAAAGATGCACATAAGCCCACATTATTATCTATTGAGAGAGTTCGATAGGTGTCTAGGGCTTTTTCAAATTCATCTCCGCTAAGTCTGCGACCTGCGGTAACTATTGCAAAGCGGTGTACACCACGTTCCTCGTTGTGCTGACATTCAGCCACGATCTTCTCCTTGTCAAGAAAATCATATTCCTCGATTCCCGTGCAGTGATGAGCAGACTGAGCACAGAACTTGCAGTCCTCGGAACATCGACCGCTTCTTCCGTTGATGATACTGCAAAGGTTTGCTTTGGTACCGCTGAAATGTCTGCGAAGTTTGTCGGCACATTCTGTGAGTTCGTCTAAATCACAGGTCAGAAGAAAACTGAGGTCGTCATCTTCTGTGAGCCGTCTTCCGTTGATTATCTGTTCGGTAATATTCTTGATATCCATTTTATTTTTCCTTTCGCTGATGCCAGATTATTTTGCAGAGTACTTTCATTCCACAAAAGCACTCTGCTTTCAATATTATAGCACTGCAAAATTAAATTGTCAACTTTTAATTTACGGTTAGTTGACAATATTTTTTATACGAAACGATCAATAAGTATACAAAAAAAACGTACCCACTCAAAATTGTACGAGTGGATACGGTCGTATTGTTTGGTATCGTTTGGTATACATCTGAATACCAAAATCAAAATTGAATCTGTTTGGTATACCACTGTCCTGACTTCGTATGATGTGGTATATCCTGGTATAACCCTGCTTATCTTCTCGCCTGATCAAGGCACTTCTTAACAGCTTTCATTATCGCGTTGGAGCTGTATGTCGCGCCTGAAACTGCATCAACTTCGTAACTCTGATAATAGAGGATATCCCCTGCCACGGTTTCGTAAGCTGAATCGAAATACTCTGGTTCTTCCTCATCGGAGTATGCCGATATTTCGGTGATGACATCGTTCTCGATGGTGATCTTGACGTGAACTTCCCCGTCGTATCCGTAGGCTGAATCCTCATATGTACCGTTGTTGTAGATGTACTCGGGCTCGGGCGGTTCGGTCACAGGGGGCTGAGTCTGAACAGGTTCTTTTACTTCCTGATGCTGTTCCTCCTGCTTATCGTGCTTTTCTTCCTGCCTGTTATCTTTCTTTTCTTCATGCTGTTCTTTATGATCGTTTTGTTCTTCGTGTTCGTCCTGATCGTTATGTTCCTCTTGCTGATCCTGATTTTCATCTTCGTTGTTTTCTTCATCGGAATCATCTGCACCCGACGAATTGTCCTTTTTACTTGAACTATCCTTTTTGGAAGAACTGCTGTCTGCCTTACTTTCGCTGTCGGGAGAACTGCTTTCGCCTTCGTCATTTGACGAAGTGTCGTCAGTATCAGCACTCAGCCTTAAAGTTGGTCTGTCTTCGCCATCGGTGGGTGAAGTGTCGGTGACTTTCCTTACAGTAACCGTCTTTGCAGTTTGCTTATGAGTTTTCACCTTGTTCTGAGGTTTGCCGTAACTGCAAAAAGCAACTATGGCTGTCAGCGCAACTGCGCAGGCTGTACTTGCAATGTTCAGCCATGCCTTGTTTTCGGGAGATTTCTTCTTCACGTACAGTTTTCTCACCCTGAGTACCATGTAAGTCCCGAACACCGCAGTGTAAACCAGACAGCTGAGGAAATAGCCCTCGATTCCCGCCTTAGCCTTGGGTAGGAAAAGTATGATTATGTGCAGATATATCAGCGCATAGAAAACGTATGCCGCACGCTGAATGTTCTTCCATTTTTTAGCGTTCATCTTTTTGCGAATCGTCTTGAATGATATTACCGTCAGCGGAACCATTATCAGTACGAGCGCCGCACACACCACGCAGGTCAGCAGGAAGTCTGTACCCTTGCTGAAATTGGGGTCGATAAGACGCTTGATGTATGAGACTCCGTAGAACACTATGTGGGACAGGGTAACTGTCGCCGCAAAGATCGATAGTTCGCCCCTTACAGGCATCAGACGTTTAATCGGTTTGCTGCCGTCCGGGAGTACTCGCATACCCATTACTACCATCCAGAGTGCACCAGCCAGCGCACCTCGTGAAAAAAGACCTATCACATACTTGCGGAGAAACTCATTCTCCACAGGCTGTTGTGCCAGCACTATCATCAGCACCGATATCAGCGTGCCGCCGATGTAAAACGCCGCTGGCACTTTTTTCAGCGCACCTGCGCACAGCACCGAGAACAGCACTGCGATGGTCAAAGCTATCAGAAATAACATATTCTCTACCTCACTATCTGTTTTTGTTAAGGCTGACTCTGCTGAACACCGCATTTTTCTATATCTGTATTTCTGCTATATGTTCGTGAGTTGACCTTTTCTCGTTATATGAAACTAACCACGATAAATCATTATACGTCATGTGGAAAGTTTTGTCAATCAAAGATTATTTATTTTTACGAAAAGTTTAAATTCACAAAATTAGCCTTGGTTAACTTTTAGATTATTCGTCATTATGACTTATTAGCCTTGACTAATTTTCTCTCGATTCGTTGAAAGATACCCTTGATTTTTCCATGGCGATATAGTATAATACTCCTTGCGGCTAGTTGTGACTAACTAAATGAAAGTTATGCCAAAGGTCTGATGGAACTTCAAAAATATAGTTCTACCTGCGGACATAAGATCGCGGCAGATCGGAGGAAATATATGAAGAAAAATTTAGCGGCAGGTGTTCTGATAGCTGCCCTGCTGATGCTGAATTCATGTTCTGCGGACAAAGCAGTTGACAGCACTGCTAATGTTTCAGGCGACAAAAAAAGCAGTGGTTCGGTATTCGCGATGGACACCTATATGACCATCACCGCCTACGGAAACAACGGCAAAAAAGGCATCGAAGCTGCGCAGAAAGAAATAACACGTCTTGAAAAACTCTGGTCGGTAACAGATGAGAACAGTGAGATCTACGCCATCAACCACAGCAGTGGGGCGGAAGTTCCTGTAAGTGCTGAAACGGAAGAACTGCTGAAATTTGCCATAGATATGCATGGTAAGACAAATGGTGCGCTGGACATCACACTTTACCCTGTTTTGAGGGCGTGGGGCTTTACCACAGGAGAATATCGTGTACCCGATGACGGTGAGATATCCGAACTTCTGGAACGCAAGGGTGCTGACAAAATTACCGTTGATAACGGCAAGGTATCTGTACCCGAAAAAACGGAAATAGACCTTGGCGCGATTGCTAAAGGCTGTGCAGGTGATGCGGCGGCTAGGGCTTTGAAAGAACAGGGTGTGACTTCCGCACTGCTTGACCTTGGAGGAAATATCCAAACCATCGGAGATGCAAAACCCGACGGAACGAAGTGGAAAGTCGGCATACGCGACCCCTTTGGAGATGGCAGTATAGGTACTCTCACCGTGGGTGAATGTGCTGTTATTACGTCGGGAGGATACGAAAGGTTTTTTGAACAGGACGGCGTGATCTACAAGCATATCCTCGACCCCGAAACAGGCAGACCCGCAGAAAGCGGTCTTGCAAGTGTGACGATAATCGGCAGTGAGGGCAGAATGTGCGATGCGCTTTCGACTTCGCTTTATGTCATGGGTCTTGATGATGCCTGTGCCTATTGGCGGGATAACGGTGATTTCGATATGATTCTCGTAACCGATGATGGCGGCGTTTATGTCACCGATGGGATAGCAGAAAGATTTGCATCGAACTCGGAAGATGTCACGGTGGTGGAAAGATGAGGGCAAGAACTGTCTATATCGTCATAACTGCGGTGATACTTATCGGGGCGGCGGTATGGTGTGCGTATGTCATGAAGCCAAAAAGCGGGAAGACGGTTGTTATTTCACAGGATGGAAAGGTTCTATACCACATTGATCTTGATTCGGAAAAGGACAAGACAATTGATGTCGAGTACGATGGAAGGAAAAATATCATCGAGATAAAGGGCGGCAGGATACACATGAAAAGCGCAGATTGTCCCGACCATATCTGTATTGACACAGGCTGGCTGGAGGACGGCAAGCCGATAGTATGTCTGCCGAACAGACTTGTGATAGAATATGAGGACGGTGATATCGACGGCACGGCGAGGTGAAGTGATGGATACCAAAAAACTTACACATCTTGGTCTTCTGACCTGCCTTGCTCTGATAATATTCATCGTTGAACTGCGTATACCCGATATTGTACCTATCCCCGGGGTGAAACTTGGGCTTGCCAATATCGTAACGGTGTACTGCGTGTATAATTATCGTCCCGGTGAAACCGCCATGATGCTTTACAGCAGGATATTGCTCGGTGCGCTTTTCAGCGGAAACCTGATGGCACTCTGGTACAGCATTGCAGGCGGAACCCTTTGCTTCATAGGCATGGAGATCCTGAAAAATTTCATTCGCGAGGACAATATGTGGTTCCTTAGCATAGCGGGAGCGGTGTGCCATAATATCGGACAGATAGCTGTTGCGATGCTTGTGCTGAAAAGCACTTCGGTGATAGCGTACCTCCCGTTTCTGATGATATCGGGTTGCATCGCGGGATTATTTACGGGGCTTTGCACCCAGATGGTCTGCAAAAGGCTTAAACGGACAAGAAAGGTTAGCTAAGACTTACTTGTAAATATTTAGCAAAAACGATTGACGAAACTCTACCGATATGGTATGATACTTGATGTTGAAGCAAGGTAATATACCACAGAGTTAGTTTTTTCTAACTTTATGGTAAAATAAATGATAAGGAGTAGTACATATGAAAAGAACTAAAAGAATTTTCAGTTTGTCGATATGCGCTGCAATGGCAGCGGCTTCGATACCGCTGAACGTTTTTGCTGATGAGGCAAAGGCAGAGGATTATGTTTACGGTACCATGAAGATACCCTATGACAAGTTCTATGCGGCAGAATCCGAGAATCTCAGCAATGCAGAAGGTCTTGACGCTGTAACTTCCGCAACCGTCAACAAGACAAGAATGAACGGCGAGGGTCAGCTTTTTGAGGGCACATACAACAATGCAGGCGAGGAAGGTTCCGATGAACTGGGCAAGATCTACGGTGTTGTATATCCTGTTGCTATCAAGCAGGCAGACCTTGATGCGCTTGGTGAGAACAACTACGGTTTTACAGCTTCTGCCGAAAAGCCAGAGGCATACAAGACCGCTACAGTTACTGACGGTGATGTAAGTTTCTCTGCTGTAAATGATGACAAGCCTGAAAACATGACAGGTTCGATGACACTCAACACCAGCACACCCTGGGGCGATTATGCTGCAAACGTAACAGGCAAGCCCGAGAACGGAACTATCATCTACGGTATACTTATCAAAACAAAAGGCGGCGAAGCTTATGCACTTCGTCACGAACAGAACATCTGGAGAAATGCAGAGTTCTCATGGACATCAGGCATAAAGACCACCGAACCCCACGGCAACACACTGGACTATCAGGGCTTTGAAAGTCTTATGGGCAACACCATAACCGAGATCGAATACATCACTGCCGCAGGATATGTAAACGTAGCTGTTGGCGAAGTTTATGTTCCCGTTAAGTTCAATGGCGGTATCGCTGTTGAAGATACAGCAGTCAGCGCAGGCAAGGCAGATATCACACTGGCA
The DNA here is from genome assembly GCF_024692365.1 of Ruminococcus sp. GTDB lineage: Bacteria > Bacillota > Clostridia > Oscillospirales > Ruminococcaceae > Hominimerdicola. The sequence continues at coordinate 53,534 of NZ_JAILMR010000008.1, read as the reverse complement.
GATGTTCCTGCCGATTTTAATATCGCGTACAGCATCGATGGACTTGAAGCAACTTTCAAAGACAACAGCTTTACTTTCACAAACGCAAACCCCGGCAGCTATACACTTTCCGCTAAGGACAGTAAGGGCAAGTACGCAGATCTTTCAGCAAGCTTTATGCTGACAACAACAGATATCCCCGCTGCATTTGACGGCAAAGAGAACAAGCTTGTTGCAGCCGAAGGCTTTACTGCCGAACAGCTTGAAGCATATATCAAGAACATCACCACCGTTGTTGTAAACGAGAAGGAGTATTCTGCAAGCGGCAGAAGAGCAAAGGTCATCATCAAGGCTGATGGCACACTCGATACCGAGAGCGATGTTTTCGCCGAGGGTGAAAGCTTCAACATTACTGTAAAGGCTAAGGGCTACGAGAATGATCTGGTGTTCACTTATCCCGAAAAGAGCGAGGAGCCTGTCGAGTATGCTTTGGGTGATGTTAATGGGGACAATACAATAAACGTTACCGATATTACGCAGATAGCCGCTTATATAAAGGGTAAAAAAGTTTTTGACGAAAAGAGCCTGAATGCAGCCGATGTAAATAAGGACGGTAAGATAAATGTGACGGATATTATCAAAATCGCTGCTCATATAAAGGGTAAAAAGCTTATAAAATAAACTATTCAAACCAAATCCTTTAATACACATGCAGAGAGCACTTCTTTTTCATGAAAAGAAGTGCTCAACCTGTATCAAGACCCAATATCCACTCAGGATATGGGGTAAAATTATGCAATCGAAAACCAATATCTGTCACTAAGAATGTGAAATAATGTATAATAGTTTATTCATCAAAGTGTTCTTCTATCGATATCCTGCTTTTGTTTGATTGTACCCGAGCGATACGCTTTCAGTAGTTCGCGGAGATCGTTTATCTTAGCCAGAAGTTCTTCGCCCCTGTCGGTATCGCATATGTTCGCACGATGGTCAAAACGTTCAACAAGATGCAACGTCGGAGTATGTTCGCTCTCCCCTGCTATGAATGGCTTGTGCTCGGCGAGATTGAGGCTGTGACTGTCGCATATAAGTGTGTAACCCGCGATTCCAGTCGCTTTCTGATAAGCCTTTGATATTCCGCCGTCAATGACAAACAGCTTTCCTCCCGCCTTTACAGGACTTTCGCCGTTCTTTATCTTTACAGGCACATGACCATTGATGATGTGACCCTTTTCGGGATCAAGACCGAACATTTCAAGTATCCTCATGCAGATCTCAGATTTTTCAGAAAACTGGTAATAAGCGTTATAGTTCTCGGTGTGAAGCACACGGTCATCGATAAAATATCTTTCAAAGAAAGCCATTTTATCCTTGCCGTAAAGAGGTGAACGAGGTCCGCACCACAGATACCAAAGCAGATCGGCGGAATCTTCTTTCTCATCTCCACTATGGAGAAAATATGCTTTATTGGCAACTTCGTCAAGCTTATCAAGAAGCGCCTTGCCTGAATACTCTTCTCCCTCAATATTAACCGAAAGCAGTTCGCCGTTATCATCAAGAGGGATACAGCCGTGGAACAGAAGATTACCGTTGATTGTCTTGTACATAGAACCGTTCGTGTAAAGAAAACGCATATGGTCGGAGAGCTTTTCGCTGTGCATAAAAGAATTCGCAAGGACGTTCATAAGCTCGTTTTCCTCATCGGTAAGGGCAAGAGGATCTGTCTTATCTACGGTGGGGAAATTCTTGTCGAGAAGCTCATAGGTCTTTCCGTTAAGCTTGACTGTTCCGTTTTCGGGGTCGATATTGCTGAACAATTCGCGGTCGTCCATGCCCCATTCAGGATGACGCTTTATCAGCTGACTTTCAAGTTTCAGCTGAATAACGGTTATCGCCTTATGCATTTTCGCAACAAGATTTGTATCGACAGGGTCATAGATATTATCATCAAGAGTATGGGGCATAAAGAGAGTACAAGGGTCGTCCTTGTAGACTTCACCGGCAAAAACAGCGAGGGCGCGAAGATTCAGACCGTAGCCGTCTTCAAGGATATCGAAATTATTATACCTCATTGAGATTCGGATAACATTGGCGATAAGCGCCCTGTTGCCCGATGCCGCACCCATCCATGAAATATCGTGATTACCCCACTGTATATCCACATCATGCATCTTCATAAGTTCGTCCATGATGATATCAGCACGGGGACCTCTGTCGAAGATATCGCCGATAATGTGCAAGCTGTCTATGGCAAGGGACTGTATCACCTTGCAGAGTTCCTTGATAAAATGGTCGGCTATACCCGTATCGAGGATAGTGGTGATTATCTCATCGTAATAATAATCCTTTACAATATCGTCAGTGACATTGAGAAGTTCATCGAGAATATAGACCATATCCTGCGGGATACTGTTTCTCACACGAGAACGTGTGTATTTTGCCGAAACAGCTTCAAGGACGATTATAAGGCGGTAAATAGTCAGTCTGCGCCATTCATCGGTTAGAAGCCCTGCCTTTTTAAGACGCTTCTGCTCCTTATCGGGATAGTATATCAGCGCAGCAAGAGCTTCCCTTTCTGCGGAAGAAACTGTTTTTCCGAGAGTAAGGTCGATCTTTATCTTTATCATGCCAGATGCACTTTTCAGCATATGCAGAAAAGCTTCGTACTCGCCGTGCATATCACTGAAAAAATATTCCGTGCCTTTGGGCAGACTGCGTATCGCCGAAAGATTAACTATCTCACTTGCGGCACTATCTATATTCGGGAACTCCTTGGACAGGAGCTGTAAGTATTTCTTGTCCATTTATGTCACACTTTCTTATGCATTTATTATGGGGTATCAGCTGAGGTCAAAACTCTTATAGCCTGCTTCGCAGATCATAGACTGAAGCTTTACAAACTCACGCTCGTTGACAGTTTTACTCAGCAGACCTGTTCTGTCAAAAACGACCTTAGTATGTCTGTCTGCGGTATAGAATTCAAAATATGGCGGTCTTGCACAGATGTCTCTTTCAGCTACACAGCTGTCCTCACCGCACTCAGAGTAGATTATCCTGTCACCCGAAGAAAAAGTTATGCCGTCATTATCGAAACTTACGATATCTGTATAGCTTTTGATACGTTCTTTCATGCTATCAACCTCCCTTATATGATTATATCACTTTAAAGAAATAAATTCAACCGTTATCTAACTGATTTTCGCAGAACAAAAACGTGTTCCTGAAAAATAAAAAGCGGCAGAAAGCATCTGCCGCGATATATTATCCCATAAATTTCTTGCCTGCGTTCCATGCGCCGCCGACATTTTCACCGATGAGTCTGTATGTCTTGGCAGATGAATCATACATGATCGGCTGAAGCTTTGTGAGATCGACCTTGCCGACTGTCAGCACGGAATCATCTGCCACCATGCCAACTATCTTCGCGGTGATCCTTGTCTCACCGTACTCCTGCATGATATCTACAACTTCACATTCGATAGCTACAGGAAGCTGATCTATGATAGGCGCGTTGACCTTTTGTGAACGCGTAACGGTAAAGCCAGCCTTTTTCAGCTTTTCGGGTTCTTTATTAAAAGACACTATACCTACATAATCACATTCAGCTGTGTACTTCTTGGTAGCATAGCTGACTGTAAATGCGCGGTTCAGCTTGATGTTTTCGGTACTGGGATGATTGCCAAGGCTAATAGATATCATATCTCTGCCGACCTGACCTACCCATGCAGCATTCATTGCATTGGGCTGACCCATGGCATTATAGGTAGCGATAATAAAAACAGGCAGTGGAGTAACGAAACTCTTTTCAACATCGATCTTCAATATTAACAACTCCTTTTATAATAGTATGAGAAAAACTCATTATTGACATTATACTAAATACAGATTCATTTGTCAAGCGTAATTGTAATAATGAACTAAATCAGAACCGAAATTTTGGATAAAAATGATATATAATAAAAGAATGAGACCATATCAAAATTATATGCCCGAAATAATTAATATTTTGATAAAAAAGTTAAGAATGTGGTATGATAAAAACTCAAAATATGTTATTCTAACATTAACATAAGGACAAGAGTGAAACTAAAATAGAATTATAGTATGGAGGCTTTTTATGAAAATTTTTGAAGGTTATCAGAAGGGCGTAGACCTCGGCGGCTGGCTTTCTCAGGGCAGCTATGACAAAGAACATCTTGACACTTTCATTACCAAGAAAGATATCGAAAAGATAGCAAGCTGGGGCTGCGATCATGTCAGACTTCCGATAGATTACAATATATTCGAGACTGATGAGGGCGAACTCAAAAATGACGGTTTTGAGTACCTTGACAAAGCGCTTGAATGGTGCGAAGAATACAAACTGAATGTTTTGATCGATGTACATAAGGTATACGGCTATTCTTTCTATTCCGGTGACGGTCAGGAGGGCTTTTTCGATAACGAGGCTTTGCAGGAGAGATTCTACAAGTGGTGGGAAAGACTTTCCAAGCGTTACGGCAAGCTTTCAGACAAAGTTGCTTTTGAACTTCTGAACGAAGTCAACGACAAGGAACTGAGTCCCAAGTGGAACAATATCGCGCGTAAAGCTGTTGAAGTGATACGCAAAGATTCTCCCGATGTAAAGATAGTTCTCGGCAGTTACTGGAACAATTCTATCGATGCACTGGGCGATCTTGATCTCCCCTACGATGAGAATATCGTTTATAATTTCCACTGCTACGATCCTTTCATGTTCACCCATCAGGGTGCTTACTGGGTAGATGAGATGCCCCAGGATTTCCGTATCGGATATCCCGGAGATATCAAGGACTACCGTGAATCTGCAAAGGCAACAGGTCTGACAAGGATTCAGGATTATATGGACGTTCCCGACAGCGGTTTCGATCCTTCTTATTTTGAAAAGCGCTTTGCATACGGTGTAAGTGTCTGCAAAGAAAGAGATGTTGCTATGTACTGCGGCGAATACGGTGTAATCGACAGGGCCGATCCTAAAGAGATACTCAAGTGGTACAAACAGATCAACGCCGCATTCAAAAAGTTCGGCATTGGCAGAGCAGCATGGAACTACAAAGAAAAGGACTTCGGTCTTTCAGACGAAAGAATGAACGGTGTCATCGACGAACTTATAAATTATCTTTGATATTAATGATAAATTCATAAATTTTCTCCCTTTCACCCGCAAAGTAACCCGACTTTGCGGGAATTTTTTTGTACTGAAAAATAAATCAAAGCGGTATTGATTTATTTTGTCGGCTATGGTATAATAACAGAGTACGATATAAAAAGGAGGAGATGAAAATGCCAGATATTTGTCTTGCAGGAACAGGCGGTATGCTGCCACTGAAAAACAGGTTCCTGACAGGGTGTTTTATTGAATACAGCGGAAAAGCCATACTCATCGACTGCGGCGAGGGTATGCAGGTGGCGCTGGCAGCAGCTGACATAAAGATAAGCCGCATAGAGATGATACTTATAACGCACAATCATGCCGACCACGTTACAGGTCTGCCGGGACTTTTACTTTCGATGGGAAACTGTTCCAGAGAAGAACCGCTTGATATCTATATTCCAGAAAGTGCCGAGCGAGTTATCAGAAATCTGATATCAGTATGCGGCAGACTGCCCTTTGATTTAAGGCTTCACATTCTTTCAGATAAACAGCCTTCAAGCTTTATTGCCGAAAAGATAGACCCCATGCTGACTGTATCGGTTCTGCCTCTCAAGCACAGCGTAAAATGTGTGGGATATAGTTTTCTGCTTGAAAAGAAACCTGTGTTCCAGCCTGAAAAAGCTCAGGAACTTGGTATACCCGTAAAAATGTGGAGATCACTCCATGCGGGTGAAGCTGTAACCCTTGAAGACGGCAAAATTATCAATCCCGAAGAAGTTACCGGAGAAAAGCGTCCACCTGTCAAGGTGACTTACGTTACAGATACTCTTCCCATAAAAGAGATTATCCCCTTTGCAAAAGATTCCGATTTATTTATCTGCGAAGGAATGTACGGAGATGCAGATAAAAAGCAGAGCATGAACGAAAAGGGTCATATGCTCATGCAGGACGCTTGCCGTCTTGCGTCAGAAGCAGGCGTCAAGGAATTGTGGCTGACACATTACAGTCCCGCCGAAAAGCACCCAGAAAACTTTGAAAAAGAACTGAAAAAGCTTTTCCCGAATGTGCTTATATCCAAAGACGGAGAGAAAAAGACATTATGATGAACTATGCGGCAGAGTATCTGCTGAAAATAACCGTAAGACAGAGAGATTTCATAGGTACGGAACAAGAAAATTTCTGTCGTTCGCTTATTGAAAAATTCAAAAGTGGAAAACATTCGGCTGATGAACTTTATAGTATCGTTACAGATGAGGACGTACTTGATACATACGCCGAAAATGCTTCCAATAAAGATGAAGAATTTTTCTGGCAGACTTTTATCTCGGTTTTGATGTGTATAGTTTGTGCAGAATATCACCGAAAAGGACAGAAGTACCTGCCCGAGGATATCGAGTCGATTCAAGCTGATAAGCTTGACGAATTTTTCACTTATCTGAAAAATTATGATCCCGAACCTAAAGAATGCTTTGAATGTTTCTGCAATACGGTATGCTTATAAGATATAACAGTATTGCAGGATTTATATAATACAAATTCAAAGTTGTACTATTCCTAAAGTTTCGCAAAAGAAACTTTTTATCTTTGAAAACTAAGTTTTATCGACAATTTACCGCATTTTCGATATATGTTTATTATACTTAAATTTTGAATATATAAATTAATATACTTGCAAAATGCAAATAACATGGTCTTGATTTTGTATGGTAAATCGTCATAATGTTAAATTTTTGTCTTTAGTTTTCAAAATGCTTGACAAAGGCTGAAAATATGGTATAATAGAAATAATGAGTGCCACTATATATTGTTGTTTGTTCAACAATTTTTCGTGCTCAATTATCAAGTCAATTATTTTAAGGAGGAAAATAAAATGGCAAATCTTGATCTTACAAAGTATGGCATCACCGGTTCAGTTGAGATCATCCGCAACCCTTCCTATGAAGAGCTCTTCAAGGAGGAGACCAAGGAAGGTCTTGAAGGTTTCGAGGTCGGACAGGAGACTGAGCTGGGCGCTGTAAACGTTATGACAGGTATCTATACCGGTCGTTCACCTAAGGATAAGTTCATCGTTATGGACGAGAACTCCAAGGACACAGTTTGGTGGACAACTGATGAGTACAAGAACGATAACCACGCTGCTTCTCAGGAGACTTGGGACGCTGTTAAGAAGATCGCTGTTGAAGAGCTCTGCAACAAGAAGCTGTTCGTAGTTGATGCTTTCTGCGGCGCTAACAAGGACACAAGAATGGCTGTTCGTTTCATCGTTGAGGTGGCATGGCAGGCACACTTTATTGAGAATATGTTCATCAAGCCTACTGCTGAAGAGCTCGAGAACTTTGAGCCTGATTTCGTTGTATACAACGCTTCCAAGGCTAAGGTTGAGAACTACAAGGAGCTGGGTCTGAACTCTGAGACTGCAGTTGTATTCAATATCACAAGCCGTGAGCAGGTTATCATCAACACATGGTACGGCGGTGAGATGAAGAAGGGTATGTTCTCCATGATGAACTACTACCTCCCTCTCAAGGGCATCGCTTCCATGCACTGCTCTGCTAACTGCGATATGGACGGCAAGCACACTGCTATCTTCTTCGGTCTGTCCGGTACAGGTAAGACCACTCTGTCTACCGATCCTAAGAGAAGACTTATCGGTGACGATGAGCACGGTTGGGACGACAATGGCGTATTCAACTTCGAGGGCGGCTGCTATGCAAAGGTTATCGGCCTTGATAAAGAATCCGAGCCTGACATCTACAACGCTATCAAGAGAGACGCTCTGCTTGAGAACGTAACTGTTGATGCAAACGGCAAGATCGACTTCGATGATAAGTCCGTAACCGAGAACACTCGTGTTTCTTATCCTATCGATCACATCAACAACATCGCTTCCGAGGTTAACGGCGTTTCTGCAGGTCCTGCTGCTGAGAACGTAATCTTCCTCTCTGCTGATGCTTTCGGCGTACTGCCTCCTGTATCCATCCTGACTGCTGAGCAGACCAAGTACTACTTCCTGTCCGGATTCACTGCAAAGCTGGCTGGTACTGAGCGTGGCATCACTGAGCCTACTCCTACATTCTCTGCTTGCTTCGGTCAGGCATTCCTCGAGCTGCATCCTACAAAGTATGCTGAAGAGCTCGTTAAGAAGATGGAAAAGAGCGGTGCTAAGGCATACCTCGTAAACACTGGTTGGAACGGAACAGGTAAGAGAATCTCCATCAAGGATACTCGTGGTATCATCGACGCTCTCCTGAACGGCGATGTTCTGAAGGCTCCTACCAAGAAGATCCCCTTCTTTGATTTTGAAGTTCCTACCGAGCTGCCTGGCGTTGATTCCGGTATTCTCGATCCCAGAGATACATATACAAATGCTTCTGAGTGGGAAGAGAAGGCAAAGGATCTGGCTAACAGATTCATCAAGAACTTCTCCAAGTACGAGGGCAACGAGGCTGGTAAGGCACTGGTTGCTGCTGGTCCTAAGCTCTAATAATTGGCTTATACAATCAAAGCTCCGCATATCCTGCGGAGCTTTTTTGATAGAAATAGAAATGATGTCTGAGATAAAAAATAATATAAAACAACATCATCCAAAGGAGGACTAAAATGCTATTCATTTGTTACCCAAAATGTACCACCTGCAAAAAGGCACAGAAATGGTTGGACGACAATGGCTTACAGTACAAACTTCGCGATATCAAAGAGAATAATCCGACATATGACGAATTGAAAAACTGGCACTCCAAAAGCGGTCTGCCGCTGAAAAAGTTTTTCAATACCAGCGGATTGCTGTATAAGTCAATGGAACTCAAAGACAAACTTCCAACAATGCCCGAAGATGAGCAGCTGAAACTTCTCGCAACCGATGGTATGTTGGTCAAAAGACCTATTCTCATAACCGATGACACTGTGCTTGTAGGTTTCAAAGAAGCCGATTGGGAAAAGATCAAATAATACAAAAACGTACCAATGGATACCACTGGTACGTTTTCATTTATTCTGAAACTAATTTTTTGATCTTATCAACCGCTGACTTTACAAGATTCTCCTTAGGCTTATAGAAATGCTGATAGTCCTTGGAGTTTGTCCAGTCACCGCCCCAGTGCCAGCCTTTGCATGAAAACACCTTAAACGCAAGATCATGATGATCTATCTTGTGGTCAAAATCAGCTCCCCTGTTTACATACTTCGCTGAATTTGCGGGGCTTATCTTATCACCTACAATATAGGGATTATACAGGGGATTTATGTCTATCGCCCTGCCAAGCGCGTGCATCGAAAGTTCATGAGTGCCTGCAACGTTCCTGAAATTGAACGCAGATGAATTATTATCCGCCATAGAAAGCTCATCGTCACCATTATACTCATCACAAAGGCGAATCTTTTCGATCTCGTACTCTGCTTCAAACAGCATCTCGAATATTTCAAGAACCTCTTTCGCCAGCGACTTATGCACTATCATCTCACCATCGGCTATATTGTGAGAAAAATCAAGATACCTGATATTCAGGTAAGAAAGATCATCAAGCTGTATCTCACTGTTATCCTTGTAAGTTATGCCCATGATACGCTCCCTAACATCATCTGGTACGGGGCAGGCTGAAAAGCCCTCACGAAGCATGATAACTTCATTTTTCATATTACTTTCCTTCCTCCAAATCAAATGACCTGAAACCGACGCCATATCACTGTCGGCATAGGATATTTTATCAGATATATCCCTTTTTGTCAAGTGATTTCACTCTTCTTTAATATTTTTGAAGATACAAAAACAAAATGGCGCTTCCGCTTATTTTAAGCAGAAGTGCCAAATTATTCATACATTTACAAGTAGACCTGAATGATGCTGTGTTTTGTAGGAACTTGCCTTTATCACAGGCTTTTCGGGCGCAGAAGTCGGGTGGAAAGTAGTAACGACTTCACATACTTTTTCATAAACGCCGTACTCGTCCTCGCAGTAGGCTACGTCCATAAGTTCCTTGATATCTTTAAGGAACTTCTCATACTCAAAAGGTATAGGCTGTCCGATATGTATCTTCTGATTCTTGGTACGTTTCAGACCTTCCTCAGCCATCAGCTTTTCTTCATAAAGCTTCTCGCCGGGACGAAGACCTGTATAAACAATCTTAATATCAACATCAGGCTTATGACCTGAAAGCTTTATAAGATTACGCGCAAGGGTATCTATCTTGATGGGTTCGCCCATATCAAGAACATATATCTCCGAACCATTGCCCAGGATACTAGCCTGCAATACCAGCGATACAGCCTCGGGGATACTCATGAAGAAACGGTTGATGTTCTTATCAACTACAGTAACAGGACCACCCTCGGCTATCTGCTTTTTGAACAGAGGAATTACCGAACCGTTACTTCCAAGCACGTTACCGAAACGCACAGCACAGAACTGAGTATGGGGTGTGAAATTCTCCAGTGCTTCATCAGCTTTCCAGTCCTCACCTGTCATGTGGGCGTGAAGTCTGGGCAGTTCGCTGCATCTGCCATTTTTAACCATATAGTCGAAGGTCTGGATTATCATTTCACACAGACGCTTGCTGGCACCCATTATATTCGTGGGATTAACTGCCTTATCGGTAGATATGAGAACAAACCTCTGACAACCACTGCGCATTGCTGCATAAGCAGTCTTGTATGTACCAATTGCGTTATTTTTGATAGCTTCACAGGGGCTGTCCTCCATAAGAGGAACATGCTTATGTGCAGCGGCGTGGTATACGATATCAACGTGATACTTTTCAAAAACTTCGTTGATACGCTTATTATCACGAACAGAACCTATCATAACAACAAGGTTGAGTTCGGGCATATTGCGTCGGAGTTCCATCTGTATCTCATAAGCATTATTTTCATAAACATCGAAAATAATAAGCTGTTTAGGATTGTGCTTTGCGACCTGTCTGCAAAGTTCGCTGCCTATAGATCCGCCGCCTCCGGTTACCAGTACGACTTTACCCTGAATATTCGCATAAACCTCGGACATATCCATCTCGATAGGATCTCTGCCCAGCAGATCTTCGATAGCCACATCTTTCATCTTTGCAACGGATACATCTCCGGTTATAAACTGGAAGATACCGGGCAAATTTTTCAGCTCACAGCCTGTTTCCTTGCAGATGTTCAGCACTTCGCTCCTGTCTTCGGGAGATGCGCTTGGGATAGCCACATAGATCGCATTGACGCTGTATTTCTTTACTGACAAAAGTATATCATCACGTCCGCCGACGATCTGAACACCGTCTATGTATCTGCCCCATTTATTCGGATTATCGTCGATGATACAAACGACCTTTTCTCTGAGACCAGTTGACTGATCTATATCTCTCATTATCATCTGACCTGCGTTGCCCGCACCGATCAGCATAACACGCTTGTATCTTCTGTCCTCAACTTTACCGTGATCAGTTCTGCGTTCACGTTCAAGAAGTATGAATCGGTAGCAGAACCTGATGCCGATCACAAAGCAGAACTGAAGCATGGGTCCCACAACATAGTAAGATATGGGCATACGTCTGAAAATAACAGTTATCAGCACTGTATGTATCATCGCAAGTTCAGCGGTTGCTAATGTAACGCGCTTTAGTTCGGAATAACTTGCGAATCTCCATATACTCCTGTAAAGCTTATTATAACCGTGAACAAAGAAAACTGCCAGAATATAGATAGGCATAAAATACGCATATGCTTTAAGATATTCACGAGGTATCTTTGAAAAACTCAGATCATATCTCAGCCATAGCGCAGCAAAATAACTGCCTGCACTGACAATAACATCATACATGAAAAGATACATGGAAATTATCTGCCAGTGTTCAAAACGCTTTTTTGATCTGAGTTTTATTTTGTTCACAATTTTACACTCATCTGTCACAATGAAGACCTCCCCCTTTTTCTCCATTTTAACATATTATAACATATTAAACCAATATATGTCAAGTATTTGAATATAAAATAAATGTTCATATAGCTTCCAATAATTGGTCATAATAACATAAAAAGACACCGACAAAATCCATGTCGGTGCCCGGGATATCAAAATATCTTATTTAGCTATCTCAGCCTTGATAGCAGAGAGCAGTTCATCATAAGTCTCGAATGCAGGAAGCTGAGGATAATCAGCCTTGATCTGATCGGTGCTTCTGAAAAGGTAGCCTGCACGGCTGTTCAGTATCATACCCAGATCGTTGTAGCTGTCACCGCTGGCGATAGTCTCAAAACCGCAGGACTGAAGTGCCTTAACAGTAGTGAGCTTGGACTTCTCACAACGCATCTTGTAGCCTGTGATCTCGCCGTTATCAGCAACTACCAGTTCATTACAGAAAATGGTAGGCATTCCCAGTTTCTTCATAAGGGGCTTTGCGAACTGTGTGAAGGTATCGCTCAGGATAAGAACCTGACAGCAATCTCTCAGCTCATCAAGGAACTCCTTAGCACCGGGCATAGGATTGATCTTTGCGATTGTATCCTGTATCTCTTTAAGACCAAGACCATGGTCTTTCAGTATAGCAAGACGATACTGCATGAGCTTATCGTAATCGGGTTCATCTCTGGTGGTCTTTTTCAGCTCGGGGATACCGCTAGCTTCTGCAAAAGCGATCCATATTTCAGGAACCAGAACGCCCTCAAGGTCAAGACAAGTAACTATCATTTTAAATTCCTCCATAATATCTCAAATTTCCGAATATTATTATACAACATATTTATGAAAATGTAAAGAGGATTTTTGCATTTTTTGATTACTAATCCTGCAAATATATGCTCTATTTCCAAATACATATATTATCCGAGAGTATATGATGTTTTTGTTATAACTAACTGCAAAAATTGTTTTTGTAAAAAAGTATAATTTTGGTCAAAAGATGAAAAACTGTTAAATTTCTGAAAAACCTCTTGTAAAAGAAAGAATTATAAGTTATAATGTTAATTGGAAGAGGGCGGACAGTTTCCGCCTATATATAATTATGGAGGTATGTAAGATAATGGGCAGTGCTGACAAGATCTTATTTGACAACGATTCCAGAGTGGCTCCTCTGGGACTTATCCCTATGGAGGGTGCGAAGGAACTGGGAGAAAAAGTCAACGCTTATCTGGTAAAGTGGGCTAATGAGGACAATTTCTTTAAGGAGACATTCCTCGTTGATGCTGAGTGTCCCAGATTTTCATCCGGTGACGGCAAGGGTCTTATCAAACAGACCGTAAGAGGTAATGACCTTTTCATTCTCTGTGATATGGGTAATTACAGCGTAAAGTACAATTACTTCGGTCACGAGAATTATATGTCGCCTGACGACCACTATCAGGATCTCAAGCGTATAATCCAGGCTGCAAGCGGCAAGGCTCACCGTATAAACGTGATCATGCCTTCCCTTTACGGCGGCAGACAGCATCGCAGAAACTACCGTGAATCTCTCGACTGCGCAGTTGCTTTGCAGGAACTCCAGGCTATGGGCGTTTCAAATGTCCTGACATTCGACGCACACGACCCCAGAGTTCAGAACGCAGTTCCTCTGATGGGCTTTGACAACATTATCCCCTCCTATCAGGTGCTGAAATCCATGTTCAGAAGTCTTGACGATTTCAAGCCCGACAAGGCACATTTCATGATCGTATCCCCTGACGAGGGCGCTATCAACAGAAATATGTATTATGCTTCCGTACTGGGCGTTGACATGGGTATGTTCTACAAGAGACGTGACTACTCAACAGTCGTAAACGGCAGAAACCCAATCGTTGCACACGAATACATGGGCAACGACGTTACAGGCAAGGACGTTTTCATTGCTGACGATATCATCTCTTCGGGCGAATCCATGCTGGAAGTTGCTGCTGAACTGAAAAAGCGTAATGCAAGCAAGATATACTGCTATGCTACCTACGCTATTTTCACAAACGGTCTTGCTACATTTGACAAGGCTTATGCTGATGGCGTTATTGACGGCGTATTCGGCACTAACTTGACTTACAGAACTCCCGAACTGCTGGAGAGAAAGTGGTTCCACGAAGTTGATGTTGCTAAGTATATCGCTTACTACATTGCAGCACTCAATCACGATGCTTCTATATCTGAGGTAATTGATCCTCACAAGAAGATAACTGCTCTGCTGGACAAGTACGATATCAAGAAGGGCAATTAATTTAGTTTAACTCAACGGGCGTTCTGCGCCCGTTTGTTGTATATCAAGGTGATTATGGATATTCTATTAAGAACTGAAAGACTTACTGTCAGAAAATTTCAGCCTTATGACGGCGATGATCTTGCGGAGATACTGACGGATAAGGACGTAACATATTTTGAACCCTATGATACTTTCACTCACGAAGCGGCGGTAGCCGAAGCATCAAAGTTTTCAGAAAGCAGTGAATTTTTCGCTGTCGCGCTCGAGGACAAAGTTATTGGTAAAATATTTTTTTCCAAGAGAGAGTACGGTACTTATGAGATAGGTTATACTTTCAACGGGAAATATCAAGGTAATGGTTACGCATCAGAAAGCGTCGTGGCTTTCATCGGATATGCATTCAATAACATGGGTGTAAGACGGATAATAGCAGAAGTAGATGTCCGCAACGAAAGATCATATAAACTTTGTGAAAGACTTGGAATGCGCCGCGAAGCTGAATTCAAGCAGGTATATCCCTCAAAAGAAGGCGGATATAATGATTTCTACATATACGCTATACTTAAAGAGGAATACAACAAATGATCATCACTGTAAATATATTCTGCTCACGTGAAAACAGCGTGCCCGGATTCAACAAATCTTATATAAGGGAGTAAACTAATGCCAAAGATTAGATGGATAGGGATAATAGATCAGAAAGATATCGCAAAATATCAGAGTGCTCCCCTGCCCGAAAATGCAATAAAAACAGATCTGCCGAATTCTATGGGTGAGATGATGATGAAAGCAGCACCTATTGCGGTCTGTTCATTTATGATATGCATGGTTTCAATGGTGGCAAAATGTTCAGCCGCAAAAATGAATGTTATAAGTCTGCCATGGACTATCGTCGGGCTTCTTATAACTCCATTGTATCTGATACTCCACGAGTTTCTTCATGCCATTGCATATCCTAAGAAAGCAATTGTCAGCATTGGTATACTCAAACAGTTCGCTGCTGTTGCGCTTGCATTCTATCCCCTGAAAAGATGGCGATTTACAGTAATGTCACTTTTGCCTTATATACTCGGTCTTGTTCCACTGATATTATTTCAGCTTTGTTCAGCTGAGAATGAAGCGCTGAACAGCATACTGTTCATACTTTCTATGATGGGCATGATAAGCCCTTACCCTGATGCTTACAACGTTTTCTATATGTTCAGAAAAATACCCGCAGGCAGCAAGATACTTTTCTGCGGTGACGATACTTATTATATACCGAAGGAGGGGTAGTAATGATTTTTGCAGGAATAGTTGCGGGCGGAAGCGGCACACGTATCAAAAATGCCGACAAGCCCAAACAGTTCATTGAAATAGGCGGCGTGCCTATACTCATCAGAACGATACGTGCATTTGAGGAGATAGGCGAGATAGAGCGTATTTACGTAGGAATTAATCCTGATTGGTACGACTATGCCGACAAGATTCTTGAAGAATTCAATGTAAGCACAAAGCGAGTTCGGCTTGTAACAGGCGGCAAGGACAGAAACGGAACTGTCATGAATATCCTGCGTGAGGTCACTGCTTTGTTCGGTATCAATAAGGGTGATGTACTCATAACTCACGATGCTGTACGACCTTTTGTCAGCGAGAATATCATTCGAGAAAACATTGATACCGCGATGAAGACAGCCGCCTGCGGAACTTATATACCTTCCGACGACACTAT
Organism: Ruminococcus sp.; assembly: GCF_024692365.1. GTDB lineage: Bacteria > Bacillota > Clostridia > Oscillospirales > Ruminococcaceae > Hominimerdicola. Next base: position 37,603 of record NZ_JAILMR010000008.1, on the reverse strand, counting down.
TATAAGAACAACTGACGGTATGACAGTAACCGAAAATCTCCCCCGCAAACAGCTTATGCGGGCACAGACGCCTCAGACTTTTGAGATATCCACTTTATACGAATGCATACAAAAACTTGGAGATGAACGGCTTAGCAAGCTGACGGACACCTGTGGTATACTGACGGAATGTGGTTATCCCATACACATCGTTAAGGGCGAACCAATGAATTTCAAGATAACCACTGATCACGATCTGATGATTGCCGGCTTGATGGCAATGAGCGAAAGGCAGTAATATTCAAGGCGGTAAGAGATCCTCTTTCCGCCTTATTTTATAGTGTATAAAAATGTCCCCGCCACAATGACGGGGACAAAAGTATATGTACGAATATCAGGAACCTGTAGGAATGTAAGGTCTGATAGCACCGGCAAGATTGCTGACAGGCATTGTCTGGAGCCATACGTGACCTGGTCCGGTAACTCTTGTATTGAAGAATCCTTCACCGCCGAACAGCTTATTCTTAAGACCTGCAACCTGTTCAATATCGATAGTGCAGGAAGCTTCCATAGCTGCAAGACAGCCAGTGTCAACGAGCATGGACTGACCCTGAGCCAGCTGATACTCAATGATAGAACCATCCAGCTCAAGGAAAACAGTACCCTGACCGGAGAACTTCTGCATGATAAAGCCCTCACCGCCAAAGAAACCTGCACCCAGTCTCTTCTGGAAGAATATCTCCATATTAACTCCCATCTCGCTTGCCAGGAAAGCAGACTTCTGAGCAACTATGGGCATCTGAGAAACGTCCATGGGCTTGATACATCCCGGGAAGTTTGAAGCCATAGCGATCATACCGTCACCATTCATTGCAGTGTAAACATTCTGGAACATGGATTCACCCGAGAAAGCACGGGACAGAGCCTTTCCTATTCCACCACCTGCATTGGTGGACATATTCATGTTGGGGCTCATCCAACTCATAGCTCCCTGCTGACATTTGATAGCCTCACCGTTGTTCAGATAACAGATAACAACAGGCAGCGGCTCGCCTTGGATTTCGTAACGCATTTATTTGTACCTCCTTTATTTGTCAGGTTTATAAACCTGTACTCAACATTTTATTTTTAAATTCTATCAAGCTGTTAAACTTGACATAAGCTTTTTCAAGCATGACTTCATCCGGCTCGATAAGATCGGGAATAAGTATCGGGATCATACCCGCCGCACTTGCAGAAAGTATGCCGTTGCGCGAATCCTCAACTGCGAAAGTATTCTTCGGATCAAATCCCAGCTTCTTGCAAGCAATAAGGTAGATGTCAGGTTCTGGCTTTGATTTTTCAACCATATCCCCGCCTATTATCGCATCAAAACAATGCAGCAAACCAACTTCGGTCATCTCTCTTACTATCACTTCATAACGAGTTGAGGATGCAAGACCGATTTTCACACCACTTTTGTGAAGCCATTCAAGAACTTCCTTTGCGCCATCTTTCAGAGGAACACCTTTCCTCAAAGTAGCCTGAACTTCATCATTAACTTCAGCACGAAGTTTCTTAATATCGTGCTTGTCACCGTAAGCTTCGGTGACGATACGCTCGGTATCCTTATCGTTTCGACCTGTGCATAGTCTGACATAGTACTCAACATTTTCAAGTCCATGTCTTTCGCCGACTTTCATCCAGCATTCCATACACACAGCTTCGGTATCAAAAATTACGCCGTCCATATCGAATACGATACCGTCAATATTATCTAAAGTGTACATTTTACTCCTTATTTATATCTTTCCAACTCAAAGGAACTGTCGTCGTTCAATTCAGCAATTCCTCGGAAGAAACGCAATTTTATATCATCAAAACGTTCTATGTAAGCATTAAAGTTTTCCGGAAAATCATCAAGAACATATGTGTCATCACCATCAAGATGATAAATGATCTCTTTCAGAAAGCGTTCATAACAATAGGTAACTTGTTCAGCCAGTTCACGGCTGAAAACCTTGTTCTTAACCAAGCATTCTATGCTTTCATATACCTGCCAGAATTCTTCTTTTGGAAAACGAGACATTTCATACATGATATATGTAAATGTATTTTCCTTGCAGTTGAAATTATCACTGAGTACCTGTTTTGCAGTTTCAATATCCATCATTTAAAATACATATAAAGATCGCATTTTATCATACCGTTGTATAGCTTGCGCTTTTTATCTGCCTTTTTGCCGAAGAATTTTTCAAATTCCTCGTGGGGTGAGATTATGTAGCAAGGTCTTTCCCTTGACGGCTGTAATCTTTCACCAAGACGCTTGTATAATTCTTCAGCATCACGTATCTCCAGTAATCTTTCACCGTAAGGTGGATTACAGAAAGTAATGCACTGTTCAGGCTGAACAAATTTTCTGATATCCTGCTGTTTTACTGTAAGCTTAGAACCGACTCCAGCCTTTTTAGCATTATCTCTTGTTAGCTCGACTGCGATATCATCGATATCAAAACCGAAAGCTTTGAAACTTCCCTGCTTGTCGATCATATCCATAGCTTCCAAACGTGCATTCTGCCATACCTTTTCGGGGATCTGTTCCCATTTCTGCGCAGCGAAGTTTCTGCGAATACCTGGGGCAACTTTCAATGCCTTGTAAGCAGCTTCGATAAGAAAAGTTCCAGAGCCACACATAGGATCGCATACGATGGAATCAGCTCTTACTCTTCCTAAGTCGATTATGCCTGCCGCAAGTGTTTCCTTGATAGGAGCAGCGTTTGAATTTCTGCGGTATCCACGCTTATGAAGTCCCTCACCTGTGGTATCGAGATAAAGAGTGAATACATCTTTCATCAGTGAGAATTGCAGTTGATGCTTAGCGCCTGTTTCCTCGAAATAGGAAATACCATAGACCTTTTCAAGCCTCTTTACGCAGGCTTTCTTAATAATCTTCTGACAATCTGGCACAGAATGAAGCTGTGAATCCAGCGAGTGACCCTTAACAGGAAAAGCATCATACTTTCCAATAAAGTCCTCCAGCGGGATATTCATAACGCCCTGAAACAGCTCCTCAAAGCTGCGGGCTGTAAAAGAAGCAAGTTCAATAAGAACCCTCTCGCCTGTTGAGACCCACAGATTTGCTTTTGCGACGGTGTTAAAATCGCCGCTGAATGTGACCTTGCCGTCAGTAACGGTAAGGTTCTCCCCACCTATCCTTTCGATCTCAAATTTCAATGTCTTTTCCAAACCGAAGTGACAAGGGATGCATAGTCTTAATTTATTCATATTTGACCTTTCAAAATAAGACCTCCGCACTTTATGGCACGGAGGTCAGTACCATTTTTATAATGGAAATTACATTAGTGTCCGCCGTAACAATAATCGGGAACGTTTGATGCCTTAAAATAGCCTACCTGCTGGCTTGAACAACCATTGCCAGCGATAAGTCCAGTTGCTGTACAGAAATTCAACTTGACAACACTATCAGGCATTGGGAAACAGCCCTCTTCATCAAAGCTCTTATGAGGTTCGGAATCAGCTATATCACCGAAGATATTCTTCCAGATAGCACCGATGTTCTGATAATCAGTTGATGAAACAGAACGAGGCACACCATCTTCATCATTCTCATTATATCCTACCCAAATACCTGAAACATAGTCTGGTGTACATCCTACAAAATTAAGGTCACGCCATTTCTCCGACGTACCTGTCTTACCAACAAGATCTGTCTTCTTCAGCTTAGCGTATCGACCAGTACCTTCTTTGTCGTTGATGACATACTGCATCATTCTATTCATGATATATGCAGTACTCTCTGAAATAGCCTGCTTATAACCATCTGTTTTCTCGTAAACGACTTTTCCTGCAGCATCCTCTATTTTATAAATATAGCTCTTTTCGTACTTTTTGCCTCCGTTTCCGAAAATCATATAAGCACCTACAAGCTCATCAAGATGAAGACCATCTGTAAAACCACCTACAGTAAGAGGCGCGAAATCATTATCAGCTTCAACAAGTGTAGTTATATCAAGCTTGGATTTAAGGAAATTGTAGGAATACGAAGGGGTAAGCTGATCAATCAACTGTGCAGGCATAGTGTTTAGAGATTTCAAAAGCATCTGATAAGTGTAGAAATTCTTATATGACCAGTTACCCTGAGAAGCATCAAATTCAGAATAGTTAACAGGCCAGTCAGCACCATTTAATTTGATAGGCTTATCGTTATATGACGACGTCATTGTGATAAGATCCTGATCCAGTGCGGGTGCATAAGAAGCTATTGGCTTAATACACGAACCAGGTGATCTTGTACCGTTAACGACCTGGTTCCAACCGAGAATCTCCGTTTTCTCTGATCGAGAACTGCATATTGCTTTAACATTGCCTTTATAATCCATACAAACAAAAGCAGACCATAGGGTATCATCCTCAGGATCCATATACCATGTTGTAAAGTTGCTGGCATCCTTCATTCTCTCTTCGATCTTATGCTGAAGATCTATATCCACATTGGTATAAACAGTATATCCGCCATTGTAGAGCTTTTCCAGAGCTTCTTCTGGCGTGATTCCCTTTTCAAAAGCTATTCTATCCCGTGCTTCAAGGATAGCTGCATCCAGATACCAATCGGTCATGCCCTGATCTTCAAGTTCACCATCATATATAGTTTCACTTGAATAATCAAAGTTACCTGCAATTTCCAATGGCTCATTAAGAGCATCATTATACTCCTGAGAAGATATAGCACCTGCTTTCAGCATATGGTCAAGACAATATTTACGTCTGATATTATTATTTTTGATATTATCTATAGGGTTGTTCCAAGCAGGAGCATTGTTCTGTCCAGCAAGGCAAGCTGCTTCTGCAAGATCGAGTTCAGAAATATCCTTACCAAAATAGAAGTTAGCAGCTGCTTGTACACCTATAATTTCAACATCTTGTGTACCCTGAGGAACTACATTAAGATAACTTTCGAGAATATCTTCTTTAGTATACGTCTTTTCGACATTGATCGCACGGAAAATCTCACGTATCTTACGTTCGATACCCGGTACGCCGTCTCTTGCAGCATCGCCCGTCATGTTCTTGATTGTCTGCTGAGTTATCGTAGATCCACCACCTCTATCTGGTCCGGGTAAAAATACCTTTACAAAGGCGGCAAATGTACTCTTGAAGTCAACACCGTCATGGCTATAGAAACGTTCGTCCTCAGTATAAACAAAAGCATCCTGAACTACCTGAGGGATCTGATCCAGATCTGCCCAAAGAAAATGCTTAGATTTATTCCTCATGGAATAGTAGAGCACATACTTATCGACGGGGTCATCTGTTTCCTCATCATAATCGGGGTTATCATAGAGAAATCTGGTTATGTTGCTTTCAACGTTCTTTTCAAGCATGATATCGGTAGTGGTATCAGCAAAATTCAGAACGTAGATTGTAAGAACCGTGCCGAATATCGACAACGTGATCACTAATATCAAAAAAATTGAGAGAAGGAGTGTGCCTATTGCTTTAAATACATGGACAACAGGACTTGTTCCTTTTTTTCTCTGTTTTGTTTTATTTCTTCTTTTTTGTTCCATAGAATAAGACCTTCCATTACTGACTGCGTTTTACCGCAAAACATTACATATCAATTATATTATACCATATTTTATTGAATAATGCAAGACTCACGCTTACAAAATATGGAGCGGTAAACAAACAAAAAACGTACAATATTCTTATTTCTCGCGTTTTTAAACACGTTTGTTAACGGTTCAGCTCTATATTTTTCACAAAAAAATGGGGACGTTGACCGTCCCCATTAAATTAATGCTGATTATTCAGCGTCGGTCTCCTCAGTTTCCTCATCATCGAGCAGAGCTCTTCTGGAGAGGCTGATTCTCTTCTTATCAGCATCTATCTCAGTGATGCGGCAGTCAACAACATCGCCGACAGCAAGTATATCAGCAACATTATTTACTCTCTGATTAGCGATCTGAGAGATGTGGATAAGACCATCGATACCATCAATGATCTGTGCGAATGCACCGAAGGAGGTGATAGAAACGATAGTTGCCTTAACGTCCTGACCTACCTCATAGTTGTTTACGAAGATCTCCCAAGGATTCTCGGAATCCTTCTTGTATGTAAGAGAAACCTTCTTGGTCTCAGGATCGATATCCTTGATCTTAACGGTAACGGTATCACCGATAGATACAACATCAGAAGGATGCTTGATTCTGTTCCAGCTGAGGTCAGCTCTTCTTACCAGACCATCAACGCCGCCCAAATCAACGAATACGCCGTAATCTGTGATAGACTTAACAACGCCTTCCATCTCAGCGCCAACAACAGCAGTATCGAAGAACTTGGACTGTGCAGCAGCCTTTTCTTCTCTAGCTACAGCTCTTACAGAGCCAACAGCTCTCTGCTTAACATCATTTACTTCAAGGATCTTGAACTTAACAGTCTGCTTGAGCAGATCATTGAGGTCGAAATCTCTTCTGGGAGCAGCCTGAGAAGCAGGAACGAATACCTTAACGCCGTCAGCGGAAACAAGTACGCCGCCCTTAACTACGTTAGTAACGATACCCTCAAGAATCTCACCGCTCTCAGCAGCATCCTTGATCTTCTGGAAGCTCTTGTCAGCGTCTACTCTCTTCTTGGAGAGCATTACAGTACCGTCAGTATCGCTGGTCTTGATAACAATCAGCTCGATGGTATCACCAACGCTAACTATATCCGCAGGCTTCTTGCCGGGGTCATCTGTCAGCTCGCTCAGCGCAACGTAGCCTGTGTGCTTGGTTCCGATGTCAACGATGACTTCGGTTTCGTTCACAGATTCGACAGTGCCTTCTACCTTCGCTCCCGGATATATTTTTTTGAGGGTCTTATCAATCGCCTCCAGATTAAATTCTTCGTCAACAGTATTGTCAACATTGTTCAGCAGTTCACTCATAGTGTCCTGTACCTCCTTTATAATATAGCCGGGTGTCGAAGCACCGGCAGAGATCCCGATAAATTTTGCTCCGGTCAGGTCTAGACCGCATTTTCGCAGATCTTCGGCATTCTCTACGAGAACACATTCGCAGTGCTGTTCGCAGATAGCCTTCAGCTTGTGGGTATTGGAACTGTGTTTTCCGCCTGCTATCACCATTATATCCGCTTTCTTTGCAAGCTCTTCAGCTTCATTCTGTCGGATATTGGTGGCATTGCATATCGTTTCACATATCTCCGCATCGGGAAGATATTTTTTGAAAAGCGGTACACATTCTTTCCACATATTCTTATTATACGTCGTTTGAGCTAAAATTGCAACCTTTTTTGACAAAAAATCTTTATTTTTCACCAAATTTTCAAATTCGCCACAATTTTCAAACACATAACACTCGCCCAGACAGTGCCCCATTATCCCTTTCACTTCGGGGTGAATGGCATCTCCTGCTATCAGAATCACGTGACCTTCGGCAGACTTTTCACGAGCGATATTATGTATCTTTGCAACAAAGGGACAAGTCGCATCAACGACCTCGGCATCAAGTTCAGCAAGCTTATCATAGACATCTCTGCCTACGCCGTGGGAACGTATCACAACTGTCTGACCGATTCTGACCTCATCAAGCTCCACGGGATACACCCCTCTGGCTTTAAGGTCATCAACGACGTTCTGATTGTGAATGATCGGACCTAACGTTACAATATTATTTCGGTTATCTAATTCATTATACACCATTTTTATCGCTCTGTCTACACCAAAACAGAAACCTGCACTTTTTGCAATAGAAATTTTACATTTAGTTAACATTATCCATGCACCAGACTTGTGATTTCTTCCATGACTTTATTTTTCAAAACCCTCAGTGACTTGCTATCGGTATTATCTGCACCGATCTCGGCGGGAATAATAGGCTTACCGTAACGGACAATTACCTTTTTACGGAATTTCAGCTTACCCTCAAAAGTAATACCCACAGGGATTATCTTCGTCTGAGCAACAGCGGCGATAAGCGCAACGCCCGTTTTGCCCTTGCCTACTTTACCATCGAGAGAACGAGTGCCTTCGGGGAAAATAGCAAGATTTCTGCCTAATTGAAGCTTTTCGATAGATGTATCGATAGCGCCTGTATCACCTTTTCCGCGGCTTACAGGGAATGCACCCAAAGCTGTTATGAGATTTTTAAAAGCCTTGTTTCCCTGAAAAAGTTCTTCCTTAGCCATATAGGAAAGCGGGATACGCGCGTGAAGTGCTATAAAAACAGGATCCTGATAGCTGCGGTGATTGGAAGCGAAAATATTTCCGCCGTCCTTCGGAACGTTCTCAACGCCCTCCCACTTGATATTATAATAAATGTGATAGATACCGATAGTTATCCATCGAAGAAGACCATAAACAAACACTCTCAGTGGATTGACCTTGTTGGTCTTGCTTATGGGGCGTACTTCCATAAGAGGTTTTGCAGCACGGTCTTTCTTTTCAGTCACGCGAGTATCATTTTTTTTTTCGCCGAGTTTATCGGTGATAACACGGCATATCTCGTCTATTGACTGCTGGAGATCAAGCTTGGTCGTATTGACCTCAATTGCATCATCAGCTTTTTTGAGAGGAGCAGTCTCACGATGGGTATCGTTATAATCACGCTGTTCGATATCACGAAGAACTTCCTCATATGTAGAAGGATCGCCTTTCTCCTGTAATTCCTTAAAACGACGGTTTGCCCTTTCCTCGGCAGAAGCAGTCAGGAAAATTTTTACATCAGCATTAGGCAGTACTACCGTGCCGATATCTCTGCCGTCCATGATTATATCATTTTCCTTAGCCATAGTCTGCTGGAGGTCAAAAAGGAATGACCTGACCTCAGGGATAGCAGATGTCTTTGAAGCAGCCATGGATATCTCGGGAGTTCTTATCTTATCAGATACATCTTCTCCGTTAAGTATAACGTGCTGAGCACCGTCCTTATATTCGAGTTTTATAGCAATTTCATTAAGTTTTCCAATGATCGCAGAAGTATCATCAAGATCAGTTCCGCTAATCACCATATAGCAGGCAACAGCACGGTACATAGCACCTGTATCAACGTAAACATAATGCATTTTTGCAGCAACAGCCTTTGCTATCGTTGATTTACCTGCGCCGGAAGGTCCGTCAAGTGCGATATTTATTCCCATATTTACAACTCCTTTTATTTATAATATTCAGCTGTTATGTAGCTGAAATATGATATATTATTCTTCGGTATACTCCACCGCCTGCGCACAAGCATATGCGGTAGACCACGCTATCTGCAAATTGAATCCGCCTGTGTATGCATCAAGATCAAGAATCTCTCCGATAAAATAAAGATTTTTACACAGTTTAGACTGCATACTCTTCGGGTCGATCTCGGATAATTCAACACCGCCGCGTGTGATTATAGCTTCATCTATCGGACGAAGCCTCTTTACTTTGAAACTCAGCTTTTTTATAACATCTATCAGTGAACGGCGTTCCTCGCGTGTTATCTGATTGACACGTTTTTCAGATGGAATACCGCTTCTTTTAACGATAACAGGTATCATCTTTGCCGGAAGAAGTTTTCCTAGTGAATTGCCAAACTCGCGGTTAGGAAAATCGGAAAAATCCCTTAGGATTCGAGCATCTAGCTGTTCGCAGGATAGCGCTGGTTTCAGGTCGATATCAATATGATAGCTATGCTTTTCAATATCGCGGATATGTGCGCTTGCTGAAAGGACCAGAGGACCTGAAAGTCCAAAATGTGTGAAAAGCATTTCGCCAAGTTCCTCATACAGCGGTTTGCTGTTGTTGTCCTCACGAAGGGAAAGCGTGCTGTTTTTAAGACTTAATCCCATCATTTCCGCACATTCATTTGATTCTTCTGTAACAATCGGGCATAACGAGGGCGTTATAGGTGTAACGCGGTGACCCGCAGATTTTGCAAGCTTATAGCCAAAACCATCCGAACCTGTTTTAGGGTAAGAACGACCGCCTGTTGCGATTATCACGCTTCCGCCACGGTATTCTTTATTGCCGCACTTTACACCAACAGCAATGTTGTCTTCAAGAATAAGTTCGGTGACTTCATCGCTGACAAATTCAGTACCGCAGTCAAGACAGAACTTGACCAATGCATCAGCGATATCATGGGCGCTATCACTGACAGGAAATACCCTGTTGCCGCGCTCCGTCTTCAATGTAACACCAAGTCCCTCAAAAAAAGCCATAGCATCCTCGGGAGTAAATCGACTAAGCGAAGAATACATAAACCGATTATTGCGTGGAATATTATTCATAACAGTTTCAACGTCACAATTATTGGTAACATTGCATCTGCCTTTTCCCGTAATGCGAAGCTTTCTGCCAAAGCACTCATTTTTTTCGATAATAACGGTACTTTTGCCAAGCATAGCAAGCTGACAACCGCAGAAAAGTCCTGCCGCACCGCCTCCGACTATAACAGCATCATACTTCTTCGTCGGCATCATTATTCTCCGTGTTCTCGGTGTTTTTTGCGTATACATCAAAATCTTCCCAGACCTTTTCCAGCTTACTGAAAGTCTGGGTAACAAGATCAACATTCCTGATAGAAATTGCGGCGATAAGCGCATTTACCAGGCTGAGCGGAGCAACCAGTGAATCAGCAAAAGAAGCCATATCGCTCTTCGCAAGCAAAAGCGCATCAGCATAATCTGTAAGCGGAGAACTTGTTGAATCGGTTATCGCAATAACCTTCGCACCATTTGTTTTGGAGTATTTCAGCGCTTTAACCGTCTGATTCGAGTATCTCGGGAATGAGATACCAATCATAACATCATTTTTAGAAATACGCATGATACGCTCAAAAAGCTCAGAAGTCGTGGTACTTGGAACAAGCTTTACATGAGGAAAAAGCAGGTTCAGATAATAGTTCAGAAAATAAGCAAGAGCCGCAGAACTTCTTGTACCAATGATATAAATAGTGTTAGCCGATGTGATAAGATCCACCGCATGGTTGAAATCATTCTTGTTAGTTTCATTCAGAGTTGCACGAATACGGTCAATATCCTGATTAAGCACACGCTGGAAAACATCCTCGCTGTTCATCTGTTCAGAACTGACTTCGATACGCTGTACAGCAGTCAACTTATTACGCATAAGATCCTGGAGCTGCCTTTGCAGTTCGGGATAACCGTCATATCCAAGTTCAGAGGCAAAGCGAACAACGGTGGATTCACTGACACCTACCGTTTTACCCAGCTTCTGTGCAGTCATAAATGCAGCTTTATCATACTGCGAAAGTATGTAATTTGCGATAAGCTTGTGACCCTTTGAAAGGCTCGGCAGCTTCGCCTTTATGACCGAAAACAGATCTCTGTTCATAAATATCACTCCATTTCAACGCATACCACATAATCTTTTAGATATGTGTATACAATTTCAATCGGTAGATTTTCCCAGCAGTTTTTCTTGTAATGCTACGATCTTAGCTCGTCTTTCTAACGTTGCTGTTTTATCAAGAATAAAACGTCCGTGCATGAAAACAACTATATCTCCGCTTTTTACATTATCGGGAAGTTTTTTCAGATCAATATTTTTCATAACACCATCACTGTCTTCACAGACTGCAACGGAACCTTCAATCCTATCTACCGTGAATCTCATTTTTTATCACTCTCGCATTCAACAGTAAGTCCTTCGCCGTCCGAAATGAAAACTACACTACCATCACGTGCGGTAATATATGTCTTTCGCGCATACTTTGATAAACGCCTTACAGTTTCTTCATGAGGGTGTCCATAATCGTTGCGTTTTCCGCAGGAAATCACTGCATATTCTGGATCAACAACATCAAGGAACTCAGCAGATGAAGATGTTGAACTACCGTGATGTGCGGCTTTAAGAACTTTAGCTTTAAGGTCAGCACCTTTAGCAAGCAGTGTCTTTTCTTCCTCATTCTCGCAGTCTCCGGTAAACAGAAAGCTGTTTTTCTCGTGAACTACTTTAACAATCAGCGAATAGTTATTGAGATTATCAGAATTCTCTACGCCCGATGTTAATATCTTCACATCACAACACCCAAGCTGAAAACTCGTATCTTCTGGTTTCATAACAGAAACGTCCCTGACATCAAGGGCTTTCAGCATATTTTCATAGCACTTGGTAGTAGGCACGTAAACCTCTGGTATACGCGGCATCATAAAGCTGTCAACATCAAATGTATAAATGATCTCAGCCATCTCACCAATGTGGTCGGAATGAGGATGTGTCGCGATAAGACGGTCGATGTGATGTATGCCGTGGCGTATAAGGTAAGACTCAACTGCATTGCTTTCGTCACGTTCACCGCTGTCTATCAGCATTACCTGCCCCTGCGAAGCGACAAGTATACAGTCACCCTGACCCACATCGATTATATGTACTTCAAGATCGGCGCGGGTTGCAGGTCGGTCAGCAAGACCAAGTTTTACCATAATATCCTGAACGGATATTACTTCCATATAATGTAATATCCATATTACTCCCGCCGCAAAAAGCAGGAGTATCAGTAATATCAGCCGAAGTCTTTGCTTTATTGTTAGCCCACTCCCCTTTTTTGGGGGCGGATTGCTCTTTTTCTTTTTTTCAACCATTATCAAGCACCTTATCTTCTGGCACGCATTTCAAGCCATTCTTCTTCGGTAAGGTTGATCTTTCTGGGCTTTGCGCCCTCCTGCGGACCTATTATGCCCATTTCTTCGATCTGATCCATAATTCTGGAAGCCCTGGAAAAGCCCAGTTTAAGCTTACGCTGCAGATACGAAGTTGAAGCATTTCCTGTTGTCACGATAACGGTTATCGCCTGATCTATCAGATCATCATCTGGATTGATGATAACATCCTCGGAATCACCACCGCCGCTGTTCTTCTTATCTTCCTTAGGCTTTGGCATATTTTCCTCGACTTCTGCCATGATATCAGCACTGTATTCAGCTGAATGTTCACTTTTTAGGAACTCAACAACAGCTTTGATCTCAGCAGTATCGGCAAAGCCCGACTGTATACGTATAGGTTTCTTGACTCCAACAGGCTTATAAAGCAGGTCGCCGTTTCCGAGAAGCTTTTCAGCACCCGGTGCATCAAGAATAACTCGTGAATCAACGTTGCTGGATACGCTAAGTGAAACACGTGAAGGTATATTAGATTTTATAAGACCCGTAATAACATCTCGTCTTGGTGACTGAGTCGCAATTACCATGTGTATACCGGCCGCACGCGCAAGCTGTCCCAGCCTTATAACAGAATCTTCAACCTCACTGCCCGCCGCCATCATAAGGTCGGCAAACTCATCGATAACTATGAGTATCTGTGGAAGAAGCTTCATTTTTGCAAAAACAGGATCGATCTCATCAACAGGCTTTGATTGTTCTGCTGTAAGCATCTCGTTAAATTCTTCAAGATTTTTGACATTATTAGCCTCGAACATCTTGTAGCGCTTATTCATCTCGTTAACTGCCCAGCCCAGTGCGCCTGCAGCTTTCAGCGGGTCGGTGACAACAGGTATCAGCAGATGAGGTATCCTGTCATACAGTTTGAATTCGACCATCTTGGGGTCAATGAGTATGAGCTTAACTTCTTCGGGAGAAGCATGGTACAGTACGCTCAGAATAATAGAGTTCGTGAATACCGATTTACCCGAACCGGTAGTGCCTGCAACAAGAAGATGGGGCATTTTTGCAATATTTCCGACTACTATCTTGCCCTCGATATCCTTGCCGACAGCAAAAGTAAGCTTGCCCTTTGCATTTCGGTACTCATCACTGTCGATAAGTTCACGAAGAGAAACTGGGTCTCTTACATCATTCGGAACTTCGATACCAACACAAGGCTTACCGGGAACAGGGGCTTCCATACGGATACTCAGCGCCGCAAGATTAAGGGCGATATCATCGGAAAGACCTAGTATCTTAGCTACTTTCACACCCGCTGCAGGCTGAAGTTCGTATCTGGTAACAGAAGGACCTCTGAAAATTCCTGTGATGCGTGTCTTTACGCCATATACTTCTAGTGTTTCCACCAATTTCTGGGATTTTTCCTGTATCTCAGCTTCAATGATAGATCTGTCTATCTTCTTTTTCGGGTATTTGAGAACATCAACAGGTGGGTTCACATAAACGGGTATCTGCTCATCCTCTTCAAACATCGTGGTCTGACCTTTGCTGTCGATATTCACAACATTTGGAAGTTTTGGTTCTTCGGATTTTTCAGCACGAGGAGAATTCTTTCTGTTAACTGCCGCTTCGATTATCTTTTTTAGATTCTCTCTGTCTTCCCTATCGTCGGGAGTTTCTTCTTCAATTATCTCAACAGAAACTTCTTCGACCTTGGAAAGATCTACACTCTTGCGTGAAGACACCATGTCATCAGAGAAAGCATCACCATTATCTATGATCTCTTCGATCTCATCTTTGGGCGAAGTATCATCGTCAGGTACGAATTTAGCAAAATCAACACGTTGTTTGCCGCGAGGTGCAGTTTCTTCCATGGCAATAGGTGCAGGAAGTCCGGGTCTGTGCTTCTGCATTTCTCGATCAGCCTGACGTTTGTTAGCTAACTGACCCTCACGCTCCTGTCTTGCAACAACACGTTCAACTCTATCGTTGCGGACTGCTTCGACCGATATAACAAAAGGTCTTGAAAGCAGTTTGAACAGTTGAGGTAAAGTAAGATCAGTGAGCAAAAGTATGAAAGTAAAGGCAATAAGCAGGATAATAATGGAAGCTCCAAGCCTTTTAAATGCAGCAAGAAGAGGCCAGCCCAGAAGAGCGCTTGCAAGTCCGCCGCCGCGAAGCACAACACCGTCGTCATACAGACCTTTCAGTTTTTTGAAAAAACTGCCGCCCTGTACGGAGCCTACCTGCAAAATCTGTACCATACCGCTTGAAAGCAGCATGAGCATTCCGCCCTCGACACACTTAGCTACAACGGTATTTTTCTTTGTATTTGACGCTATCATAAGCGCAACATATATCATCATTGGGGCAAACAGGAACACTGCCACGCCGAAAAGACCGCGGTTAAAGTCATGCAGTGCACGCCACAGACCGTCACCTTTGATGAACGTGAGGAAAAGCTCCAGAACGCCTGTGAAGAACAGAATATATGACCAGAAACGCCTGAACTCTCTTTCTCTGGCAGCATTAAGTGCATCCTGTGCTGCCTTGCTTACTTTCGGTGAGCTCTGAGCCGTCTGTTTTTTTTTCGCCGGTCTTCCGGCGGTTTTAGACCCCGAGGCATTCGCTGCCATTTAAACACTTTCCTTTCATCAAATATGTTGGATTTTCTTATGCTTCAAAAAACTGCAAAAAGCCTGAATCATCACCCGATATCAAGCTTCTTCGCAGATATGTAATTATTTAAAACTGATGGGGTGACCCATGCAGAATTCAATGAATGCGATAACAAGTACGACCGCACCAAGTACAAAGGTGTAGTAGGAAAATACCTTGAACTTATCACTCTTAACCAGCCAGCTGACGAGCTTAATGGCGAGTACGCCAACTACTGCTGCAACTATGAATCCGACGATGCAGTTACCAACGCCGACCTTAGCCACCTCGACATTTGAATCCATAACTTTTTTCAGATACTCTGCAACTTCAAGCAGACAGCTGAGGAGTATAACAGGTATGCCAAGTATGAAAGAATATTTTACAGAAGTTTCACGTGAGAATCCAGAGAACAGTCCTGCAGAGATAGTTGAACCTGATCTCGATACGCCTGGCAGAAGTGCAACGCCCTGAAAAAGACCAACGGTTATTGAATCCTTAACTTTGATATCTCCAGCCTTTTTATTGCCCTTTGTGCATCTGTCAGACATAAACAAAATAGCACCTGTATACAGGAAACAAAGTCCTTCGGCAAATATAGAATTATCCTGACCAATAGATTCAAACCAATCTTTGAAGAACGCAAAAGGCGCAAGACAAAGACAAGATAATATTATCATAACGATCATACGGCGCTGGGGGTTCATATTTTTAAGTGTGAACTTCCACTTAAAAATGTCAGAGCAGATATTACCCAGTTCCTTTATAAGCTCCAGAATGTCTTTTCTGAAAGCTATGAACACAGCGACCAGTGTACCAAGATGAAGTACCGCCGAAAACATCAGCGCACCTTCGCCGTTATTACCTGTAAAATGTTGATAAAGCGAAAGATGTCCCGAACTGGACACGGGCAGAAATTCTGTAAGACCCTGTAGTATTGCCTGTACGATCGCGTCAAATAAACTCATTTTGTCCTCCATATATAACTCGCCGTATCGACGGCTTTTTTCTATATGCAGATCTGTCGCCGAAGCTGTCATAAGATACAACATCAACAGCTGAAAACAACATTCCAAAAAAACCTGCAAATATTATAATAGCACAATAAAAGGTACTTGTCAATGCTTATTAGGCTCAAAAAAGAAAATTTTGCAGGAAAAACTGCATTTTCCTGCAAAATCTGACATCATTTTTCGTATTCTTCCGAAAGTACCTGATCAACCCACATTACAATGCTGACAAAGCTTTCTTTATCAAGAATTGTAAAATACTTCTTAGCCTGCTGTTCACCATTACCTGAATGATCTACAAAGCAGTAGCCGTCAGCAGAGATAGTCATAGTAACAAGATCATCGGTACCATATCCTGTTTCTATCTGAACATAGTCGAGACCCGTATCTTTGCTTGGCGATTTCATTATACCTGATTCACCAAAGCTTTCTACAAGCTTATTAAGTTCGGAATAATCATCATGGTCAAGGATATAGCATCCGCCGTATCCTTCGCCTACTTTCATTCTTATAAAACCGTATGCCCCATTATATATAGTATAGTTATAGAATCGGTCAAAGCAGATATAATAGATCTCTTCGCCTTTTTGAACCCTGTAATATGCATTGAAGGGTCGGGATGTATTTATAGCCTGTGCAGAAACGCTTTCAATTTTGTCCCAGTCCAGATATGAAGTGCCCTCGCCGATGGTTTGACTTTCATCTAACGCCAGATTATAAACTTTATAGTATCCGCCATCTTCGTCACCCGATGCAGGCTTGATGCGCTTCTCTTCTTCGATACTGATACTATCAGCTTTGAACTCGGGTGGATCGATCTTACTGAGATTGCCAAATTCGTCGAAAGACAGGTACTCATCAGGCGTGTTGAGCTCTTTATCCTTCGAAAGCATAAGAGTACCGGGTCTGCACAAAGTTATCTCTGTGTAGATATCAGCTTTAAGCAATACTTTCCCGTTCGTTCCCAGAAGACCCTTAAATTTGCCTTTGGAATAAACATACAGACTGTTTCCTATCATCTCAGAACACTCATATCCCTTAAAAGGCTGTTCAATGACTTCGCTGACGTATTCTGACAAAGCAAAGCTCACATAAACAGGGCTGCTGAGAGAATCCGGTTGCTTTATGTCTTTCAAAAACTCTGGAAATTTATAGTCTTTAAGTTCAACCTTATCCGCCACTGCTTTGGGTTCCTTATTGGACGAAGCGGTATCCGAACCACTGCTGTTACCTTCCTTATCGGTACAGCCCACAAGCGGCAGCATAAGCGCTCCTGCTATCAAAAGCGCTGAAATCCTCAATAGTCTCATTCATACTCTCCTTATGAAAAAACAGCTTAACACAATTATCGCTGCACAAATTGAGTTGTACGGCATATTTCTTTCTCAGCCGTTCATTTTTCCGATAAATACTATTATAATATAACAGCGCTGTTTTTGCAAGGGTTTTTGATAAAAAAATTTTTCTTGAAACAAAATAATGCAGTCCAAAATATTATGAAAATGTTAAAAATTCGTCCAAGTGTTTACAAGGCAGGAATTATGTGCTATAATATATTGGTGTTGGTATGAGATATTTTCACATAGCAGCACGCTAAATCATTAATTTACATGATCCCGCTTAACAGCAAGGAGGAAATTTACAAATGGTAAGAGCAATTGTTGGCGCAAACTGGGGCGACGAGGGCAAGGGCAAGCTCACGGACATGATGGCGCAGGAGTCTGATATCGTAATAAGATTTCAGGGCGGCGCAAACGCAGGTCATACCATACACAATCACTATGGCAGGTTTGCACTTCACACTCTCCCTTCGGGCATATTCTACGATCACACCACAAACATCATCGGCAACGGTGTAGCTTTCGATATTCCCAAGTTTTTCAAGGAACTGAACGAAGTTACATCACAGGGCGTACCTATGCCCAAGCTGCTGATCTCCGACAGAGTTCAGATGATCATGCCTTACCACATTGATTTTGATAAATTCGAGGAAGAAAGACTTGGCAAGGCAAGCTTCGGTTCTACAAAGTCAGGTATTGCACCTTTCTATTCCGATAAGTATGCAAAGATCGGTTTCCAGGTTCAGGAGCTTTTCGACGAGGAAGCTCTCAAGGAAAAGATCCACAGAGTTCTGGAGCAAAAGAATATCCTGCTGAAATATATGTACAACAAGCCCGCAATCGATGAGAACGAACTGTTCAACACACTGATGGAATACAAGAAGATGGTCGAGCCTTATGTATGCGATGTTTCTGCTTATCTGTGGAACGCTATCAAGGAAGGCAAGAACATTCTGCTGGAAGGTCAGCTGGGTTCACTGAAAGACCCCGACCACGGCATCTATCCCATGGTAACTTCTTCTTCCACTCTTGCGGCTTACGGCGCAATCGGCGCAGGTATACCTCCTTATGAGATCAAGAAGATCGTAACTGTATGTAAGGCATATTCTTCCGCAGTTGGTGCAGGTGCATTCGTTTCCGAGATATTCGGTGATGAAGCAGAAGAGCTGAGAAAGCGTGGCGGCGACAAGGGCGAATACGGCGCAACAACAGGCAGACCCAGAAGAATGGGTTGGTTCGACTGCGTAGCTTCCAAATACGGCTGCCGTATCCAGGGCACTACCGATGTAGCTTTCACCGTTGTTGACGCACTTGGTTATCTCGATAAGATCCCTGTATGCGTTGGTTATGAGATCGACGGAAAGGTAACAACTGACTTCCCCACCACAGGCAAACTTGAAAAGGCTAAGCCCGTTCTGGAAGTATTGGACGGTTGGAAGTCCGATATTGGTGGTATCCGCAAGTATGAAGATCTTCCCGAGAACTGCCGCAAGTACATAGAGTTCGTTGAAAAGCAGATTGGTTTCCCCATAACAATGGTATCCAATGGTCCTAAGAGAGAGGATATCATTATGAGAGAATCCAAGCTGAGCAAATAAGATATTTACTAGGGCTGACCGCTAAGAACGGTCAGTTCTTTTTTCTTAAGATTATCATAAGTTTATTGACTTAACACCCTTGCTGGGGTATAATATAACCGATGGAAGACAGAAAAAACACCATCGGAGAGGGACATTAATTATGACAGAGACAAACAAAACGAAGGACAATAGCATTACATTGAAACGTAAAATAATTTCAAGCATTGCAATTCTGATATTCGGGATATTGATGGGAGTAGGTTCAAAAGCACTGGACGAAGCAGCTTTTAATGAACTTCCAACCATAATGCAAAAACTTGACGTCACAAATTTTCTTGGCAGATTTGGAATATGGATATTTCTTGGTGTATGCATTTCGGTTTACAGCAGTTCAGCAAAAAGAGCAGCACTGAACGTCTTCCTGTTCTTCCTGGGAATGGTTTCAAGCTATTATATTTACTGCGCCATTGTGGCAGGATTCTTTCCGATGAACTATGCGATGATATGGTTTGGGTTAACTTTGGTATCTCCATTTTTGGGTGCTGTATGTCATTTTGCTAAGGACGAAAGTAAAATTGCGATCGGTATATCCGGTATAATAATCGGTGCGGTTTTATCCCAGACTATCCTGTTTTTGCAGGGAATAATGATCCCACATATCACAGAAGTTATGGTACTCATAGCCACACTTTTTGTACTTAGAAGAAAGCCAAAAGAGCTCGCAGCAGAAGTCGCGCTCTCAATTCCTGTTGCGATATTGATACAAATTGTTCTCCCTTACTGGGGCTGAAAATGAAAAAACTGTCCTGCGGCTGGAATACCGCGGGACAGTTTTTTATTATTTTTCAGTATACCATTTTCTGAGAGTTTTCTCCGCCAGTTTTCCGTAAACTGTAAAATCACGGTTATCCTTTGCTTTAGATTCGTCGGGAATAACAGCTTTCCAATCCCACCAGAAATATCCACAGAACCATGGCTTATCCCACGTAGCTTCCATCGCACTTTCATAAAAATCAGACTGCTCCTGTTCATCCGCAGGCTTTTCTGAACGATCATGGAAATCCCAAGGATATGCAGAACAACCCTGTTCACTGCGAACGCCTATCTCAGCAAACATGATAGGCTTGCAGTACTTTTCATTGCATTTTTCAAGTCGTGAAACTACCTCTGACCAGCGCTCGCGCATACATTCTATGCCGGTATTTACTCCGTCGGTTACTGGATAATATCCGCTTATTCCAATAACATCGACCGCATCAAGCCAGTCAAATCGGAACTCATCACCGTGATTAATATTATGCATGATGATACCGCTGTACACTTTTCTAACACGGCTTATCATGTCGCGGCAGTAGCTGCTTTGCTTATCCATACCAGCCATCTCACAGCCTGTACACAGCATTTCACAGCCGAGCTTTTCTGCCATTTTAGCATAGTACAGCATGAATCTGTTATAGGAACTGAACCACTTTTTCCAGTAATCACAGCCCTCTTCGGTTGGAAAATCTATCCTTGCCCTCCACGAATGGTCAAGGCAATTCACCATAGGTTTCAGACAGACTTTCAGCCCGAGGGATTTTGCAAGCTTTACTGCGTGTTCAATTTCAACATCTGTATGGGTCAATCCATAAAGAGAAAAAACTGTAGTGCTGTAAAAAGTTTCCTGCCAGCCGTTGACAGTTATGCATATCCAGTCAAGACCGTTTGATGCAAGACGTTTCATAGACTTTTCAGCATCATCTGTAAGAAGTTCTCCTTCTCTGCTGAAAAATCCCCATGTATAACCTTTGCAGAATAATTCCCTATCCATATATATCCCTCATTTTCTGTAGACTTTTATGTACTACTTTCTGCGGTATACCTGTATCACAAACCCGCAGGTGACTTCGATGCTATCGAGTTCTTTCAGCCTTGATATGCCCTCCTCGGAAGTCTTATAAAAATACGGTGTCATCATGAACAGATCGAATATATCTTTCTGTGATGTAAGTTCTTTCTTGTACTCAAAGACAGTTTCACCGAACTTGACGAAACGGTCAAGATGATAGTCGTTGGGTTTGTTTTCGTAAGGCTTATCGTAGACAGCAGCTTTCAGCTCAAACAAATGTCTGGGCGATGGCGAAACAACTATAAGTTTGCCGCCTTTTTTCAATACACGGTGATACTCATCATTGCAGACGGGAGCAAAAACGCTTATCACAGCATCGGCACATCTGTCAGCAAAAGGCAATTCAAAAGATGAAGCCACTGCAAACTCACAGTTTTTTATTCTCGCCTGATGTATCCTTGTCATGCAGTGTGCGACCGCGTGTTTTGAGATATCTATTCCGAAAATTCGTGCCTTGCCTATATTTGAAAGTTCAGCTGTGTAAAAGCCTTCGCCACAGCCACTGTCGATAATAACGGGATTTTCGATAGTATTTATCTCCGCTGTTGTTATCTCCCTTATTTTCTCCGCAAGAGGTCTGTAATAGCCCTTGTCGAGAAACTCGGTACGCGCCTTGACCATTTCTGCATTATCGCCTGCGGTCTTGGGATTATGCTTCGCGGTAGTCAGCAAATTAACGTGACCCTTGCGGGCAATATCAAAACTGTGACCGTTCACACATTTCCATGAATTTTCTACCTTATTGAGTTTTTTCTTACATACGGGACAGATGTACATATTCATCACCTTTGGATTATTATAGCATGAACATATCTTATATGCAATAGGGTCTGCTAAAATTTACAATTTTTTCTAAATACACTGCCCGACAGCTTCAACTATCGGGCAGTTGTTCATTATATAATACGTTAAATATTTAATGGGAAATATCAGCCCAGTACCACCTTATGGAATACCTTCTTGCCCTTCTTGATGATTACCTGCTCGGAAAGATCAACCATACCCTTGGGGTCGGTGAACTTTTCGCCGTTTACAGCTATACCGTTCTGCTGAACAAGTCTTCTTGCTTCACCGTTGGAAGGACACAGACCTGCCTTTACCAGCAGATTCAGGATACCAATCTGCTTGTTCTCGTCAACATCATCAGCAGTAAGTGTGGTTGTAGGCATATCAGCGCTGTCTGATCCGCCGCCAAAGATAGCCTTTGCAGCAGCGTCAGCCTTCTGAGCTTCCTCTTCACCGTGGATAAGCTTTGTCAGTTCGAATGCAAGAAGTTCCTTAGCCTTGTTGTACTCAGCACCTTCCATGTGCTGCTCCATCTCTTCGATCTCCTCGATAGGAACGAATGTCAGCAGCTTGAGGCACTTGATAACATCAGCGTCATCCACATTTCTCCAGTACTGGTAGAAATCGTAAGGAGAAGTCTTTTCAGCATCCAGCCATACAGCACCCTTTTCGGTCTTACCCATCTTCTTGCCTTCGGAATTGAGCAGCAGTGTGATGGTCATAGCGTAAGCGTCCTTACCCAGCTTCTTTCTGATAAGCTCGGTACCGCCAAGCATATTTGCCCACTGGTCGTCGCCGCCGAACTGCATATTACAACCGTAATCCTGGAAAAGTCTGTAGAAATCGTAGGACTGCATTATCATGTAGTTGAATTCCAAGAATGTCAGACCTCTCTCCATTCTCTGCTTGTAGCACTCGAATGTCAGCATCTTGTTTACAGAGAAACAAGCACCAACTTCACGAAGAACATCGATGTAGTTGAGATTAAGCAGCCAGTCGCCGTTGTTTACCATCAGAGCCTTGCCGTCTGAGAAATCGATGAATCTGCTCATCTGCTTCTTGAAGCATTCGCAGTTGTGCTGAATTGTCTCGGGAGTCAACATTTTACGCATATCGCTCTTACCTGAAGGGTCACCTATCATACCGGTACCGCCGCCTACCAGTGCGATAGGCTTGTTGCCAGCCATCTGAAGTCTCTTCATCAGGCACAGAGCCATGAAGTGACCAACGTGAAGACTGTCAGCAGTAGGGTCAAAACCGATATAGAAAGTAGCCTTACCATTGTTGATAAGCTCTTCCAGCTCCTTTTCATCTGTCATCTGGGCGATGAGCCCTCTTCTTTTGAGTTCTTCAAAACAAGTCATTTTAGTTTTCCTCCATTTATATTATTTTTATTGTTAACTGAATATATCAGAAAATATGCCAATCTCGGAAAGTGAGTTTTTCCATACCACATACACATAACCGTTGAAATAGCCGATAAGAAGCTTTATATTCATTAGCTTTTAATCCACAATTTTCAGCGTATACTTTCACCATGGTACCACTCTTCTTTTCAGTCAAAAAAACTCAGCTGCATATCTCCGTAACCTGATTTATATGCTTGGATTATTGCTTTCATCTCATAGATTATACCGAACCGCTCGCATTCTTCTGTGAACACCTGCCACAGCTTTTTAGCGTTCGGCGATTGGCATTCATATCTGTTGCCGTACCAGCGGATATATTGCTCTTTAAGTCCGTGAAAGCTTTCGTCAAGCTTTTGGTAGAAATATTCCCTGTTGCCTGCACGAAGCGTCAAGCCAAATGCGGGATATATGCACCGCACACCACATTCACGTGCACGGCGGACTATCATTCGGATATTATCCTCAGTGTCCTCGATAAAAGGCAACACAGGCATCAGTGTTATCCCTGTGAACAAACCTGCATTAGACATCTTCGCTAGCGCATCAAACCTCTTGGAAGATACTGCCACACGAGGTTCAACTAACCACGAAAGCTTATCATCTGTGGTAGTTATCGTCATTTTACAAAGCACGGGAGAATGTTCCGCTATCTGCTTATAGAGAGGGATATCTCTTGTTATCAGCGGGGATTTTGTTATCACGGTTATCCCGAAATTGTACGCATCTATCAGCATCAGCGACTTTTCAGTCAGTCTCTCTTCGCGTTCAAATGGGTTATACGGGTCAGACATCGAACCCGTACCGATAACGCCTGTTTTCACCTTTCTGCGAAGTTCATCACGGAGTATCATCAGCGCATTTTCTTTGGCGCGAACCTTGTCAAAATCCTCTATCTGATAACATTCACTTCGGCTGTCACAATAAATGCACCCATGACAGCAGCCGCGGTACAGATTCATATTGTAATCATTTCCGAACCAGGAATTATCCTTGCACTTTTGCAGAATGCTCTTAGCTTTTATGTATTCCATAACTTACAAATATCTGCCGAAATATTTATTCAACATATCATGATCAATTCCGTCCTCGCCACGCCAGTTTGAAACACTGTCCCAATCGTTTTTTGAACCTCTCATAGGTCGTATCTTGACAAAAGAAAGTATCCTCAGCCAACCCAGAACTTCTATCAGGCTGCTGCGCTCGTTCTTGTTTGACTTGAAAACACCTGCTAGTTTCTGACACAACTGCGTTGCCGCATCGTCCGACTCACAACTTTCACAGACAGAAATGATATTTCTGAATATGGAGATATCTTCTTCCGTGGGTGTAAAATCATGCTCGACGGGAAAAGTTTCCAGATCGAACATACAGCGGTAAGGGTCGCTCATATCAACTCCGCCGAATTTAATTCGCTCAAAGCTGTAAATGTCCATCTCTCTTGAAACAGCGCCGATACGGGCAGTTCCGCAGTCAAGACAACCTTGACAGTAACCCTTGAAATTCGGAGAATCGTCCCTCAGTCCATAGGGCGTGAACTTATGGTCTGTCATATTTTCTGCGATAAGCTTGCTTACGATAACAGATCTGAGAGCTATTTCACGTGTGGAAAGACTACACAAAAACGCCGCGGCACATTTGTCAAAAGTGATGAGCTCCTTTGCCTTTAAAAGCCTTGGTATCATTTCATCGTGCGGGATTATCTGTTCATCAAACATCAAGCCCTTTTCCTTTGCATATGCAAAATCCTCGGGAGAGGGTTCCGGATAAGGGTGATAACCATCGGGAAACCAGTTTCTGCGCCAGCCGTGATCCCAGAATTTATTCGTGAGAATCTTAACTGCCTTCTTATCGAAACATTCCATAGTCAGCACCTCTTCTCATATCCGATAATAGTCATTAGTTCATTTATGACCGACTTATTACCGGTACGAACGAATCCATGCTTTTCGTAGAAATGGCAGTTCCTCGCATCTTCTTCGATGGTGGCAAGCGTCCATTTGTCAGCATCATCATAGTTGTCAAATAGTATTTTCATGACCTCAGAACCTATGCCCTTATCCCAATATTCGGGGATAACAAACAGTGGACTAATATTTCTTGCGACATCACCATCGTTTTCAAAACGCCGCACTCTTACTCCGCCAACAGGAGTATCATCAAGGTATATTATCAGAAAATCCGAATAAGCTATCTTTTCGGCAACACTGCTGACAGTTTCAAGCGCAGGAGAAGTACCGTCATCGTGGTATCGTTCATAAAGGGGCATAAAAGCATCTTTCTGTAAGCTGTGGATAAGCTCTGCATTTTCGGCACTTGCTTTTACAAGTCTGATATTTTTCATTGAACGACACCTCTCTTTTTCAGAATATAAAAAAGCCCTCGAAAGACACTAAGTCCTCCGAGGGCGAAATTTACGCGGTACCACCTCAGTTTATCGGCATACGCCGACCTCTTTGCCCTTAACGCGGGGAACGTTCAGCCCTACTGAAATTTCAAGCCGAAAGCTCAGGAGAGTAACTTCATCATGGGGCGCTGTCTGCTCACACCACCCGCAGACTCTCTGAAAATACGCTGACCCGACTACTTTGCTCCGTCACAGCATTTATTTGTGTTATTTAACTAATGATACTACATTTCCGCGGTTTTGTCAAGTGGAAAATTAAATTTTACATTCATTTTTTATCTGACGAGTTTTCATCGTAATTATGTAAGTTGTTCTTTTAAGGAATATTTTTCTTAATTGTTTTTAATGACTAAATATTTCAATAGAAGATATCTTATCATTATTGTACGCATCATACATACTAACCCTAAAATTTTTGAAATCACAATTAAAGTGACCGTTATCCTTTTCATCTGAAAAATCTTTACCCATTATCTCTCTGACTTCAGAAATGGGTGTGCCTATAGTTACACCATTGACACTGAACGGGATATCAGGGTAGTTCTCAATGGGACTATCAAATGCGTCAAAGTCTAATAGATATATTTTGTCAGATTCTCTCATACCAACAAAGCCTACAAAATTACCACAGTAATTGAGATGATACACTGCAGAACCATCTTCTTTCATTTCCTTATCAGCCTCTTCATTAGGTTCTATCTCAAATCCGTCACCTAGGTCATCAATAGTACAAGGAAATTCCAGTTTTTTGCCATTAATATAAATAACGTCTTTGATAGTTTCGTCCGTCCACCCGCCTTCCGGCACCGGTATAGGCTCAGGCATAGTTACTGTATTTGCAACAGTTGTAGTCACGGCAGAGGAATTTGATTTTTCTATTTTATCTGCCTTATCGGCATTTTCATTTTTCTCGGAATTAGCACAGCCCGATGCGCACATCATCATTATAGCTGTAAGAACAACCGCTGATCTTTTAAATTTCATTGTTTTCTCCTTTATATTCTTTGTTAAAATTGTACAACGCAGTTTGTACACTATTTACAAACCGATTATATTGTATCATACACCGCTGAACTATTCATTGGTTTTATATGAATAAATCTTCATGGCAAAGTTCTGTTTGACCTGTTCCGTATTATGCTCACATAAAATTAAATATATACCGCATAGAATAATCAATAAAATGTAAAAATAACGAGTATTGACTTGCTTTTTTTCACGAACCGTGTTATAATTTATTCTCATAAACCAAAAGGAGATAACCATGAAAACATCGTTCAAAGAAAAATATATTGGCGATAAAGCGTTTTACAAGCGTGTGCTTGTTACGGTAATACCAATGATACTTCAGAATCTGGTCACCAACATCGTCAGCATGATAGACAACATCATGGTCGGGCAGATAGGTACTGAACAGATGAGCGGAGTATCCATCGTCAATCAGTTCATATTCGTATTCAATATAACCGTCTTCGGTGCGGTTGCGGGTCCGGGTATATTCGGTGCGCAGTTTTTCGGGAAAGGCGACAATGACGGTCTGCGGCACACAGTGCGTTTCAAGCTGTTCATATGTACGGTCACCATAGCCGTTGGTGCATTTGTTCTGAGCTTCTTCGATGAACCGCTGATAAAGCTTTTTATCAGTGACGAGGACAGTCCCGAAATGATAGCCCTTACGATAAAAAGTGCCAAGGAATACATGGGCATCATGATAATCGGACTCATACCTTTCGGTCTTGGACAGGCATATTCAAGCACGCTTCGTGAGTGTGGCATTACCACTATCCCAATGATAAGTTCTATGACAGCAGTAGGCGTTAATGTTGTGCTGGACTACGGACTTATCTTCGGAAAACTGGGTATGCCTGAGATGGGAGTAAAAGGTGCGGCAATCGCCACTGTTATCGCCAAGGCGATAGAAGCTGGTGTCGTGATTGTCTGGACACATACAAATCCCAAAAGAAATCCTTACGCTGTGGGGCTTTTCAAAAGTGTGCACATACCCTCTAAGTTGGCTCGCGATATGGTGATAAAAGGCTCTCCCCTGCTGGCGAATGAATTTCTCTGGTCGGTAGGTATGTCGGTGCTTGCTCAGTGTTATTCTGAGAGAGGACTTGACGTTGTAGCCGCAAGGAACATCAGCAGTACCATAACCAACCTATTCAGCGTTGTGTTCATACAGCTGGGCTCATGCATAGGAATAATCGTCGGTGCGGAACTTGGTGCGAACAAGCTTGAACAAGCCAAAAGCACCGATGACAAACTGAGATTTTTCAGCGTAGCTTCAACTTTGATACTCGCTCTGGCAATCATACCTTTAGCACCGCTTTTCCCTGAAGTATACAAAACAAGCGATGAGATCAAAGCTCTTTCAAGCTATATGATAATCGTTCAGGCTATAGCAATGCCCCTCTGGTCTTACACTCACGCCTGCTACTTCACCCTGCGAAGCGGCGGCAAAACAGGACTGACTTTCCTGTTCGATTTCGCATTCACATGGGTGATAGTGATTCCCTGTGCCTTTATCATCGCGCATTTCACTAAAATGGATATACATCCAATGTTTGCAATTATAACCTTCTCCGAAGTCATAAAGGTAGTCATAGGCTTCTTTATGGTACGCTCGGGAATCTGGATAAGCAACTTGGTAAACGACAAATAAAAAATGCTCTTCCGAATAGCACGGGAGAGCATTTTTCTTATTATACGCTTTATCAGAATTTGATATCCTTGAAAGCCGCAATAGTGTCATTCTCAATTATCTCTATCTTACCGCTGTCGCAGAGAGTTGCTGTAAGCGGGTCGATAGGAAGCTTGGCGAGAACTTTCAGGTCGTACTCCTTGGCGATCTCATCAACATGGCTGTCACCGAATACTTTTATCTCCTTGCCGCAGTCGGGACATTTGAGGTAGCTCATATTCTCGATAAGACCAAGTATCGGAACATTCATCATCTTTGCCATCTTTACGGATTTCTCAACTACCAGAGATACCAGCGACTGAGGTGAGCTTACGATAACTATGCCGTCAACAGGCAGTGACTGGAAAACAGTCAGAGGTACATCACCTGTTCCCGGAGGCATATCAACGAACATATAGTCAACATCGCCCCAAGCAACATCTGTCCAGAACTGAGTAACAGCACCTGCGATAACAGGTCCGCGCCAGATAACAGGGTCGGAAGTGTTTTCCATCAGCAGATTGATTGACATAACCTTAGTGCCGAACTCGCTCTCACATGGGAAAAGTGCATCCTCTGTGGTAACAGGTCTTTCGTTTATACCAAAGATCTTAGGGATAGAGGGACCTGTAATATCAGCATCAAGTACAGCTGTCTTGAAACCCTTTCTTGCGAAATCAACAGCAAGCAGAGAAGTTACCAGTGACTTTCCGACACCGCCCTTACCGCTGACAACAGCAATTACCTTTTTAACATTGGACATATAGTGAGGGGCAGCTTTCTCAATACCTTGAGATCTCGATGAACAGTCAGCCGAACAGCTGCTGCAATCATGTGTACATTCTTCACTCATTATAATACTTTCCTTTCTATAAATAGATATAGATATATTATAGCATACTCTATCTAAAAAGTAAAGACAGCTGAAAATAAATTCATGAATATGCCACGGTAAGTCCGAAATTCAATCGTATTACATAAAAGAACCGCACCAAAACAAAGCTCGGTGCGGTTCTATTTAAATATATCGGAAGATCAAATGATGCATTCCTGTTATTATGCTTTTTCAGCTCTTGCTTCCTTAGCAGCGTCAACAAGGTTTTTCAGGCTGGGGATAGTCTCCTCGTTGCCTCTTGTTTTAAGACCGCAGTCGGGATTTACCCACAGCTTGGAAAGAGGTATACGATCTGTCATCTTAGCGATAGCAGCCTTGATCTCTTCCTTGGAAGGTACTCTGGGTGAGTGGATATCGTATACGCCGGGACCAACTTCTGTACGGAAATTGTTTTCCTTCAGAACATCGAGAATTGTCAGATCGGAACGTGAAGCTTCAAATGTGATAACGTCAGCGTCCATATCATCGATATCCTTGATGATGTCAGCAAATTCGCTGTAACACATATGAGTGTGAACCTGAGTCTCGGGCTTTACACCGCTGTGAACATATCTGAAAGCGGGGATAGCCCAGTCAAGATAATCTTCTCTCCAGTCAGACTTTCTCAGAGGAAGTTTCTCACGGAGTGCAGCTTCGTCAACCTGGATTATGCTAATGCCGTTTGCTTCAAGATCGAGAACTTCCTCACGGATAGCAAGTGCGATCTGGAATGCACACTCCTTGAGTGTGATATCCTCACGGGGGAATGACCAGTTAAGGATGGTAACAGGACCTGTCAGCATACCCTTCATAGGCTTCTTTGTCAGGCTCTGAGCGTATTTCGACCATCTTACTGTCATGGGCTTTGCTCTTGAGATATCGCCCCAAACAATGGGAGGCTTAACGCATCTTGTGCCGTAGGACTGTACCCATGCCTTCTCGGTGAAGATGTAGCCGTCAAGGCACTCACCGAAATACTCAACCATATCGTTACGCTCAAACTCGCCGTGAACAAGAACGTCAAGACCGATCTCTTCCTGAAGTGCTACGCACTCAGCGATCTTCTTCTCAACGAACTTCTCATACTCATCAGCACCAAGCTCGCCCTTACGGAAAGCGGAACGCTTTGACTTTACGTCAGTAGTCTGAGGGAATGAACCGATAGTAGTAGTCGGGAAGAGGGGCAGATCAAAACGAGCCTTCTGAATCTTTTCACGCTCTGCAAATTCAGGAAGTCTTACAAAATCCTTTTCTGTCAGTGCTGCGACCTTTGCTCTTACATCAGCATTACCGCCAGATCTCTGCTCGCTGTGGAGCTCCTTATTGCTGATGAATTCAGCAGTCTCAGTAGGCTTATCAGCACTGAGGATGGTTTTCAGATCAGCCAGCTCGCCAAGCTTCTCCTCAGCATAGGCAAAATGCTTGAGGTAGCTTGCATCCAGCTTAGTCTCGTTTGCAAGTGTGCAGGGAACGTGCAGCAGTGAGCAGGAAGTGCTCAGCACGATATTCTCAGCATAGTTTTTCAGCTCGTTAACAATGTTAACAGTTTTCTCGTAGTTGTTTCTCCAGATGTTCTTACCATTTACAACACCCGCAAACAGGATCTTGCCCTTGGGGAAACCGTTAGCCTTGATGAGTTCAAGAGTACGCTTGCCCTCAACAAGATCGAGACCGATACCGTCAAAATCAAGTGCGGTAAGCTCATTGTAGCAGTCACGAACATCGCCGAAGTATGTCTGTAAAAGAACCTTAACGCCGTTCTTGCCTGCGAGAATCTTCTTGTAGAGAGATACGAACAGTGCGGTGTCATCAGCTGTCATATCCTTAACGAGAGAAGGTTCATCGATCTGTACCCACTCAGCGCCAAGTTCAGCAAATTTCTTAAGCAGCTCGATGTAAGCTGCAGCAGCTGTATCAGCAAAGTCAGCAGCAGTCTTTGTGCCTGTGTATCTTGCAAGCTTCAGGAAAGTGTATGCGCCGATAACAACAGGCTTTGTCTTAACGCCGTTTTCCTGTGCTTCCTTGAAAAGATCGAAAGGCTTTGTGCCTGCAAGCTTGATATCTGTCGAATCGCTTACCTCGGGAACCATGTAGTGATAGTTGGTGTTGTACCACTTTTTCATAGCAAGTGCCTTAACGTCACCCTTTTCACCCTGATATCCTCTTGCAGCTGCAAAGAATGTATCCAGTGTTGAAAGACCAAGACTTGTGTATCTCTCGGGAACTGCGTTCAGCAGGAAAGCTGTATCCAGCATACCGTCATAGAACGAGAAGTCGTTGGACGGGATATAGTCCAGACCGCTTTTCTTCTGGATATCCAGATTGTAAAGACGGATAGACTTTGCTGTCTTTTCCAGTTCGTCAGCTGAAATCTCACCCCTGAAATACTTCTCACTTGCGAATTTAAGCTCACGAAGATTTCCTATACGGGGATAACCAATAATTGATGTATTCATTTCCTATTCCTCCGATATGTTTTATTATGTTTATATTATAACACACTTTTTCGAAATAGAAAAGTACTATTTTTTTATGATGTAATATAGGTAAAGGCTATATCTGATTTATTGTTCTAAGACCTCGTTTGAATGATCTGGTCTGTTTATAATAGTATAATTCTTTATGAGAACGTCACAGCAAGTAATGAGCATGCAATAAAATAGAATTTGTTTCTTGGTATCTTTACTTTTATTTGATTATGTGTTATAATCATTATCGAATTATGTCTATATTCATTTCAGTGATTACGCACAAATTTCAGGCATGAAGTTTGTACAAAATCACACCAAAAATAATCATAAGACCAAACGTATATATTATGTCGAAGGGTGATGATAGATTTGACCGACAAGGAGTTCGACCTGTGTATCCAACGGATACTCGGTAAAGACAAGAGCGGTCTTAAAGACATCTACTCATGCTATGGCAAGCTGATATATCAACAGATGCTTGCTGTGGTGAAAAGTCCCCAGGACGCTGAGGACCTGACGAGCGATATGTTTTTGAGACTGTGGGAGACAGCGGCGCAGTACCGTTCCGGAACGGGACATAAGCGCTACATAACGGTAATGGCACGAAATATGGCTATCGACTTCCTGAGAAAAAGAAAACACGAGGAATACACGATAGACGATGACGGCATATACACCGAGGAACAGGCAGGCCCCGAAGATCCTACTGATGTTCAGGTGGAAAGCGGAATGGCATTCAAACAGGCGCTGGAAACACTGAACGAAGCAGAAAGAGAGATCATCAACCTCCGCACAGGTCTTGATATGACCTTTAAGGAGATAAGCGAAACGCTGGGCGTTCCTCTTGGCACTGTTGCATGGAGATATAAACAGGCTTTGAACAAGCTGAAAAAAACAGTAAAGGAGGGCAGTATTTATGGCTAACTTAAAAGAAGAATACACACAGCATATCCAGGATACTGCACCCGATATGGATAAGCTGTGGAACAGAATATCCGAGGAGATAGACAAAAAAGAAACAGAGAACATGAATGAGACAACTTACACAGAGAACAGACAGCAGATAAATCGTTCGGGCGGATACATGAAGATAGCCGCAGTTGCAGCAGCTTTCATTGTTGTATTTGCGGGAATTAATATAATGAACGAATCCAAGAAAACAAAAGCAGCTATGGATAACATCCCGCTTTCACGACCCGACAGAAAAGATGATACTTCATCAAGAAATAAAAATACAGACAGAAAAGATAACAAAGCAGCTAACATAACGGATGACAAATCAGATGAAACAGTGGAAAATAATGCTCGTCCAAGCATTGATTTTGGCACATCCGCTGATGCGTCAGATTCTGTAACATCGACCGTGAGATACAATCAGCTTTCATTGAGTGATACCGATACCATATCATTCGTTGCAAGCTATAAACCACAGGGCGATGAATACTTCGTTGAAGACAAGGTGTTCAAATCAACAGACTTGTTTGTTGATGTTACGGTGCTCGATGCTGAACTTTCAGCTGATAATGGCGCGACCTACACTTTACAGGTCAATGCAGCTTATGATAAGAACGGCACGATGACGGACACTGAACTTGTCATCAACAGCAGCACACCTTACATTCTGCAAAGGAACAGAGAGTATCTGCTTCCACTGAAAATAACGGGCGTACAAAGTTACAGCATAGTATTTGAGAATGCACCGCAGATAGAGATAACACTGGACGGCGGAGCAGTATTCCAGAACGGTTGGACTGCTCTTGACAGCAGCGCACAGAGCCTTGAAAAGGACAGTCTGAACATTAATGATTTTTACTTTGACAGAATGAAATACACACCCGAACTTGATATGGAAAGCTTTTTAGAACAGTGGAACAATGCATAAGGAGGCAGTTAAGATGAAAATAACAAAAAGATATGCTGTTATAGCACTGGCACTTTTGATGCTGACAGGCTGCGGCAAGGTAGAAGAAAAGAGAGAGACAGCGGCACCTGTGGAAAAGATCGACGAAGTTACAGAGGAATCCTGCACTAGTGAATATCCAACCGATGACGAAACGACCGCAGAAGAAACGACATCCGAGGAAACTATCGATATAGATGACTACGACTTTGATCAGTATTACAACTATATCATAGGTGACGGCGCTTTCGGATTCGAGATGTACAACAACGGTCACATAAGACAGAGCTGGGATAACTGTCTGGAGGGTGCAAGAATAATCCTCAAAGGCATGGCAATGCCCGGAACAGAAGAAAAGATGCTTGAACTGGCTGTAACCTCAGAACAACTCAACGCACTGGAAACCGAGGGCTTTATGTCTCATATGAAGTTTGAAGATAAAAAGTCATTCAGGGTAGGCGATACCAAGATCAACGGCGAGGGCGTAACGCTGATAGGCTATGAAAACAGCTTTATATTCAACATAAACTATTTCGATGAGAATGACGAGTACAAAGAGACAGCGTACTATGAGTTCCCTATTGATCTTATCCCCGATTTGGTCGAAGCCGTACAGTACGGCAATGGTTCTGAATCAAATGGATCCGATGCTGTCGGCGGTCAGGAAATAACTGGCGGTACATCAAGTAATATTTTGATATCTGAAGGTTATGTATGGAACGAAGAGAACAAGACAGGTTTCATGGGAATGTATCAAGGCAATTACTTAACCGCTGACTTTGATACACCAAAAACACTTGAGATAATATTTGAAGCTCTCACAGATGAAAAAGTTACTTCAACCAAAACTGAGAAAGCATCAGATGATAATGATTTAAACTTAGATAAAGGGCTGGAGTTACAAATTGTATTTTTCGACATTTATACCGGCAAGGATCCTGAATATAAAACTATCAATGTAGGTCGAGAAACCATCAACTGTATAAGCTTATATATCTTTGGGACTGACAATAGTTACAAGATAAGATGTTATGAGAAGACAGGTAAAAACCTGAGTGATGAAAGTTCATTTGAGATGACACTTTCCAAAGAATATG
Organism: Ruminococcus sp.; assembly: GCF_024692365.1. Lineage (GTDB taxonomy): Bacteria > Bacillota > Clostridia > Oscillospirales > Ruminococcaceae > Hominimerdicola. The sequence goes on along the minus strand of NZ_JAILMR010000008.1, from coordinate 2,933 downwards.
CTGAAAGGCTCATAAATGAGGTATTTGGTATTTGATACCATTACGGAAAGGAAGATAACTATGAAAGAGAATACTAAAAAGATATCAGCGATCGTTGTATCAGTAATAATGGCTATGACGATGATGACTTCATGCGGAAATGGCGGAAGTAGTAAAAAAGATATGAGTCCCACCAAAAATGATTACGATTACGCAGAGCAAAAGATATCCAACGATGCTGAAGATACAAAGGATTATAAAAATGGCGACAATATTCAATACTCTGAGGAAATGAATGCTATCGGAGACATGGAGATAAACACAGAGGAATACAACTACTATGCTGAGAACTCATTCCTGAGTGTAGCCGAGAATCCGCTGTCTACTTTTTCAACCGATGTGGATACAGCTTCATTTACCAATATCAGACGTATGCTGGAGAATCGTCAGGATATCGACCCCAATGCAGTCAGAACCGAGGAATTCATAAACTACTTCAAATATGAATATAACTACCCCGACGGTGATGACAAGATCGCAATAAACACCGAACTTTCCGACTGCCCATGGAATCCTGACGCTAAGCTTATGCAGATAGGCTTGCAGGCTAAGGATATCGATGTTCAGGATATTGATTCAAACATCGTTTTCCTAATAGATGTCAGCGGTTCTATGGCTGATGAAAACAAGCTTCCCCTCGTTACACAGGCGTTTGCAATGCTGGCTGAAAACCTGGGCAAGAATGACAGGATATCGATAGTGACCTATGCAGGCAGAGATAACATCGAGCTTGAGGGCGAGAGCGGAGCTAACTACGAAACGATTGCTTCAACACTGGCTGGTCTGACAGCAGGCGGTTCCACCGCAGGTGCAGCGGGCATAAACACTGCTTACGAACTTGCAGAGAAGTATTTCATCAAGGGCGGCAACAACAGAGTTATCTTAGCAACCGACGGCGACCTGAATGTTGGTCTTTCTACCGAAGACGAACTTAAAGCACTAATCGAGGAAAAGCGCAATAATGGTGTGTACCTCTCTGTTCTTGGATTTGGCATGGGCAACTACAAGGACAACAAGCTTGAAGCTCTGGCTGACAACGGAAACGGCAACTATGCTTACATCGACAGCGTTGAAGAAGCTGAAAGAGTCCTTGTTACCGAAATGAGCGGAACAATGTTCACCGTGGCTAAGGATGCAAAGATTCAGGTGGAGTTCAATCCTCTGAACGTTGCTTATTATAAACTGGTCGGCTACGAGAACAGACTTCTTGAAGATCAGGATTTTGAGGACGATACTAAAGATGCAGGCGATGTTGGTGCGGCTCAGCAGGTAACAGCGCTCTATGAGATAGTCATGACCGATAACAAAGCTGACAGCGATGACAGCAAACGTACTCTGAAATATCAGGACGATGTTGAGTATCCCGCCCCCGAAAAAGCAGATGAGACTGATCTTGACAAGGAACTTCTGACTATATCGGTAAGATACAAGGAGAAGGACGAGAACGAGAGCAAGCTAATCGATAAGGCTGTTAAGCTTGCAAGCTATGTCAGCAAAGACGAGATGAGCGAAAACATGAAGCTGGCTTGTGCTGCTGCGATGTTTGCTAAGACACTGGGCAACTCCGAGGATAAATTTACAATGGCTGAGATCAGAGATTATGCAAAGGGTCTGCATCTTGATGCGGAAGAACTTCTGAAGATGATAGCTATATACGAAGAAGATTACGAGAATTCAAACACGAATAACAGGTAGTGAGAAATTGGATAATGTATGCGGCGTGCTTGATCTTATCGGGCACGCCGCTCTTTTAATCAGGTAAATCTCGTAGTATGATAATATATATGGAGAAATTGGTCTGCGTTGATATGACACCATTAAATTCTATCAACCCTTGTAAAAAACAATGATTAACAAAAATACAGTTTAGCAAAATCAAATATTGATAAATATAGTGCATTGACAAATGTTCCTCATGTATAGTATAATAATGTTAACACCTGAAATAGAATTCGGCAACAGGTGGAGGAATTAGAACAAGAAATGATCAGGAGGATACAAAAATGGACAATGAGATCAGAACAGGCTGCATAATGCAGTTTTACGAAATATACCCTTTAAGCCGCAAGCTGGTATTCGATACATTCGATCAGAAGAAGTACCATGTTACACGTACTCAGCAGATAGTTCTGCTGTCACTTTCAGTATGCGGACAGATGAATATGTCTCAGCTGGCTTCAAAGATCAATACTTCCAACGAACAGGCTACCCGTGCAGTGGCTCAGCTGGTTGATATGGGATTCATCGAGAGGACACATCAGCCTGATAACAGGCGTGTTGTTAACATATCTCTGACAGAGAAAGCAGAGAGTTTCCTGATAAAAATGAAAACTGATATCCGCGAAGATCTGCTTGAACTGTTTTCAGAAGTATCCGATGAAGATATGGGAAGACTTTACAACGCTCTGGTACAGGTCAGCGAGATACTTAAACAGGTGATGGATATATGAGCAAAAAGAAAAAAGGCAGCTTCACTTCATGTGAAAGCTGCGTAAATAACGTTTATGACGAAGAACTTGAATGTTATTCCTGTGAGGTCAACTTGGACGAGGATGAGATGTACAGGCTTTTCAATGAACCTCGCTATGCTTGCCCATATTACAGACTAGACGACGAATACGCGATAGTCAGAAAACAGAACTGATGGAATTACAGACCCGTTGTATGCGGGTCTGTTTTTGTATGCAGGACTTACCTGCTGATAAAAATCAACGGCTCATGAGATATACCATGAGCCGATTAGTGTTTTATTCTGAGTCAATCCCAAATTCTGTGTAAACTACAAATAGTGTAATAAAAGAGTATATGATGAGACCGATTGTGAAAGCAGTCGGTCTTATCAGCATATTAGCACATGATTATATGATTGTCAAGATAAAAGTATTATTCGGGTA
>NZ_JAILMR010000094.1 GCF_024692365.1 Ruminococcus sp. | reverse complement strand
CCGGAAAGTCTGAGAAAGACTGCAATATTTCTTAGTTCGGGTGATCCCGATATGTATGACGGTGCGAAATTCTCCTATGACGGTGATTTTCTCGGTTATCTTGGCTTGGAGGGCTGCGGTATTTTCACAAACCATGATAATGATGTGTTCGGCAAAATCAGGAAAATGGCTGATTCGCTGTAATGGAGGAATATCATGCAATACGAATGTAAAATAACAGTATTAGACACAAAGGTATTCTCCGAATTACAGGAGAAGTACCTTGCGAACCCGAAGTCCGGTAAATGTCCGTTCTTCAATGTGGGCGACACCTTTGTGCTGAAACGGACGGCGGAACAGGACGATTTCTACCACCTTATGAACGGCAAGTTCTGCGGCGAAGCGTGGGACGCTATCAGCAGATATGTGTACTCGGCTTTGCAGGGCGGTTCGATCATGCGCAACTGGACAAATGATGACCGTATGATGATCGCCTGCTGCAACGACGGCACAAGACCTGTTATATTCAAGATCGAGCGCATCGACATTCCCGAAACCGCTGAGGAGGAAGAATGGCTCTCAAAGCAGAATTTCAAGAACAGCGCTGATGATGCTTATACGGGGTAGGTATCATAGCTGTAATAGAGTAACCGAAGGAATGATGCAAAATGAAAAACAGTAAAAAAACAAGAAAACGAATTGTAAAAAACTCACTTATCACGATCTTCGCTTTGGTATTGCTTGCACCTTTGGGGCTTTTTGTGATCTGGTTCGTACCCTCGTTAAAGGTCAAGGTGTTTAAGTACATATTTGAAACCGAGGAGAGGAGTATCCTACGAAACGGAATTGACCGAAACGGTCTTGAAGTCACAAAGAATATACCATATGTTGATGACGGTAATGGGTTTCATCTTTTAGATGTTTACAAAAGAAAAGGTGCATCGGATAAAGCACCTGTGATATTTCATATCCACGGCGGAGGGCTATTCGCATCGAAAAAGGAAACTAATGAACCGTATTGCTATGAGTGGGCAAGGCTGGGCTATAATGTGGTAAGCATCAGCTATCGACTTATTCCCGATACTACCCTTTGGAATCAGATAAATGACTGTATGACGGCTCTGAGATATGTTCACAGTCACAGTGCAGAACTTGGTCTTGATCTTAGCGAGTGCTACATACTGGGAGATTCCGCCGGAGCTTTGCTGTCCTATTTTACAGCTTCGATCAACAGCAGTAAGGAACTTCAGGAGATATTCTGCATCAAGGGAGCGCCGCTGGAGTTTGACGGAATGGGACTGATCTCGATCATGCTTGAAACGCAGAGAGATGATCTCATGAGCTTTATAACAAACATGGTCACAGATGAAAATGATGTCGGGAAGCCGTACTATAAGTACCTGAAAGATCCGTCTGCGTTACTGGAGAAGGCATCATTGCCTCCTGCCTTTTTCGTAACAGGTGACGAGGATATGATACAGAGCGAGACGTACAAGTTATATAAGCTATTCACCGAACGATGGATACCTTGCGGAATAAAGAATTATCCAAAGGGCAAGGCTCATTCTCTGGAACACGTTTTCGCTGTAAAATATCCGGATATTCCCGAAAGCATTGAGGTACGCAAGCTGATAAGTGATTTTTGGAAGTCGCACCAAGATGATCGCAGCAGACTTTGAACCCAGACTGGATTCATAGTTCCCCATAAAACAGGAGTGATACGATGATAATTCATGATGAAGCAGTAAAGAAAGTCCTTATGGACAGCGGTTGGAATAAAGAACGAAATGTTGATATAACTAAATTTATCGAGGCGTATATAAAATATGGATATGATATGCCAGATAAAGTTAAGGAAGTCCTCTCAGCTTTCGGCGGTTTAACTCTGAAAATACCAGATTATCGTTATCAGTATTATTGTGAAGTCACAGGAAAAACTTCGGCAAAAGAAACTGATCTCTACACATTCTTAATCGTAAAGCCCGGTGAATTATTGAAAAATGATTCTGAGCGAATGATCAAAGAAACGAGAGATTATACAAAAGAAGTTGCAGCTTTTTATAAACTGTCCGAAGTTTATCCGATAGGCTACAGATCAGATTATGAAGAAGAATATTATATTGGTGAAAATGGTGAACTCATAGATACACATGAGGATATGAGCATTTGCCTTGGAAACTCCTTCGAGGAGGGAATAAAGCGTATAATGACAGATAAGGATACTGACATGGAGTATTTCAGCGAGTATTGACTATCTTCATAATA
>NZ_JAILMR010000018.1 GCF_024692365.1 Ruminococcus sp. | reverse complement strand
GGTATCCTCGCCGCCCTTCTTGACATCCTTAACGATCTCCTTACGTCTGTCTTCTGTCAGCTGAGGGAATATCAGTCTGATAGTCTGACCGTCATTCTGGGGATTGATACCGATATCGGAAGCCTGTATAGCCTTCTCGATGGATTTAAGAGTGCTCTTATCCCAGGGAGTGATAACGAGTATTCTTGCTTCTGCAACAGATATTGCAGCCATCTGGTTTACAGGTGTAGGAGAACCATAGTAGTCAACCTTAACCTTATCAAGTACTGCGGGGTTAGCTCTGCCCGCTCTTATAGCAGCAAAATCGGAAAGCATAACGTTTACCGACTTTTCCATTTTTTCCTTAGCCTTATTCTTTATTTCCTGCATGATTCATCTTCCTTTCTTTGTCATTCAGCTGATACCAGTGTGCCTACATTTTCGCCCATGCAAGCATCAAAGATATTATCAGGTCTTGCGAGATCGAAGACCAGCACGGGAATGTTATTATCCTTGCAAAGTGCGGCAGCAGTAGAATCCATTACCTGAAGACCCTTTTCAAGCACTTCACTAAATGTCAGTGTATCATACTTGACAGCATCATCATACTTATGGGGATCCTTATCATAAACGCCGTCAACCATTGTAGCTTTCAAGAAAATATCAGCTTCGATCTCGGCAGCTCTCAGTGCAGCAGCAGTATCGGTAGAGAAGAAGGGGTTGCCAGTTCCACAGCCGAATATACAAACTCTGCCCTTTTCAAAGTGACGCATAGCCTTGTTCCTGATATAAGGCTCAGCTACCTGAGGCATAGAAATAGCGGTCTGAACTCTGACTTCCATGCCACAGTTCTCAAGACCGTCCGCAACAGCAAGGGCATTCATAGCAGTGGCGAGCATACCGATATGATCGGCTCTTGTTCTGTCCATAGCACCGCTGGAACGTCCTCTCCAGAAATTTCCTCCGCCGACAACTATGCCGACCTCAACACCTGCATCAACGACTTTCTTTATGCTCTTGCCAAAGGAATTGATTATATCGTAATCAAGACCTATCTTCTTATCTCCTGCAAGAGCCTCACCGCTCAGCTTGAGGAGGATACGCTTATATTTAGCACCCATAAATAACACTCCTTAAAAAACATTTACGCAAAGCTGCGCAATTACTCACAATAAAATTATACTATATTTTTCGTCTCTTGTAAAGGGTTTTCACAAATTTATTAGAAAAAACTGCGGAGAAATTTCGCGTTTCTCCGCAGTCTGATATTATCAAAATTCCAAATATATATCAAGTATCAATCCTTGACAATCTTAACATAAAAGCTTCTTGTTCTGGGACCATCAAATTCAGCGAAGTAAATACCCTGCCATGTACCAAGCAGAAGAGTACCATCTTCTATTATAACAGTTTCCGAAGCTCCCACACAGCTCGATTTGAGATGTGCCGCAGAATTGCCTTCCATATGCCTGAACTGAGGTCGATCGGGATATGTTTTGTCCAGAGCAAATAACAGATCGGTCTGCACATCTGGATCAGCATTCTCGTTTATAGTGATAGCCGCAGTGGTATGCGGACAGAAGATCACAGCAATACCGCTTTCAACACCTGATTCGTTCAGTGTCTGCCTTACATAACTGGTTATATTGTAAAGTCCCTCTTTATCGGTTTTGATATTATACTTTTTGAGCATGATGCACCTCCGTCAGTTAAGGAACTGGCTCTCGGTCTCGTTTTTGGAAGGTCTGCCCATGAGATTCTTAATGCTGTCTCCAACGGGTGAGCCTTCAAAGAGCACCTTTGCAAGTTCTTCGGTGATGGGCATCTCGATACCCATCTTCTTGGCGAGTTCGTAAGCGTTTTTTGTGCAGGTGTAGCCTTCCACCGTTCCTACCTGTCTTACTGCTTCGGCAGGGTCAACGCCCTGACCAATGAGTATACCTGCACGCCTGTTACGGCTGTGCATCGAACAGCAGGTAACGATAAGATCTCCGATACCGCTTAAACCAGCAAATGTATCGGTCTTTGCGCCCATAGCAATACCGAGCCTTGCTATCTCTCGGATACCTCTTGTCATAAGGGCAGCCTTGGTATTATCGCCCATGCCAAGACCATCACACACGCCAGCAGCCAGCGCGATAACGTTTTTCAGCGAACCGCCTATCTCACAGCCCATAACATCATCATTGACATAAACGCGGAATGTATTGTTTGAAAGGGTCTGCTGAATGAAGTAAGCTGCTTCGGTGTTCTCACAAGCTGTGCAGACTGTTGTAGGTATGCCCCTTGCAACTTCCTCAGCATGAGAAGGTCCTGTGAGTACAGCGATTGTATTCTCAGGGAAGCATTCCTTTTCAACCTGTGTCATAGTTTTAAGGCTTCCTGCTTCAAGACCTTTCGCTGTGTTCACGATGATAGTCTCTTTATCGATATAAGGTGCAGCCTCTTCGCAGACGCTTCTTACAAAGTTTGAAGGTATGCCAATAATGACCATATCCTTCCCCTGAGCCGCAGAAATATCGGTAGTCAGCTTGATGGACTTGTTGACAAGTACACCGGGCAGTTTGCTTTTCAGTTCGCCTGTCCTGTTTATAGTGTCGATCTCGTCCTGAAATTTGCTCCATACGGTGACATCATGTCCCGCATTATCGCACATTATTGCAAGAGAAAGTCCGAATCCTCCCGAACCTAAGATAGTGATAGTTGCCACTTGTCATACCTCCCGTTATTGTGATTTTAGTATATATTGTCAAATCATTCCTCGGCAAACAACTCGTTCCATTTATATGAAACTTCGTCCGCCGAGATCATTAGAACACATTCCTTGTGGTAGGGTTCTTTATCAAACCAGAGCCAACATTCATAAACATAAGAACGATAGCCCTTGTATACGTATAGAAATTCAAGTTTCATGCCGTTATCAAGCATCTTCGCGAATTCAGCATAAGGTATCTCATCTCTGATAGTCCTGCTTTCGGTATCAGTCTTAGTAAAAAGATATACCGTCAGATCCTGATCTATCTCCTTACTGAGGGTTCTGAAAGAGACCTCAGATTTGCCTGTATAAGCCAGCTTTTTAAGATAGTTATTGGCATTGTTCTCGGTAACATAAAAACCGTCCGCAAATTCAAATGTCAGAATACCGGCATCGAATGAAACTTTCGTCGCACGATTATCGTGGAGAGAAATATCATTATTTTCGTTATTATCAGAAAACTTATACATAATGTTATTACCTCCGTCTATGTTCGTGATTATATCCCATGTGGGTGAAAACCATGTGTTCGTAAAAAGAATATTACCGTAAACGACAAAAGGCTTTCTGACATCGCCGCTTACAGCATCTGTGCGGTCTATGCCGAAAGTCTTATGTCATTTATTATATCAGCTGTTTTCTTCTTTTTTCTTCTGACCGAATTTATTTTCGGTGCCGTTCATAAGTCTTTTGATATTTGCGTGATGAAGTGAGATTATAAGTATGCATATCAGAACGCCCATGATGGTATTCGGAACAACTGCGTAGTTATCCTTGTACACGAAGTTCTGCAAGATGAAAGTGAAGGTCGGATACGCGATAGCTGCAAATATCGAGCCGACAGACACATACTGTGTTGCTGCCAGCAATGCTCCGAAAATGACAAGAGCACATAGACAGGTGAAAGGGTCGATTGCGAGAAGCGTTGTAGCCGCCAGCAGAACGCCCTTTCCTCCATGAAAACCATAGAACACAGGGAAACAATGTCCCAGCATAACGAACAGCCCCGCCAGATATCCAATAAAATGGGGATCACCAAAGAATTCGACGCCCATAACCTTATGCACAAGCAGACGGCACACAACAACTGCGATAACGCCCTTTGCAAGGTCGCAAAGGAGAGTCGCCAGTGCAGGACCTTTGCCGTAAACACGCAGAACATTGGTCAGACCAGCGTTTTTGCTGCCGTAATCGCGGATATCCTGTTTTTTCCAGAGCCTGCAAACTATGATAGCCGAGTTAAGGCTGCCAAAAAGATACGAGAATATTACTGTAAATAATATAGCCAAAACATTCATATTATCATGATCTCCTGTCGGTCATTTAACATCGTCCCTGTCGCGTTCTCTTATCTTGAAAACAATGGGGGTGCCGTCCAGCGAGAATGTTTCTCTGATCTGGTTTTCAATGTAACGCTGATAGGAAAAATGGAAAAGCTCTGCCCTGTTAACGAAGAACACAAAGGAGGGCGGATTGGTGGAAACCTGTGTCATGTAGTATATCTTCAGACGTCTGCCCTTATCAGAGGGGGGCTGAACACGCTGAGTTGCATAGGCAAGAACTTCGTTGAGTTTACCTGTTGCGATACGTATGGAGTTTTTCTCCTTGACGTAGCGTATCATCTCAAAGAGCTTGTCTATACGCAGACCAGTCTTTGCAGAAACAAAAACAAAAGGCACATAGCTCATGAAGCTGAAATCATCTTCCAGCTTTTTACGGAATTCGTTCATGGTCTTGCCATCCTTTTCGAGAGCATCCCACTTATTAACTGCAACAACGCAAGCCTTGCCCTTTTCGTGAGCATAGCCTGCGACCTTGCTGTCCTGCTCGGTAAATCCGACAGTAGCATCTATGACGATAACAGCAACATCGGCTCTGTCAACAGCCATATAAGCCCTGAGCACGGAGTATTTCTCTACAGACTCCAGCACCTTGGATTTACGTCTGATGCCCGCAGTGTCGATAAAGACGAACTTACCGAATTCATTTTCGATATCGGTATCGGTTGCATCACGGGTAGTGCCTGCTATATCAGATACGATAACACGCTCTTCACCGCAGATACGGTTTATCAGCGAGGATTTGCCCACATTCGGCTTACCGATGACAGCGACCTTGACAGTCTCCTCATCGTCTTCCTCTTCAGTAACATCAGGCAGATATTTGAGAACTTCGTCAAGCATATCACCAGTACCATGACCATGCACCGATGATACAGGGAAAGGCTCGCCAAGACCAAGATTATAGAACTCATAAAGCTCCATAGGAGGTTCACCCACATTATCCACCTTGTTTACGCAAAGTACAACAGGTTTGCCCGATTTCAGAAGCATCTGTGCGACTTCCATATCAGTAGAAGTCACACCGCTCTTGATATCGGTAACAAGTATGATAACATTAGCCGAAGTTATTGCAAGCTCGGACTGTCTTCTCATCTGAGAAAGAATTATATCATTGGATTCAGGCTCGATACCGCCGGTATCAACAAGCATGAATTCTCTTCCCAGCCATTCACATTTACCGTAGATACGGTCTCTGGTAACACCGGGTGTGTCCTCGACTATAGAAAGCCGCTGACCTATAAGTTTATTGAAAAGCGTGGATTTGCCCACATTTGGTCTCCCGACCACCGCTACTACAGGCAGAACCATAAATACACTCCCCTTCCTTTATAACAAAACGCATATCATATTAATTATAGCATATCTTTCTGAAAAAATCAACATCAAACCAAAAGGCAGAGGAAAATTTATTTCCTCTGCCCTGTTCAGTCATTGTTTTTTAAGACTGTAAGGTACCAATAGGCTTATGCGTCCTTCTTGATGACCTCAACGCCCTTGTAATAACCGCAGTTCTTGCACACTCTGTGAGGCGAAGTCAGCTCGCCACAGTTGGAGCATCTGCTCAGTGCAGGCGCTTCAAGCTTCCAAACAGCTGAACGTCTCTTGTCACGTCTAGCCTTGGATACTTTTCTCTTTGGTACTGCCATTTTGGCACCTCCTCTTCGGTAATAGTAACACCAGTCGTCAGATCAAAACGGATCTTTCGGGCAATCACAATCGCCATCATTCAGATCCTTGCCGCATTTGAAGCATAACCCCTTGCAATCCTCTTTACAAAGGATCTTGGTGGGCAGCTGGAGCAGCAGGTCGGAAATGACCAGTTCATCAAGCTCGAGAACATTATCCTCACAGACAACATACTCATCATAATCGTCGCGTCCGCTGTGGAGCTGTCTGACAAGTATATGGCTGAGATCGTAGCTGTACTCACGCTCAAACTCTTTAAGACATCTGTCGCAGACCTGTGACAAAGTAAATACTACGCTGAAACTAAGTGTTACAACGCCAGCGCGGTTCTCTACCATGCCCCTGACTGCTATCGGTGCTGTAAAATCATAAGACGAATACTCTCCGACTTGTTCGGGAGAGATCTCATAGTCAAACTCTTTGACCTCACCTACGATATCGAAAAGCTCTTTCAGATGTATTTTCATAGTACACCTCAAACATCACAAACTCCATTATAACCCGAAGTCAGTGATTTGTCAATAGTTTTTTTGATTTTTTTGCCTAGGTCAAATAAAATTTAACAAATTACTTGATAAATGCCTTAACCTGAGCAGGCAGTTCCTCAACATCAGCAGATACAGTGAACACGATGTTGATATCCTTTGCCAGAACAGCGATCTTCTCGATAAGGTCGCCCAGCTCATCATAGTTTCTGCCGCCTATCTTCAGAATACCATCAACAAATATGTCCTGTATATCGTGATTGCCAGCCAGCAGACCTGCAATGAAACCATAGAAAGTTTCAAAGCTAGTGATGCCGTAATCCTCAGCATCAACAAGTCTTACACTGTGGGGGATATCGTAAGTGAGCTTCATGCCTCTCTCGATGCATACAACGTTACCTGTTGCATTTTCTGCAGCCTTAACAATGGAGTCAACAAGTATCTTAGTCTTGCCTGTACCCTTTTTTCCTGGAATTAAATTAATCATAATAACTCTCCATTCTGCTATAAAAGCATTTATTTTAAGCGGCAGTGCCGCATAATTTCTTCAGATCAGCCCAGCTTAGCCTCAAGTGCAGCCTTCTGATCCTCGTAGCCGGGCTTGCCCAGCAGTGCGAACATATTCTTCTTGTAGCTCTCAACACCGGGCTGGTTGAAGGGATTAACACCCAGCATATAACCCGAGATAGCGCAAGCCTTCTCGAAGAAGTATATCAGTTCACCGAGGTTCTCCTCGTCGATCTTATCAACGTCGATAACCAGATTTGGAACGCCGCCCTCAGTATGAGCAAGGATAGTGCCTTCGAATGCCTTCTGGTTAACAACGGACATATTCTGGTTGGAAAGGAAGTTCAGACCATCTCTGTTCTCAGCGTCCTCTTCAATGAAGAAGTCCTTCTTGGGGGTCTTGATGTTTACAACGGTCTCGAACATGAGCTTGGAGCCGTCCTGAATGAACTGACCCAGAGAGTGCAGATCGGTGGAGAAAGTTGCAGCAGATGGGAATATACCCTTGCCATCCTTACCTTCGCTCTCGCCGAAGAGCTGCTTGTACCACTCACCCATCAGTGTGAAAGCGGGATCATAGGAAACCAGCATCTCAACGCTCTTGCCTTTTCTGTAAAGGATATTTCTTGCAGCAGCGTACTTATAGCAGTCGTTGCCGTCGTCGTTTGCATACTTCTTCTGAGCATTCTGTGCACCCTTCATCAGAGCGTCGATATCGCAGCCTGCAACAGCGATAGGCAGCAGACCAACAGCGGTCAGTACGGAGAATCTTCCTCCGACATCATCAGGAACCACGAATGTCTCATAGCCCATCTCGTCGGAGAGCTCCTTCAGTGTGCCCTTTGCCTTATCGGTAGTAGCGAAGATACGCTCCTTAGCGCCGTCCTTGCCGTACTTATCTTCCAGCAGCTTCTTGAATACTCTGAAAGCAAGAGCAGGTTCGGTAGTAGTTCCGGACTTGGAAATTACGTTAACAGCTACATCCTTGCCCTCACAGATGCTCAGTACTTCGTTGAGGTATGTAGCGCTTATATTGTTGCCGACAAAATAGATGTCGGGGGTATCCTTCTTGAGATTGTTGTAGAACGGCGACTTGAGCAGTTCAATAGCAGCTCTTGCGCCGAGATAAGAACCACCGATACCGATAACGATAAGCACATCAGCAGTATCCTTTATCTTTTCAGCAGCAGCCTTGATCCTTGCGAACTCCTCCTTATCATAATCGGTAGGCAGTTCAACCCAGCCCAGGAAATCATTGCCGGGACCGTTCTTGGCAGCCAGCGTGTTGTGAGCAGCAGTTACAGCAGGAGCGATAGCATCGAACTCGTGATCTGCAACAAAGCCCTCAAGATATTTTGTTCTTAATGTAAGTGACATTCTAATCAGCCTTTCTAAATAAATTGCTTTAATTTATTATACAATATTTTTTTTGACATTGCAAGTCATTTCAGATAGACTTGTCACTTTTGTGTAATTCAAACAAAATATGTTTTAAATTTTTATGAGATAGAACAGCAATTTTTCTATACAAAACGACAAGTTTTTTCTCTTTACACCACTTTTGGCGACAAGATCCGCTGAATAAATGACCTCGTCACCGTACCTGCACACAAGTTTCCCACACACCTGACCTTTACTTACAGGCGATGAAAGCTCTTTTTCCTTTTCAAAACGGATATCAATGCTTTCCGACGAACCTTTCGGCACAACCACAGCAGGAAGATTACCAAAACCAACCTTGACCTTGCTTTTCTCGCCAAGCAGCACAGGTATCTTTTCCAGCATCTCTTCCGTAATTTCGGGGATATACAGCGAATACACATCAAAGCACATATCCAGCAGTTTTTTAGCGATATCATCACACAAAGTGCGGTCGGTACAGCCAAGTACGACCACGGCTATCTCCATTTTGCCTCGCTTTGCAGTGACGACAGAGCACTCCCCTGCCACAGATGATGAACAGGCTTTCATTCCCGTTATACCTTTATATGTCCTGACAAGTCGATTGAGGTTTACAAGCTCGGCTTTACCGCCGCGAACATTATCTATCCATGACGTGAAATACGATGTAAGCATATCGTACTTGACAAGTTTTGCTGCCAATTTTGCTGTATCAGCCGCATTTGAGAGCGTTCTATCGTCCATTCCACATACATCAGCATAGGTCGTTGAATTCATATCAAGTGATTTTACTTTACGATTCATTTCATTCACAGCTTCATCTGTTGAGCCGAAAATATGCTCTGCAAGAGCAACTGCCGCATCATTTGCGTTGCCTATGGTGATCGCTTTAATAAGTTCCTCCACAGATATTTTTTCATTCTTATCCAGCCAAATCTGCGGTGCGGGCATTGAGTTGGCTTTTGCGGACACGGTCACAGTATCCGTCAAAGAAATTTCCCCGCTCTCTATCTTTTCAGCCGCAAGCAGCACAAGCATCAGCTTTGCAAGATGTGATATCTCACAGACTTCTTCGGAATTTTTCTCCATAAGCACCTGTCCAGTCGAACATTCAACTGCTATTATTTCTTTTGAAGGCATTGCTTCAAGCATATTTTCGACTGATACGGTCTCCGCGGCAGAATGTTTCGGCACTAGATAACAAAGCATGGTCAGACACAAGAACAGTATAAAAAACTTTTTGAGATTTATCATAACATGACCTCCCTTTTTGTTTGATTATATGACAGTTTGTCCCCGATAATGAATTTCAGTAACGAGATTCGAGGTGCAAAAAAGCAGCACCTCATTAAAGAGGTACTGCCAACAATCATTATCTCTTAATCGCGCCTGTTTCAAGACGCTTTTCAAATTCTGCCGCAGGGAGCGGTCTATCATAATAAAAACCCTGAGCAATGTCACAGCCGTTCTTTCTCAGAACTTCGACCTGAGTTTTAGTCTCGACACCCTCGGCGATTATTTCAAGCCCCATTTCGCGAGCCATTCCCACAACATACTTGAACATAACGCTTGTGGGACTGTGTTCGTCATCTTCATCGACAGGCACAAAGCTCTTGTCGATTTTCAGAACGTTCCAAGGTATCTCCTTTATGAGTTTCAGTGACGAGTAACCTATACCGAAATCGTCCACTGAAGTTGAAATACCTTGTTTCTGCAAAGTTTGCACAACACGTTTCAGATCCTTGAACTCTACATCGGTAGTGGTCTCGGTCAGCTCAACCTCAAACAGAACATGAGGGATATTGTATTTGTCAATTATTTCCAGCAGATGCTGCACAAGATCAACGTCGAGCATATGCTTTCTGGAAAGATTTGCCGATATACGCACAACGTTCCTGCCCTCGTCTATCCATCGTCTGATATCACGGCAGACACGCTCAATCATATAGAAGTCCAGCTTGCATATATCCATTGACTGTTCCAGTATTGGAATAAATTCACCCGGAGGGATAAGCCTGTCTTTTTGTGACCAGCGGCAAAGGGCTTCTGCACCTACGATAGTACCGTCGGTTATGGAGACCTTTGGCTGATAGTACACCAGAAATTCGGAATTCTCCATTGCAATAGGAAACTGATGCTGAATGGTAGCTATCTGCTGCCTTATATTCATAAGCTCCGAATCGTAGAATATCACATCATCGCGACCTGCTTTTTTTGCAAGACCTGATGCAGGCATCAGCTTGTCCATAAGGTCGCCAAGTATTTTCAGTTCAAAATCATCTTCAAACACATATATGCCAGCAGTTGCGCTGACATTGACGCGCTCACTGAACTCATCACCGAAAGATATTATAGTACCTTTCAGATATTCGACGACATCATCTATCTTGTCAGCAGACATCAGCATTATGAAATTATCTCCGCCCATTCTGCACACGGGAACAGAGCAGCCCTTTATCTCATCAAGACCGTTTATGAAAGTGCGCATTACCACATCGCCGTTATCTCTGCCCACATGATGATTGACACCCTGAAAGTGTTTCAGATTGAACTGTGCAGCAGCAAGACCCTTCGTCTTGTTCTCGGCAGCAAGCTTTGTAAGCTCCGCCCCGAAATATCTGAGATTGTGATATTCTGCTTCATCATAGTACGCATACTTTTGTGCCACCTGATTTATAACGAATCTGCTGGTAAAAACAAACAGTATTGAAACAAGAAGATCAAGTCGGTTGTGTAATCTTTCGTTCCATGGTTCAGAACCTTTTTTGTGGCTGATAGTGTATACGAGCGCACCTGAACCGCCTGTTATCTTTTTTATCTTTATGACATCATCATCGGATTCTCCGTCATCATATAAGATATGTGTTTCCTTTTTATCTGTATCTATTAATGTAGCACTGGAATAGATATCAACTTTCATTGAACCTACATCGGATAATCTGCATATATCATTGATCGCATCAGCTATGCAATCTGTATCAAGAGCGTTTTCGACCTCAGACATCTGCCTTATAAAATACTGAAAAGCCTGAACTATATCAGTTATCATTGAGACCACACCCTTTCATATATTTTTATCACAATCAAGATATTATGTGCAAATAACTAATCTTCGCAACAATTCTACAATATTATACCATATTTTACGTGTCATTTCAAGAGTTTTGCTGCAATTTCATAAAAAATTATTACAAAAAATCGACTAAAAAATATTGATAAATTTACACAAAGTGAAATTAATGTCATTAATAAAAAATCTATTGTAAAATGCAGAATAATGTGATATAATAGTCAAATGAGTTTTATGATACATAAATCGAAAATTTCAGATGGAAAGGACACATAATAATGCTGAAGCTTAATAATATCTCTTTCAGCGCCGTTGACGGCGGAAAATCTTCCGACATCATACGTGGGATCGATCTTGAGATCCCCGATAATAAATTCGTTGTTATAACCGGTCCCAACGGCGGAGGAAAATCCACTCTTGCCAAGATAATCGCGGGTATAGTTCAGCCTACAGCCGGCAGACTTATATTCAATGATACCGATATCACCGATATGAGCATAACCGACAGGGCAAAGGCAGGCATCGGCTTTGCTTTTCAGCAGCCCGTTCGCTTCAAGGGTCTGACTGTTCTTGATCTTCTGCGTATCTCCGCAGGCAAGAATCTTTCTGTATCCGATGCTTGTTCATATCTTTCAGAAGTAGGTCTTTGTGCTAAGGATTACATCAAGCGTGAGGTAAACGCTTCTCTTTCGGGCGGTGAGCTCAAGAGGATCGAGATAGCTACCGTTATGGCAAGAGATGTAAAACTTGCGGTATTCGATGAACCCGAGGCAGGAATCGATCTGTGGAGCTTCAATAATCTTATCAGGATATTTGAAAATATGCGCAAGTCTGACAAGAGCAGAACAGTAGTTGTTATCTCGCATCAGGAAAGACTTCTGAAAATAGCTGATGAGATAATCGTACTTGCAGACGGTAAGCTTGTAAGGAGAGGTTCTGCAGACGAAGTACTTCCCGAGATAATGCACAGCAATTATGCACAGACTATCTGTCCTAAGATAGAAGAATAAGGAGGCGATGGAGATGCTGAAAATGGACGCTGTACAGAAACAGCTTTTAGAGGAAGTTGCAGAACTTCACGACATACCCGAGGGCGCATACAATCTCCGTGCCAACGGTGAATCTGTGGGAAGAAATTCTACTGCGAACATCGAGATAGTAAGCAAGACCGATGTGAGCGGTATAGACATCAAGATAAAATCGGGAACAAAGAACGAGAGTGTACACATACCAGTTGTACTCAGCGAGAGTGGTCTGAAAGAAACTGTATACAATGATTTCTATGTTGGCGAGGACTGCGATGTTCTGATAGTTGCAGGATGCGGTATCGACAACTGCGGAACTCAGGATTCCGAGCATGACGGTGTTCACAGATTCTTTGTGGGCAAGAATTCAAAGGTAAGATATGTCGAGAAGCACTACGGTTCGGGCGACGGTACAGGCAAAAGAGTACTCAACCCCGTTACTGAGGTATACATGGAAGAAAACAGCACCGTTGATATGGAAATGGTGCAGATTAAGGGTGTTGACTCCACCGACAGAAAGACAATCGCCGAGCTGAAAGCAGGCGCTAAGCTGAATGTCCGCGAAAGACTTATGACACACGGCGATCAGCAGGCACTGAGTACCTATCAGGTATCACTCAACGGCGACGGTTCTGCTGCTGATGTTGTTTCAAGATCTGTTGCAAGAGACAGCTCATATCAGAAACTTGATCTCTGTGTAAACGGAAACGCTGCCTGCACAGGTCACACCGAATGTGATTCTATTATAATGGATAACGGCAGGATACTTGCAGTTCCATCACTTGAAGCTAACTGCATCGATGCAGCACTCGTTCATGAAGCTGCCATCGGAAAGATAGCAGGTGAACAGCTCATCAAGCTGATGACTCTCGGTCTTACCGAAGCTGAAGCTGAGGAACAGATAATCAACGGATTCCTGAAATAATAAAATATCGGGGCTGATACAGCAAAAGTATCAGCCCCGTTTTTATATGCGTTTTTCCATTAGCAGAAATCTGCCCTTGCGCCAATCAGCATGACCGACTTCGGTGTAACCGTTGTTTCGATAGAGTTTCAGTGCATAGGGATTTTCAGTGAAGACATCAAGTCTTATTGAATCGACTCCGATGTTTCTAAGATGATCTTCGATATGAGATAATGTCTGTTTAGCCAGACCTCTGTGCTGATATTTTGGTGATACGCACAGACGGTGTATAACTCGGAAATCACTGTCATGAAATTTCCATCTGCCGTTTTTATACTGTTCGTCATGATCTTTGCTTATGACATAGATGACTGCGATATCGCCATCAGCCATACCGACAGTAAGCGTGCCGCTTTCTATATCAGCTTTCAGATCTGCCTTTGCAGGATACACATTATCCCATTGGTGGATACCCTCCCGCTCCATTTCTTCAATAGCAGAAGTTACAAGTTCATATACCGAATCAAGGTCGGTGATTTCGGCTTTTCTGTATTTGATCATACTATTATAGTTTTCAAGCTTTTCACAGAACTCTTCGATCTTTTTGTCGTTAGCAGGGTCGGGTTTGTCCTTGGGGTCGGCAAGTAAGAGTTCAGCCACTAAGGTATCAATACCGAGATAACCTTTCAGTTTGTCGAGTGCTTTGTCGCCGCCTGCCGCAGTAAAACAAGTGATACCCGCAAAGGTCTTTCCTTTAAGAGAAGTGAGGTTTTCTACGATGAATGTGCGCAGTGGCGGAGCTATAGTGTTAGCCCATACGGGAGAACCGAAAATTATAAGATCGTATTTATCAGCTTCAAAAGTATAGGGCTGGAGTTTAGGCTTTTCACCCATTACAACACTTTTTCCGCCCCAGAAAAGTTTAGCAAAACCAGTGTCGGGATAAGCCTTTACAGGACGAACGGGGATAAGGTCTGCACCTATCTTTTCGGCTATCTTATTTGCTGTCTGCTCGGTATTGCCGTTAAGCGAATAATAAACGATTGCGGTTTTCATTTAATTACCTCCATTGCTTTCATTGATTTTTATATTGATTTGCTTGCCGTCTTTCGTATAAAGAACTACAAGCAGGGTATTGCTTTTTCGCCGCCGAAAAATCTGTCGCACCAACTGTTCACCGCAGTCAGCATCCCGTCTATGTCAAGTACGCCGTAGGCAAATCCTTTGCGCACAAGTTCGGCAGGAAGATATTCATCATACTTCTCAAACAGCGGAACTTCCTTCGGATATACAAGTTCCATAGGGTCGATAGGACGTGCGGCTTCTTCGCGTAGTGTACTAAAAAATGTGTACTCGTCCGCCGCCATTGTGAACTGAATGAAGTAGGGACGACAACTATCCAGACCACGCATACGCAGTTTTTCCCTGCACCTTACGTTCAGAAAACGCTCCAGTGCAAAGAAAGAGTATGTCCCAAGCCACGGAAAAAGTGCCCACATATCTCCGCCAAGATTGATAAGATTCTCACAGACTATTCCCGAATTTCTAGCTGAAAATCTCGCCTGAGCAAGACGCGCCGCGGCGTTTTTCATAAGGTAGGGATAAGTCTTATCTTCGCAAAGGACCTGCTTCATTCTGGTGAGAATTTTTGTGTTTATGTCCCCGGGGCAATCTCCAAAATATGCAGGAACTTTCCCCTTTACAGGTTCACAGAAAACCAGATGCCGCTTGCGGTCAAGTTCGGTAACTATCCAAACCTGTCCCGCGATAGCGATTTTTTCACCAACGGGAGGGGGCATCACAAGGGTACCAAGTTCCTGAGATTCGCACCTGACAGTGTACTCCTCGTTCTCCTGAAATACAGCATAGAATCGGAAATTATTGACTACTCTCTCCCCCGCCAGTCCGACAATAAGACCACCTTCGTCTGTGCGCTGGATATGGTCTATCTCGATAAGGTGACGAAGAAGTATCTTGTAATCTTCTGGTGAGATACGATGGAAATATTTCAGTGTAAGCACCCGCTGTGCCAACTGTGCGGAAGTAAGCTCGCCGCATGATGCAAGAGTAC
This sequence comes from Ruminococcus sp., assembly GCF_024692365.1. GTDB lineage: Bacteria > Bacillota > Clostridia > Oscillospirales > Ruminococcaceae > Hominimerdicola. Next base: position 107,537 of record NZ_JAILMR010000018.1, on the reverse strand, counting down.
TCATGGTCTGATGATACAGCAGACTGAACGGCAGTCTGTCCAATCGCGGCGGCTCGACCCATCTTTCTTCAAGATAGACCTGCACCAGTGCTATGCCCTGCAAAAGTTTCCACGGAACTGTCGACGGCAGCATAGTCCTCGGTTCAGGCATATCCTCGCGGATAACGAACCACATTTCGGGCGGAAGATCACGCCTGCCTGTACGACCCATTCTCTGCAAAAATGAGGACACAGTAAAGGGCGCATCTATCTGGAAAGCGCGTTCCAGTCTGCCGATATCAATGCCAAGTTCGAGCGTTGCAGTTGTGACTGTCGTCATCTGAACGTCATCGTCTTTCATGGCAGCCTCAGCAGTTTCACGGTAGCTTGTGGAAAGATTTCCGTGATGGATAAGAAAGCGGTCGCGCTCATGTTTTGCTTCGCAGTATGACCTGAGTGTTGTGGTCACAGCTTCACATTCCTCGCGGGAATTTACAAAAACAAGACACTTCTTTCCACGCGTATGTTCAAATATATACCCCATTCCGGGATCAGCATTTTCAGGAGCTTTGTCCGTTGCCTGTTCAAGTACGGGCAGAGCCTTTTGCTGTGAATTACTGTCAGCCGCCTGAACATTGCTGATATAAAAATGCTCCATGGAGAGCCGCCATTTTGCACCCTTGGCTTCTATCTTCGGAACAGCCGTACGCCTGCCTGTGCCGTAAGAGAGAAACTCCCCTGCTGCCTGCGGGTCGCCTATCGTAGCTGAAAGTCCGATCCTGCGGGGATTTACTCCTGCCTGTCTGCAAAGACGCTCAATGATACACAATGTCTGTCCGCCCCTGTCACCGCGCATAAGAGAATGCAGTTCATCAATAACGATGAATCTCAGATCACCGAAAAGCTTCACCAACGCCGAATGACGGCGTATAAGCATGGCTTCAAGAGATTCGGGAGTAATCTGCAATATACCAGATGGGTTCTTCATCATACGCGCCTTATGTGACTGTGCAACATCTCCGTGCCAGTGCCATACAGGTATACCTGCGTCTTCACAAAGATCATTAAGTCGAGAGAACTGATCGTTTATCAGCGCTTTCAGCGGACCGATATATATCGCACCCACAGACCTCGGCATATCCTCGGAGAACAGCGTGAGTATAGGGAAGAATGCAGCTTCCGTCTTGCCCGATGCGGTTGATGCAGTGAGCAGCAAATTGTCATCAGTATTGAATATCACATCACCCGCCGCAGCCTGGATTGCCCGAAGACTTTCCCAGTTATTGCGGTAAATGAAGTCCTGCACGAACGGTGCATAGCGGTCAAAAACGTTCATCTCGTCCTCTTTCTTTCAGAAGTATTATTCTCATCTTTCGGCGGAATTTTCTGCGCTGGCGTACCTTTTCTCTGTGCCACACCTTGTTGTGATTGTTGCACCAGCAGGCAAAACGGCGGTCAAAACCGTCCTCCTCGGTCATGTGCTTATGGATATTTCCTTTTTTCATTCTTCACCTCCGAGAGAATCATTTTTACTATTATTCAGATCTCAAACTCGGCAAAATCGCTTTCGGAGGTTTCTTCCTCGGCGGCAGGTTTTGAATACTCCATTCCGCCCGAAGATATAAAATCTGATATATCCAACATAGGATTCTGAAAAGCTATATCAAGAAGTTCGATGAAATCACGTATAACCTCACGCGGAGTAATATGGCTGTCTGCCCCGATACGCCCGAATTCTGTCTTGATAAAAGTAATCATATCCTCCTGAGTTATACGCTGTTCGTAGCCAAATAACTGCGCGTGAATGTCAGCAAGTTTCTCGGTCAGAACAAGCATTTCCTCATAAGTCAGCGGTACAAGATGTATCACAGGTGCCAGCATATCACGAATGCCCTCACGCCCGAATCTTCCCTCAGCCAGACGTGAACGAAGCGCTTCATAACTGTATACACCGCGGCGGGTATCCTCGATACATTGAGGTGTTCCCCCCATTATTATTCCAAGATACTTCGCCTTGCCCTGCAAAGTATCGTTGTACATGGTGAGAATCTTCTCATAATTGTACTGACGGGTAATGGCGTTTGGTATCTTGTAGATGTTCACAAGTTCGTCCACCAGAACAAGCAGACCGCTGTAGCCCGCCTTTTTCAGGAACATTGCAAATAGCTTGATGTACTCATACCAGTCGTCATCGGTGATAACTATGTTTACTCCGAGTTCGCTTTTTGCTTCCGTCTTGTTTACGTACTCGCCGCGGAACCATTTCACGACTTTAGCTTTCTGTTCATCGTCACCTGAAACAGAAGCGCGATAGTATATCGTCAGCAGTTTTGCAAAATCAAAACCGTGTACCATTTCATTAAGGGCATTTATGACCTCGAAAATCTTCTTTTCCACAACAGCAGAAAAATCGGGAGAAGATATATCAAGTCCACTTTCAGCAGCAGCCTCAGACTGCACACCGCTTATCCATCTGTCAAGAATAAGCGTCAGCGCACCGCCGTCGGGTCTTGTCTTTGTAGACATATTCCGTATAAGTTCCTTGTAGGTCGCAAGCCCCTGACCCTTAGTACCCTGCAAACGTCTTTCGGGTGAAAGGTCAGCATCGACCACAACGAAATTTCTATCCATTACATGACTGCGTATTGTCTGCAAAAGAAAGCTTTTGCCGCTGCCGTATTTTCCGACTATGAACCTGAATGACGCGCCGCCCTCCTGGATTATATCGACATCGTGGAGAAGTGCGTCTATCTCAACCTCTCTTCCCACGGTGATATAAGGCAGACCTATCCTGGGTACAACGCCGCCTTTCAGCGAATTGATAACAGCCTGCGCTATCCTCTTGGGTATCTTCATGGAAGTATCATTCCTTTCAGTTCTTCTTCATAATCCTCAATGACAGCGGGGGTATCGCCGTCAAACTCGATCACCGTATCTGCAAAAATATCGTAAAGTTTTTCATTTATACTGTCCGCCATTACCGAAGGCATTGAACCTGCATTTTTCGCAGCCGACTGATAATCGCCGCCGTAAAGCAGTGCCTGCATGAATGCATACTCTCCGCTGTCGAGTGGAGTTGTATTCTCCCGAACAATTTCTTCGTGAACATCTTCCTGCATATCAGGCTGAGGACATATATCCTCTTCAAGATCTTCTTCATCGACGATAAGCTTATCTCTTGTGATATCAGCAGCACGGCGAATACTACCCAGCTTTGTAAGGTCGATATCCACACGCATAGCCTCGGCGCGCTTTTTTTCTTCAAGCAGAATATCTATTTGTTCGGTAATTATCTTTGAAAGCTGCTTCGTTATATCAACATTCTGAAGCCGAGCTTTTTCTTTGTACTTACTGCGCATCAAGCTGTCAACAGCACGCAGAAACATTCCGATTTCCTTATTGCTGTGAAGTTTGCCCGCGTATCCCTCGGTATACCATTCGCCACCTCTGTAAAAAAAACGACGGATATCATCTATTACAACCGAGTTCTTCGGTGAGGAACGGTAATGACAAAACACCGCGGAATTGAACATCTGATGAACGCTTACTGTGCATTTTCCGAAGTGCTTTTCAAACAATGTCTTTTTTCGGTGAGAACCATAATACTCCGAAAATGACTTGTAGCTTCGCACAGAAACGGTACAAAAATCCTCGGGATAAACTTTGTAAAAAGCAGACTTTCCAGCATTATATGATGAAGTTAAACAAAGCGCAGAAAACACTTCTTCATCAGAATGTTTGTCCATATCAAGCAAAATGGCAAGCGCCTTGTCGTACTCGATCATACCGCTTTTTTCAAGCAGTGAGGTATCAAGCCCGTAATAAATGACCATATCATCAAGCCACGCCGAGACAAATCTTTTAAGTTTTGGCTGACTTTCACTGTAATGTTCAAGCAAATTTTTTAGGCTGTCATAACCCTCGCGGGCATTTTTCACCCCGATAAGATTAATAAGTTCATAGATATAAACAAATATGTATGAAAGACTTGTTTCACAAAACTCACCTTTTCTGATACGTGTACGCCATGTAAAATATGTCCTTTGCTGTTCAAGAGTCATGTCATTGTAGATGGGAAAGTAGTGTTCAAACGGAACATTTTTATCAAAGGAATCTTCAAAATCCTCCATAAATTTTCCCTGCTTGCCGAACAGCCATTCCCGCGAACGCCACTGTGCTTCGGGAGAATAAACCATTCTTCTCATCTCCATAAGCTGAGCGTGAGTGTCATCTTTTGGCGGAACGATATCCCGCACAAGCTGAGAAGCGCGTTTCAGTATCGGTTCATCACGGTACACTTTTTCACCAAGCGTCTTGCTTTCACGAAGCTTAGGATCGCCCATTATAAGCTCGATAAGATCATCGATATTCTTCACGCGCTCACCTCCTGTCAGCAGATAGTTTTGTTGATCATCACGGTTTATCAGTCAGCGTTTTTCCGACTGAATTTTATATCTGTCACCGTTCGGGAATTAGAATAGTTAGTTATCTCAGCGACCTCAGTACAGCTGAAAACTTCACTTGTAACAAACACCTAAAGTATAAAAACACTGTTCTTGATATTATAGCACAAAAATCCGCCAAATTCAAGTGTGGAGAGTACGTTTCAACGGACAATAAGCCGTTTATACTGCATTTCCAAGAAATTTTCCGGAAAATTCCGATAAGTACTTGATTTTTGATCAAAACAGTGATATAATATTTGTGTTAAAAATTTAAATAAGGGGAGCTTGTAGACAGGCTGAGAGGATAGCGACCGAGCTATCGACCCATAACCTGATTTGGATAATGCCAACGTAGGGAATATGATACCGATATTTCGGGGGACTGTTTTTTGCGTGCAGTCCCCCCTTTTTGTTTGGAGGAATGAAAATGGTAAAGTTAAACGGCGAACAACGCGAGCTTTCAGGCAAAAGCGTTGACGAACTGCTGAACGAAAACGGCTACGACCCAAAGCGAGTAGCGGTGGAACTCAATCTCGAGATAGTACCAAAATCTCAGTACAGCACCACCGTCCTCAAAGACGGAGATTCAGTTGAAGTAGTAAGCTTTGTGGGAGGCGGTTAAATGATACCCTCAAGAGAAGAGATGTACGCCGCACTTGAAGAACGTCACGGTAAAGAGATTCAAAAAAAATTTGCAGAAGCATCGGTAGTGGTATGCGGTCTGGGCGGACTTGGCTCTAATGTTGCTGTAAGTCTTGCCCGTGCAGGCATCGGCAGGATTCACCTTATCGATTTTGACAAAGTGGATATCTCAAACCTGAACAGACAGCAGTATTTTCCCGAACAGCTGAAACAGTACAAAGCTGACGCCCTGCTTGATACTTTGAAAAAAATTGCACCCTACTGTGACATCACTTCGCAGACGGTCAAGCTTGATGAAAACAATATCCCGACGCTTCTCGCAGACTTCCCCATAGTCTGCGAATGTTTCGACAATGCCGAACAAAAAGCCATGCTTGTTAACACAGCGCTGGAATATTTCCCGGGAAAAAAGCTGGTAGCCGCTTCGGGCATGGCAGGGCTTGACAGCGCAAACAAGATAATCACTCGCAGGATAGCCAAGAACTTCTGGCTTTGCGGTGACGGCAAAAGCGATGTTGGTGACGGTCTTGGACTTATATCAGCACGTGTTGCAGTATGCGCCGCACATCAGGCTACAATGGTACTCAGGATAATTTCAGGCGAATATGATGCCTGATAACGAAAGGACGATATAGATGGAAAACAATGATAAGCTCGTCATAGGCGGGCACGAATTCAATTCAAGATTCATTCTCGGTTCGGGAAAATATTCCCTCTCACTTATAAAGGCGGCAGTGGAAAATGCAGGTGCTGAGATAATCACCCTTGCCGTAAGACGAGCAAACACCAAGGAACACGAAAATATCCTTGACCATATCCCCGAGGGAGTAACTCTCCTGCCCAACACTTCGGGTGCAAGAAATGCAGAGGAAGCTGTCCGCATAGCAAGACTTGCAAGAGAACTTGGGTGCGGAGATTTCGTTAAAATCGAGATAATGCGCGATACAAAATATCTTCTGCCCGATAATGCAGAGACAATCAAAGCTACTGAGATCCTTGCAAACGAAGGCTTCATCGTAATGCCATATATGTACCCCGACCTGAACACCGCAAGAGACCTTGTTAACGCAGGTGCTGCTTCAGTAATGCCCCTTGCTTCACCTATCGGTTCTAACAAAGGTCTTGCAACAAGGGATTTCATACAGATTCTAATTGATGAAATTGACCTGCCTATAATCGTAGATGCAGGCATTGGCAGACCCTCTCAGGCTTGCGAGGCTATGGAGATGGGCGCGGCGGCAGTGATGTCAAACACAGCTCTTGCAACTGCGGGTGACCTGCCCATGATGGCAGATGCTTTCCGCAAGGCGATAGAAGCAGGCAGACAGGCTTACCTTTCAGGTCTTGGCAGAGTGCTGGTAAGAGGTGCATCACCCTCCGATACTCTGACAGGTTTTCTCAGGGACTAAGGGGTGAAGAAGATGGAAAACAATTTTCTGTTTGATTCCGAGGGACTTTCCGAGGAAGCATTAAAACGCAAGCACAAGCTTGAAAATAACCCCTCCTGTCGTACCGACCATATGAAGTATATGGACGACCAGGAACAGATAAAAAGCGATATCCGTGAAAAAGTTATGGCGCAGTTTGACAGCTATGACTACAACGCATATACAGCACTTGATGTTTCCCGCGCTTTGCAGAAGAACACTATCGGCGTGGAAGAATTCAAGGCACTTCTTTCCCCTGCGGCTGAACCATTTCTTGAACAGATGGCAGAAAGAGCCCGCATCGAGACACGAAAGCATTTCGGCAACACGGTGTACCTTTTCACACCGCTGTACATCGCAAATTACTGCGAGAACTACTGCGTTTACTGCGGATTCAACTGCTATAACCATATCCGAAGAATGAAGCTGAGTATGGAGCAGATCGAGCACGAAATGAAAGTCATCGCAGACAGCGGAATGGAAGAGATACTTATTCTCACAGGCGAAAGCAAAACCATGAGCGATGTAAAGTATATCGGTGAGGCATGCAAGCTTGCGAGAAAATATTTCCGAATGGTGGGCGTTGAGATATATCCCGTGAACGTGGCAGATTACAAATATCTCCACGAGTGCGGAGTGGACTATGTCACTGTTTTTCAGGAGACTTACGATAATGTCAAGTACGAAACTCTCCACCTTGCAGGACACAAACGCGTATGGCCGTACCGATTTGAAGCTCAGGAAAGAGCACTTATGGGCGGCATGAGAGGTGTTGCAGGTTCAGCACTTCTGGGACTTTCCGATTTCAGAAAAGACGCTCTTGCCACAGGTCTGCATATGTATTATCTGCAAAGAAAATACCCCCACGCTGAGATTTCTTTGTCATGTCCCAGACTTCGTCCAATAGTCAACAATGACAAGATCAATCACATGGACGTGGGAGAAAGACAGCTTTGTCAGGTACTTTGTGCGTACAGACTTTTCCTGCCATTTGCGGGCATAACTGTATCATCACGTGAGACAAAAAGTTTCCGCGACGGAATAGTAAAAATAGCCGCAACAAAAATTTCCGCGGGTGTTTCAACGGGAATCGGCGACCATGAAAGCAAGTACACCGGTAAGGAAAATGACAACGAGGGCGACGAACAATTCGAGATTGCCGACACCCGAAGCTTTGACACGATGTACAAGGATATGTCTGCTGAGGGCTTACAGCCTGTACTAAACGATTACCTTTATGTGTAAGATAATCTGTATAACAAACCGAAAACTATGCAGGACAAGTTTTCCCGAACAGCTGAAAAATATCGCAGCGGCAAATCCAGATTTGGTGATTTTACGCGAAAAGAATATGTCAGAAAAAGATTATTCCGAACTTGCAAAAGAATCTTCTGATATATGCCGCGGGTACGGCGTTACGTTTGCAGTTAACAGTTTCTGGAAAACAGCCACTGAAATCGGCATAGAAAGAGTTCATCTTCCGCTGCACATACTTCGTGAATTATCCCCCGAAGAAAAAGCACAGTTCGCAGTAATAGGAACTTCCTGCCACTCTACCGCTGACGCAGTCGAGGCAGAAAAACTCGGTGCAAATTACATAATCGCGGGACATATTTTTGAAACTGACTGCAAAAAAGGTCTTGCAGGACGCGGGCTCACTTTTCTTGAAGAAGTCAAAAAAAGCGTAGCGCTCCCTGTGTATGCCATAGGCGGAATAAACGTCCAAAACGCCGCTGATTGTATCAAAGCAGGTGCAGATGGGATCTGCATTATGAGCGGATTCATGCAAGCAGAAAACGTGTCAGGATTAATGGACGAATTGAGAGCCAAGATAAATTTTTAAACCGAAAGGAATCACTTATATGAGAGAATATCACACACAAATGGAAGCTGCCAAGAAAGGCATAATAACTCCCGAAATGAAGATAGTTGCAGAAAAGGAGTACATCGATCCCGAAGAACTCCGCGCACTTGTTGCTAAGGGCGAGGTCGCTATCCCCTGCAATATCAATCACAAGTCTATCTCCCCCGAGGGCATAGGCACAAAAATGCGCACCAAGATAAACGTTAACCTCGGTATCTCGGGTGATGCAAAGAACTACGAGACCGAAATGAAGAAAGTCGATATGGCGCACAAGTTCGGTGCAGAAGCAATTATGGATCTTTCAAACTACGGCAAGACCAATACTTTCCGCAAACAGCTTGTAGAAAAATCACCAGCTATGATAGGTACTGTTCCCATGTATGACGCTATCGGATATCTTGAAAAAGATCTGCTGGATATTACCGCGGAAGATTTCCTGAAAGTAGTCCGCGCCCACGCAGAAGAGGGCGTTGACTTCATGACGATACACGCAGGTATCAACAGACGTGCCGTTGAAGCTTTCCGCCGCGAGGGCAGAAAGATGAATATCGTTTCCCGCGGAGGTTCGCTGCTGTTCGCATGGATGATGATGACAGGCAACGAAAATCCATTCTATGAACACTATGATGAGGTACTTGAGATACTCCGCGAATTCGATGTTACTATCAGTCTCGGCGATGCACTCCGTCCCGGCTGTATCGACGATTCCACCGATGCAGGACAGATATCCGAGCTTATCGAACTTGGCGCTCTGACACTCCGCGCATGGGAAAAGGACGTTCAGGTAATGGTCGAGGGTCCCGGACATATGGCGATAAATGAGATAGCAGCAAACATGACTTTCCAGAAGCGCATCTGCCACAACGCACCTTTCTATGTGCTGGGTCCTGTTGTTACCGATATCTTCCCGGGATACGACCATATCACAACAGCTATCGGCGGTGCTATCGCTGCATCAAGCGGTGCAGATTTCCTCTGCTATGTTACTCCCGCCGAGCATCTTCGACTGCCTGATGTCAACGACGTTAAGGAGGGTATAATCGCCTCAAAGATAGCCGCTCACGCAGCAGATATCGCAAAGGGGGTACCCCATGCCCGCGACAAGGACAACGCTATGGCAGAAGCAAGACACAAGCTTGACTGGGACGAGATGTTCAAGATCGCAGTTGACCCGGAAAAGGCTCGCGAGTATTTTGAAAGCACTCCCCCTGCTGACAGACACACCTGCTCAATGTGCGGAAAAATGTGCGCAGTACGAACCACCAATATGATACTCGAAGGCAAGAAAGTTGAGTTCTGCTCGGAACTTTAATAGTATGCAAAAAGCACTTCCGTTTTTTTCGGAAGTGCTTTTTTGTCATCTCTCTAAGTCAGAAAGATATTCAACAGCTTTATACATAAGGTAGTCGTTACCCTCGTCGAAAATCTCATGCATTGCATTTTCATCGAAAGGTACTATGACCTCAGCACTGTCGTCAGCCTGCATATCGGTGCCGCAGTCTATGTAAATAGTTCCGTCCTGATTAAGCATCAGTGAACTTGAATAGCTGAACATTCCGCTTTTGAGTTCGATGGGTGAAACGCCCTGTGCTGAACCCGAAGGTCCCGTGAAACCCATCACCGTTGTATTTTCAAAACCGCTCATAAGCTTGGTAAGATGATCTGCCGCACTTACAGAATCACAGCCGACCAGCAGAACTATCCTGCCCTCATCACCAAGGATATTTTCCCCGCTGACAGTAACATCTCCAGCAGATTTCCACCTGCCGTCACCCTCACTGATATAGCATTTTTTGTCATGGTCGAAGTACGCATCTGTAACATAATAGTACTCGCCCTCGGGAGCAAAAAGCTCTCCGATCGCCTTGACCATAGTACCCGAACCGCCGTTATTTTCACGGATATCAATGATGATATCTTTGATTCCCTGCTTCTTTACATCGAGTATCTGCCCACGAAGTTCCTCTTTCATTTTCTGATGTTTGTCTTTTTCCGAAATGGAATCAAAACTCATGGTTTTGATACGCAGGCAGGCTGTGGTATCGTTAATTTTTGTTATCGTCATATGACCCACATCCATGCCACGAAGTATCTTTTTATATGCCTCTTTTGCTCTTTCATAGTAATTGTCTGATAGTTTATTTAATGTAACTTTTTTCTCTGCACCGCTATCGTCTTTGATGATAACTTCAACACTTTCGCCGCCAGTTCCTGCTGCAAAATATCCCTCAAAGAATTTCTCATTATCCGCATCAGCAAAGGTGAAGATCTGCTTCATCTCGCTAAGTTCGTCCGCTTCGACGGGAGTCATGCCGTTCCATTTGATTATTTCAGTACCATTGCTGATACCCTTTTCTTCAAGACTTTTATCTGTTTCGACTGCAACAGTTCTGCCATCTGCGAGAGTGCATATCACCAGACCGTAGTCATTTCCCGAAGTCCTTGCGTATGCCGCATCCCTCGTCTTTTCATCGGAGCCGAAATTCACGTGTAAGTCATGGAACTCAGCGCAGAACTTGTACCATGCTATTTCATTCGCAACCTTGTCATGTGATTTGTTTGCCGCCTCGAATTCGGGCAGATATTTCTCGTACAGACCGTCCCAATCTATCTGCTTATGTTCTGCAAGAACATAGTGAGCTTTCATGCTCTCAAAGCCTTCGTTGAAGTCTTTTACATAATCAATGCTTCGGTACGACTTGCTGAAAAGGCACAAAGGCAGACTTATCAGCACCAGCACACACGATACTGCCGACGCCGTTCTACGAGTTTTTTTATCGGGTCTGAAAAGTCCGATTGCAAGCAAAGCTGCTCCCAGATATGCAGGCAGCATTAGCTTTTCAACGCCCGAAACATAGACCAGAGCAAAACAGATCATCGCGGGTGCGAGCCACAAAATTCTCCATTTTGAGTTCCTGACCTTTTCGACATATCCCGCCATATACCACAGCAGAGCGCTCAGCAAAGGCAGAATAATAAGTATAACTATATCAAGCTTTACCATATCTCCGCCCCCTATTCAAGATCATCGCCGTGGAAATAATTGTACCCTATCATAAGATATATCGCGCCAACCGCCAGTGAAACGAAAATGCATCTCACTATAAATCCCGATTCGGGCATGGGAGTATATACTATTTCCACAGGGCTTTCCAGTCCGAAGATATGCCATTCCTTGTATTTTAAAAGAGTATTTATGGTGGAGAATAATGTCAGCACCCCCGAATCATCATCGGCTGCCTTTAGGATCCCCACCAGTGCAATCAGCCCGTAGTAAGCAAGGAAAGATATGCCTGTGCGCTTGAAGAAATAGGCGATCATCACGAACAGACAGGTCAAACGTATCAACGGGAATGTAAGCAATAAAATCCTTGCTGCCACAGCACTGAAAGGAACCGAATCTCCCCAGCCTGTCAGAAAAGCACTGACCCCCAGAGTTGTAAACATCATCAGCAAACCGAAAACTGTACACAGCACAATGGACACGGAAGCTCTTGCAAAATACGCCTGCTTTCTCAGTCTGCCTGACATAATCTCGTGATTTATTGTTTTATCTCCGAAATCATCTGCGCAGAAAAATGCAGCGAAAAAACCAATGCCCATCATTGCAAAAGTTACAACAGTATCCATTCGTGTAGCAAAATCTGAGGCTGTCAGCCGCTGCCATTCTTCAAGATTATCTGCACCATTCAGCCATTCTACCGCACCGAAAAGCATTGTCAGTAACAGCATAGTAAAAAACACCAGATAATATACCCTTGTACGTGATATCTGATACAGCTGCGCCTTTATCAAGTTTTTCATGCCCTCACCTCAATTCATATCGCGTCTGCACATAACAGCATAGCTGATGATCAGAAAGACCGCCGTACCGATTATGCCCGCTGCCGATGCATGGAGAATTGTTTCTTTTTCAAGAACATCTTTAACTACCATCACATCTTCGCCGTCAAAAAATCCGTAGCCCATATTCTGGGGCGCAAGGATTCTATTGAAGATATCATATGTAAACAGATACATCGTGACCTTAGTATTGAAAAGTTCGTTCAGCAGCACGACCGAAAGCATTTCCACCATTGATAGAATATATCCAAGGGCGATAACCCCCGCAGTGCTTCTAACAATGAAAGCGATAAGCGCATAAAATGCTGTAAACCGTATCAGCGGGAAAAATCCTGTAACATATCTTAGAACAACATCATGAACTGACATAGTGTGTCCCCAGCCGAAAACAAGTGCAAAGATCAGTATCGGAAGAACAGCAAAAATGATATACATAATAACGTTCACTATCAGCACTACAAAGAATCTTCCAAAGAACACATCACTGCGCTTGACACCCGAAAGCAGCTCATAGTTTATTGTTTTGTCCGAAAGGTCACTGCCGCATATCAGCCCTGTATATATCAAGATCAATATTGGCATGATGGTCACATTGATCTCGCCGATATAGCTTGCAAACAAACTTGCGGAGAGCTTATCCGTATCATCTGAAAGAACTTCAGAAAAAATCACAGTCCACATAAGCACCAAAGCTATTAACGAAACAGCATATGTACTAATGCTTCTCAGCACCTGATACTTTTGCGCTTTCATCACATTGATCATTTTCATCACCTACCAGTTTCAAATAGAATTCCTCAAGGTTAGCATCGTGCATATGGATCTCCGTTGGTATTATGCCGTTCTCGAACATGGTTTTTGATATCAGCCTTATCTCATCGATACGCTCATAAAGTTCAACCGAGCCGTCCCTGCGAACACGGAAATTATGTATACCAAGTTTGTTTTCAAGCATCGCAGGAAGAGCTGAGTTATTGTCAGAAGATATGTGATAGAACTCATGACATTTATGATTGAGTTCTTCTGCCGATATCTTTTCCACTATCTCACCCTTGCGTATAAACACATAATCCGTGCAGAGCAGAGAAAGTTCCGAAAGCAAGTGCGAAGATATAACTATGGTTATATGTTCCTCTCGATTCAGTTTCAGGAGAAGTTCACGTATCTCGACTATGCCCTCGGGGTCAAGACCGTTTACAGGTTCATCGAGAACCATAAGCTCGGGTTTTGTCAACATAGCACCTGCTATACCAAGCCTTTGCTTCATACCGAGAGAAAAATCCTTAACAGATTTCTTACCAGTGTCAGCAAGCCCTACCAGCTCTAGCACCTCATCGACCCTTTCACTGTTGGGCAGACCTTTCTGGAGCCTAAGTTTTTCAAGGTTCTGTCTTGCTGTCATATTCTGTTTTGCGTAGGGAGTTTCGATCATAAAACTCATTCTGCTGCGCGAATGTGCAAGACCCTTTTCGCTCTTTTCTCCGAAGAGTTCTATCTCGCCCGCCGTCGGAAGAACAAGCCCTCCCAGCATTTTCATGATAGTTGTTTTGCCTGCGCCGTTAGGTCCCACAAGTCCGCAGATCATTCCCTTTCTGATCGTGATATCTGCATTTTTAACCACCGTGTTTTTCATATACTGCTTTGAAAGGTCGGTCGTTTTGATAATGATATCATCCATAGTGCATACTCCTTTCCTTTTGTGTATAATATTTCCTTGATTATAATTCTAAAACAATACCTTAAAGAATTTCTTAAATATCTTTAAGGTTTACAAATTATTCACAAATAAAATGACACCCCCGAAAAGCAGAAGTGTCCTATAATAATTATTTCTATTCGGCGTTTGAAAACTTTATCCTCACCGAAAGCATATCGTCCTTGATATCAGCACTGACCTCAGCACCCTGTTTTTGGGCAAGAAGTTTGACTATATAAAGTCCGAGGCCTGCACCTTTTCCGCCCCTTGCTCGGTCGGCACGGTAGGTCCGTTCAAACAGGCGCTCGGTATCGGGTATGCTTCCGCTGATGGGATTCGATATTGTCAAACAGCCGTCTTCGGTTAAGGTAAGCATAAAAAACTCATGTGAATATTTAAGCACATTGCCCAGAAGATTTCCAAGCATACGTCCAACAAGCTGAGTGTCACCAAGCACGAAAACCGTCTTTGGCGGCAGAGATATCTCGGGTTCAAGTCCGGAGAGCCTTATCATGCCCTCGTTTTCAGCAATGAAACTCATAAGAATGTTCGTGAGATTTATCTTACCGACCTCGACAGTACCGCTCTCGCTTTCAAGCACGGCAAGTTCAAAAAACTCGTCGCACATATCTTTCAGACGTTCTGTCTTTTCAAGACATATCTCAGCGTAACCGCGGCAGTTCTCAGCAAGATCATCATCTCTGAGTATAAGCTGAAGATCGCCTTTCATAACCGCAAGTGGCGTTCTCAGATCGTGAGCTATGTCCGAAACCGACTGCCTTAGCGAAAGTTCAGCCTGCTCGGTCTCCATTTTCAGCTTTTTCTGATGATCGATGCAATTGTTTATCTCACCTGCAAGAGAATTCATGTTCCTGTCAAAAAGTGATATCAGCAAATGACGGTCATAATCAAGCTCAGCGGTGCGTTTAAGTTCGCGCCTCATCACCCGAAGCTGATGCTTCATCAGCAGAAGATAGAACAGAAGACCTGCAGATACTACACCGAGTATTATTACAGCGGCCGTCATTGTGCGTATCCTTTCAACCTGTAACCAATGCCCCAGACAGTTTCGATGTGATCTTTGCCCGAAGCTTTTTTCAGCTTTGAACGCAGATTGCTTACATGAACATTAATGGTATTATCTTCATAGAAGTACTGCTCGTTCCAGACCGACTCGTATAATTCCGCTTTAGTGTAAACCTTTTGCGGATGTTCCAGAAAAAGTTTTAACAGCATGAGTTCCTTTGCTGTCAGCTGTACCTGTTTCCCGCCTACCGTCAGCCGATTCTCTTCGGTGTTCAGCGAAAGCTCCCCTGCTTCGAGGACTGGCTTTGCGGAAAAAGCTCCGCTTCTCCTGAGTACTACCTCAATTCTTACCAGCACTTCATCAAGATCAAAGGGTTTGATGATATAATCATCTGCACCAAGTCTAAGAACTTCAAGCTTAGTCTCCATCATGGATTTCGCTGAGATAACGATAACAGGTGTATCACCTTTTTCCCTGAGTTCAGCTATGAGTCTTTCGCCGTTCTTATAGGGCAGCATAAGA
The DNA here is from genome assembly GCF_024692365.1 of Ruminococcus sp. Classification (GTDB taxonomy): domain Bacteria; phylum Bacillota; class Clostridia; order Oscillospirales; family Ruminococcaceae; genus Hominimerdicola. The sequence goes on along the minus strand of NZ_JAILMR010000018.1, from coordinate 92,092 downwards.
TCCATCAACACCATATCGAAGTTTTCTTTATCCAGCAGCTTTGATGCTTCACCGCCGTCAAAAGCCTGAACACATTCATACCCGCTGCTTTCCAAAAGTTCTTTTAATATACTGCTGATCTCGCGGTCGTCCTCTACGACTGCTATCCTTATCTTCATAATGCCGTCTCCCTTTTTATCAATATAAAATGAATTATATCATAATATTGTAAGAAAAGTCAACCCCGATCTACAGCGAAATACCGAAAACGATATCGGTCAAGCAAACAACGATTTATCCGAATTTTATATGTTACAAAAAATAAGAAACTAAAGTAATACATAAAAATTTTTTTGCTAAAGTCGCAAAAATCCATTGACAAATGTATTTAACAATGGTATAATGTTTTTAGTTAATATTTAAAACGAAAATTTGAAACTACAATAAAATTTTAATGTTTATCAAAGGAGGAACCAGAAATGAAAAGATCTTCAAAACAAGCAGCCAGCATACTGCTCGCTGCAGGAATGGTAATGTCAACAGCTGCACCCCTTATCCCGCAGACACAAAGCGGTATCGTTGCTTATGCAGGTGATAATGATTTCAGCTGGAGCGCTTACTCAAAAAAGAGTTCATCATGGTGGAGCAGTTCGGAAGCTACTTCCCTTGCAGATGAAATGATAGCATATCAGCTCTCCGACGGCGGCTGGAGAAAGGATATGAAGACTGCTACCACAGGTTCATGGAACAAGTCTACTATCGATAACAACGCTACATGGGGACAGATTCGCTTCCTCGCGAGCGTATACAACGCAACAGGTACAACAAAGTACAAGACCGCCTGCCTGAAAGGTCTTGACCTGCTTATCAACGGTCAGTATTCCAACGGCGGCTGGCCTCAGGTATTCAATGATGCAGGTACTTACCATGCTCACATTACCTACAACGACAGTGCAATGGTACAGGTACTGAAGATCATGCTTGAAGTTTCCCAGAAGTCGGGAGCTTTCTCATGGGTTGACAGCAGCTATCAGAGCAAGGCTGAAAGTGCTGTAAATAAGGGTATAAGCTGTATCCTTAAAACACAGATAAAGGTCAATGGCACACTGACTGCATGGGGTCAGCAGCACGATGAATATACACTTGCTCCCGCTGCAGCAAGAGCTTATGAGCTGCCATCGGTATGTACTTCCGAGAGTGCGGGCATAGTTGATTTCCTGCGTTCGCTTCCCGATTCTAAGAAGTCCGCAGATGTTATCCGCAGCATAAATGCCGCTGTCAAGTGGTTCGATTCTGTAAAGATTGAGAACAGGACATGGGGCTGGAACTCGGATAAAACTGACAAAGTTGTCACATACTCCAGCGGCTCGACTATCTGGGCAAGATTCTACGATCTCCAGTACTGCAAGCCCCTCTTCGCCGACCGTGACGGCAAAGCGTATTCCGATGTTACACAGATAAGCCAGGAGCGCAGAACAGGCTATTCATGGTACGGCACCTGGTGCGCAAACAACATCAAGCTGGGTACTCTGCCTGAACCCTCGAGTTCTTCTACACAGACACAGGGTACACATCTTTATGTCGGCTACAGCAACAAGTCAAACAATTATAATACCATACAGGCAGCAGTAAACGCAGCTGCTTCAAAAAATCCTTCATCCGAGCAGACCCGTGTAAGCATACATATCGCTCCCGGCACATACCGCGAGCAGGTTCGTGTAAACACACCCTATATCAGTTTCGTCAATGACGATCCCTCAAAGGAAGTTAAGATAACATGGTACTATGGCATAGGCTATAAGTATTACAGCATGGGCAGCGATGGATACTACAATTCATCAAATGCAAAAAGCAAGTCCTCAAAGGGCGAAGCTACCCGTTGGGGAAGCGCTGTTGCACTCCACACAAGTGCTTCACACTTCCGCGCTGAAAATATCACCTTTGAGAACTCTTTCAACCGCTATGTGACCGATGAAGAGATCGCAGATGGTGTTCAGGTATCGGGCAGCGAATCCATTACATTCCAGCGCTACAAGGGCGCAGATGTAAAGAGCAAGACAGCTACTGAGCGTGCAGCTGCGATAGCTATCGAGGGCGATTACAGCGAATTCTATAATTGTAAATTCCTTGGCAGCCAGGATACTCTGTTCACAAGAGGCGCACACGAATACTTCCGCAACTGCCGCATTGAAGGCAATACCGACTATATCTTCGGTCAGGGCACCTGCATCTTCCACGCTTGTGACCTGGTATGGACAGGCTATACCGACAGGGCTGTCGGCGGCTATATCACAGCTGCAAAGAGCGATGGCAAGTACCTGTTCTCCGACTGTAACGTATACGGCACAAGCGGCATGAAAGTCGGCTCGGGATATTTCGGCAGACCCTGGGGCGCTGATGCAGATGTTGCCTTTGTTAATACAAAGCTTTCTTCCGAAAGCATGATAACCTCCGCAGGCTGGACAAGCATGAGCGGCAACCAGCCACAAAATGCGAAATTCAAGGAATACAACACCACAGCTAACGGCTATGGCGTAAATACTTCCGGTCGTGTTTCAGGTACTGTAAGATACTCCGCAAGCGGACTTGATGTATATTCATACCTCAGCGGCTGGACTCCATATTATTTAAACTATTCTGGTGCTGTCGTTACAGTTGATCCGATAAGCAGCAAACTGGTAAAGGATTTGACAGTGAGCGATTACGAAAACGCTGCTGACTGGGCAATAAACAACAGCTTCGGTTACGGCTCTTTACTCTTTGGCGACCGTGATTTCACAGCCACCGGTGTACCTTCTTATCTGGTGGGCGCAGAAGCTATAAAAACTGCCTGCGATTCCAAGACTGTAACATCTGACCTTGGTACATTCACTGCAGGTTCTGACATTACTGTTTATACAGCAGTTGACAGCCGTGTTACAAGCAACGGTCTGCCCTCATGGCTTTCAAGCTGGACAAAGACAGGCGATTCCATCTACACCTCCAACGATCTTACATTGGAGATCTTCAAGAAGACATATTCTAAGGGCAGCCAGATAACACTCGGAACAAATGGCGGTTCAACAGGCTGTGTTAACTATATCGTTCTTGTTACCGAAAATGCTCCCGAGCCTCTGAACGGAAAGTACATCAGAAATCTCGTGGTAAACGATACTGAAAATGCATCTGACTGGTCTATCCGCTACGATATGAACAACGGCTCACAGATCTTCGGCGACCGTGATTTCACAGTATCAAACGTTCCAAGCTATCTCGTAAATGCTGAAACTATCCGTACTGCCTGCGATTCCAAGATGTACACATCCGATCTCGCAACATTCACTGCAGGTGCAGATATGACACTCTACGTTGCAGTTGATACAAGAGTAAACAATCAGCTCAGCTGGCTTAACTCATGGACTGCTGTCGGCACATCTCTCTACTCTTCAAATGATGTTGAACTTGCGCTTTATAAGAAAGATGTTAATTCTGGCACAAAGGTAACTCTCGGCACAAACGGCGGTGAGGGCTACTCCATCAACTATATCGTTATGGCTGTTCCAAGACAGAATTCACAGCAGCCTGATGTTTCAAATACTGTCACAAACATAACCGTTCTGTATAATCAGCAGTACCACCAGATAAGATTCTCATGGAAGCCTGTCAGCGGAGCAACAAACTACGGCATCGCAGTTTACCTCGCAGGCAAGTGGAGAGTTCAGACTTCGGCTCTTCCCGCATCTGCTACATATTACACCACTCCCAAGAACCTTACTCCCGGCTTGACCTACAAGGTAGCAATTGCTGCAAAGGTTAACGGCGATTGGAATGTTAATGCGGCTATAAAGAATGCTGTAATAGTTACGGTACAGTAATCTCCTAGTAATTTCTTGACTGGTTCAGTCTACTAAAAACAGAGCTCAGAGATCTTAAATGGTCTCTGAGCTCTTTGTTTAATTTAATAGCTGTTCAAACAATCAATTTAGAAATGATTATGATTGTATAGTGTACTATTACAAAAGTCCTCTTTTTTCTTTCAGCGAAAGAATTCTCAGCACGCTTTCATTGATCCGTTCCTCGGTGATAGTACCCTTTGCAACGGCGTCTTCGATACCATTAACCGCTGCTTTCAAATCTGCGGGTATCAACAATATGTCATCTCCCGCCTGTACGCATTTTACTGCTAGATCTGAACTGCTGTAATAATTTGCCACAGCTCCCATGCCAAGACCATCAGTGATTATCACGCCTTTGAATCCAAGCTTTTTGCGAAGTTCACCGTTAACCATCTTAGGTGAAATCGTAGCGGGTAAGCCATCTATATTTGACATTGTTATATGTCCAACCATCACCATGTCAGCTCCAGCTTTTATGCCGCTTTTGAAAGCTGCGTACTCCTGTTTTTCAAGCTGATCAATAGTTTTGTAGGAACACGCCATGCCAACATGAGAATCGGTCGCAGTATCGCCGTGACCCGGAAAATGTTTCAGCGTACAGGTGACACCGCCGTCATTGAATCCTTTAACAGCCGAAGAAATAAGCTTTGCCGTCTGATTGAAATTGTCGCTGTAAGCACGCCGACCTATGACTGTATTATTCGGATTAGACCATGTATCGGCAACAGGAGCAAAATCCAGATTGAAACCAAGCTTTGAGATATCATTTGCTATAGTCCAGGCATTATTATATGCGGTATTAGTGCCCATGTCTTTATATGCGTACATACTCTGGAATGGCGTAGTCCCCAGTTTTTTTGCACATCTCGCGACGGTTCCGCCTTCTTCATCAACTGCTATGAAAAGCGGGATATCCGAATGCTTTTTGTTATATTTCTGGCTGTTTGAGATCAGTGATTTTGTCTGTGAGACAGAAGTGAGGTTGTAGTCGAATAGAATGAAACCTCCGATGGGATATTTTTTTAGAGCTTTATCCATCGTTGAGTCAGCAGTAGTTATCTTCTTCTGTCCTGTCAGACCTTCAGGCGTTGTTATGAACATCTGGCAGACTTTCTGATGTAGGGTCATTTGCGCAAGTTTTTCTTCGGCTTTAGTTTCATAGACAGGCTGAGTATCCTGACTGCCAATTATATGTTTGCCTTTGATGTGTGCGGCGATCATTGTTATATCCGTGATATTTACGACATCGTCAGAATTCACATCGGCGGCTTTTGCGGCGTTTGAACTGAGAATTCTCTTACCTTTGATATGTGCTGCGGTTCGGGTAATATCGGTGATATTAATTTTTCCGTCAAAATTGACATCGCCTTTTTTGATTTCTGTATCCGCATAGACAGGTAAAGCTTGCAAAAGTGCAGCAGTAATTAGGATAGCTGTTATGATTTTTTTCATGGCTGACCCTCCTTTGTTATTTTCTATTAATAATTTATCATATTTTTTGTAAAAAGTCAAGGCGGTAATTTAATAATTGTCAAAAAAGGCTGTGTGACCACATGGATCACACTGCCTTTTGTCATTATAATTCTTTATGGGTTATCAACTTGCTTTTTCTTCTTCGGAAACACTAGTTTCTATTTCATTTTTATCTTCTGCTGAATATGAGTGGTATGAGATGACAACTTCAGCATAAAGCGGGAATTTATCATAGTTGGAAAAATTAGTTACTCCGTTTATTGATACCTTTGCAACTTCGCCTTCTTCATTTATCCAGCCAGTAACAAGATCTCCCATAGGTTTAAATGTAATGTTATTAAATCCTGAACTTTTAAATCTCTTTTCTACATCTTCATAGTTTTCGCCTTCTAAAGAGGATGCTGAGGCAGGTGGACTTATCTCGTTTTGTACTGAGTTGTTTTTGTTTTTATTACCAGATAATGCTAACGATCCGTAAACGATCCAAGCAACTGCAATTATTACATATCTTACACCAACAGGTATAATACGATTTCTTAACATAAGTATAGTGAGCGGTACAGGGAAAATAAATATCCACCCTAAAACCCATAGCCATGTACGCTTTTTAGGTTGAGGTACATAAGGAGCGGAATACGTTCCTTGTGGAACACCCATAGCAGCAGGTTGCTGAACATTGTTATAAGTGCTGTTGACGGGCTGCCAGTTTTGTTGTGGGGGATTATTTGAATAATTTCCTTGCATGTTTTGCGAAGGAATATTATTTGATGAGTAATAATTTCCATTGATATTCTGATTATTGTAATAATCGTTGCTATTAGTATTGAATTGATTATTCATTCCTGTCTGACCTTGGTTATTCAGCCTACGATAAGCTTCGATTTGGTCAGGTGGTATAACTTGACGATGATCACAATACGGACATATAAGAAGCATATTTGCAGTATCAATATTTCTTTCTCCCATACAATTGGGACATTTGAGGTCTATCTCGACTGGATTTGCATTTTGAAAACGCATATCATTTTCAGGCACCGAAGAAATATTATAATTATTGATTATAGTCGTATTTGTGGTATTGTGACTGTTATTTGTATTATTAGCAGCATTTCTTCCAGAGGAAATAGCTGAACCAACAACATTTCCTACCGCACTGCCAACTGCATGACCTAAAAACTCAATAGTTCGACTTCTCATAATATCACCTCTATTGTAAATGTAATTAATTGCGAATGTAGTTAATGATAATTTTGTTATATTTATATAATTATAATAACATATAATAGAGGATTTGTAAATATGTATCTTAATAGAAATCATAACGAATAGTTAAATTTTGTGTTGCTATCTTTAGACGAATTGTCTGATTAATAAACAATTATAATCAATCTGTTTATGGGGAAAGTAATCAGTGATTCAACCACTAATTTAGTATAAGGTTTTTGCCGCAAAAATGGCAGCTCCCGAAGAAACTGCCATTAATGATTATTCTATTTACTTTACAGTAACTCTTACAGCGTTCTTGATAGCCTCATTCGATGTCCATTCACCGTTGACCTTAGCTGCGATCGCAACTCTATAGGTCATTCCGGGTGTCAGGTTCTTGGGGGTAATGTAGCTGAGAGTAGATGCAGGTATCTTGGCTGTCTGAACTCTCCACTTACCAGCCAGATAAACTGCGATGCCGTAGTTGGTAGCACCCTTTACAGATGTCCAGCTGAATCTGATCTGGTGATACTGCTCGTTGTATTCTACCTTGATCTTCATAGGATCATTTCCGGTAGAAGTGTTCTCTGTCTTTGTTTTAAAGGTTATAGCCTTTGAGAAATCTCCGCTGTAGCTTCCGCTCTTATTTGCAAGAACAGCTACCTTGTAGCTTGTGCCTGCTTTCAGACCGCTGAAGTTGTAGGAAGTGCCTGTTGTTTCGGCAATCTTGGACCACTTGCCATTGGTATAACCGAATACGCCGTACTTGGATACACCGTCAACACTGTTCCAGCTGATGGAAGCTGTGGAAGTAGTGGTGGATTTGCAGGTAACGGTAGGCTCGGCAGCAACATCAGGCTCATCAAATACAGGCTTTGTACCGTCGGGCTCGATACCGCCGACAAGCTTATCTCCGCTGTATACGCAGATGTTCTCTGTCTTGACTTCTGTGCCTGTTGCGAAGAATGCGTCATCTTCCTTGTAGATCTTCAGATCCTTGTAGCTGGGATCATCGGTAGGATCCCATGTGTCGCCGTAGTAAAGACCAACAGTGAACTGATACTTCTTGCCGGAGTTTGCGATATTGTAATCGTCCCACTTGATCTCGGCATAGTACATATCTTTCATCTTGTCATACTTGTAGGGACCGCTTATCTTTCCGTTTGCAGGAGCTGCTTCTGTTGCAGCCTGATCGTAAAGCTCATTGACCTTGATATTGTTAGGATCTTTCATGCCCTTGGTGCTGAAGTAGTAACGTACAGAAAGGTCTTCAACTTTCTTTGTAGAGGCAGTCATTACATAAAGGGATACCTTTGTAACGCCGGCTCCATCAGAATGAAGGTCATCAATACCGCAGGCAGTTACCCAACACTCATTGCTGGTTGAACCGCCGTTTGAGCCTGAGAATGTAGGCTTTGGAGGGAAGTCTTTTGTAGGAGCCATTTTAGAGGTTCCGTAGTATTTATAAAGACCTGCACTTGCACCTACGAAAGCTGCGTTGTAGTCGATAGTAACTTCGTTGTAGATCCAGTCCTTGGTGATATCATTGTGACGATCCTGATTGTCGGGACCACCTGCAAGTGCGCCGAAGAGTACATATCTCTGTGGATCGGGATCTTCGCACTTTGTAAGACCTGAGCTTGCTCTGTGGTGAGGATACTCAACAGAATTCTCATTGAAGCCTACGATGAAACATCTGCTGCCGTGGAGTTCATCTTCGCTCCAGGGTGCAGGTTCACCGTTCTTTTCAGCTTCCTCGTTCTCAGCTATGCGCTCAAGGTAAGTGATATCGTTGTTGCCCATGATGTATTCCATCTGGCTCTTAGCCCAGTCGCTGTACTTATTGGGCTTATCACCGTTGTACTTGGTGTACACAAGAGCTTCCAGCTGAGCAGCAGTATTGTAACGCGCACTGCCCCATGTATTCAGCCACCAGTAGCCCTGAGGTGTTATCTCACCTATGCCGCCTGTCATGTAGGTATTCAAAGCCTTTTCAATAGACTCCCAGCAGTTCATCTGCTCATAGGGGCTCTTGTTTGCAGCTTTTTTGAATTCATCTATGAAGTCAGGGTAAACGTATTCGCCCTTATTGTAAGGTGTTTCTCTGCTTATTTCACCGAGTATACACTGAACTCCGCCCCAAACGTCATTCCAGCAGTGAACGTAGCAGGGAGCTGCATAGTAGTCATAATAAGGATAGATCTCCTCAAGATACATATGGTCGCCTGTTATTTTGTAAAGCCAAGCAGCAGCCCAGCAGTAGTCGTCCTGCCACTTGCTTGACTGATAATACCCCTTAGGACCGTCTCCGTTATCGGAAAGTTCCTTGGGATTATCCATAGCGAACTTGAAAAGTGCCTTTGCATACTTCAGGCTCTTCTGAGCGTATGTCTTGTCGGTATCTTTGAAGTTCAGGTAGTTTATCGCCAGTGAAGCAGCTGCGGAAGCAGCGTAATCAGTCTGGGGCTTCTCAGGTGTCAGGAAGAATGCAGATCTTGCCATTTCGTCCATTTCAGGTGAGTTCCAGAACTGATGATCCAGATCACCATCGCCTACCTGATAGCAGTGAAGAACAACATTACCATTCTTGTCAAGGAAAGTACACTTCATAAGGTAGTCATTGAAATGACGTAGTATGGTCTCGATGTGCTCCTGCTCACCTGTTTTGATGTAGGAATCACGGAATTCGTAATAACCCCAGCCAACTGTTGAAGCGGCATAGTTCTCGGGCATACCGAATTTAACGTGGTCACCTGCATCGTGGTAACCGCCTGCTACATCAACATAGCCGTCGCCGTCGGGGTCAAGAAGGCTCTTGTACTTCTTGATCTGTGCTTCTGTGAGGTTTACACCCTCCCAGTCCTCGATAGGATGAAGAGGTACCTGTGTATCATAAGTATGGCAGTTTCCTCTCCATTCAAAGCGGCTGTTTTCTTCAACGTCATCTCCGCACATATTTGCATCGTAGAAATACATAGAATACTGCAATGCTCTTGCGAAGTCGTACTTGACGCCTGAAGAATTTGCAATAGCGTCTTTGAGTTCGTCAGCCGCATGGACAGCCGGGGCAAAGTATGCCGCCTGACTCAGAACAACAGACGCACTTGCTGCTGCTGCCAGCAGCCTGTTTCTTAACTTCATGATTTTCTCCTCCTTAAAGTTTTTATATTCTGAATTAACAGCACTATCCCAAAAGAAGAATCTTGCTTTTGTTTGCCGTTAATTATCAGACTTTGAATGAGTTTATGATACCTGCAACGTACTTCTGGATCTCAAGGGCATCAAGTTTTGTCAGACCGTCGCCTCTGTTATTGACATCAGCATTATCAAGACCCTGTGCAGATATCGGATACTTTTTGGGAGCAGCTATGTACTGCTTTACAAGTACAGCGTCAGAGATATCTACCTTGCCGTCACAGTTGGCATCACCATAAAGTGCCTTAGTCTTTGTGGTGGTGCTTTCAGTTATCGGATAAGTCTTCAGGTCGGGAAGTTCATCGAGAGTAATGCAGTACTCGCTTGTATAAACATCTATAAGATTATCCACGGGATTGTTCTGCTCGCTGGTGAGGTAGTTCATATACCAAGGGCAGAAATAGAGCCAGTGTGCCTTTTCATTTACCAGATTTTCAATAGACGGTATAGAATCGTTCTCAGACATTGTTACCATTTTCTGACCGTCAGTGCTTTGTACAAGGCTGTAGAATGTTGCCGAGATAGCACTGAGATTCGGCAGGCCGTCCTTGGCGTTGTACTTGTCGCAGCCAACGATATCAACTACATCGTCACCGGGATACCATTCAGATGCAGCAGGGGAAGTCGAACCAGTCCATATCCAGATCAGATTGTCCAGACCGTATACATTTGTGAGCTGGTCGTAAAGCAGACGATAGAGCTTCTTGCAAGGTTCAGCACCCTCTGCGCCCCACCAGAACCAGCCGCCCTCGGCTTCGTGAAGAGGTCTCCACAGAACGGGAACATCGGCATCTTTGAGCTTTTTCAGCTCACCCGCGATAAGCTTGATATCAGCCATGAGAACTTCATTCTCCCATGTGCCTTCTTCAAGAGCCTTTGATATGCTGAAAGTTGTGTAATTAGCACTTGCAGATTCCACATAGAAGGCAATATCCTTGCCGCCTTTTTCACTGGGTACGTTCCAGTGCCATGTCATAGTTACTATGCCGTGATACTTGTTTGTCCATTCGATCGCACGCTCTGGGGCATCATCTCTCCAAGTGGAAGATGTGCAGTATGCAAGCAGGTCGATTCCGCGTATCGCAGGCTGTTTGCCTGTCTTTTCGAGGATATACTCGAATTCTGCTTCATTGTCCTTTATGAAAACATCAGGACTGTTCCATGAATTATAATTGTGAGAGCCGCAGTATTCCTGCTGACCTGCGATAATATGCTTGCCGTACTGGTCGCGCAGATAGCTGTAAAGACGCTTTGTGGAATCCGAGGCATTCGGATTTGAAAGCTCGGTAGTCGGTGAGAGGTTTGCTATATGCTCGGGAGCCGGTTCAACTTTCAGATAGTCGAAATAAGTATAGCCCCAGTAGCCTTCCAACTCGATGGTATTCTTTCCCTTATTCAGCAGAACGATACCGCCAGAAACTTCACTGAAAGATTCATTGTACGGGAAAGTCAGTTCTCCCTGATTCACGCCGTTGACATTTAAATACTGTACCTTTCTGTTTCTGTCGCTTGGCTGGCAGTAGCAGAAAGTCAGCTGATAAAGACCCTTCTCGGGAGCATTAACTTCAACGCTGACAGTAGTTCCTTTCTGGTCAAGATAGGAGAAACCTTTTCCCGAAAAATTCGAGAGGTCGGTAGCATCGCTCCAGTCTCCGCCACGTTTAAGACCTTCTGTGCCATTGGAAAATATCTTTCCACCCGATGTTTTGCCGTTTTCAAATTCGTAGACCTGAAAATTATCGGTCTTTGAATTTGCCGCAAAAGTTGTACCGTAAGGTACGGCCGTTGAGCAAGCCATAATTGCTGCTATGACTGCTGACATTGTTTTTAATACTCGCTTTTTCATCTTCATTTTCGCCCCTTCAGGAGATTTTTTTGCTGTTCTGCTTAATACACCCTAGATTTGAAATGATTTAATTAATCTACATACAGAACAAACCTTGTGTTAACTCCATACTATAATATATCACGTTTTGGCACAAAATGCAATAGTTTACACAAAAAATTAAATATTTAATATTGCTGACTTAAAAATATATTAGCCAAAAATTGCGAAATTGATATAATATTTTTTGATTAACGTATAAAAACTTAATATACAGGTTCAGATGCAGTTACAAAAGTTAATATTGTTTCTGTTTGTCTTCTGCTGTTTCCGGCGAAGAATTATATGCAATATACTATATTGATGGGCACTTTCATGATTCGGGAATAGCGAACAAGAACTGTTTTCATGCAAAACCATTCGGCTATTATATCAAAAAATTAACCAGCAATTAGATTAAGAATTACACTTGACAAGAAATGATGATTGTGCTATAATTTTTAACAATAATAATAGCATACACTAAAATCAGCTGTCTTATGTACATATTTAGGGCAAAACACAATGAGAATATGAGCTGGATAGCAAAAAGTGTTCACACTTACAGGTTTCGTTTATTTGTGCTTTATCAAATCCCGATGCAAGAATATTAGCTTTGGATGTGAGAATATTATCATGCGTAAGGCATAGCAATGGAAGGTCAGAGAAGGAATAAAAGTTAAAACTATCGATCAGTCTGTTTACGAATGTGTCTCTTATGAGGTCTTTTATCATATCGACAAAAGTGCAGTAAAACTGCATTTTTAATAACAGACAAAGTCAGAACGGAGGAATATGTAATGTCAAAATCAAAACCGATAGCAAAAAGGTTATTGTCAGTACTGTCATCAGCGGCACTGGCTGCTTCTTGCTTTGCTGCAGCCGGGGGATCAATATCGGCTGTGACCGCAACTGCTCTTGAAGCAGGACAGGTAGCGAATCCCGTGATATGGGCAGATGTACCCGATCCTGATATCATCAGAGTTGGTGATACTTACTACATGGTAAGCACCACTATGTATTTCACCCCCGGTGTACCTGTAATGAAATCCAAGGATCTGGTTTCATGGGAGATATGCTCTTATGTATACGATACCATGGCTGACGGCGCTAAGCAGACACTTTCTAATGGTCAGCATGATTATGCTCATGGTTCATGGGCTGCGAGCCTGAGGTATAACAAGGGTACATTCTATGTATTTTTCGGAAGCTACGGCACAAATAAATCCTATATATACAAGACCACTGACATCGAAAGCGGCAACTGGACAAAGAGCGAGATCAGCGGTATGTACCATGATGCCTCGATACTTTTTGATGACGACGGCAGAAATTACCTCGTATACGGCGGCGACGGCAACATCAAGATCAAGGAACTCAATTCCCAGATGACAGGTTTTGCTTACGGCGCTCAGGAGCGCACTATCATCAAGACGGGTCTTTCCGGACTTGCTGGTGAGGGCTCTCATATCCAGAAGATAAACGGATATTATTATGTATTCCTTATCGCATGGCCAAGCGGCAGCGGAAGAATCGAGCTCTGCTATCGAAGCAAGAGTCTTACAGGTTCTTTTGAGGGTAAGACCGTGCTCAATTCGGGTCTTGGTACCTATGGTTCGGGCGTAGCTCAGGGCGGTATCGTAGATACTCCCGACGGTAACTGGTACGGACTTCTTTTCCAGGATCACGGTTCGGTAGGTCGTATACCTGTTCTTGTACCTGTTACATGGCAGAATGACTGGCCTATAATGGGCGTTAACGGCAAGGCTCCCGTAGTTCTTGATATGCCCGGAAATCATACAGGCACACAGCTTGCAAAGGATGATGAGTTCAGTTACAGTTCCAACAAGCTGAAACTCGAATGGCAGTGGAACCATAATCCCGATAATAATTACTGGTCTGTTACCGAGAGACCCGGCTGGCTGCGCCTTAAAAACGGCTATACAGCAAAGAGCATCATCAATGCAAGAAATACCCTGACTATGAGAACAGAGGGTCCTTCTTGTTCGGGTGTTATAAAGATGGATGTTTCTCACATGAAAACAGGAGATTATGCAGGTCTTTCCGCTTTCCAGTATAACTACGGAAATGTCGGCGTGCGCGTTACTGACAGCGGCGAAAAGAAGATCTACATGGCTACCAATGGCAACTATAACAGCAATGGAGATGTAATGAACAGTGCGGACAAGATCCAGGAAGAAGTATCTCTCAGCAGTAACACAGTATACCTCAAGACTGATTTCCAGTTCAATACCGTTGACAGCAACTACAATGTATCAAATAATATCGATAAGGTAAACTTCTACTACTCTCTCGATGGCGCTAACTGGAGAAAGATCGGCACACAGGTTGGTATGACCTATGACCTGAAACTTTTCACAGGTTACAGAAATGCTATTTACAGCTATGCTACAAAATCCACAGGCGGTTATGTTGATGTAGACTATTTTGACTATGAGCGTGCTGAGTGGAACGCACCTTCCGTAATCGAACCAGATGCAGACGGCTACTGGGTACATGATACTTTTGAAAGCGGAACAGATAAATGGTCAGCAAGAGGCGGCTGTACAGCAGCTGTAAGCTCGACCTCTAAGCTTAGCGGATCGAAGTCTATTAATTTCTCGGGAAGAACTGCTACATGGAACGGCGGTCAGAGATCACTGAGTACAAGCACATTCGTTCCTGGAAAGAGCTATGCATTCAGCGCTTGCTTTGCAAACCTTGACGGTTCTGATACTACCGAATTCAAGCTCACATTGCAGTATGACCTGAACGGTGAGACTACTTATGACAAGATAGCTCAGGCTTCGGGCAACCGCGGCAAGTATGTTCAGCTCTACAATTCTTCCTATACTATCCCCAAGGGCGCTTCTAATCTTGTTCTCGTTGCTGAGACCACAGAAGACACCTGTGATTTCTATTTGGATGAAGTTATCATTGCACCCGCAGGAACAAAGATCAGCGCATCAGGTACATCAACTGCCCAGACCGTTTCAAGCACATATTTGTTCCATGATACATTTGAGAATGGCACAGATGACTGGTCATCAAGAGGCGGCTGTACAGCGGCAACAAGCTCCGAGACCAAGTATAAAGGCACAAAGTCACTGAGCCTTTACGATAGATCAGCTTCCTGGAACGGCGGACAGAAATCACTGAGCTCCAGTACTTTCGTACCGGGAAAGAGCTACGCATTCAGTGCTTGCTTCACTAATCTTGAGGGTTCTGACCCAACAGAATTCAAACTCACATTGCAGTACGATCTGAACGGTGATACCAAGTATGACAAAATCGCTCAGGCTTATGCAAACCGCGGCGAGTTTGTTCAGCTTTACAATTCTAAATATACTATCCCCTCGGGTGCTGAAAATCTTGTACTCGTAGCTGAGACTACCGAAGAGACCTGCGATTTCTATTTAGATGAAGTTATCGCTGCTCCTGCAGGAACTAAGATTGACGGACCCAAGTCAAACGTAGTAATCAGTAAAGGACTCAGAAGAGGTGATATTAACCTTGACGGAGACATCGATGTAATGGATCTTGTAGAACTCAAGAGGGGTATGTCAAAGGGAATAAGCAACAGTACTGCCAAAAAGAATGCAGATATCGACCAGAATGGTACCATCGATAGTACAGACGTATCTTACCTTCAGTCATATCTTACAGGCAAGATAACAGAATTCCCTGAGATAAAGCCCGCAAAAGAGCCTTATAAGTACAGCTCAAATCTCCAGTACAAGGAAGCACCCAGCAGCTATTTTAAACAGCCTTCAAAGCACGGAACTGTTGTAAAGGAATACTACAACGGTATCAACGGTAGCAATGCTATGAACGTGTATCTTCCTTACGGTTATGACAAATCGAAGAAGTATAATGTCTTCTACCTGATGCACGGCGGCGGAGAAAATGAAAATACTTGCTTCAACGATACTTCAATAGAGATCGACCTTATGCTGGATAATATGATCGCAAACGGCGATATCGAACCGATGATCGTTGTAACTCCTACATTTAATAAGGCTTCGAGTGCTGACGGCGTATGGGACGAAATGCGCCGAAGCATCATACCTTATGTTGAAGGCAAGTATTCGACCTACGCAAACGGCAATACCAGCATCAACAGCCTGAAAGCTTCCAGATATCACCGTGCATACGGCGGATTCTCAATGGGCGGCGGTTCAACATGGGCAAACTTTAATAACAATCTGGATATTATTGCATACTTCATGCCTCTGTCCGGCCACTGCTGGGACGGTGCAGGAAAGGTTTTAAGTTCAGCAAGAAATTCAGGATTCAAGAAAAATGAATACTTTGTTCTTGCAGCAACAGGCACCAAGGATATCGCATATGAAAACATGGTTCCAATGATAAACGAACTTAAGAAGAACACAGATGTATTTACTTACACTAGCGACTTCTCAAAGGGTAATTTTTACTTCCTCGAAGCGCCTAACAATACTCACTGGTGGGGTTATGTAAGACATTATATCTATGATGCACTGCCTTATTTCTTCCATGAGGGAGAATGACAGATGTCTTAGGGTTACTATTGTAAATAGACCGAAACTGTAATAGCATAAAAAGCAAAATGTCTCCTATGGTAAGATAAAACCATAGGAGACATTTATTATAACTAAAAAAATATCCGCCCCAAACGGAACGGATATATTTTTGCAATAATTACTCAGCCTGAGGAGCACCAACAGGGCAAGTACCTGCACAAGCGCCGCAATCCAGACAAGCAGATGCGTCAATAGCATACTTGCCATCAGCCTCGGAAATAGCGCCAACAGGACATTCAGCAGCGCAAGCGCCGCAACCGATGCAATCTTCACTAATCTTATAAGCCATAGTAATATACCTCCTTGTAATCCTTAACGGAGAAACAGCCTTCTTTTCCGTTCTCCATAATATATAATAGCACATTTTCCAAAATTGTCAAGCGACTTTATGAAAATTTAATGAAAATTTAATAAGCGATTAGTTGCAACTAATCAATTCAATAGTTAGTATTAACTAATTAGATAATCATCATCAGAGCTTATTCTATAAAAGACGAAAAAATATCAGTAAACACGCAGTTTTCTCAATTACATAGAATAGGTATTTATTGAACTTTGACCTATTTATCCTGTTGGATTTAGGGTAAATGTCCTACATTAATGTTAGCTCGGGTTAACATTCTATTCACAGAATTCTTGGTGATATTATTCATTCAAGTATTCGGTCTGTTCGTATGTTATAACATTGCTGACACGTATCGTTTTATCACGTGCCAGGTCGCGGGTTTCAATCCAGATCTCGCACTTACTTGGAACTACGCGATGGATATAATAATCGGTATCGTTATTAGCAGGACTATCTCCTACAATCCTGCCGTTTTCTTTGGCAACCCAATACAGCATAGTCAGATCGGATTCATCCTCGCATATGAGGTCGCGGTATACCATACTTGTATCGGGGTCATACGTGAGGGTGATGATCTCCTGCGAAATATCATCGACCGAATCCACACCGTCTATTTCAGCAATCAAACGAGAATTGCGGTAGACCTTGAATTCGTGATCAGCATAGCGGTAAATACCTTGATTGAGTGCTTTCATATCCCCGCGGGAGATCTGTCCTATCGGTTTCTCAAAACTAGTAATGAAGGAGTATTCATCTTCGTACCATTCTCGTGAACTGCGGTGCCTTGAATGTTTATAAGAATAATGTGCGAATTTTGGCTTCCCCGAATAAGCTATCTCTTTCTCGGCAGAATCAATATCAGCGTTGATCTTCGTCAGCAGTTTTGTTACCCGCCACATGGATATACCTTTGCACCCTGCGAGTTCTGCCTGAACATCACAACCGGTATACATAGGGAAAAGAAGCAGCCACCCAGTCGCAAGCACAGCTGCCGCTATTATACTTGTTCGACGTGAAAAGCCACCTCCGCCGCTTAACCTGCGGAACAACCATGTAGCAAACATAGTAAGAATGAAGATAAACACCACTCCTGCCACATGATATTCTATCAGCGATATGCAGTACTTTTTCATCTGAAAAAGACCCTCTGCGCCTATCAGTGTTTCGGGCGCAAATTTGTCTTTTACAACGAACTCCGAAATATAAAGCACTGCAACAAATGGTGTTACTGCCATTGAACTGATGGCGAATGCTTTATCATTTTTTCTGTCTCTCATTTTTTGTCTCCGTTTTAAATAAAAACAGCGCTGCCAAGGCTGCCATGGTAAGCAGTATCAGCAGCGCATAGCCGTCTATTGATCAGAACTTCGCCAGATCCTCAGCCGAAAGCAGTCTGTAACCTGCATCGGTCAGTGCCTCGATAGCATTTTCGTTGCTGTCAACACGCAGGATAAGGCAAGCTGTGACATCAGAAGGATTCAGGAAAGCGGAATACATATACTCAACGCTGATATTTGCCTTGTAGAGGGTCTTCATGATAGAAGCCATTCCGCCGGGCTTGTCCTCGGCTGTTACTGCGATGACGTTAGTCATCTTTACGAGATAATCAGCTTTTTTCAGGCACTCGATAGCCTTATCGGTATCGTCAACGATAAGTCTGAGTATACCAAAATCACTGCTGTCAGCAGTAGTTATCGCACGGATATTGATATTGCCGTCTTTGAGCGTATGTGTAACGTCCGACAGTCTGCCGGGCTTATTTTCAACAAATATAGATAACTGCTTTATAGTCATTATTCTAACCTTCTTTCTTGTGTATCTATTCTTTTTTACTGGTCGGCTGTGAACAGCACCCACAGACCGTGTTCTGCCGCATAACGCCAGAAACTCAGGCTGTCTTGCAGATATTCCAGCGTGTACTCGTAGTCTTCTTCACCTTTATCTTCGTACTCATCGGCTGGGATAGCAAAGTATCTGCGCTTTATATCACTTTCTTCAAGACTTTGAAGAGCTTCGTATACTTTTTTTACTTCATCGGGAGTTTTCGCTGATATGATGTAATCATCATGGTCTTCATCGAAGTAGAGTACCTCGCCGCCAAGCACTGCCTTAGCAAGGGGTTCTTCACCGCCAAAAGACAAAGTGCCGTCGGTCAGCAGGCGGTGCATAGCGTCCCAGGACTTGTCAAGTTCGTATGTGCGCTCAGGATATTCCTCAAAATACTCCTCTTCCAGTTCCTCGGATATATATTTGGGGCGCTCTTCAAGAGGCATATCACCCAGCTTTCTGACAACATCTTCGTGAACTGCAAAAAGCACACCTAAACAACTCATACCAGTTTCCTCTTATCGATAACTCTTACAGCCTTGCCCTCGGAACGTGGTATGCTCTTAGGCTCAACAAGGCTGATCTTAGCCTTGATACCGAGAATCTGAACGATATCAGCGCTAAGCTTCTTTTCAAGTTCAGATACGGACTTGATGGTATCGCCTATCATTTCGTCGGTCAGCTCTACCTTTATCTCAAAGGTATCAACATTGCCTACTCTGTCAACAACTATCTGATAGTTGGGCTGAGCCTTGAAGTCCTTCAGCAGAACGGTCTCGATCTGTGACGGGAATACGTTAACACCCTTGATTATAAGCATATCGTCGCTTCTACCCATAGGCTTGCACATCTTGATGAGTGTTCTGCCGCAGGAGCACTTTTTGCGGTTGAGTATGCAGATATCTCTTGTGCGATATCTCAGCAGTGGGAAAGCTTCCTTGGTAATGCTTGTGAATACCAGCTCGCCCTTCTCGCCCTCGGGAAGAACTTCGCCTGTTTCAGGATCGATGATCTCAGCGATGAAGTGATCTTCATTGATGTGCATACCTGTCTGCTCTTCACATTCAAAAGCCACACCTGGACCCGATGTTTCGGTAAGACCATAGATATCATAAGCCTTTATGCCAAGGCTCTCCTCGATCTGCTTGCGCATTTCCTCTGTCCAGGGCTCAGCACCGAAGATACCTGCCTTGAGCTGGATATCATCGGGAGTAAGACCCATTTCCTGCAGAGTCTCACCGATGTAAGCCGCATAGGAAGGTGTACAACAGAGTATAGTTGAACCCAGATCCTGCATGAACTGTATCTGTCTTTCGGTATTGCCTGAGGATACAGGCAATGTCAGACAGCCAACCTTGTGAGAGCCGCCGTGAAGTCCCAGACCACCTGTGAAAAGACCGTAGCCGTATGCAACGTGAACAACATCATCCTTTGTACCGCCAGCCGCTGTGATAGCACGCGCAACGCAGTTATCCCAGATATCAATGTCGTTCTGGGTATAGAATGCGATAGCTCTCTTGCCTGTTGTACCACTGGTGGCGTGGATACGTACACACTCAGACTTCGGCACAGCCAGCAGTCCGTCGGGATAATTATCTCTTAGGTCAGCCTTGGAGATAAATGGCAGCTTGTGAAGGTCGTCAATACTCTTGATATCATCGGGTGTAACGCCCTTCTTCTCCATCAGGTCACGATAGTAAGGAACATGATCCCATACGTGTCTTACCTGCTTGACAAGTCTCTCACTCTGGAGAGCCTTCATCTTATCGAGTTCCATAGTCTCGATATCTTTGTTCCAATAGATTTTCTCAGCCATTGGTTTCCACTCCTTCTGGTAAGATATGTATGAACGTTCCATGCCATACCATAAATTACCGATTATTTCCATTTTAAATTTGATATTTTAAACCACTAAATCGCTTAGGTTTTTAGTAAACGACATAATATCTCTTTATCCGAACGAATGCCGAATTTCACGAAACTTATGCCGTTTACCCAAGCAGTCAGATCTTTACGAAAAATGACTGCAATTATCCGATAGTATTTTTCAGACAGCCGCTCTGCCCAGAGCAAAAGCCTTCTTGTTCAACTCCAGGAACTTAGCAGGAACGCAGTTTTCAAGTGCTGCCTGCCATACATCCTCAGAGAAATCCATCTTCATGGATACAACGCCCATCAGAACAACGTTTGATGCCTTTGCTGTACCTGCTTCTTCAGCGAGGGTCAGTGCGTCAACATCGATAACGCTGATACCCTGCTTTTTCAGCTTGCCGATGATATCATCGGGATAAACAGCGGTGCCATTGATAACAGGCATAGGGTCTATCTGCTGAGTTGAAGTAACGATATGACCGCCCTTTTTGAGATATTGCACATATCTTGCAGCTTCCAGCTGTTCAAAGCTTATGATGATATCAGCTTCACCCTTTTCAACAACAGGCGAATATACCTTATCGCCGTATTTTACATAAGTAACTACCGAGCCGCCGCGCTGGCTCATGCCGTGTACCTCGCTGACTTTAACATCAAAGCCCTGCGAAAGCAACACGTTGCCAAGTATTCTTGAAGCCAGCAGCGAACCCTGTCCGCCTACGCCGACTATCATAACAGACTTAGTTTCCATTTATTACAACTCCTTATTGTTAACGTATAGTATTTGAAGATCACCGTCTACATGAATTATACCACACAAACGATATTTACCATGTTACGCTGATCTCCTGCAAAAATCAGTTTCCTACAACACCAAGCTTTACCAGCGAAAAAAATCCGCCGCCAAGTGTTATAAGATATCCTAAAGCAAGATCTTTGTAGAATGAGCCTTTCTCGCCGAGAGCTTCAAGCAGCGTCAAAGCGTTGCTGTAACACTTGCCGAAAGAAACCTCTCCGTCACAAGCACGGTACAAAGCTATGCCATAGTTGAGCCTTGTAGCAAAATAAACCGCTATAACTACTATCACCAGCGATATGATAGCTCCTACCTTGCTAATGTCCTTACCAAGAAGACGGTAACCGCCTAAAGCTCCAAGAAATATAGCAACGCCGCCTATAAAAGCTATCTTGCCTGCAAGCCCAATAAGACACCATAAGCCTACGCCGAGGGCTGCCCCTATCAGAGCGCCTATCGTTCCTGTTATTTTATTATCGTCATCGTACATTATTCTTTCTCACCTATTCTGACTCTATTTTCTTTACATTGCGCAGCTTGATGAACCATATGAAGTCATGTACAAGCACCAGATCACAAATCGCGCAAGTAAGTATTGTTACACTTAGTCGTTACCCTTGATAGCACCCAGCTTACACATCTCTGTGCAGATACCGCAGCCTACACACTGTGTATGGTCGATCTTCATCTTGCCATCGTGAATCGAGATAGCTGGACAGCCTATCTTCAGACACTGCTTACAGCCTACGCACTTGTCAGTATCGCAGTGGAGTGCAGGCTTATGCTTAACGTATTTCAACAGAGCGCAGGGTCTTCTTGAAATGATAACAGAAGGTTCTTCCTTAGCCAGTTCATCCTTAATAACTGCCTCTGTTTCAGCCATGTGATAGGGGTCAACAACGCGAACGCTCTTGATGCCGATAGCGTGGCAGAGGTCTTCAAGATTAACAGCAGCAGCAGGGTCGCCCTTGAGGTTCTTACCTGTGGTGGGGTTCTGCTGATGACCTGTCATACCTGTGATGGAGTTATCGAGAATGATAACTGTGGAATTTGTAGCATTGTAAGCTATGTTAACAAGACCAGTCATACCGCTGTGCATGAAGGTGGAGTCACCGATAACAGCAACAGACTTCTTCTCAGCGTCAGCGCCAAGTGCCTTGTTGTAGCCGTGGAGTGCAGAGATGGAAGCGCCCATGCATATAGTGGAATCCATAGCGCACAGAGGAGCGGTAGCACCCAGTGTATAGCAGCCGATATCGCCCGATACAGTGACTTTCAGCTTGCTGAGGCAGTAGAACAGGCCTCTGTGAGGACAGCCTGCGCACATAACGGGAGGTCTGACAGGGACAGTGTCCTCAAATGTATCGAACTCGGGCTTGATACCCAGTACCTTATCTCTGATAATGACCTGATTGATCTCACCAAGCCAGCCGAAGAGCTCCTTGCCCTGACAGGCAACACCGTTCTTCTTGCAGTGTGTTTCGATAACATCGTCAAGTTCCTCGATAACGATTATCTTCTTGCACTTTGAAGCGAAATCCTTGATGATGTTAACAGGCATGGGGTTAACGATACCCAGTTTCAGGTAGCTTACCTTGTCGCCCAGAGCTTCCTTAGCGTACTGATAGCAGATACCTGCGGTGATAACACCAATCTCGGTGTCATTATACTCAACGGTGTTGAGGGGGCAGTTCTCGCCATACTCAGCGATTGCTCTCATTCTGTCCTCAACGATGGGGTGTCTGCGGATAGCATTGCCGGGCATCATAACATACTTTGCAGCGTTCTTCTCGTAAGGGATAGCTTCCCTCTCTTCCCTGTCGCAGAGTTCAACTGCTGACTGAGAGTGTGCTACTCTTGTAGACATTCTGACAATAACGGGAACATCGAACTTTTCGGAAAGCTCGAAAGCTATCTTGGTGTATTCCTTGCACTCGGCAGAATCCGAGGGCTCGATCATCATAGTCTTTGAAGCCGCAGCGTGGTGACGGGAATCCTGCTCATTCTGTGAAGAGTGCATTCCGGGGTCATCAGCAACAGCAATTACCATACCGCCTGTAACACCGGTATATCCTGCGGTATAAAGAGGGTCAGCCGCAACGTTAAGACCAACGTGCTTCATTCCGCAGAAACTTCTAACACCTGCGATAGAAGCACCCAGTGCAACCTCCATAGCGACCTTCTCATTGGGTGCCCACTCAGCATATATCTCCTCATACTTAGCGGCAGCCTCGGTTATCTCGGTAGAGGGTGTGCCGGGGTAAGACGAAACGACTTTACAGCCAGCCTCGTAAAGACCTCTTGCAAATGCCTCATTACCAAGCATCAGTTTTTTCATAGCCATCTTTCCTTTCATGCAGGACTGTTCTTAACAGCCTTCATTGATAGTTATTTTTCACAAACACGTGATACAATATAAAATATATAAAATGATTATACCACATTTTGCCCCAAAATGCAATAGGTATAAAATAACTTTTATATCAATAGTCAAATAAGCGCCGTTTCAGGCAGTAAAAAAGCGGTGCATACCCTGCACCGCCGAATAAATATCATATATCATATTGTTACAGTTTAGTTTCGCCCAGCTAATTTACATTATATGGTAACAAGAAAATATTAATCCTTCCAATCTACATTATCATAAGAAATAGTGAAATCGTACTGCATCTCATATGGGTCATAACGATAGTTATCAAAATCACAAAAAAGCTTGATATGGAGATCAGTACTTGACCAGCCATCTTCAAGGAGTGAATAATTCGCCGTAAGCACAGTGCTTTCACCCGGTTCGATATCCGTATAGATATATTGCTGAGTCCATGCATAACTGAAATCCTCAGGAGTCAGATCCGTCTCCGCCCAGATATGAGGAGTGCAGTTAAAACTTACTTCTCTTTCACCGTTATTTGTTACAGTAACATCTACCGCAACAGTATTCTTGTCGATAAAATAATATTCAAAGCTCTCACTTATAAGTCCGTCTGAAGTCACCATGCTGTGATCCGAATCACGTATGACACACGGAGTGCTGGGATTTACTATCTGAGATGATTCAACATCATCGGAAGTTTTTTTGTTCACCGCACCGCATCCGGTAAGAAGGACGCATACTGATGTCAATAATATAAAGATTTTCATATATATCACTTTCCTTTCTTTACCATTATAATACATACATGATAATATGTCAATAAATTAAGGAAAAATACTTGCAAAAATTAGCGTGATATAGTATAATAAAATAATAACGTCTTACAGGCGGTACAGGGTAACAGATATGGGGTATTAATGAACGGAGGATATCAGCATGAAGACTCTTTCAATGGGTAAGATATATACCAAAGACGATATGGAAAGACAGCTTCAACGCTACGGAAGTGCGGCTGTTGAATTCAAAAAGTATTTCGGCGCAAAACCACAGTTCTTTTTCAGCGCGCCCGGCAGAACGGAAGTTGGCGGAAATCACACCGACCACAACCTCGGCTGTGTGCTTGCTGCGGGAGTTTCACTTGATATCATCGCCGCGGTAATTCCAACAGACGATGGCTATATCACCGTTAAGTCAGAGGGCTTTCCTACCGATGTCGTTGATATCTGCGACACCGAACCCCGCGACGACGAGAAGAACACTTCTTCCGCCTTGATACGCGGTATGGCTGACGGTTTCAAGAAAAAAGGTCACAAGCTGGGCGGTTTCAAAGCCTATATGACATCCGAAGTATTGCAGGGTTCGGGACTTTCTTCATCAGCCGCTTATGAAGTCATAATCGGAACGATACTCAACGGACTTTACAACGACGGCGAGATAAACGATGTTGAGATTGCAAAGCTCGCACAATATGCTGAAAATGTTCACTTTGGAAAGCCCTCGGGACTGATGGATCAGATGGCGTCATCTGTCGGCGGACTGATAACCATTGATTTTAAGGACAAAGATACTCCGCTGGTTCAGTGCATAGAATATGATTTTGCCGAGAGCGGACACTATCTCTGTATAATCGATACCAAGGGCAGTCACGCCGACCTCACTCCAGAATATGCTGCTATACCGCCAGAGATGAAAAGCATTGCTGAGCATTTCGGTAAAACAGTTCTCCGCGAGATAACAAAGGACGATGTTATGGAAAATATCGTCACGCTAAGAGAAAAATGCGGCGACAGAGCCGTTCTCAGAGCGTTGCATTTCTTCGATGAGAACGAGAGAGTCGCTAAGCAGGCAGAAGCCCTTGAACATGGAAGATTCAGCGAATTTCTGCGGCTTATAAATGAGAGCGGCGATTCGTCTCTCGCTTACCTGCAAAACATTTTTGCGGCAGTAAATGTTCGCGAACAAGGACTGACAATCGCACTGTATCTTGCCAAAAAGATACTTGGCGGAGAGGGTGCTTGCAGAGTTCACGGCGGCGGTTTCGCAGGAACTATACAGGCATTCGTCCCCAATAACAAACTTGAAGAATTCAAAGCCGAGATGGACAGAGTGTTCGGCGATGGCGCCTGCCATGTGCTGACTATCCGTAACTGCGGCGGAACAAGGGTGCTGTTTGAAGTATGAGTAAAAGCAATAACAAAGCAATAAATGAGATTAAAGAGATTTTCGGCGACCACGTGGCATCAGGCAAGCCCTGCCTTAAAATGGTGGGCTGCGGTGAGATCATGATAAACGAACTGCCTTTCTCTTTCAGTATGCAGAATATAGGTGCTGCCTCCGATGCGGGTATCTGTGTCACAATTTCGGGAGAAGCCGTGAACAACGGTATAGTCCGCTTCACCGACTTTACTTTCGTAAAGACCGTGAACGGAAAAGCCATTCCAAAAAGGTACGACTTCCCTCTTGTGAAAAAGGCTGACGGCAAAATGATATACCAGGCTAAATTCACAGATGTAAAGCTGCCCGAATACGACCCGAGCGCAGCTTCTACAAAGGAAGAATTTCTGAATGTGCTTGCCAACCAGCTGACTTTCCGTGTAACTCCTCTTTATGACGGAGAAGGTCTGCCCGAGATAATGCTCTCGGTCTACCCTTTCGGCGACCCGTTGACAGGTTCTGCCACCGAATGGAAGAGAGTGACTTCCGATCAGGATTATTTCTTGCACAAACTGAAAAAAGGCAGAAGAACTTCGCCTTTCAAAAAAAGAAGATAGGATAACCGAGTACATATTATTGTACAGTAAGGAGAAGTAATATATATGAGAATGAGAAGAAAAAACAACCTTGAAGAAAGGCTTGCAGCCTGCGGCGACAAGATACTCTACCTTGACCGCGATGTGCTCGATTTTTCTGTAAAGGATGACCGCGACCTGCTTGATATCGCGTCAATATTCGGCAACGATAATCCCGTCGAGCTGGAAATTGGCTGCGGAAAAGGTCAGTTCATCTGCGAACTGGCAAAGCGTGATCCGAATGTGAACTATCTTGCAGTTGAGGTCAGCTCGAATGTCATTGTTGATGCTGCCGAAGCTGTCATCGCACAGGGTATAGAAAATGTCCGATTCATGAGGGGCAACGCAAGATATCTGGACTGCTTTATCCCCGCAGGGCTAATAAGGCGCATTTACCTTAATTTCAGCTGTCCTTATCCTAAAAACACATATGCCAACCACAGGCTTACTCACGGTGAATTCCTTGAGATATACAAACGTCTGCTGGCTGAGGGCGGAGAGATTCATCAAAAGACCGATAATATGCACTTTTTTGAATTCTCCCTTGAACAGTTCTCCGAAAACGGCTATGGTCTGAAAAACATATCCCTCGACCTGCACAACAGCGGATTTGAGGGCAATATCGTCACCGAATACGAAAAACGTTTTTCCGATATGGGTATGCCGATTTACAGGTTGGAAGCTTATTTAAGAAAATAACAGTACATAAAAGTGTACCGCACTTCTCGACATGAGAGGTGCGGTATTTTTGTTATCAAGGATATTTTATTTCAGCGACGTACCTCCACGGAATATCTTCGCTCTGCCATACTCCGTTATCAGAAAGTCGGAAAACAAAACCATCAGCAGACATTCTAGCAGTATCGATAACGAGCGCAACAGGCTTACCGTGTCGCTTGGCAACCTTAATCGCAGTTTCCATATCTTTTGAAAGATGCACATACTGCCTCGACATTTTTAGTATACCTTTCTCCTTTATACTATTGAGAAATGCGTCAGAAGTTCCATGATAAAGCACATCAGGGGGCATCATAATCTTCATATCGATATGAACATCAATGCTGTGCCCCTGATTAGCCCTTATCTTTGTTTTATACTCATTAAATGAATATCTCTGCTTGTTGTTTTCACGAACTATCCGCTCAAGTGTTTCCATATCCAGTTTTCTTCCGGTATTGCAGACTCCTCGAATCAATTCACCAACATCAGCCCAACCCTCGCTGTCGAGTTCAATACCCGCCGCAGAAGGTTCATGCCGAAGCACCAGACTAATGAACCGTCCGAGGGATACATCATCATTTTTTGTTTTTGACATTTTATGCCCCCTTTATATTTGTTTTCAACTGGTAAAAATCTTTCTTTTTACGCAGTATAGCACTTTTACGCCACATTGTCAACAGAAATTTCGGCAGGTTTTCAAGATGATTAACAATATTGAATTTTCGTTCCTCAAAATTTTCTTACCGTTTTTCGATAAAATGGTATTGACAAACGAATTTATATGTGTTATAATACAATCAAGCTCGTGGGACGCCCCGCGGCAAAAATGATTTGGAGGTCATTACCATGGTAAATGAATTAACAGGCTGGTCACAGATGAAATCACTGAGGCTTTCAAGGCTTCTGGTGCTGGGAATGTTTTTCCTGCTGATAGTGCTAATGTTCACATCCTACATAATCGCAGGATGGTTCAGCGCTATATCGGTAGGAAAAGGAGTTATTAAAAGCAATCTAACAGGTGCAGTCACTGCGATGATATGCATATGCGATATTTTCGCACTTATAGCGGTAGCTTCGCTTCACAAGCTGCTTTCAAACATCTCAAAAGACGAAGTTTTCATTCCGCAGAACGCACTCTGCCTGAGAGTGATATCCTGGTGCTGTGTTTTTGCAGGACTTACGATGACATTTTTCAGCCTGTGGCGGTATGAATTTCTGTTCACTGCTTTTTTCGCGATGTTCCTCGGACTGATAATCAGGGTCGTGAAGAACGTCTTTGAAAAAGCGATAGAACTGAAATCAGAAAATGATTTCACAATATGAGGAGGCGGGATCATGGCGATAATCGTTAACCTCGATGTGATGATGGCAAAGCGGAAGATATCATCAAATGAACTTGCAGAAAAAATCGGTATCACCGCGGCAAACCTGTCTATACTCAAAACAGGCAAAGCAAAAGCTGTACGTTTTTCCACCCTAGATAAGATATGTGAGGTGCTGGATTGTCAGCCGGGAGACATCCTGGAATACCGAAAAGAATAGTACAGTTTATCAGACACAAGAGAAAAGAGCACAACATAACGGATATATATATGATCGTAAAATAAAAGCCGTATCGACAGAAAAGAGATCGGGAGGAACACAAAATGGAAACCATTAACCCAACAAACGGGCAGGAAAACATATCTCAGTCCGATGTACAAACTTTACCAACTACTTTCGGACCGTATCCGTCATTAGTCAAAGAAAAGCCTGTATTCACAAAAGGCGAAAAGATCTTGGCATTCACCGCATTTGCAATTGCTTACGGAATTGTGCAGTTCGCTATTAGCAACACTACGGGATTCTTCACAACAGGACTTTGTCTGCTGATGATAGCGCTGACAGTCGGATATCTGAAAAAGACAGATCACACTTTCAAAATCTCCCACAAGATCTGGACTGCTGTGATGATAGCTTTTTCAACGGTATTCTCACTGACAGCAAATGACTTCATCAAGATACTGGATATGATATTCCTGCTGCCTGCAGGCGCTTATCTGGTGTACTGCGTGTGCGCTGAAAAGAAGCTTTTCGGAAGATTTGCAGCATTTGAGTTTCTCAAATGCTCAGTAGGAAATCCGATATCACATTCGGGTAAAGAATTCTCTGCAGTTGGAAGTTCTATTAACGCAAAGAACTCAGGCGCGAATATCAAAGCCGCCATCGGTGGACTTATCCTCGCGACTCCTCTGACAATAGTTGTTGCAGGACTTCTGATGTCAGCTGACGCAGGCGTTGAAGCAATGCTCACCAAGCTTTCAGAAGCTTTCAATTACGACAATATACCTGTAATAATTGGAAGAATTATTTTATCCATTCCAATTGCAGGGTATTTATTCGGACTGTTATACTCGCATACTCACGCAGAGAAAGCACGCACTCTCGACGAGGAAAAATGCACATCTTTTATCAGTAGACTTCGCTTTGTTTCAAACACCGCAGTCTACACTGCGGTTACTCCAATATGTCTGCTTTACGTGCTGTTCTTTATTTCTCAGGCAAACTATTTTCTCTCTGCATTTATGAACAAGCTTCCCGATAATTACAGCTACGCAGAATATGCAAGACGCGGATTCTTTGAACTATTTGCAATAGAACTGATAAACGCAGCCGTTATATTCGCGATCAACTTTTTCTCGAAAAAATCAGGCGATGAAAAGCCCCGCGCACTGAGATTCTACACGGTGATGATATCCGTATTCACGATTCTCATCACTGCAACAGCAATAAGCAAGATGGTGCTTTATATCCAGAATTACGGGCTGACACAGCTTCGCGTTTACACCACATGGTTCATGGTGCTGACAGCGCTGATGTTCGTATATGTTATAATCAGGCAGTTCAAAGCTAACTTCGCTTTTATTCGTTCAGCAGCTGTGACTTTCACCCTGATGTTTGCCCTGCTCTGCTTCTCTCGTCCTGATGCTATAATCGCTAGATATAATATGGAATACTGTTCAGAACAGCTGAGTTTCCAGGATATAACCGAGATGTGTGATCTTTCATCTGATGCAGCCGCTGTTATAACCGAAGAACAGTACGAAGAACTTGTTCAGAATAAATATATGAACGACAAATACGCAGATGAAGATATGACAGGTACAGAATATATAAACCAGCGCATAGAAAGAAATCTTAAGAATTCAACATATAACTATTACAATATCTCTGCTATCAAGCTAAACGATCAGATAACAAAATAAAATCCATACACAACAAAAAGACCTCACGCACACCGATTTCGGCAATGTGCGAGAGGTCTTAAATTTACTATCTTTATATGACTGCTAAAGATTATTCTTCTATTGCTGCATCTGCAACATCAGCATCTACTGCAGCGCCGCCATCTACTGCAGCGTCGGTGTTATCTGTCCAATCTGTGAGATCAGGAAGCTCGATCTTGATATCTTCAAGAGAGCATTCAGTGATAACAGTAGTCTGAGTCATGCCATATGTGGTATATTCGATCTTTTCGGGACGAGTGCTGTCAGCATTATAGTAGTACTTGAAAACAGTAGCATTTCCGTCCTCTTCACTCGTGGGAATCTCACCGGTGAAAATATCCGGAGCATAGTACTTCTCACAGAACATACCGTCATCGGTTTCTTCGCTGCTTACAAAAACATAGTTAGACTCGATACCCATAGTGTACATACCAGGTTCAACATTCAGATACATCTCATTGGGATTTTCATCCTTATAGTAGACTTTCTGACTATAATCGAGAACATACATTACACCGTCAATAAGGTACATATCGTTCTTCATTTCGTTTTCGCCTTCGCCCACTACCACGCCAAGACGGTAGTTATCACCATTCATCTCAACAGTTGTAACTGATTTCTCAGATTCATCGGATGTAGTTTCAAAAGTCATCTTGAATTTCTTAGTATTGAGAGAATCATAGAAAGCCTTTGTACGGTTATTCTCTGCAGTAACAAGGGTAGACTCTTCCTCCTTGGCAGAAGTTTCAGCGTCAGTTGTAACGGATGTACCCTTAGAATTCTTGCTGTCCTTATCGGAATCCTTCTTACCGCATGAAGCGAAGATAGCACAAGACATTGTCAGTGCACAAATAATAGCTATGTACTTTTTCATTATACATTTCCTTTCTTGAATAAAAAATACAATTCTTGGTTATAAAGATACAATAGCATTGTACCACAGTCAAGCTTACTCGTCAATAGCACTTTTGACCAATTTTTCAGCGTTTCTTAACATTCAAAGTAGACATTTTCCAGCTAAATGACCATACTATAGGACTCATATTTGTTAAGAAAAGCCCGTGTAAAAAGAACAAAACAGCCGAAATAGCTCTCGGCTGTCTGTCAGAAGGAATATATAATATGAAATAAAAGGAGAATGGAAAGCATTTTTCATTGTTCGGGTTCCGCAGACAAGGCGTTCAGCGGGGTAGAACTGTCGCCTTGCCAGGGTGTACCGGAATACCCGAGATTAGAAAATAAGGTGGAAATTGGAGTATATTCATTCCAAGTTGAATGCTTTACTTATTGGGAACAGTCTCCCAGTCCTTAAGAAAACGCTCAATACCGTTGTCAGTCAGAGGATGCTTGATCATCTGTCTGATAACGCCCATAGGAACAGTTGCGATATCACAGCCTGCTCTTGCAGCGTCAACTACGTGTATGGGATTTCTGATGGAAGCGGCAATGATCTCGGTCTTGATGCCCTGTACAGAGAAGATATCAACTATCTCCTCGATAAGCTCCATACCTGTCATGCCTATATCATCAAGTCTGCCCAGGAATGGAGAAACGTAGGTAGCGCCTGCGTTTGCAGCAAGTATAGCCTGTGCAGCAGAGAATATCAGTGTTACGTTTGTCTTTATGCCCATTTCGGTCAGCCTCTTGCAGGCTTTCAGACCTTCAGCGCACATAGGCAGCTTAATAACGATATTCTTGTGTATTTTGGAAAGAGGAATAGCCTCTTCTACCATCTTATCAGCTTCAAGAGAGATGACCTCTGCGGAAATAGGGCCGTCAACGATCTCAGTTATCTCCTTGACAACTTCTTCAAATACTCTTCCCTCTTTAGCTATAAGAGAAGGGTTAGTAGTAACGCCGCAAATAACACCAAGTGATTCTGCCTCTCTAATGTCATCTACGTTAGCGGTATCAACAAAAAGCTTCATTTTACTTTCTTCCTTTCGGTTAATGAACTGTTTTATTTTCTGATATTATTATACAACTGAACCAATGGTTTTTCTATTCATTTTTTGCTTATGTATAAATAATAATTGCGATTATTTTTATATTATTTAAAATCGCCAAAAGTATCGTAAGATGAGCATTTTCCGCAAGAACGCAATATTTGCAAGTTCATGCGCAATAAATGATTAGTGCAAATGTTTGCATAGCCGTTAAAATATAAGCGTACAAATCAACAATTTTTGAACAGCCTTTTTTTGCTATAAAAATTAAGAATTTATCATTTAAATTACACTTTTAATATTATGAGGTTTCATCATAAAAAACAACTGACTATATTTTTATGTATAGCATAGCATACATCAGACGTTGTTCCGAAAGAAACAGGATAAATGAAGAGAATGAATGCCTTTGTATTCTGTGGAACCGACGAATTCGTAAAAAAGAAATCAATGATCATCTTCGATTTTCATTGTCTGGTGTTACGGCGAAGACCTCTGGAGATACAACACCAAACTCGGCGTCAAAATATTTATTCCCGAACCGGATATCAGCGAAAATAATCCAAATTACTGATGATACATCGGATAACGCAAAACCGTAACAGAATTGCGTTATCCGATTTTTTCTCAGACGCGCATTAACAAAATCTACATTTTTGTTTCGGAATTACTTTACTTTTTATAAAATATGTGGTATAATATAACATAATATTACCGAGCTGTGAATACGTGATAGCATTTTTTTGCCTGTCCACATGGCGAAAATAATACGGAGGTATTTATTACAATGAACAGCGAACTGATCTACGGCAGGATAGCTGACGCTTTACTATGCGACTATTCAAGCGTTTATTACGTAAATGCAATAACAAACGAATATGTTTCCTATGCTATGGACCCTGAATTCAGATCACTGATAACAAGTTCCGAGGGGGAGAACTTTTTCGAGCAGCTTAAAATAGATGTTGAGCGTGTGGTTTACGAGGAAGACAGGCATATCTTCACCGAGCATTTAGATAAAGAGACCTTAATGCGTGAAATGAAGAACAAGACTATGCAGAACATAGTCTACCGCCTGATGATTGACGGCATGCCTGTTTATCATTCTCTCAGACTTATACGAGGACAGAGCACAGACGATCAATTTTTCATACTTGGCGTAACAAACATTGATAAAGAAGTTCGTATGGAACTTGAAGCCGAAAGGCTCGGCAGAGAAAGAAAAATATACAACCAGATAGCCCAGAGTCTTGCTTCCTATTATAATACTATATACTACGTTGACGCAGAAAATGAAACATACACCGAATTTTCTGCAAGCACGGAATACGATGAGCTGGATATACCGAAAACAGGTTCAGACTTTTTCGGTGAATCCCGCAAGAATGCCATGAGGGTAGTATTCTGTGATGACAAAGAACGTGTTCTTGAAATTATGCGTAAAGAATACATCACAGACAAGTTAAAAGAACAGAAGATATTCAGCATAAAATACCGTTTACTCCTTGGCGGAACTTTCAAGTATACCCGACTTTCTGCTATGTGGTCAAGCGACAAAACACACTTTATAATAGGTGTCGAGAATATCGACGAACAGATGAAGAAAGAGCTGGCTAACAAAGAGCTGGAAAAGAAAAGCAAAACTTACAGCCAGATACTCAATTCACTTGCTTACAGATATGACTCTATATATTATGTGGATATAAGTTCGGGTGCATACTCACTGTACAGCGCAACGGGTGAATCAGGCGCGCTGACACTTCTGAAAAACAGCAGTGATTTCTTTGGTGATGTTCCGGGTATCGTAAAAAAACTCGTTTATGAAAATGACCGTGAAATGGTCATCGATACACTTTATAAAGAAAATCTTCTGGAACGACTGAACAACAACGATTCATTCTCGCTGAGATACAAACACTTGATAAACGGCAGTTATAGCTATGTCAACCTGCGCGTGGCATGGGCTGAAGACAGATGCCATATCATACTCGGTATTGCAAATATAGACGATCAGGTCAAACTTGAAAACAAATACAAGAGCGAGCTAATCTCCGCGACGGCAAAAGCAATGAACGATAAACTGACAGGCGTAAAGAACAAGAATGCTTATCAGGAAACAGAGAGCGCTCTTCAAAGAAGCATTGACCAATGTAGCTGTGAACCTTTTGCAGTGCTGATATGCGATCTCAACGATTTGAAAATAATAAACGATACTCTTGGTCATAAAGCGGGCGATGACTACATCTGTGCTGCCTGCCAACTGATATGCAGCATATTCACACACAGTCCAGTATACCGTATAGGCGGCGATGAATTTGCAGTGATCCTAAGAGAATATGACTATCAGCATAAAGACGAGCTTTTTGAAGAACTTCGCAGGCAGGTACTGGAAAACTGTGAAAAAAATGACGCCCCAGTACTAGCATCGGGGCTTGCAGAATACGAACCAACCATTCACCAAAAAGTTTCGGAAGTATTTGAGTTGGCTGACAGCAGAATGTATGCCAACAAAAAAGAACTCAAAAAGCTTTCTCAATGATAAATACACATTATAGAAAGTGTGGTGATGATATTTGTTAAACTACGTAGATTTCAGGATAACTTTTTCCTTTATATACACACTCATAGCTTTGGGTCTGGGCATATGTGCTTTTATGGCTTACAGATCACCGAAGTCTATCGGAAAAGCAGTGGCACTGCTTGACATTGCCCTTATACCGCCGCTGTTCGGCAACCTGATAATAATCGGCGCCCATACAAGAACACTGGCGTTAACAGGATATTATTCGTATTTTATAGGCATGAACATTATGGCGCTTGCGCTGGTAAATTTCACCTCAGCATATTGCAGCGTGACTGGAAAGCATAAAACACCTATAAAAACAATAATCTTTCTTCTGGGCGCTGACATAATTCATTTACTGTTGAATCTGGTTTTCGGACATATATTCGATGTATCACCCATAGAAGCCCAAGGTGCGACGTATTACAGTCTTGTACCTAAGATAGGAATGCACTTTCACAGGATAGTGCTGTTCAGCATCATGGGTGCGACTATTGCGATATTCCTTGTAATGACAGTCAGGATGCCAAAGATATACAAGGAAAAATATCTGGTCATTCTTGTGACGATGATATTTATAACTCTTTGGCAGGCATTCTATATTTTCTCACAGAGTCCAATAAATCGTTCGATGATAGGTCTTGGTTCATTCGGATTGCTGGCTTATTATCTTTCGATGAATTACAGACCGCTGAAACTTCTTGACCGTATGCTTTCAAATATCGCGTCGGATATGCCCGAAGCGCTTTTCGTTTTCGATCCGAATTTCAACTGCATATGGAGTAACGAAACAGGTCTGAAATTAACTCAGCTGGGTGCAAAAGACCTTGAAAAAGTTTCCGAACGGCTTGAAGAAATATTCGGAAAAATACAGCACAGTGATTACGCATGGGAAGATAATAAAGTCATTGGTTCGGGTAAAAATGAGAGCTATTATTCCCTCACTCTGCGTTCATTTAATGACAGTTCGCAGAAGCTTGCAGGTTCATTTTTGACGATTCGTGACAACACCGAAGAACAAAATAAGATACGTGCTGAACTGTACCGTTCAAATCATGACAGCCTGACAGGACTTTACACCAAGTACTGTTTCTATGAACAGATATACAAGAAATTGTGTGAAAACGAAAAAACTCAGTACTATGCAATATTCGTAGATATCAAGGATTTTAAGTTAATCAATGATATATTCAACATGGCTTTCGGCGACCGTGCGCTAATCCAGCTTGCAGACGGTATACGTTCGTTCATGTCACCAAGATGTATTTACGGCAGACTTGGCGGAGATACCTTTGGCATTTTCATGCCGAAAGAAGAATTCAAAGCAGATGAAGTGGACAAGAGGTTGTCAAACTTCATCGTAAGAGATGGCAAAGTTGAGTACCACATACTTGTGCATATCGGCGTATATGAACTTTCTGATGAAGATTCAGATGTACCGATGATGTTCGACAGAGCACATCTTGCAATATCAACTATAAGCGATGAGTACAACACCCATATAGCTTACTACGATAAAAAGCTGCGTGAAAAAGTTCTTTGGGATCAGAAAATATCAGCTTCACTTGCAGAAGCCATAGATACCATGCAGATCAGACCATATCTACAGCCCATAGCAGACGCTAATGGAAAAGTTATCGGTGCAGAAGCCCTCGCAAGGTGGATACACCCCGAAAGAGGTTTCATGGCACCCATATCTTTCATTCCTGTTTTTGAGAAGAACGGAATGATAGTCGAACTGGACAAACATATGTGGAGATGTGCGTGCAGCATACTCCAAAAATGGAAAAATGATTTTCCTGACCTTTTCATATCAGTGAATATATCACCAAAGGATTTCTATTTTACTGACGTGGTTTCAGAGATAAGCAGTCTGGTAAAAGAATACGATATCTCCCCAGCAAATCTCAGGATAGAGATAACCGAAACAATCATGATGATCGATGCTGAGGAGAAAATGAAGCTTCTTGCAAAATTTCAGGAAGAGGGTTTCATTGTCGAAATGGACGATTTCGGCAGTGGATATTCCTCGCTGAATCTGTTAAAAGATATGCCAGTTGATGTACTGAAAATTGATATGAAATTCCTGTCATCGACTGACAACAAGAACCGTTCGGAAACTATACTCAGAAATATTCTGCGGCTGACAAATGAACTGGGGATAGGTTCACTTACAGAGGGTGTTGAGACAAAAGTGCAGTACGAAAAGCTTTCAGAAATGGGCTGTAAAATGTTCCAAGGCTATTATTTTGCAAAGCCCATGCCTGTTGATGAATTTGAAGCTTTCGCTGCAAAAGGAGCTGAATAATGTCAGATAAAAACAAAACTCCGTTCACAGCAGCGGAGTACGATTTAAACATCAGAAAAGTCATACCAATGTACGATATGATCTATGACCAGATATTCGACTTGATAAAAACAGTTTTTCAAAACGAAAAGATAGCACTGCTGGATACAGGCTGCGGAAGCGGAAATCTCGGAGCGCGGGCAGTGAAAGAACTTGAACTATCGGAACTTATGCTATGCGACCCATCGGAGAGTATGCTGGCTGTGGCTGAACAAAA
Organism: Ruminococcus sp.; assembly: GCF_024692365.1. Classification (GTDB taxonomy): domain Bacteria; phylum Bacillota; class Clostridia; order Oscillospirales; family Ruminococcaceae; genus Hominimerdicola. The sequence continues at coordinate 54,875 of NZ_JAILMR010000018.1, read as the reverse complement.
GCTTGCTGGCAGAAATATAAGTTTCGTAAAAGCCGGTTCGGAGGAACTTGATTTTAAAGAACAGTTCGATGTAGTTACGGCGATACAATCCCACAACTATTTCGACCGCGCTACCCGTGAAAAAGCCGTTGCAAACTGTTATAAAGCGCTGAAAAAAGGCGGGCTGTTCATCTGCTTTGAAAACACAGCACCATTCAGCGAAGACGGAAAGAATCTCCTGTTAGAAAGGGTCAAAAGTTTTCAAAGGGATGCAGGACGATCCGAAGATGATGTGCAGGCGCATATCGCGAGATACGGCACGGAATTCTTTCCGATAAACGTAAGGGAACATCTTGAACTGCTTGAAAAGACAGGATTCACTTGCGCGGAGATATTCTGGCATTCCTATATGCAGAGCGGATTCTACGGTATCAAACGTTGACAAATCAAGCGAAATATGTTATGATAACATTTGTGAGCATACTATACGTCAGCGGAAGCGGCAACGCTTATGAGGAAAGTCCGGGCATCACAGAGCAGGATAGCTGATAACGTCAGCCGAGGGCGACCTCCGAGCCAGTGCAACAGAGATATACCGCCGCAGAAATGCGGTAAGGGTGGAAAGGCGGGGTAAGAGCCCACCGGAGTGACAGAGATGTCACTGCCATGTAAACCTTATCCGATGCAACACCAATGGCGGCAGAATGGTCAATGGCTGCTCGTCAGACCCGAAGCCGTAGGTGGCTTGAGCTGTGCGGCAACGTACAGCCTAGATAGATTGACGTACACGACAAAACCCGGCTTACAGGTAAGCTCATGCCCCGCTTCGGCGGGGCTTTTTTATTCAGATAGCTTCGTTTTTGACAAGACTGTCACAGCAGATATGAACGAAGACAGCGAAACAGATGATACCCACACCGCAAGACCAGCAGACTTCGCTGTTTTGCGGGGCAAAAAATTGTCCTTTTAACTAAATTTGGCTGGAGTTACCCGCGAAAATTTCACTTGACATAAGGGGTGGCGGGGTGTATAATTAATATGTGCATCTGTGGGAACAATCCATTTGACGCGAAAGGAAATGAACAATGAAGATTTATAAGCTCGCCGCTGTGCTGACAGCTGCCATGCTGGCATTTTCATGTACAGCGTGCAGTCAAAAAAAAAGCAAGAAAAGCAAATCGGCGAAAAAGAATAACACAAGCAGCACCGCTGCCGCTGAAAGTGCTCAGGACGAAATAGTTACTGATGGTGAGGTCGATTCTGTCACATCTCAGGACGGTGTGCATATCAGACAGGCTTATGACCTGCTGAAAAGCGATCAGTACCGTATAAAGCTGACCTATACCGATGCTTCGGGAAACGAGACCGAGATCCTGAGGCTCAAAGACGGTGAAAGCTATTACGAACTCCAGACCAATGATATCGGCACAAGCGGTTTTATAACCGTTGACGGAACATCTTATGATTTCGACAACGTATGCGGAATCTACCGCAAAAGAAATTCAGCAACACCTGTGAGTCTTATCGAAACGGTTGTCGATCAGGATCTTCCTGCTACCGATACGCATATAAATGCTGAGGACGCTAAGATCTATGATGTCGAGGAATACACCTATACAGCCAACTCATATATAACCGTTATGGATTTTTATTTCGATAAGGAAACAGGGCTTCCCGCGAAATATACCACCACATACATGGTCGAAGCTGTAAACGGCGATGAGGGTATGAAAGAGACAAGAACTATTCAGGAGTTATCCTACGGTTCTGATGATGAAATGCTTACCACCGACGGTCAGACAACAGCTGTTGATAAGTCGGTGTTTGATCTGTCATTCTTGTCAGGTCTTGTGGATTTTGGCGTGATGACCCCCGAGCAGAAGCTGGGTTATTGTCAGGCGATATTCGTCACCAGCGGGGTTAGCGCAGATGAATTGACTTCTGCCGCAATGAATGACGAAAAACTGAAAAACATATCCTATGAGGAACTGACTTCGCTGGTATATACCTACGGAGACAAAATCTGAGAGGGATCCCGATACAATGAATATCTTGAAATTATTGCACCCAAAAGCGTGCATAGAATATCTTTACAATGACTGCACTGCAAGGCAGACCCTTGAAAAAATGAAGAACCACGGTTACTCAGCCGTGCCTGTCATCGACAGAGAGGGCAGGTTCGTCAAGACAGTTTCCGAGGGTGATTTTCTGCGGTTCATGGTCGAAAAAGGAATGTATGATATCCGCGAGATGGAAAGTTTCCCGCTGGAAAAGATACCACCTAAGATAAAAATGCGACCTGTGAACGTTTCTTCAACGGTTGAGGATCTGATACTTCTGAGCATGGATCAGAACTTTATCCCCGTCATCGATGACAGAGGTATCTTCATCGGTATCGTCACCAGAAAGGACATACTCGGGTACTGCTATGATACTATCATGAAGCAGGACAGCAGCGAAACTTTGACCGAAGAGGTTTAAAATATAAGAAAGATCTGAAAGGAATGGTAAGGAGAAATGAAGAACAGTAACCGTAAGGGCGGCGCCGCAGTTGTCGCATTGCTGGTAATGATCATCATCGTGGCAGTAAGCTGTGCACTGATGGTAGTCACAGGCAGAAAGACGATCAAGCCCAATGAAAGTGTGAGCGCTCCCACATCAGCAGACTACGACCTCACACCCACCGACATTGAAACAACAAGCGAGGAAGATCTTGCTTCGCTGATACCCGAGCCGAAGCCTTCAATGCTTCCTGTCCTCGCCGAAAAATATGATACGATAAATCTGAAAGATATCACCTGCCAGACAGGTGTTCTGCTTGACTGCGAGACCAATGAGATCCTTGCAGGCGTAAAGTATAACAAGAAGATCTACCCCGCATCTCTGACAAAGCTCATGACTCTGCTGGTAGCAGTTGAAAATATCGACGATATGCAGGCTAAGTACAAGTTCACCAAAAAGGACATTGAGCCACTGCAGGAAGAGAACGCAAGCTGTGCAGGTTTTGTTGCAGGCGATGAAGTAACTATGGAAGATCTGCTTTACGCAGCTATTCTCCCCAGCGGTGCTGACGGAACTCTCGGTCTTGCAAACGCTATCGCAGGCAACGAGAAGAACTTCGTGAAGATGATGAACGATAAGGTTGCTGAACTCGGACTTACCGATACCAATTTTGCAAATGCAAGCGGTCTGCACCACAAACAGCACTACACCACAGCTCAGGATATAGCAGTTATCACAAGAGCTTGCATGGAGAACGAGACCTGCCGCAAGGTACTCTGCACCAAGACATGGACAACCAAGCCAACTAAGGAATATGAAGACGGCATCGAGCTGGACAGCATTTTCCACTCACGTTTTGAAGGTTACTTCATCGACGTAGATCAGGACGGCAGCGGCGACGCAAAGATACTCGGCGGTAAGACAGGCTTCACCGATGAAGCTGGCTACACTCTTGCAACAGTAGTTGAGTACAACGGCAAAGAATATATCGCAGTAACCACAAAGAGCGATACATACATCGATTCCGTTGAAGATTCTATTCTGATATTCGAGAACTATCTGCCCGGCGCAGTTGGCACTCCCGATGACCGCACTGAAAAGAAGGAAGATTCTGACAGCAGCAGTGACGAGTCCGAGGAAGAAGTGAACGAAGGTACATACATCGAGCTCAAGGAAAAGGACAACAGCAGCAAGAGCGATGATGATGACGACAGCAGTTCAAGACCCGTTCCCGACGAGGACGTTGAGGCTTAAAAGATATTTGTCCGAGGACATCATGTTCTCGGACATTTTTTATGCACTGACACAATATTGGATAATATCACAGAAAGTACACAATAATATGTTAAAATATAATATGGTGATTTGTGCCGAACAATAGGTATGACCAACGGCACAGCCGACAATACTAATGCGAGGAGAGTTTGCATGGTCGAAAAACTTGGCGTATGCAATGTTATATGAGTAAACATAAAAACAGCACGACTGCTTTTCGTGTGGCACTTGGCGGGATATGCGCGGCTGTCTGTCTGCTGTTGATGTTCTGCAGTTCATTCTTGCCCGGGCTGAGTTATGCGATACCCGTGTTCGCAGGGGTACTGATGGTCGTGATGATAGTTGAAACAGACAGCAAATGGGCTTTGGCTGATTACTGCGCAGTGAGTCTGCTTTGCATATTCATCACCCCGAATTTTGAAGCTTCCCTGCTGTTCATACTGTTCATGGGGTATTACCCGATATTGCAGTTCTGGCTTTCAAAAAAGAAAAACAAGCTGTTCGTTTGGATATTCAAGCTTGTAGTTTTCAATATAGCGATAGTGATTTACTACAACCTCTTCAAGTTTATTTTCACATCGGTGGATATGCTTGAAGGCACCGAGTTTTTCGGAAAGTACGCACTGCCTCTGCTGTGGGCTGAGGCGCAGATATGTTTTCTGGTGTATGATAAATTCCTGTCGCTGACAATAGAAGTCTACATAAACTGGTTCCGCAAAAAGATACTGCGGAGAAAATGATATGTTTTGGAGATAAGCAAAATGAAAGAAGAAAACACACAACATATCACGGAGAATACAGAAAGCAAAAGTTTCTCACTACATGAACACCGAAAGCGGCGCAATAAACGCCGCGTGCAGATAATCACGATGATAGTAATTCTGGTGATACTCGCTGTGGCAACACTTGCTTCTATACCCTTAATTAAAGCATTGCGCACCGAAGAAGGTATGGACAAGCTGAAAGAGACTCTTGAAACAAAGTATTCGGGTTTTGAGAGTATGCTGATATTCACGCTGATACAGGCACTTCAGGTGATAATCGCAGTTATTCCGCCCGTGCAGATAATAGGCGGAGTACTTTTCGGGTGGTTCATAGGTTTCCTGCTATCATTCGGCGGTACGATGCTTGGCACATTCGTGATATTCATGATGGTCAGCCGATTCGGTAAACCGTTGGTGGAAGCTTTCGTAGATGAAAAACATCTAACGAAATACAAATTCTTACAGGACGAAAGCAAGCTGATAAAGGTACTTGTGATACTCTACCTGATACCGGGAATACCAAAGGATATAATATCCTATATCGTACCACTGACAAAAGTAAAACGCAGAGATTTTTTCATGTACGTCATGCCATGTCGCATACCCGCGATACTGATGTCAACGACTCTGGGTAGCAATGCGATAGACGGGAATTTCAAGACTGCACTTTGCATTGTTTTTGCGGCGATAGTTCTGGGAATATTCGGTTTCCTGTTCAAAGACAGCATAGTTGAAAAGCTGAACAAGCACAAGCATAAGTCATAAAACAAGGCACTTCCGTTTGGCGGAAGTGCCTTTGAATTTGTTTGAAAAAATCACTTAGGATAAACGAACCTCTTATTCTCGGTGAGGTCGTTAAGGTAACGCCTGATGTAGTACTTTGCCATATTGAGATTCTGCTCGGAATAATTTCCGCATTCCTCAGGCTTAGCACCGGGGATATCTCCCTCAAAATCGAGAATGAACTTACACATATCAACTATGGTATCATATACGCTCTCGGAAGTCTGTGCACCGAAGAAAATCACATAAAAACCTGTACGGCAGCCCATGGGTCCGAAGTAAACAACATCATTTTTAACAGCACAGCCGCGGAGATATGTCGCACCAAGATGCTCTATCGTGTGCATCGCAGGAGTATCCATAACGGGCTCGCGGTTGGGAGCAGTCATTCTCATATCAAAAGTAGTGGTCACAGCTTCACCTTTGCAGTCTCTGCGGGACACATACAATCCGGGGAAAAGGTCAAGGTGATTCACCTGAAAGCTTGCTATCAGTTCCATAATTATCCTCCTTAATTTTTCTCAGCACCGAGCTTTTTAAGAAAGCTCACGAGTATATCAAGCTCAGCTTTTGCAGCCTTTGCAAGTGACTGAGCATAATCATTGTGGGAATCATCATCGCCGTTATCGGATACAGTTCTCAGCACGCAGAAAGGAACTTCGTTGACATAGCAAACATGACCTATAGCACCGCTTTCCATTTCGCAGATTATCGCATTGAACTCACTTCTGAGTTCATCTCTTTTAGCGTTGCTGTTAACAAAGCAGTCGCCCGATGCGATAACACCCTTTTCGTACTTTATACCAAGTTCCTCAGCGGCGCTTGCGAGTGTATCAGCGCAGTGAGTATCGCAGTCAAAATAAACTTTATTTATGCCAGATATCAGACCCTTAGGATCACCGAATGGTGTGGTATCCATATCGTGCTGAACAACAGCCGAAGCTATACCTGCGTCACCGATATCCAGCTTATCTGTCAGCGAACCGCCAACACCTGCGTTAATTATAACATCGGTTTTGAATGTAACTATCATAGCCTCAGCGCATATAGCTGCAAAAACTTTACCGATACCGCACACAGCCGCAACGACGTTCATACCAAAAAGTTCGCCGCAAACGAACTCTATACCACTGACAGTATAAGTGCTGCCATCTTTAAGCAGACCCTTTATAGCATCGACCTCGGGCTTCATAGCACCTATTACGCCAACCGTATTTAAATCCTTATTCTTGAACATGATAACCTCCCTAAATACAGTAAGATATCGCAGCGGCAGTCCCCTGCCGAAAACCTGCAAACCAACGAAAATATTATATCACATATCGCACTTAAAGTCAATCACCGATACATTCCTACAATGTGATCTGTTGAATTTTAAAAAGAAAAAATCTTCCGTCCCGTACTTGACAAATCATCAGAAATGTGCTATATTATTATATGGCGGAACCATTGGGCGAATGGTTTTTAAGGCGAGGAAATTATAGGACAGAGGGCTGCTGCGTGGCGGCCCTCTTTTCTCTTAAACGGAGGTACATAAATGAACAAAAAGGAAATAGCCGAGATCAAGAAAAATTTCAGCGACGACTGCAATTTCTTTACAATAAACCGCGTCGTTACCGCATTTGTCGATGCAGAAAAAAATATTAAATGCAAGACCAACCAGCTTTACAACATTATGCCGCAGGACGAGAGTGAGCTTATCCTTGCTAATCTGAAAAAGACTCTCAGCGGCAAGATAGGTTCAAATCTGCTGGAATATCCGTTCCCGAAAAATGCGATTCTCGAAGGCGGTCAGCAGCAGTTTCTCTGGGGCGTGCTGAAAAGCAAACTTGCCGATGAAGAGATAGTTGACAATTTTCTGAATTCAATAGTTGAAAAGGTGGAGTATGTTTCGACTTACAGCATATTCACCGCACACTGCACTTACTCGGTGCTCAAAAAGACCAAGATGGACGAGATAGACGAGGACAGCGATTCTTCGGATTACAGCTTCATCATCACCGCGATTTGCCCTGTAAATCTTCGTATCGATGGTCTGATATACAACGAGGAGCAGAACGCTATCGCCAAGAAAGAAAGCACAGACAGGATAATCGAGCTGCCAACAGACGGTTTCCTGTTCCCGCTTTTCAACGATCGCGCACCCGATGTGAACGGCGTGCTTTACTACTGTAAAAACGCCAAGAAGCCTAACACTTCTATGATAGAAGAATTCCTTGGCTGTGAGTTCACCATGACTGGTCAGAATGAAAAGGAAGTTTTCCATTCGATACTCGGTAAAGTTGTTGGTGACGAACTGGATTACAACATGATAACCAAGGTCAATGACAAGATACAGAATTACATCGACCAGACTTCACACGAAACCGAGATAGCTACTATCGACAGCCAGAAGATGAATTCGATACTCTGGGAGGCAGGAGTAAGTCAGGAAAAGCTTGCTGACCTCGATAGAGTATTTGAACAGGCGACTGACAAAAAGCCACTCACCGCAGTTAATCTCGTGGAGAACAAGACTGTTGTTTCTGTGCCCAGCATAACCGTGAACATCGGCAAGGGTGGCGCTGACAAGGTCAAGACCCAGATAATAGGTGGCAGAAACTGCCTTGTAATTGCACTTGACGATCCCGAGATATCTATAAACGGTCTTGAGATGCGCTTTGTTGACAAGAAACCAGCAAATGCTCCCGCACAGCCTTCACCAACCGAAGATTTTCCGCCCGCACCTGTGAGCGATACTTCCGATGATGACAATGCAGCACCATTCTGATAAAACACAAACCGCAGGAAAACAAATTCCTGCGGTTTTTTCAGCTTATTAAGAATACTTACCCGTCCGTCAGATATTCTCGGGAGGAGCATTAAATGAATACTTGATGCACTCAGGTTCCTGAAGTGCCAAAACCTCAAAAATGCCGTCGCCTACACTGTACAGTCCGCTTACCTGAGGGCACTGCTCCAGAAAAGCAGCTCTGACTTCATCGCTGTCAAGGTTAATAACATCAGCTGTGAGCCTTATCCATTCCATCTCGCCGCACATACCGCTTATCTCAACTCTGCTGTGCCTGATCATTTCCTTGAAGCACTTCTTCTGATTACTTGTACAGATACAAGTCATTCCGTCGATCTCAGCCACCGCACCGAAAGGACGTACATGGGGATCACCGTTTGAATCTGTAGTTGCGATGTAGAACACGCCTACCTTTTTCAGCATTTCTGTAATTTGTTTCATTCAAAACACCTCCGTTTATTTTATCAGATGATTCATCTGATATTATCAGCCTATAACTTCGTAATTCTCTGCAGCGTTTTCCTTTTTAACGTACTCGGTGACATTCAGCACCTTGACTTTTATAGGACGCTGTCCCAGACCAATCTCGATGATATCGCCGATCTTCACATCATACGAAGCCCTTGCCACCTTGCCGTTGACCATTATCCTGCCCTCATCGCAGGCTTCATTTGCAACGGTACGGCGCTTTATTAGTCTTGTGACTTTAAGATATTTATCTAATCTCATGAGTCCTCCTAAAAAACAAAGGCGGACAATGCTGCCCGCCTTAAAAAGCATATATTACTTCTTGTCAACGACTGCCTTGAGAGCGCTGCCTGCCTTGAATGCGGGAACCTTTCTTGCAGGAACGTCAACAGGAGCCTTGGTAACAGGGTTCATAGCTACCTTAGCAGCTCTGTCTCTAACCTCGAATGTACCGAAACCAACGAGAGTAACCTTCTCGCCATTCTCCAGAGCACCTGTAATGGAATCAAGAACTGTTGCCAGAGCCTTGTCAGCTTCCTTCTTGGAATAGCCGCCCTTCTCTGCGATAACATTGATAAGTTCTGCCTTGTTCATTTTTTAAAACCTCCAAAAATTTTTATCCTTAACGAACAATTGCTTATTCATTAATTTCCTTTATATGAGTACAGCTCTTCTGCTGATACTTCCGTTAGATCTGCACTGTGCTTTTCAAGATCCTCAAACCTCTTTATAAAGCTGTTGCAGCTGTCCGCCAGACATTCCTCAGCGTCACAGTCAAGTCTTCTTGCAAGATTCGAGCAAAGGAAAAGCAGCTCGCCTATCTCACTCGAAGCGTCCTCTTCTTTCTGATCGGCTTGCTTAACCCTGTTAAGTGCAGACTCAATAGCCGCATACAGATCAAGCTCTGTGCCGTCCTCTTCGGACTTTTCAAAATCCACACCAGCCCTTGCAGCTCTCTTTCCTAGCTTCTGCGAACGCATAAGTGCAGGAAAATTCTTAGGAACACTCTTCAAAGTATCTGTGAAGCTCTCCTGCCCCTTGGTATCCTTCTTGATGGAATCCCAGTTGCTGAGCACCTTGTCAACTGTATCCGCCTGAACATCACCAAAAACATGAGGGTGACGGATTATCAGCTTCTGACAAAGTTCGGTGATAACATCTTCAAGCACGAAATGATCTTTCTCATCTTCGAGCACAACATGGAATATCACCTGCAGGAGCACATCGCCAAGTTCCTCCCTCATCATCTCGGGAGAATCGAAGTCGATAGCCTCCATGACTTCATAGACTTCTTCAAGCAAGTCCTTTTTTATAGTGCTGTGAGTCTGAACCTTATCCCAAGGACATCCCTTATCCTGATCACGCAGAACCGTAACCAGATCAACAAGATCATCCATGTTATAGCGCTCCTTTTTTGGAAGGCTCTCAATAAGTTCATCAACAGACTTTTTTTCCAAAATACTCACCTCACAGCCCGCTCCCTCGATATTATCTCACGAGGGTGCTTTAATATAATACCTCAATTTCCGAAAAAAAGCAAGTGATTTTTTCATTTTTTTTTGAAAAAACGCCGTTTATAATGTTTTTCGGCACTTCGCACAACTTTTTTTATAAATAAAGTACAAAATTCAGTCTTGACTACCCTATCCAACGGGCTCTGAACAGCTGATTTTTACGGCTTTGCGCGACCTTCTGATGCTTTTCACAGTTATGCTGTCATCAAATAAAAGTACAAGTGCCGCTAGGCAGACGACTCCCCCGCCGATTATACCACCTGCGGCACAGATTTTTTCACCAAAATCGAACCTATTAAGCATATCACAGAACAACCTTGCCGATATCGCACACATTATCCCAGAATAAATCGGCTTGATGCAGAGTTTTATAATTCTGATTTCCGAACCCGTCAGTTTGTTTATCGTGACGAGTGCAGCTGCACATACAAATACACTACGAACAAGTTCCGATAGTGCGGCACCGTATAGTCCCCATATAGGAACTAGTACAATATTCAGTCCCAATTTTATAAACGCACCAACCAGCATTATTGCAGTAACGCGAGATGGTTTTCCAAGCGCCTGGATTACTGTAAAACAGGGCAGCGCAATTGCACAGCCCACAACAGAAATTCCCAGAATCATCAGCGGTTGTTGTGCAGCATAACATTCAAGTTTTCTGCCTGAAAACAGAAGTGTGAGAATCTCAGATGACATCGCTGCAATGCCAAGCCCGCAGGGTATAGCGGCAGTTACAGAAATCGTCAACATATGCCTAAGGTCGCGTGTCAGACCCGCCTTGTCATGCCTTGCAAGACTTTCTGTAACAGATGGCAGAACACTTTTTCCAAGCATTGCAGTCAGCGTGGGCACAAGACCGTAAAGCATGACAGCCATTCCCTCATATGAACCGTACAGAAAATTCGGCAGTTCGCTTTTATCTATTTCAGCATACATTCCATAACTCTGAGGTGACCTGCTTATCGCAAAATCAAGACACCTCGGCAATGTCAGCATATCAAGCATACCCGTGAGAGTTGTCACTACAGCTGCAACAGCTATCGGGAATGACAGCGATATCAACGCCTTTGCTTGAAATCTTCGGTTTTCGATTACAGGGTCGGCAGATATCATATCATTAGTCAGACCATCGCCATGAAAAATCGTATACAGCAACAATCCCACGCAGGCAAGACATGAAGCCAACGTTGAACCCAGAACAGCACCCGCCGCAATAAATGGCAGTGCCGTCTGTTCTGCCTGCGATGCACTCTCACAAACTATCCCAAAAACCGTACCGCTTTGCGCAAAGCTTTCCTCGGCATATTTTTTGATATAAACAGCCAATCCAAGACCGAGAACAAGCCGAAATACTGTCTCGGCTATCTCAGAAAAAGCGGTTGGCAACATATTTCCAAGCCCCTCATAGTATCCACGCTCGACATTCATCACACCGCAGAAAAGAACTGACGGTGCCAGACAATACTGCGCATAACGAACACTTTCTTCCCCTTTACAAAACCATACTGCCACAGCCAATCCAATGCAGGCGGTAAGACCGGTAATAGTGTATACCATGAGTGCAGTACGTCGCTGACGTCTGAGGTCTGCATATCTGCCAAGTGCTGCTTTTTCAGCAGAAAGCTTCGCCATTGCAGGACATATTCCTGCCGCCGCAAGTGCGAACACAGGCGTGAACAGAGAAAACGCCGCCGAGAAATATCCCATTCCAGTTCCGCCAAGTATATTCGCAAGCGGAACTTTGTATACAAGCCCCAGAACCTTTGTAACCACGACCATTCCAACAAGTATGGCACTGCCTTTCAGAAAACCCTGCTTTTTCATAACATACCCCCTATTTACAGGTTCTTTGCTTCTTCATACTATGCGAGATATTATTAAATTATGATCATGTGCAAATTTTGCATTTTCGCACTTGACAAGCCGTTAGTAATATGATATAATAGTTTAGTAAGCCGCTGTGGTGGAATAGGCAGACACAAGGGACTTAAAATCCCTCGCTGGCGACAGCGTACCGGTTCAAGTCCGGTTAGCGGCACCAAAAATCGCAAGTTCATTTTGGGACTTGCGATTTTTTTGTCTCCGTTTTCAATAGTATGCTTATCCATTTTATGAAAGATTTTAATTCTCACACAGTGGATCAAGTGTCCAAATCATACTTCTGGATTTCCAAAATCAGAACTTATGTAGATTAGACCGTAAATAAAAGACAACTTCCAAAAAATCCGTTGACAGTTATGAGAAGTTATGATACAATAAATGCAATACAAGATAAGCAAAGGCGCTTGCTCCCTGCGGAGTCAAGTGCCTTTTTCTTATATAATCATATTTGAAACGGAGTGATAAAAATGACAAAGCTTGATAACAAGAATTTTATGCAGGCAGTGGGTAATGCTGATGAGATAAACGAACTTCTTCGCAGATACGGTGTAAAGTTCGGAATATACAAAAACGGCGTATTCAATGAACAGTTTTTTCCATTTGATCCTATCCCGAGGGTTATATCTTCGGAAGATTTCAGAGGTATTGAAAAGGGACTTGTTCAGCGTGTAAACGCCCTGAATGAGTTCCTTTTTGATATATATCACGATAAAAATATCGTGCGTGACGGTATCATACCTGAGGATTTCATCTATATTTCAAAAGGATATCTCGCCGAGTGCGAAGGCATAACGCCAAAGAACAAGGTGTACAGTCATATCTCGGGAATCGACCTTGTTCAGGCAAAGGACGGTGAATGGTATATTTTAGAGGATAATCTGCGTATACCCTCGGGAGCTTCATATCCGCTTATCGCAAGGGAGCTTACCCGTATTGCTGCCCCGCAGGCTTTTTCGGAAAACCATATCGTTGACAACAGAGGTTATGCTGAACTCCTGAAAGAAACAATGGAGTACTCAAACTGCGGGGGCATCAGGGCTATACTTACCCCGGGACGATACAATGCGGCATATTTTGAACATTCATATCTTGCGGAGCATACAGGCTCTGTTCTGGTACAGAATGATGAGCTTTTTGTTGAGGACAATATCCTTTATCAGCGTACATATTCGGGAAGCAAAACAAGGATAGGTGTGCTGTACAGACGTATAGCAGACGAGTATCTCGATCCGCTGACTTTTCTGCCCGAATCACTGATAGGCATACCGAATCTTATGGAAGCCTACCGCAGCGGAAATGTAGGCATAGTCAATGCACCGGGAAACGGTGTGGCTGACGACAAGGGCATATACTATTTCGTGCCGAAGATGATAAAATACTATCTCGGCGAAGAACCGATACTCAAAAACGCACCAACATATCTGCCGTTCTATGAGGAGGATATGAAGTATGTTATGGACAACCTTGAAAGGCTTGTCATCAAGGACGTAGCAGAAGCAGGTGGATACGGTGTAGTATTCGGAAGTGACCTTACAAAGGAAAAACTTGAAGAATTCCGCAAGACGATAATTGCAGAACCGAGGCGTTTCATCGCACAGGAAGTCATAGACTTTCTTGACCTTCCTATACTTGATAACGGTGAAACAGTCATGCGAAAGGCAGACCTCAGAGCATTCGTGCTTTCGGGAGAAAAAACAAAAGTATGGGCATCGGGACTTACCAGATTTTCCCGCAACCCCGATTCATTCGTAGTAAACTCATCACAAGGAGGAGGCTTTAAAGATACATGGGTACTATCTCAATAGAACACAGCGACCGCCTTTACTGGCTGGGACGCTATACTGAAAGATTCTTCATCACGCTCAGATCACTTGACAAGCTGTATGATAAAATGATAGATGATAAGTACGGTTACAGGGAATTTCTTGTAAATTTCGGGCTGGCGGACAGCTATACGGACAGCCTTGATTTTATACACAGTTTTCTGTATGACGAAAACAATCCGAATTCGGCTGCGTATTGTCTTGAAAGGGCATACGACAACGGCATTGTTCTACGCGAGGAAATTTCAACCAAAACACTGTCATTCTTACAGATGGCAAAAGATACTCTTTCAAGATCACAGGATAAGGCAAATATACGTATGTATCTTCTGCCGCTGAAAGATATAATGTACAGTTTCTGGGGAAGCGTGAACGAGCATATTTACGATGATGAGATCAGAAATATCATATACATTGGCAAAACACTTGAAAGGCTGGATATGTATATGAGAATGAGATTTCCATATGCAACCGTGGAAAAGGAATTTATCAGGCTTTGCAAAAACCTGAACAGAGTTCCGAAAGGTACTCCGTTTAGATATAACACGAAGTATCTTTCTGTGCTGGTGGAAACTCTTGGCACAGAGGTCGATTATGAAAATGATAACGGAACAGCCCTGAAAAGTCTGGGACATCTGTTTGATGCGGAGGTGGTGCGTGTATGAAGCGTGTAGACTTTTACTATTCCACAAAACTGACCTTTGACGATTATGTACACGACCACAGCTTTGCGCTTCGCATTATTCCGCCCGAAACTGAAACGCAGAAGATCCTATCATGCGATTTGAAGATCGATCCTACTGTTTCTGTAAAGCATACCGTTGACGCTTTCGGGAATAACGTTACAGCAGGCTATCTGAAAGTTGACCATCGTTTTCTTGATTTCGAGATAAAAGGTATGGCGGAGGTCGATAATTCAAAGCACCGCACCGATTATATGCCCTGTTATCTTTATCAATCGCAGTACACTCAGCCCGATGAAATGCTGATCACTTTCTACAATGAGATTAAAACCAAATGCACAGGCACAGTGCAGGATAAAGCGGAGTATATCTGCAATATGCTTTCGGATCATTTCAGCTATAAACACGGCTGTACGGATACTTCAACAACAGCCGCTCAGGCATTTTTGAAAGGCAGAGGCGTTTGTCAGGATTATTCCCACATACTTATATCACTGCTGCGCATGGACGGCATAGCGTCAAGATATATCGCAGGGCTTGCTTTCTGTGACGGAGAGACACATTCCTGGGTGGAATACTGGACGGGCGACCACTGGGAGGGCATCGATCCTGCAAACAACTGCCCCGTTAACGATGATTATATCGTACTCTCGCAGGGACGTGATTTTCGTGACTGCGCTATTGACAGAGGGATAATGTTCGGGCGGTATACAAAGCAGCTGCAGCTTGTAAGGAGCATATTATCATAAGGGAAGTGAAGACCATGACAGAAACGATAGCAAGTGCAGCGCTTGCTGTACATGAAAATCTGAATATTCAAAAACGCCGTATCCAAAACGGAAAAAGCAGTACCCGTCTGAGTCTGGTGACGGGTACTCACGGTGATGAACTTGAAGGTCAGTATCTCGCATATATGGTGGGGAGTTTTATCGATAAAAATATAGATATGCTGGACGGCATAGTTGATATTTATCCTGCCCTCAATCCTATGGGGATAGACTCCATAACAAGGGGAATTCCCATGTTCGACCTTGATATGAACCGTGTATTTCCGGGTTCCGAAAACGGCACAATGGCAGAAATGCTTTGTGCCGCTATCGTCAAGGACATAAGCGGTTCCGATGTTTGCATCGACGTTCATTCCAGCAATATCTTTCTCAAAGAGATACCGCAGATAAGAATGAGTGTACCCACCGCTGAAACTCTTCTGCCATATGCTAAGCTGATGAACGTTGATTTTATATGGATACACGACGCGGCAACTGTGCTTGAATCGACCCTTGCTCATACCCTAAATACGCGAGGGACCAAAACTCTGGTCGTGGAAATGGGCGTGGGTATGCGCATAACCAAAGAATACTGCGATCAGCTTTTTGACGGCGTTCTGAATCTTATGAAAGAACTTGGAATGTGGAAAGGTGAAACGGCTTACGTCCGTGAACCTGTTGTATCGGTGGGACGTGAGGTCGGTTTTGTAAACTCTGATGCGGCAGGGATATTCGTGCCCTGTGCAAACTTCAGTGATACCGTAAAAAAAGGTGACCATATCGGTGATGTGGTCGATCCTCTGACTTCAAAAATAGTTGAAAAAGTAAAAGCTGTATGCGATGGGCTGATATTCACCCTGCGTGAATACCCCGTTGTTTACGGCGGTTCTCTGCTTGCGAGGATATTACAGCCAATGTCGGGAGGTGAAGCAAAGTGAAAAAGAAAATATTATTTTCTCTGAGATCACCATACCGGGAACAGCTGTATATAACAGGATTTTGTTTCGGTCACGGGAAGAAGTCAGCAGCAATAGTCGGTGCAATGCGGGGAAATGAAGTTCAGCAGATGTACGTTTGCTCAAAAATGGTGCAGGAACTGAAAAAGCTTGAATCTAAAGGGCATATCGCTGATAATCACGAGATAATGGTTATACCCTGCGTGAATTATTACTCAATGAACATCGGAAAGCGTTTCTGGGCTATGGATAATACTGATATAAACCGAATGTTCCCGGGATACGATCAGGGTGAAACCACCCAGCGCATAGCGGACGGACTTTTCACCAAAATCCAGGGATATGAGTTCGGAATACAGCTTGCAAGTTTCTATCAGCCGGGAAACTTTCTGCCCCATGTTAAGATGATGGATACAGGTTTCACTAATGCAAAACTGATGAAAGATTTCGGTCTTGAATACGGCATTATCCGCAAGCCAAGACCTTATGATACAACAACTCTTAACTTCAACTGGCAGGTCTGGGAGACTAAAGCGTTCTCCGTTTACGCAAACGCAACCGATGTAATTGATGAAAACGCCGCAGATGAAGTTGTCTATGCGATACTTCGTTTTCTTGACAAGCAGGGCATCATAAAAGCGAACACTCCCCCTGCATATGTTACAAAACTCGTAGACGAAAGCAAGACCTGTCAGATACGCTCGGAAGCGGCGGGAGTTTTCAAAAGCCTTATCCAAATAGGCAAACGTGTTGAAAAGGGTGATCTTCTCGGTATCATATCCGATCCCTTCGACGGTGAAACAGTATCGGAAATACGAAGCACTGTATCGGGGACGATATATTTTGAATACTGCGCACCGCTCATCAACTCAAATACAGTTTGCTTCAAGATAATAAAGTGAGGAAAATAAAATGATATCACTTAACGATTACCTGTTTTCGGGGGATACTGTGCTGAAGATACTGCACCAGTATTCCTCCGACCTTAAACGTTCCGCCATCGAGGAACATAACACCATCGATCTTGCTCACAGCAATTTTCTGATACAGATAATTGAACTTCTGGAGCATAACGACTTCCTGACTTCCCAGTCTCAGAGGATAAAAGAATTCTACAAGTACATGACACAAAAATATCCTTTCCTTGCTTTTACATTCAAGGGAAGGATAAAGTCGCTGATAAGGGCTGAGGAAAAATTCAACGGATATATACTTGAGTACATCTACGGATATTACAAGAAAAACGGCTGCTATCCCACCGATGCGCAGATAAAAAATCAGCTTATCTGTTTTCGTGATCTTATCGCATACCGCATAGTGATCTCACTTCCGCAGTGCCATGTGGAGAACAGCGAAAACACGGAAGAACAGGAGATAAAATATCTTTACGAGATAGCAAATATCCTGCCCGAATTTCTTGAGGTGCGCGGATTCACAACAGAGGTATCAGGTTTTATTCAGGAGAAATACTCCGATGCGCTCAGCGAAACTAATCGTCCTTATTACAGGGATTATGTTAAAACGCCTCGCCCATCGGGATATCGTTCTCTGCATATCACGTTTTATGATAATCTTGCAAGGTGCTACACCGAATTACAGCTTCGCACAAAGGATATGGACGACCTTGCCGAAATAGGTGAAGCAAATCATTTCGGCTACGAAAAACAGCAGGAAGAAAGCAGGAGCAAAAGAGATATCATACCTGCCGGAGAATGCAGATATTTTGATGAAGCCTATGAACGGCTGATAAAATTACAGGAGCTTGATCTCTCGACCATTAATGTCAATATGTTCAAGGCTTTAAACAATCAGCTCATCAATGACGGCTGCGGACTTTTCAGAGGTCGGCAGATTTTGCCTTTTGAGCATTTGTCGAGGTTTCAGAACGACCTTATAGATTAACAGTGGTCAACAAATTCTTTGAATATCAGGCGGCGATCATCTGTGAATTGATTTTGTCAATCTTCCTCAATAAAATGAAACAGTTCATAAGGATAATATTGTTCATTTTGCAGATCAAAGTCATCTATTCCAAGTCTTTTAGCAACCGCATCTACCTCAAAGTGCCAGTAGCCATAATATAGATTGTTGTCTTTTATCTTGTGAGAATCATACCACGAACATTCCAGACTGCCACTATACCAGCCAATCAGATATTTTATGAAAGCATCTCTGTCATTCTCCTTTATGCTTTTGACTAGTTTTTTATAGGAACGTGGAAAAGATATTTGGCTGTTGTCGAACTCACATTTATTACCCAAAAGAATAAACTAACTCAGATAGTCATATGTGTTGCTTTCCATAAGTCTATCCCTGATCTAATTTACTTTTATGCTGTCAAGCCCAAGAAGATATGCCAATGATGCTACCCAAAGATTATCTTCATAGATGCCGCCTTCCCATGATTCGCAAAACTTATCTATCATGTATTAAATTTCCTGATTGATAGAAACCAAAGTATCGCCGCTGGAATATTTTACAATGATGACACCCAGATTTATCAGAAGAATTTCATCTTTTATGGAGTTTTTTACGTAGATCATAGCTGTTAAAATCCGGATTTCTATCACACAAAAATATAACGCATTCGGCATAAATAAGCTCAGACAAAAAAGTCGTAGGATCAGTCTATCTAAACACTCCATATTCTGATGGTATTCACGGTTAATTCATATTATCATACACCTTTCACTCACGCTCTCCGCGTTCAACTACCAGGGCAGAATTCTCAAATAACCCACGCAGCACCTCGCCCACCTTTTCAAACAATGCCATGCAAGCATCAGGTTCCTTGAACAGCAGATTCACACGAAGTTCTATCCGATCAACATCGGGATATTTTTCTTCATACTGCTTTGAATCTATATACCACAGATAGGTGTTCAGCTTTTGCCGCAGAAGTTCAAAATGCCTGTTCATGTCCGACCAGTCCATGCCGTCAGCCAGCTGAAGTATCAGCATTTTCGTTGGTTCATTGTAAGCCAGACCGTCAATAGTATCTGTGTTTTCTATATTGTACTTGTTATCCATTCAGATATCTCCTTTCATAAAAAGCAGGAGAACGCCGTGCTTCTCCTGCGATTTTTTATACATTCTGGATAATCTCCCTTTTCTCGCCGTTTATCTCAATAAAATATCTGCCGTCCCCGACTTTGAAATTATCTCCCTCAGCCGAGGTTATATTATCAAACGATGAATTCAGGTTGATCTTTATATCGACATTTCGGCAGTCGAAATCGGTTATGCCATTTGTCCCGCCGATAATATATGCGTTCTGTCCGCCTGCATCAACATTCATCGAAATATTATGCAGCTTTACATTGCTGTCCTTGTAAAGCGAACCAAGCACTGCCAGATCGTCAGATCGAACATCTGAAACGAAATTGGAATTATCTATCGTGACATTCGCGTTGCCGCCCACAGAACCTACGCATACAGTTTCCTTGCCGCTGGCGATTCCCTTGAAACTCATTCCGTGAAGCAAAAGTTCAGCATCAGCATCGCGACTGCCGATGACCGCACCTTTAAGGCAAGTGCTGATGACCTGTATGCCGCAGTTTCGTATATCGAGATCGGTGTTTCCTGTAAGCGAACCGATGACAACACCGTTGTTACAGTTCATCTTTATTTCGTAAACGCCCTGATGTATGTCGATCTCACCGCCAAGTCCTGAACCTATGCAGGTGCCCTGCTGTCCGTAAGCCTCAATAACGAACTTGACATTTGCACTGAAACTCAGTCTGCCGTGTCGCATATCAAGAGGTCCGCCGATGCCGTAGAAGGACGAATCATGAACATCTATCACCAGAGATCCTACGCCTGTAAAAGTAAGTTCAGAACTCTCCGGAACTACAATTCCGCCGTTATGCAGGAAACAATCACCGAACACAGAGATCTCTGCCTCACAGTTCTCGCCTATCTCAATGCAAGGACGGTTCTTTGTGTTGGAAAGATGAGCACTTTCAAGAGTAAGCCTACCCTTGAAACCGCTGTCTATTTCGATGTGGATATTCGTACTTAGCGCCGAACTTCCCACTACAGTGATATCGCCGCGTTCCTCGGTGGGCAGTATGCGAATACACTTGTAACCATGCTTTTTCACCTTGTCGAGCAGTACTCTCTCAGAACCCTCTACCCTGTAAACATGGGTAAGCTTTCCGTCCTGACGCTGCTGCTGATAGCGCTTGATTTCCTGCTTTATCTCGTAGGGTATAGAAGTTATCAGCTCCGGTGATGGTCTTGCGGTGTAATAACCCTGTATCAGGTCAACACCCATGAGAATGACCGTTTTCAGTTCAAGCCCGGTTTCAACGCCCTCCGCAAGGGCAAGTATGTTATTATCGTGACAGAATTCGATTATATCACGGACAAAATGTCTCTTTCGTGGGTCGCTGTTTATCTCACTCAGAAGTGAGCGGTCTATCTTCACGAAATTGGGCGTATATCTCAGCAGATTGCGCACATTTGAATATCCCGTACCGTAATCGTCAACAGCTATCCTGATGTTCATATTGCGGTATCTGTCTTTCATTCTGCTGAGCTGTGCCTCGTCAGCTTCAGCGCTTTCGGTAAGTTCCACAACGGCAGAATCCGAATTCTTGCTGAGAAGCTGAGAAATCTTATCCGCGTCGGATTCACCAAGACGAACATTGGGTATACTATTTATAAACACAGCCTTGTTTCCAAGCTTGTCTTTTTCACGTTCGATGATCTTTAGTACATTTAAAAATGTGGCTTTTTCTATATCATCAAGCCTGTCACTGAGACCTGCGTATTTCAATATGTGAAAAGGAGTTATTGAAGGATCTGCGGCTGAACGCATAAGCGCTTCATATGAAAAGATCTCGCCGTCATGCGCACTGACTATGGGCTGAAAATAGTATTTCAGCAAATTGCCGTCGATTATCTCCTCGACCTTTTGCAGCTCAGATTTTTCATCGTCCGTCAGACAAGCGATACGACGTGTCCTCAGCGCTTCCCTGTTTTCAGCATCAACAGTAAGAAGTCTGACTCCAAGCCGATACAGCTCAACTTTCAGCTTAGAAATATCCTTATCACCGAAACAGCCCAAGCCTTCCTCGATAACACTTTCAAGATCAGACTCACTTCGCACCGCCGACATCTCACTGAAAAGTTTCGCAAGTGCAGCAATATCATTTTTGTTCATACTCGCCCTCCTTCCTTGTCTCACATTGTTCACGATTTATTATATTTTAACAGAAAAACCCAATAATGTCAACAACAATCTATGAATATCAAAAAATATAAAACAATTATAGCGCAACTTTTAGCAATAAAGAATGTTGATTTTCACATACACAGATAATCTGTCCGCAAAATATACCTTGTAATTTTCAAACAGCTTTCTTTCGGGATTTTTCTGCTGTTTTCGCACTCAAATAAAGCTTAATGTACCCAAAATCTCGAATGTTAATTTAGCACATTTGTCTAAATCAACAAAAATAAGTTGTAACTCTTGACGAAGACAATTTTTTGTGCTAAAATAGTCAAACGAAAGAAGCGAAGAGTAAAAAAGTATAATTGTGAACCGAAAATTTTAGTACGTCGAGATGGAGAAAGAGAGTTTCACAGGAGATGATTATATGAACAAAAACGAACTTATGATGAATCACCCAAGTGTCGAACCCGACTGTTTCAGGAGAGGAAAATTGCGTATCCACGCAGAAAAAACAGATGAGCTCAAAGGCATAACAGAGATATACATGAAAGCACTGAGCGAAATAGGCGCATGGGATCTTGCAACAAAGAAATTAAACAAGAGCAAGGTCGATATAGTAAGCTTCAAGTACAACGGCACAATCGCTTTCATGCACGCAATTTCAAAACTTCGCTTCCCTGCAAGGTATACTGTCAGCACCGAGTGGGACATATGACCTTGGTCGAATATTGCGCGTGTAAAAATTTTGGAGAGATATCGGGCTTAAAATACCGTGGGGGCAATGCTCCTGCGGTATTTTCATTGAACTCCGAGGCTTTACTTTTAAAGAAAAATGTGCTATACTTTACAAGTTCTTTTCTGTCGAACGTAGGATTTAAACGTGATCTTGTTTTGTTAGAAAATCAGCCTGTTTATTTCTAACTTTTCGCCTGAATATTTTATTAAAATAACTTACTTTTACTAAAATATTAAATCAGAGTTTTTTGCACAGTTAAAAGATAGGCGCTTTTACATTCACGTATAAAATATTGGAATTATTCTCCTGTAATATTTTTATACAGAGTAATATCATTATAATATTGTTTCATTTTTATTTCAGGAGGTACCCTACTGATGTTTGAAAAAGTAATTGAAATGGACGGACAGTTTCTGCTGTGGATACAGGAGAACATCCGCACCGACGCACTCACACCGATTGTCAAAGGAATAACTTACTCTGCCAACGGCGGTGCAATTCTTATCGCAGCAGCGCTGATACTTATGATAATCCCAAAGACCAGAAAACTAGGATTTTTGTGTGCGGCTGCTCTTGTCTTTAACACGCTGATATGCAACGTCATACTGAAAAACATCATTGCGCGTGTACGCCCATATGAAGTCATAGACGATCTGAAACTCATGGTAGGTAAACAGAATGACTGGTCGTTCCCATCTGGTCACGCCTCAGGTGGATTTTGCATGAGCACCGTGATATTCCGTGAAGCTCCGAGAAAAATCGGCATACCCGTCCTTATCTTCGCACTTCTGATCTCACTTTCCAGACTATACGTCGGAGTACATTACCCTAGCGATGTCATTTGCGGAATAATACTCGGTACGCTGACAGGATTCTTCACCTGCACAGTTTACCACCGCGCAATCGCTAAAAATAAGATGCGTCTGCACAGAGATTAAACCATCACACAGTTATAGCCAAACATAATTTAAGCCCCATGGATCAATAATCCAAGGGGCTTTGTCATTATATCATCTCATCTGTTATCTCAACAGAATATTTCATTTTCGTTTCACTTGACATATGCGCGTCAAGTAATTCACGAATCTGCTGTACGCATTTTTCCTCATCTTCAGCCGAAAACCAGAGTAATAAATTGTCAGCCAGATCCCATAGATAATCATGCGCTTCGAATTCAAGTCCTTCGATATTTTTTATAAGAAAATCTTCAACTTCAACATCTTCTTTTATACCAAGTTCTCTCTCGACATAAAGATCGCCGCAGCCGTAATCATAAAAAAGTAATCTTATCATTTTGACATCTCCTTTTCTCACGCCAATGCTTATTAACGATTGTACCATCAATTATTTAAAATGTCAATAAAAATGTATTTATTTTTACCGACACTTAACTCCCTCGTATTGCTTTTTTTTGACAAATGTTGTATAATGTAGAGAAAGATACGGCGTTATTTGATGAAACGCAGGAGGTGAGATTCTTGAAAAAACGTAAGCTATTCGGAGTAATTGCCGCGAATGCCGCCGATACTGAACAGCGTGAGATACTCAGAGGTATCATAAAAAAAGCACAGTCCATGAATATTGATATAGCTGTGCTTTCAAATATTTACAATCCTGCAATAACCGATGAGGTCTTCAAGACCGAAAATAAGATATATACGCTTATCCGCTCTGATGAATATGACGGGATTATCCTGCTGTCGGAATCACTTTACAATACCGATGTGCGCCGATTCATTTTGGAAGAATTACAGAACAAAGATCTCCCGATGGTAGCTGTTGGTACCGAACTTCAAGATTTTTCGCTTCCTGCCCTGCATTACATCAACACCTGCGACGAGACAGATATCGAGGATATCTGCGACCATCTCATGGATATCCACGGTTTTACCGATATCCATATTCTTACGGGTTTTCATGATATGCCGGTTTCACATAAAAGGGTCGAAGGATACAGACGTTCACTCGAAAAGCACGGAATACCCTTTGATGAAAACAAAGTATTCTTTGGCGATTTCTGGATGATATCGGGTCATGCCCATGCCAAAAGATATATCAGCGGAGAACTCCCCTACCCGCAGGCACTCATTTGCTGCAACGACTATATGGCGTATGGTCTGCTTGATGAGTTTCTTGAATGCAATATCGACATAAACGAAAAAATGTCCGTTATCGGTTATGAATATATCCGTGACAGGTACCGCCATGTACCTCTGCTGACAACTTTTCAGCGCAACAGATACGCCCTCGGCATAATGGCGATGGAACTTCTTACGGAAAAGACAGGTATAAAAGCTCACAGTTTTTTGAATGAAACTCCAAGAGGTCAGATAATCTGTGGCAACACCTGCCCATGCAAAGCCAGAATAACCGATATACGTTCCGACTTCAAGACAGCCCAGTACAAGAACAGATACGATTTTCTCGACCTTTTCAATCAGCTTGAACTCAGCCTGATTGAATGCAGGAACATCGCCGAATTTGTAAAAAAAATTCACGAATTCAGTTCGCTGATACGCGATGCTGACAAGCTGTATATGTGCCTTTACGAAAACTGGTACGACGCTTCTCCGAATTCGTCAAACATGGTGGGCTACAATCTGCTTCACGATGAAGAACCTTTCGTGTTCCACAAACACAATATCTCAGCCGTTTTCCGCAATGATGCCGCACCCTATTATTTCTGTCCATTATTCTTTTCCGACAGAGAGTTAGGCTACGTTGCGCTGAGTTTCCGCGGACCCGACACTTTCGACCATTTCTTCCGCAATTGGTTGAAGACAGTAGCTAACTGCCTGGAATTTCTCCGCATGAAGAACGATATAAAATTCTATCTCCAGTGTCAGGATATCTCCGAGGAACGCGAACCTCTCACGGGTATGCTGAACGAGAACGGTCTTAGAAAAGTATACCGCAACGCCGATAAAAATAATCTCTGCCTGGTTGCACTCAGGATAGGTACAATCCGAACCTATCCCTATAGCGCTTCACAGAACGAACAGATCAATTCCGTACTTGATGCAGCCGATGCTGTGCGTGAATTCAGCGGTAATCACATCTGCGGAAAGATCAACGATGATACTTTCTTCTGTTTTATGAGGGATATCCCAGATATAGATGTTCTCACAAAACAGCTGTCCGCAGTTCTGCTTCACCATACAGCGTACATGAAGATCAACGGTCTTGATTCTTATGTATGCGCAGCTGTTCCCTGCGATGACGATGATTATATGCAGGTCAAAGCGAAATGTTTTGCTAAAATGGCTGAAATGACAGATATGTTTTCAGCAAGACGCACAAAACCCCACTATCAGAAGCTCAACAAACTGCGAACCCAGTTTTATAATGACCCTCAGATCACCTTTGATTCCGAGGATATCTATTCGCGCTTTAACGGAAGTGCAGGCTACCTACGCACGATTTTCCGCAAATGCTACGGGTTCACTCTTCACGATGACTGCATAAACGCGAGGATAGCAGCGGCAAGATATTATATCACAATGTCGAACCTGTCAAATGCAGAGATAGCCGAAAAATGCGGTTATAAAGACCTGAAATACTTTTTGCGTCAATTCCAGCAGGTCAGCGGCTACACTGTGCTGAAATACCGTACCATGTGGTCATATACAAAACAATAAAAAGAAACGGGAAGACCTTCACAACAAAGCGTTCTTCCCGTTTTTTTCCTATAAATCAGAAGAAAGAATAACCTTGAACAAAATGGGATAACACTTTACTCGTTATTCTTTCTTCTTTATTTTTCTATTTAATTCAAGGGAGCGATCAAATTAAACAACAGTTACGATAACTGCATTCTTGATTGCGTTGTTTACATCCCATGTACCGTTAACCTTAGCAGCAATTGCTACCTTGTAGCTCATGCCGGGTGTCAGGTTCTTGGGAGTTACATAAGAGGTAGACGAACCGGAGATAGACTGGGTCTGGATTCTCCACTTGCCTGCCAGATAAACAGCTATACCGTAGTTCTGAGCATTCTGAACAGGGCTCCATGTGAACTGGATCTGATGATACTGAGCACTGTAGTTTACCTGGATACTCTTAGGATAAGTATCATTGGTAGGTGTCTGAGTGTTAGTGTTGGTGTTGGTATTAGTCTGAGGTATCTCAGGGATACCTGCACCGGGAAGACTCTTGCCTGCAGGTGCGCAGATAGCTTCATCAATGTAGAAGTTTGAAGTGGTATCCTTAGTTTCTACATAGATAACAGGATTAACTGCATCAGAAGGGATAGTGTAGTTTGTATTGCTGAGCTGCAGATACTTGCCCTTGGGGCAAACACCCTCTGCAATTGTAGAATAGTGTGCTGTTCCGCTAGAATCAGTATAGTTCAGCTTGAGATAGAAAGTTTCTGTATCATCACCATCAAGTTCAGTAACGTTTACAGAGAAGCTGTATGCCTTACCGTTCTGTACTGCTGAAGGAAGTGTACGTTCTGCACCCATCCAAGCGCTTGTACGGTTAGTAACTACCACAGCCTCAGAACCCTTGTAAGGTGTTCTGCCGGACTTCTGGAGTTCTGTGCTGCCGTGTGCCTGCCAAGTTATTTCATCCTCGAATGTATCGTGGAAGTAGTATCCGTCGGAATCAAGTTCGGAAGAACCTGAAGATCCTGTGTTGCCGGTATCGCCGGTGCTGCCGCCGCTAAGAGTACAAACGAAAGTTGAAACGCTCTGTGCGGGAAGCTGTGCCCAGAAAGTTGTGCCGTTGTCGATTGTGAGATTGTCGGTCTTAGCCAGGCTCTCGCTGCTTGATGTACGCCATCTGTCAACATCGATTATGGTCTTGCCGTTCAGTGAGAACTGCTGTGAATAACCTGAATTGCTGTTATTTATAGCAACGATAGTTACCTGATTCTTATTGTTCTTGTATGCAGATACAAAAACGTTAGATTCAGGCTGCTCGGTGATATCTATACGAACATCGCCGGGACGAACGAACTTAGAGTACTGTGCAAAAGCATAACCACGCTTTGACATCTTGTGTGTATCTTCACGGAGGATGCTGTAATTACGACGAAGAGGCCATACAACGTAAGCCTGCATACCGCCTACGACCATTGAATCATGAATGCTTACAGCCTGTTTCAGGTTATCAGGCCATTTGTTTGAATCGACATTGCTGTCAGGAACATATACTTCAGTCATCCACAGCTGCTTGCCGCAGTTTTCAAGTGCGGGGAAGTCCATCTTACTTCTGGGTGTGCCGTAGAAGTGAGTTCCGAATATGTCGCAGTTTGCATAAGCCTTTGAGTTATTAAGGATCTTTGAGTAGTAGTCCTTACCGTTGTTATATGCGCCATACTGGAATGATTCGGGCGACATGAGCTTTGTGCTGGTTATCTGGTCGCCGTAGTTAGCGATGAAGTCAGTAGTCTCGTCCGGTGTCCAAGCTGTCCACTCCTTAGCGTAGTCCGGCTCGTTCTGTACAGAGATAGCATACAGATCAACGCCGTTCTGCTTCATGTATTTACCGAAATCATTAAGGTGCTGAGCGTATGCTCCGTAATTCCTTTTAGGAAGATGGAGCTTACCGCCGTAAGCAGAGCCGTTTTCTGCCAGACTTGCGGGCGGCTCCCAGGGTGAAGCGAAAATGGTGATACCTCTCTTAGCAGCATACTGTGCTGTCGGGAGAACTTTGTACCACTGGTTTTTATCAGGGTTTACATATACTCTCAGAATTGTGCAGCCCAGCTGATCATTACCGTTTCCAAAAGCGATAGCACGATCCGAATCAGTCAGGTCGCCGTACCACTCAACGTGGTTGATACCGCCAAAGCCATCTATCTTCTGATAGGTCTTATTCACATTGGCAGTACACAGACTCGCAGCATTTGCCTCAATCGTCACATTAGACAGGAATGCTGACTGTGAAAAAAGCAGAGCGCCCGCAGCAAAAGCGGATGTCAGCTTTTTAACACTTGTGTTGATTTTCATATTAACTCCTCCTTCTGATTGTGTCTAAAAACAATCAAAACCCGTGCTCATTAAATAAGCACTTATCCCATTTTGTTATTTAATTATACTAAATTTATCCCAATAGGTCAACACACATCGTGGACATTTGGTGTAAAAAGTGGATATTATTTATTCAAAAATTTTATCTTTTTATCATATCCCATACACAATCAGATGTTGTACGGAAGAAATCAAATGCCGTACAACGGCTCTATTATTGACTTACAGAATGTTTTGTGCTATAATTTTCAAAACAAATCAAAACAATATATTTGCATTACGCTTATTTATTTTTATCATATATTCAGGCGGGTATACTATATATAATATATAGGAGATCAAAATGAACACAATAAAATTCAGCACACCTTTCGGTTTTATCGAGGTCTTAAAGAATGGTTTACCGGTTGCGTTTGATATTGTAAATGGTTCAGACTATTTCGATGGCTATCCTCTCAATGATGGCACTAAGCTTTATCCTTTAGGACTGTATACTATTACAATACCTATTCATAACACAGATGTCGGCGACACTTTTATCGTCAGATATTCAAAGGGCGAACTCAAAGATGATGGCGGTGGTGAAAGCACCAGAAATGCAATATGCGAAATTGACGGATATGTTTTCGGATTCGGCTGGGCTGATAGCGAGGATATAGAAA
Source organism: Ruminococcus sp. (assembly GCF_024692365.1). Classification (GTDB taxonomy): domain Bacteria; phylum Bacillota; class Clostridia; order Oscillospirales; family Ruminococcaceae; genus Hominimerdicola. Next base: position 26,134 of record NZ_JAILMR010000018.1, on the reverse strand, counting down.
CAGGATACAAATTTTGGAATTCTGAATTATACACTGGCAGAACAAGGATACTCCCCTATTCCGAAAATGGAATAATCGGAAGCGGCATAGAGTTTGAGATAGTTCCGGATGCAAAATATGATGACCTAGATGAGCGTATCGTAAGTCAAGCGAAAGAGATGCGAATCATTGCAGCGTGGGAAAAATCAGATTCGCCCTATGCATGTGAGATGATATCATACGTCACCTGCTGAAAACTAACATACAAAAATGTCGCCCCAATTAGGAGGGACGACATTTTTGTTATTTATCATCAGGTTGCGGGAGCTTCATCGTCAAAATTCTGGAGAGCATCGTAGCCCTGTTCGCCTGTACGAACCTTAACTACGTTCTCTATCGGATATACGAACAGCTTACCATCGCCGTAGTTACCTGTGTACAGTGCAGAACGCGCTGCATCGATAACTGTGTTTACGGGTACTGCACAAACAACTATTTCAGCCTTTACCTTAGGCAGCAGATTCATTTCTATGCTTGTACCTCTGTAGTAGTGACGCTGACCGTTCTGCATACCGCAGCCCAGTACGTGGGTGATGGTTATACCTGTTACATCTATGGATTCCATAGCCTGGATGAAATCCTGTAATCTCTGTTCCTTGAATACTACAACTATCTTTGTCATCTTAGGCTGACCATTGGGAGAAGGAGCAACATAGCTCTCGACCTCAACTGCCTTTTCAACAGATACAGGAACGATAGGGGGAACATCTCTGCCAACTTTCTTAACACTCTTTGCATCGTCCTTGGTGTAGCCGTATACAGAAGCATCGTTCATAGAAGGTGCGAAGTCTGCATAAGAGGATACCAGACCATGCTCTGTGATATCCAGACCGATGATCTCTTCCTGTTCGGAAGCTCTCAGTCCGATGGTGTGCTTGATGATGAGGAATGTTATTGTTATTGTAACAGCTGCCCATGCTGCAACGCTTGCAAAACCGATAAGCTGAAGACCAAGCTGCTCAAATCCGCCGCCGTAGAAAAGACCCTCAGCCTTGATGCCGCCGCATTCGATCTGGATATCATATCCGGGAGCGGACTTTGTTGCGAACAGACCAACTGCGATAGTACCCCAGATACCGTTCATCATATGTACTGCAACCGCACCAACTGGGTCATCGATGTGGAGCTTGTAATCCAGGAACCAAACGCCGAAGCATACCAGGAAGCCGGAAACGATGCCGACCATGATAGCGCCGAAGCAATCCATAACATCACAGCCTGCGGTGATACCAACAAGACCTGCAAGTGAAGCGTTGAGACACATTGAAACATCAGGCTTGCCGTACTTCAGCCAAGTGAAGATCATTACTGTTACAGTTGCGATTGCTGGAGCAACTGTTGTTGTCAGGAAGATGGAGTCGAGCTGACCAACGTTGGAAGCAGCTGCGGGGTTGAAGCCGTACCAGCCGAACCAGAGGATGAACACACCCAGAGCACCGATTATCAGGTTGTGACCGGGGATAGCGTTTACCTTGATCTCGCCGTCCTTTGTCTTGGTGAACTTACCGATCCGGGGCCCGACGATCTTAGCGCCGATAAGAGCACAGACACCGCCGACCATGTGTATAGCACATGAACCTGACAGATCGTGGAAGCCCATCTGTGCGAGCCAGCCGCCGCCCCAGATCCAGTGTGCTTCTATTGGGTATATCAGAGCACTGATGATACCCGAGTAGATGCAGTAAGAAAGGAACTTAGTACGTTCTGCCATAGCGCCCGAAACGATGGTCGCTGTTGTTGCGCAGAACACAAGGTTGAATACGAACTGATCCCATGCAAAGCTGTCATAGCTTGTAAAAATATCAAAACCGGGCTTACCGATAAGGCCTGCGGCATCTTCGCCCAGCAGAAGTCCGAAACCGATAGCGATGAATGCAACTGTACCGATACAGAAGTCCATCAGGTTCTTCATGATAATATTACCTGCGTTTTTCGCTCTTGTGAAGCCTGTTTCCACCATTGCAAACCCGGCCTGCATAAAGAACACCAGCGCAACCGCTATCATGAACCACACACCGAAGACTGTCTTATCGGTGCTTTCGCTTACTTGCCGTAAAACTTCGTTTACGTCCATTACTATTACCTCCAAAACGCAAATGGGGTACAGGAAACTTATAGCTTCCCTGTACCCCATTGCACAGAATTATTATAAACAAAAGAGCTGCAAAGCGTTTAACTTTGCAGCCCCGTTGCTGTTTATGTGCCTAAGTATACACCCGATTTTTGCATTTGTCAAGTGGGTAAAAGCAGTTTTGTAAAAACGACCATTTTTTATACCCACTCTAACATTTCAGAATGTGAAATTCGATGAATTTCCATTAATTTCCGGATAATTGAATTTCCAATTCTTGCAAGTTAATATTTTAGACACAGTTATACCTGAACTTTTGAGAGAAAAAACAGAGCCATACTCCCTTTACCGAGAGTATGGCTCATGTCATTATCGAAAAAATCTGCTTATTTCAAGGCTTCAGAACGAGCGTTGATATAATCCGCCAGCATATCGACTGTCTTATCGATACCCAGTTTTGAGCTGTTTACAGAAAGATCGTAAAGTCTGGAATCGCCCCACTTACCGATTACATGGTAGTTGTGGTAACGCTTACGCTTCTTGTCCTTTTTCGCGATGAACTTCTCCGCATCTTCGCGGTTCAGTTCATATACTTTCATTACACGCTCGATCTTTGCATCCATATCACCAAGTATGAAAAGTGATACCAGTCCGGGGTACTTTTTCAGCTTTGTCTCCGAACATCTTCCCACTACCACGAAAGACTCGCCGCTTGCAGCCTTTTCATCAATGATGTTGAACTGCATCTCAGCGATATTGTCCTCGATGGAATTGCTGTATCCGTTTACTCTTCTCGAAAGAAGCTTCATCTTGGGGACTTCATTGTACTTTTCTACCTGTTCAACCGTCATGCCCATTTTCTCGGCTATCTCAGTTATGAGATGCCTGTCATACAGGGGCAGACCGAACCTTTCTGCCAGTGCCTGAGCAATAACACGTCCGCCGCTTCCGAATTCACGGCCGATCGAAATAATGATCTGAGACATAATTTTACCTCCTCACATCAGACATATCTTACAAAGAGATATATCGTTGAAATCGTAAGAACTATAACTGTTGCAGGTGCCAGCTTTTTGCAGTAACGTGCCCAGCTGATAGGGTGACCGTTCTTAGCTGCAACAGATGTACCCACAACGTTTGCAGAAGCGCCTATAGGTGTTGCACTTCCGCCGATATCCGTACCGATAGCCAGTGCCCAAGCCAATGTGCTGATAGGTGTTCCCGATGCAGCCGCAAGGTTCTTGATAACAGGCACCATGGTCGCAGCAAAGGGGATATTATCTACGAAAGCACTTGCAATCGCAGATACCCATACGATGATCGCGATCATAAGTCTTACATCGCCGCCGCTTATGTTTTCGATGAATTCAGCTATCTTATCAAGTATCTGTGTCTCTTCCAGACCGCTTACAACTATGAAAAGTCCGATGAAGAACAGCAGTGTCTTGTAATCCACCTTTTTGAGTATCTCGGATGCGTGCTTGGCGTTAGCGATAAGAGTTATGATACCGATGAACAGACCGATAGTCGCAACCGTAAGGTGAGTTGTGCCGTGGGTTATGAGAAGAACTACCGCACAGCCGAAAATAATACTGCTGATGATAAAATCCTTCTTGTTGGTTATAGCCTCAGAAGGCTTGGGAAGCTTGGATATATCGATCTTTTCACCATCCTTGGTGACGAGTTCCTTCCTGAATGCCAGATAAAGGAAAATTACAGAAACAACAAGGCTTATGCCTGCCGCTACACCGGTATTCAAAAGGAAATCAAAGAATGAGAATCCCAGAGAAGTACCGATGATTATGTTCGGGGGATCTCCGCACATCGTTGCGCTGCCGCCCAGGTTAGCGCAGAATATCTCCGAGAGTATCATAGGTATGGGGTTAAATTTCAGAAGATGTGCAAGTTCCACCGTTACAGCCGCCAGGAACATGATAACTGTTATGCTGTCGATAAACATCGAAAGCACAGCTGCAAGTATGGTGAATGTCAGAAAGACGGGTATGGTCTTGCATTTTACAAGAAATGCAATCTTCATGCAAAGCCAGCGGAAAAATCCTGCCTTAGCCATGCCCTCGACCATCAGCATCATACCCGCGATGAATATTATCGTCGCCCAGTTTATGCCCGCGCTTTCACTTTCCTCGACCTGATACCAGAAATCTTTTTTGAAGAAATCGCCCAGAGCGAGTGTTCTGACTATGGCAGAGCCTTTTTTCATGCATAAGCCGAATACGACTACAAGCGTGAGAAGACCGCTGCCAAGTGTAACATATTGCCGCTCGATCTTGTCAAGTACGATCATGATGAACATACCAACAAAGATGATAACGGCAAATGTCTGTGCTGCTACCATTAATAGACCTCCTAAACTGCAAATATCCCGCAGTTCATATTTTTATAGAATACACACCGCTCATTCACGCTCTGACCGTCCTGATCGTGTATGTATTTTATCATGAATTTAAGTGGGATGCCGTCTTTGACGAACATCATATCAATGAGCAGAAAAAATATCCCTGCCGCAAACAAAACAAAAGAACCACCGAAGATGCAATATCCCGCATTTTCAGAGAATCGTAATCCCCCTGAGATATCGTTATCGGTAATTCTTGTATTATCTGACAGCAAAGGATCTTCCTCGCATATGATATCAAAATATCTGAAAGTTGTATCCCTGTGACCGAAACAGCCGTTGACATCAGTACTCTGAAACGTCTTACCACTGTTTCGTATAATCATAAAGATGAGGAAAGAATAGACAGGCAGCCATAAAATAAAGCGTTTCAACATGATTTTATGCTTCATAGTCTTCCCCTCCTGTCGTGATGTCGAATTAACACAGTAAAATATTATATCACAGACGTGTTCAAAAGTCAACGAATAAAATATATTTAAAATAAGAATTATACGTTTCACTCAACTTAAATTAACACAAAAAAGAATAATGAATGAACGGTCTCCACTCAGCGGTGATGACCAGAACATTCATTATCCTCTATGATTTATTCATTTTTACCCATCTATCTTTCCGCCTCAAAGATAAGTTCTCCGAGGATGCGGATAAGATGATCTGCTTCAACAGGCTTGTTGAGATGTTCGTTCATTCCCGCCTGTAAGGAAAGCTGAACGTCTTCGTCAAAAGCGTTGGCAGTCAGCGCAATAATTGGTATGCGTTTTGCGTCTTCCCTGTCCATTGTCCGAATGACCTTAGCGGCTTCAAGACCGTCCATCTGCGGCATACGAACGTCCATCAGTATAGCCGAGTAGATACCTGCCGTGCTGTTCTCAAACAGTTCAACAGCATCTTTTCCGTTTGTTGCATGATCTACCTTGATATTCTCCATTTCCAGCATATCTGTCAGTATCTCCGCATTGATGTAAACGTCCTCAGCCAGCAGTATACGCCTACCTTCCAGCCTTGCTCTCTCCTTTTCCTTGAATATATGAAGATCGCTCTGCCTTGCTATACGACCGAGATTATCTGACAGATTAGATGTAAACAGCGGCTTTTCAAGGCAGCTGTACACGCCGACTTTGTTTGCTTCTTCACGGATATCATCCCAGCTGTACGCCGTCATCGCCACAACGGTACACTCCTTGCCGTATCTGCTGAGTATCTCGGCAGAAGTTTCAGCACCGTCCATGCCCGGCATATTCCAGTCCGTCAGCACAATATTGTAAGGCTGACCTATGCGTGTCTGTTCTTCCATAATATGCAGTGCTTCCTCACCGCCTGTGCAGATATCCGCTTTTATGCCGATTTCAGACAGAACCATCTGCGCGTGTTCAGCTTCGATGTGATTATCATCGACCACAAGTATATTCAGCGCCTGCAAGTCCAACTCGCCCGAACCTATACTTTCATCGCTTTCAGCCACATGAAGCGGGAGCGTTACAGACAATTCCGTACCTACGCCTTTTTCCGATGTTACGCTAATGGTACCGTTCATCATTTCAACGAGCCTTTTGGTGATAGCCATACCAAGTCCGCTGCTGCCGAAAGTTGTTATCCTGTGTTCTGTCTGAGATGAGAAAGCATCGAATATTTTGGTGAGATACTCCTTATCCATACCTATGCCTGTGTCCTTGACCTTGATACAGATAGTTACCGCATCCCCATGCATCACTGACTTTTCAACGGACATAGTTACACTTCCCGGTGCCGCGGTGAATTTTACTGCATTTGACAATATATTCCAGAATATCTGCCTGAGCTTCTTGTCATCACCGATATAGGTATCCTCCAGTTTGCCTGTAAGACAAAACTCGTACTTTAGTCCCTTTTTGCCGCATTCTGACCTCATATACCCATTTATCTGCTCCAGCAGCATTCGCATTGAGAACCTGTTCTCATTAAGCGTATTTCTTCCCGATTCGATATTGCTCATCACCAGTATATTGTTGATGACCGACAGCAGATGATGTGCGCTGGTGCCTATCTTTTCAAGATATTTCTGTGTATCGCTGTCAAGCTTCTTGTTTTTCAGCGCTAGATTTTCAAGCCCGATTATCGCATTTATCGGCGTACGTATCTCATGGCTCATACCTGCAAGGAAAGTCGTCTTGGACCTGTTGGCGGCTTCCGCCGAATCAAGAGCAGCAGTCAGCGCTTCATTCTTCGCCATTGTCTCACGTATCTCCGAATCAACATCGGTAAAGCCAACGATTATATACTTTCCATCGTTTTCCATGCGTGAAACTTTCATGCTGAAATACACAGGCTCGTCCCCGACCGTTTTACGAAATGTCATTAAAAACGTATCCCTGTTACTAAGTGTCTTCATCAGGTTCTTGCGGTTCATCGCCGTAAGGAAAGCTTCCTTGTCATCATCGAATACGCTCTCGCTCAGCTCCATCTTGCAGTCACTGAAAAAGTGCCAGCCGCGGCGGACTTCCGAAAGCGTGCCGCCGTTTTCTCCACCGCGGTACTCCATGAATTCTTCCGAATCCGTATTCACACAAAACATCTGTGTATAATCACGGGCAAGGGTCTGGGCTATATGGTTGTACATAAGCCCTGAACTCACTGCTTTCTCATAGGCTTCTTTAGTCATAGCCTGTTCACGGCGTATGCTCACAAGGTCGGTAACATCCTGACACATTCCGACAATACGGAGCCTTCCGACCGAATCCTTGAACTTTATCTTAGTGGTCTGTAACTGTCTTGGCTTGCCCGCCGCATCGAGTACATCTTCGTAAAAGACATAGGGCTTGCTCATTGATAGCGCTATCTTGTCGTCTTCAACAAAATGAGCAGCCGTTTCCGCATCGAATATCTGGGAATCAGTAAGACCAACAACGTCCTCTGTCTTATCTTTGTGGGCATACTCCGCAAAAGTGCGGTTACAGGCAAGGTACTTCCCTGTTGAAGCATCTTTCATAAATGTCATACCGGGCATATTATCAAGGAGCGAAACGAACCTGTCTCTCAGCTCGGCTATCATTTCTGCTTCTGCCAGTTCCCTCTTGCGGTCATCTTTTTCATCTGCCACAACAAATTCGTGCAGCAGACAAGTTCCCAGCATATATGCGATTGAGTAAAGCGGCAGATACGGGAATTTTACCTGAATTACCAGAAATATCGCCATGATTATTCCAAAGGAAGCCGATATTCTGAAACGTACTCCATCTTCGTAGCTGTATCCGCCCCTCTTCATCGAGACCAATGCGAAAACAGCTATGATCGTCAGAAAAACTATCTGACAAACCAGCATGATATTCCTGAGCAGAAGCCCCTTGTACACACTGTAGCTGTCCACCGTGAACAGCACAGGTTTGAAAATGTTTATAAACGTAAGGCAGGTTATAACTCCCGCTATACCCTTGCCCATGTATATAAGGAATCGTCCGAAGCGGCTCTTTTCATTCAGTGAAGCAACATTGTACTCCGCCCAGAAAGAGATTCCAGCAGCCATCGCTATGAAATACAAAGTCGTATCCACAAACAGCGCAGCGGAAAGCTTTCTGTTCTCAAGTATGCCCCATAGTATGTCTGTGACGTAATATATCAGCACCGCGAACAGGAATTTTCTGTAAACTTCCCAGGCGGGCTTATCCAGATGCTCTCCCCCAAAAAGGATGTCCCAGTTCACAATGAACAATACCAGAGCAGCCAATACGCCTATCGCAGAATAATACATAGTTTAACCTCTCTGCTTCTTCTCTTTCAGATAACTCTTGTTTTCATACATTCTCTGATCTGCACGTTCATACACCTGTGCCACCTTTTCAGCGTGATCGTAACGCGCCATTCCCAGCGCAACCACGATACCGCCGTTCAGTATGGCTTCCTCGTTGTGATCGTTCACAATCTTTACAAGTTCCTCGATGCGCTCATAGTCATCACCCTGCGAAAGCACTGCGAACTCATCTCCGCCAACACGGAACACGGGACTGCGTTTGAATGTGGTACAAATAAGCCTGCAAGCATCTCTGATGTACTGGTCACCCGCCTTGTGTCCCTGAGTGTCGTTGACCTTTTTGAGATCATTCAGGTCGAGTATCGTTATGGCAAAATCGGGTGCGCGGTTCATCTCTATCTGCGCATTAAGTCTTTCTTCGTAAACGCGGTAAGCGTTCCTGTTCTTGACACCTGTCAAAGCGTCGATATTAGCTTCTATCCTTGCCTGAGCAAGACGTCTGCTGTATTCTTCTTCCTGACGTACCTGCGCATCTATATCGTTGACACCAACTACAAGCCTACTGCCGTTCTGTTCTTCTACGATAGCGGCTTTCAGCTGAACGTACCTTGGCTCATCGTTCATAACAAGACGGTAGCTAAGTGTGAAAATATCGTTCTTACGAACTTCTTCAATGACGTTCTCCATCGTGAGTGCCGTGAATACCCTGTTCTTGTCTTCCGAATATACAACCTTTATCGTATTTTCTCTGAAGTCGGATAAGAAATCCTGACCCTCAGTCGGCATACCAAAAGCTGCAAAAGCCGCAGAGGAACTGTATTCACGATACCAGCCTCTTTCGGGCTCCACAATGTAGATACACATGAATTCACCTGCAAGAGCGCTTACCCTGCTGTATGCGATCTGTTCTTCCTGCATACGCTGAGCCGCCTGCCTGTGCTTCATCTGCTCATCGATATCAGTCATACTGAGTATCATGTACCTTTCATCGTCCTGCATACGTGTCACTTTCATGTTGACATATCTGGGCTGTCCGTCTATTACCATACGATACGTCATCATGAACATATTGTTCTTATCAAGGGTAGCTTCAAGTGTCTTGCGATCCATCGCCCTTAATACTTCTTCACGGTCCTCATGATATACATTAGCCTCAGCCGCATCGTGACCCGCTTCAAAGAAATGCCAGCCGCGCCTTATCTCGCAAAGACTTCCGTCCTTTTCGTCCGAACGGTACTCGATAAATTCTTCGGTATTGATATCAACATAGAAAACAGCACTGAACCCGCGAGCCAACGCCTGTGCGATATGCGTGAATATTAGACCGTTGCTCCTTACTTTCTCGTAGGAATCCTTTGAGTTCACCTTGCCACGTGAGATCCGCAGGCTGTCCGAAACGTCCTGATATATCATCAGTATGCAAAGCTTGCCGTTGGCATCGGTGTACTTCTGCTTAGTCACCTTTACGTTTACGGGATTACCGAAAACGTCCTCCATATTGTCATAGAAAATAAGGGGCTCGTCCATTGAGAGAACAAGTTCATCGTCCTCGGCAAAATTCTTGACTTTCTCCTCGTCAAAAACATCAGAAGCTTTAAGACCTATGACCTCCGAGGGATCTTTCTTGTGGATATAATCGGCAAAGGTCTGATTGCAGGCAAGGTATTCTCCGGTAGATGCGTCTTTCGTCAGACATATGCCCGGCATATTATCAAGCAGTGAGGATATCGTCTGCTGAAGTTCTGCGATATGTACTGCCTTTTCCAACATCTGCTTCTGCCTGCTTGCTAGACGTTCCGCCCTCAGTCTTCTTATCAGCTGGATAAGGATCAAAGCAAACATTACCGTCAGCACTGCCAATACTATCAGCCAGTTATCTTTCATGAACTGCATGAAAGATACTTTCTGCTTTTTAAGCATATACGCGGCAAGTGCACTGTTGACATCTGTGCTTTTTGTTGTCAGAACCGTCTTGTTCATTACGGCATAAAGTTCAAGCTCCGATCTTTTTACCGCAAATGATAATTCAAGTATCTCGCCTGTGGGAACAGAGTGCAGTTTACTTTTTTCCAGTTTTTCCTCTTCGGGTGGAACTCTGAAACTGCTGAGAAGCACACAGTCAGCTTCACCATCTGCTATGGCATCATAACAAGCCTGAAGTCCGTGATAGAATTTCATCTCACTATCGGGGAACTTCTCCTTGATGAAGCTTTCGGGGTTTATCATGTTCTCGTTTACCGCAAATACTATACTGCTCTCCGAGGAAAGCGTTCTGCTGTCAGATTTGCGCATTACAGCGTTCATCTCGGTATCCATAGCGGTATCCGTCAGCATAATGCCCGATTGTTCAGCATCGTAACTGCTCATACAAATAGGGAAAACACAGTCTATCTCCCCTGCATCAAGTGCAGCCAGAGCGTCCCTTATGGAATCATATGGTATCGGTTTGAATTTGAGATACGGGCTGTTGAGTGTGTTCTCAGCGTGTGTAAGATAATCCGTCAGCGCACCTGTCAGTTCACCCGTTTCTTCATCTGTCCAACAAAACGGATAATAATCCGCTCTGTATCCTAACCGTATCTCGCCGTGCTTCGCCAGCCAGTTCTCTTGTTCGGAAGAAAGCAATGCATTGGTGGAATTGTAGTAGATCCTTTCTTTGGATAATCTCTCATTGAAATAGGGATCATCGTCCTGTATCTGCGCCAGAGCCGCATTCATCTCCGCCAGAAGATCAGGACGCGACTTGCTGACAGCATAGTAATATTCAGAACCGCCTATTCTTGTGACAGGTGCTGCAGCTCTGTTATAATCATAGGCGAATACAGTTGCAATACCGTCCAGCTCTTTTCTGACGATCCTTTCCATTGCTTCGTCTTCGGTATCCGTGATAGGGATAACATCAGCGGTAATGTCGTTCTTTTCCAGCCATTCATTCAGCAGCATTTCCTGATAACTGCCTTTGTTCACGCCTATTTTCTTACCGTTAAAGGTAGAAAGATCATTTTGCTTGATCTCAGTGTTATCCTCAGCAACATAGATGTAGTAAGCCTCCGAACCCATAGGCAGGTCGGCAAAATACATGAACTCCTCACGTTCGGGAGTGTAGCTGACGTCACTGAGAACATCTATCTCACCGTTTTTGAGCATCTCGAACAGATCGGGCCAGCTGCCCTCAACGTATTCATATTCCCAGCCCGTGTACGCCGATATCTTCTGATGATATTCGTAGTCAACACCGCAGCGCCTGCCAAACTTGTCATAATAGCACATAGCAGAATCGAACCAGCCCACACGGACTTTCTTTTTCTCATTTTTATCCGCGAGAGCCGCTATCGGCATAAGTATATTTGCAAGGATGGCTACCAGCATGATAGTTGCTACTATGCGTTTATAGTTCTTTTGTAATGTCAAGGTAAACCTCCTCTTGTCTGTTAATGCCGTTACGGTTTGTCCGCCGCAGAAATCTCCGAAGCCATTCCAGCAAGTCCCACAAGCCCGAGATTCGCACAGACACCTTTCATAGCGTGTGCCGCTTCAAATATCTCTGAGGAGTCCATTCTCTCCCCTGCGGCAATAAGCCCCTCTACCACGGAGTTCATCCTCAGCTTCCTGATATGCTTGTCGATAAGCTTATCCATGTGAAGAACACGCATAGCCTGTTCATAGTCCCCGCCTATCTCATAATACAATTCCTGTAACGTCATAAAAATCAGCCCCCTGATAAATTTATATCAGACCAATATTTAAACAGCGCTGACCGATACCGTCCTCACCCGACGCTGCGCTCACGTTCTTTTACGATAAGTTTTTCAAATTCTTTCGCAGGTACAAGTCTTGAAAAATAGTACCCCTGCACAAGATCGCAGTCAGCGTCCCTTAGAAGTTTCAGCTGACCCTCGGTCTCAACGCCCTCTGCGACAACGCTGAGTTTCAGATATCCCGCGATATCCAGTATCAGCTTCATCAGCCTTAGATCAGTCTCGCTGTTCTCGATATTGCGTACAAATGACATATCCATCTTCAGTACATCTATCGGCATAGAAGACAACATATTCAGCGAAGAATACCCCGCTCCGAAATCGTCCATTTCTATCTCAAAGCCTATCTTTCTGAGAGTATGTATAAGCGCCAAAAGTCTGTCGGCGTCCTGTGAATAGGCTGATTCAGTAACTTCCAGCTTGATATCGCAGTAATCCAGACCGTTGTCCTTGATAAGCCTGCAAAGCCTATCCGTGAGGTCGGGATCAAAAACATCGGCACGGGACAGATTCACCGAAACAGGCAGTGTCAGGCTGAATTTGTTTCTCCACTGTGCCACCTGCTTCGCAGTTTCTTCCCACACGTAGTTATCAACCAGCGTGATAAGACCGTTGCCCTCAAACAGCGGTATAAACGTACCCGGAGATATTATGCCCAGCTCGGGGTGATCCCACCTTACAAGAGCTTCCGCACTCCTTAATCTGGGCGGTTCACAGCGGATATCGTACTTCGGCTGATAATAGACCTGAAACTGCCCGTCTGCCAGCGCATTGCGCAGGTCACTGAGAAGCCTCTGATCGAAAAGCTCCTTTTTCAGTATCTCTTCATTATATATCATAAGAGGATTCTGATAGTCTCCACGCACCATTATACAAGCCGTCCGCGCCCTGTCGAACAGCAGAACAGGTTCAACATCTTCCGTCCGTTCGTCAACGCCCATTCTTAGATGTATCCTGACTTTAGGCGAAAACTCATACATCTTAGCCTGAAATCTTTCCAGTATAGCCCTGTGATCGTCACGGTGGGTGCAGTATATGGAAAATCTGTCCGCATCGAAACGGCTTGCTATGCCCTCTGTTTCCCGCAGAAATTCACGTATGAAACTGCACATCGCCCGAAGAACCGCATCACCGAATTCTCTGCCGTGCAGTGCGTTCACCGAATGGAACTGCTCGATGTTCAGCACAAGAGTATCCATCTTCAATTCAGGGTGATACCTGAATATACGGTCGGCGTATTCAAAAAAGAAATTCTTGATGTAAAGACCTGTCAGCTCGTCTTTTTCAGCCGATGATATCAGCCTGCGACCCTCATTCAACTCGATTATCCTGCCGACTCTGGCAAGTATCACCTCATGAAGATCAAAGGGCTTGGTGATGAAATCCGATGCCCCGAGCCTGAGCGCATCGACCTCCGCTTCCTTATAAGAGGTCATGACTATCACAGGCAGATTGCGAAGTTCCTCTTCCTCGCGGATAGTTTTGAGAACTTCGTAACCGTTCATCACAGGCATCATAAGATCCAGCATGACAATGGATATTTCATTTATATGGCTTCGCATAAGTTCTAAAGCCCGCACTCCGTTATCTGCGGTAATAACATCATAATCATTTCCCAGTATGACTTCCAGAGCATCGCTGTTGATCTCCTGATCGTCCACGATAAGGACAGTCCGGGGTCTGCGCATCTGTTTTGACCTGATCACTGATCTCTTCCCCTTTTCCTGATAACTGCATTGTTGTCACATCACGTTGTTCGTATGAAAAGTCCCCTGCCTGACCCTTTGCGGCTGATGATCCGCAGGTACAGGCATACTGACTAAAGGATCTGTGCTCATATAATTTTTATTATTATAACATATATTTGTTCATTTTTCAATACTTATTTAAACAAAGTTGCTAGAATATCCATTTTTTAGATATTTTTGTTTAGATTTTTAAATATTACGTAAAAACAATGTACACACTCTTGATATTCCGACAAAACCCTAAATTAAAGCGACACATATTCTCCAATGATTTTTAAGTCAAGTGAATTAAACGATTCGTCGCGCTATACAAAAGGCATTTCCGAAAATTTGCCTCACGATGTCTTTACTTTTGTTTGAAGATATGATATAATAATAAAGATATTGCAGTAAGGGGTATCCCCATAAGACACGGAGGTTATAGCTATGGCTGAAAATACAGTTAACAACGATAAAAAAGAAGGCAACGTTCTGGCGGGCTTTGTACTTTATAAAGATGCCAACATGGACTGGGCAAGATTCAAAAAGTCACTGAAAGATGACTGGGGCATTGAAGCCGAAGACGAAGTCAAGGATAATGCGCTGGTATTCCACACCGAGGGTATGGTAGTGGCTTGTTCCCTCATGCCCAACCCCGTACCCAACGATGAAGCCGTTGAGTGCGCGAAGAACAACATCCTCTGGAAAGACGGCGCAGCAGAAGTCGCTAAGCATCAGGCACATGTCATGATGGCAGTTATGAACAAGTACGATGCAATGGAACAGGCTCTGCTTTTCGCCAAGATAGCTTACAGTCTGCTGAAGCTCGATAATGCTATCGGCATCTACAAGAACCCCACAGTTTACGAAAAGGAGTTCTACATGAACTTCGCCGAAACTATCAAAAAAGATGAACTGCCCGTGCCGATACTCATCTATACAGGTATGTACCTTGCAAAGGACGGTCTCTGCGCTTTCACATCGGGCATGACTTTCTTCGGCATGAACGAGCTGGAGATAATCGACAGTAAACAGCAGCCTGACAAGGTAATAAGCTTTATGTTCTCGATTGAAGAGTATGTCCTCAGCGAACACGTTGAACTCAAAGACGGCGAGACCATCGGCTTCACCGAGGAGCAGAAGATACCCATCAGCGTTGGCGACGGCATCAGCGTTAAGGGCATCACCGCAAAGATAGGTTTCTGATATGGATATAACAGGATTCAAGGCAGCCGTTTTCGACCTTGACGGCACTCTCATACGCTCAAAGGGCGTGTGGAGCGAGATAGACAGACTGTTCTTCAAAAAACGCGGAATGGAAGTTCCTGCAGGTTACTACGAAGCTGTCTCCACCAAGGATTTCAAAGCTGCTGCCATTTACACAAAAGACCTTCTCGGGCTTGAAGACAGCATCGAGAGCATAATGCAGGAATGGCACGATATGGCAGTGTACGAATATACCCACATCATCGACGAGGTCGATGGTGCGGCGGATTTTCTGCACTATCTTTCAGAGAAGGGTGTGAAGCTGGGTCTGGCGACTGCAAATTCTGCTGCGCTGTATGAGCCTGTGCTGAAAAGGCTGGGAGTATTATCTCTGTTTGACAGCTTCGCCACCACCGAAGAAGTCGGACGCGGCAAGGGATTTCCCGATGTGTATGAACTCGCCTGCGACAGGCTTGGCACTACATCAGATGACACGATAGTTTTTGAAGACCTTCCCGAGGGTATACGTGGTGCAAAGCTGGGCGGATTCGCTTCGGCAGCCTGCATGGATGAGTTAAGCGATACAGAAAAGGCGATAATGCTCAAAGAAGCTGACATCTGTTTTGATAACTACCGCGAGTTGCTCGCAAGACAATGAATATAAAATTAACGATTATCATAAATTTTGTTAAATATCATTTTTACTATTGACAACCCGCCTATATAATGCTATAATATTAGAGTTGAATGTGCGCCAGTAGCTCAGCTGGATAGAGTGACTGGCTACGAACCAGTAGGTCGGGGGTTCGAGTCCCTCCTGGCGCACCAACCAATATTACCCGTAAACACGGGAGAAACTCACTGTTGATTTTCATCAACAGTGAGTCTTTTTTTGCTCAAAATCTTAGTTCAGGGCACTATTAGGGCACTATGAAATTTTCTCGATTTTCAGACCAATAGCAAACGCTCTAGGGTTATATTTTCATACCCGAGAGCGTTAATTCTTCTACTAGTATTTACATATCAATTCAATGTCACCATCACTTTAGGATAAACTCGTGAAAAATAAAAATATCCCCCGAAGCAGTGTACCTATCTTGTACACTGCTTCGGGGGTTTACACGTTGCTCTAATAGAATCTACTTGTTTTTAGTTTTGTTTCTCAGCATTACATCGGCTATGGTCTCAGCAGATATCTCGTCTGCCTCTTTCATTATATGACTGTAATAATCGACCGTCGTGCTGACCTTGCTGTGCCCCAATCTCCTGCTTATTGACACTGGGTCGATACCATTGAAGCACATAACGCTCGCCATTGTGTGCCTGAAAGCGTGGGGATTTATATGCGGCAGCCCTTTCCTCTCTGAGAATTCATCAAGGAATCTCGTCACTGTATCCGGGTTAATAGGTTTTCCTTCGTTACCGGACTTCTCCTGAAAAAACAGGAAGTTTGTATCATGCCAGCGATTTCCGAACTTGTCTTTCATTTCGGTATACCACTTTTTGTATTCACTAAGCAATTCCATTGTTTCCTGCGGAAGATTCACATATCGTTCTGATGATTCTGTTTTTGTGCTGTCCTCATATATTCCTACATCAGGTGAGTACAGCAGATTGACGTGAATGTGTACGCGCTTTTTTTCAAAATCAACTGCATCCCACTTTAGTCCGCATACCTCAGCCCTGCGCATACCGCCGACCATAAGCAGATTTATTATCGTCCGCCATTTTACAGGCAGTTTATTGACTTCAAGCATTATCTCATTCAGTTCATCTATCTCAAAATAATTCACCTTCGGACGTTTCGCTTTCGGCGGTGTCGCCTTGCTTGATGGGTCATATGGTATCAGCATCTCTTTGTCAGCCTGCTTGAAGACTGTGCTTATCAGTCTGTGGTATTCTAAGATAGTTTTGTTTGTAAGCGGTGTTGCATCATGTGAAAGTATGAACAGTTTGGTAAGTGGTTTGTTAAGTACTTTTGCAATTATCTCCGCCTTTGATCTCAGAATCTTTTCTCCCTTACAAGCATTAGCGACTGTGTTCACAGCTATCCCGCCCATGTCAGCAACTTTTTGCATAGTCAGACCATTCTTTCGTATCTCCTTTTTAAGATCAACTACGGCAGACGCACGATACTCATACTGCCGCGAGTTTCTCTGCGAAAGTTTTTCGTAAAACATATTGAGATGCTGCGGTCTTATCTGTATAAGCTTCATGTGACCTATCTCGTCATTTATTCTGGGAAGAAGTTTTCGATAGCCGTCCAGCGTTCGCCTTTTCACACCTGTTCGCGCTTTAAGTGCAACCACATAATCTGCATATTCAGCAAAGGTAAGTTTGTTGTCAATGATATAACCTTGCTTGCACTTCTTTTCAAACTCAACTGCTGTTTCATTAAGTGCTTTCAAATTCTGTCTTGCAGACTTCTTTGGATCAAGTTTGTACGTCATTTCAAAGGGTTTAAGCTTTTTACCATTAGAATCATAACCTTTGTTGACACGGATACGGTAAGATATAATTTCACCGTATTTATTTTTTCTAGGCTCGATATAAGCCATTCAGATCACCTCCCTGACATACAACTGTACCACAGTACGGTATACAAATCCACCCTCTGAAAAAGAGTTTCCATTCACAACACAGAAAGTTATCATTTTAAATCACCCCGCAGATAATCAAACAGAACGTCTTTGTTTATAAGGAATTTCTTACCCGCTTTCACACAAGGTATCTGCTCCGCCCTACACATCTGACGCACTCTGTACTCCATAAGTCCGTCCACCAGCGCTGCAGCTTCTTTGATCGTCAGCATAGTTATTTTATTTTCTGTTTTGTTTTCAGCCATTAAAATATCACTCTCCTTGATGTCTCATACGTTTTGTCGTGTGATAAATTTGCTGTTCATTTTAAATCTTCCTTTCCAAAAATTTTTGTTAGTCATACGCCGAGCCTTTTGTTCACCGTCAAGGTGTTTCCAAATTGGACACATCTTTTATTGAGCATATATCGTTGCAGGTCATGCAAACCACAGTGCATAGATACGTTCAAGCAAAAGCCTTCAAATAATGCTCTTGACGCCACGCAAAACCCGCGTACTTACGCGCTTATCTTGCGATTTTTGAAATTTTGACACCACACTTTTCGTCAATTTGCGGGATTGACACCAATTACCGATACGCCAAAACCCCCGTAGAATGCGGTCGGCGTTGCCGTCCGCTGTGAGATTTGCGGCGAATTGACGCCGCACTTTAACCTGCACATCGTTTCTCACTGCAATATCTACCCGATAATGCATTCTGGATAATTTATCTTTTGAATTACTATCGCCAACAGCCGCGCACAAATCGCTTGTGTGGCGTTTTGTTGGCGTGGTGGATTAACTACCCGACAGGCAGTATTTGTCGGGCACAAATCGGCTCACGTTCCGAGTTTCAACTCTGGCACCAGAATACCTCGTTCTTCGTAGATTTTCTGCCTTAATCTCGTGGCACTTCTGAGGACTATATCCTCGAATGACATTCTCACAATAGGTACACGCTTGCCGTTGATGAGTACATACTCAGGGTCATCAGCATCGTTATCAGGGACAGCAGCTGCAGGTACAGGGTCAGTAGAAATGCTGGTGTCGCTGCCGTCACCCTCAACCGATAACGAAGATATTTCAGCGTTTCCGAAACATTCAGTGACAGTAGGGTCAGAAGTATGAGCCTGCTCGGGCATCATATTTTTACCGTCACTGCCGTCACTATTTTTATCATAGCCGATGAGCAACAGCCGCTGTCCGTTGCTGCGCTTGACCTCAAAGGTCACACCCAGGTCACGTAGTTCATACGCATGGCGAAACATATTTCTTGTCAATCGGTTGGCAAAATACTCACCTCCATATTTTTCTTTCAACAGACTGCAGAACTCCGTCGCCGAGCCTTTGAAAGAACACCGCTCGACTATCAGGTCATGCACAGCGAACACAAAAGTGTCGGGCGGCTTGTCCTCGAGTTCATCTGTAAGTATCCAGCGTGCGCCATCTCTATTCAAAGTCAGTTCGCAGTCCTCAATGTCACGACCTGTAGCGTACAGCATAGCCTGCCCGCCGCACCTCTTATCCTTTTTCAGCACCAGCATACCGTCCACACAACCGTTCAGACCTGTGCTCCCTGAGATCATATTGAACGGATCGCTGTCCATCGCTTTACGCAGATGATGAACAAGAACTATGCTTATGTCAAGCTGTTCAGCCAGAGATTTCAGCGGTATCAACTCAGCGTAGTCGCTGCCGTAGCTGCTGTCTGTTTCGCTACGCACCATCTGCAATGTGTCGATGACCACTAGTCGCAGGTCATCATGTTCCGACTTGAACTTGACTATCTGTTCGCACAGTCCATCGCCTATCGTGTCTGCTTTCAAAGCAAAGTGAAGCTTCTCCGACGGCTCATCGGTCAGTTCATACAGCCTGGATTGTATTCTCTGCCAGCTGTCCTCAAGACAAAAATACAGTGCCGAGCCTTGCCGTGTCGGACGTTCAAGCAGCTTTTCTCCTTTCGATATGGCGAGGCAAAGTTCCAGCGCAAGCCACGATTTTCCGACCTTGGGCGAGCCTGCTAGAATGTACAGTCCCTGCGTGATAAGTCCTTCGACAGCGAAGACCGTTGGCTTGTAGAGCGTGGTCATGATCTCCTCGCAGGATTTTGTAATCAGATTTCTCAATCTACCATCTCCTCTTTTCAGATTTTCTATCCGCATACAGTACAGTTCCTCTGTTCGCCTTGCGTGACGGAAAGGTCTTTCCTTACTTGGCGTGCTAGCCTCCTCCAAGGTATCATGGCACACTTTTGTTCCGTAGGTATCTCTCCTGCTGCGGGATTCAATTTTATCCGGGCAAAACAAAAAGCCCCTTACATATTTTCACGAATAGCAAAGCTGACAGTCTGAAAAAACAAACTGCCTGGATGCGTATTCGTGCCTATATGTAAAGAGCCTTACGGCATATATGGTGTCGGTCGAGCCGACAATGATAGCACGGTTTTTTATATAAATAATCATGTATGGCATTTAGCCTAGATATATTATATCAAACTTTTGTTCGTTTGTCAAGAGCTTCGACAAAATTTTTTGCACAAATATCACATTGGACATTTTCTAGAGCGTATCCACTTCAAAAAATTGTGCAATCCAAAATTGGGACTGCATCTGTATACGCCGTCAACTCAGGGCTCTTCCGCGAAAGTCCGTAATAAGGAAGATTGATTTACAGATATACTTTAATTAGCAATGATTCTATTAAACTATATTAGTATTTACGGAAAAATGCGGAAGAACCTTCTGTCGGCGGTATATACAGTTTCTGATTATTAGTCAAAGCTGTTGTCGTGAACCAAAAGTACAGAGCGGCTCTTACAAAACAGTCGTAATTGCCACGATCAACGGCAAATGGGTGACCGAAAATGCTCCTGTTTACGCTGTTACTGTATCTGTAGATTGATACAAACTCAGACCAAATTGAGATAACTAAAATAATCAGCGCCCCAAGATGACATAACATCCTGGGGCGCATTTTTTATTCAGTTCAATATGCCAAGGTCACAAACATACAAGCCATCATCTGAACCGAGGGCACTTTCCTGCTGAAATATCAGGTGGTGGATTTTGACCTTTATTCTGCTGATAAAACACTGTAAGCAGTAAATGCCGCATCGGGGAGCATATTGCACTGCAAACGGTACATGGGTACACGTCCGCTTAGCTTGCCTATAAGCGCAAGCGTTTTACTGAGCTGCTGCTTATCTTTCGGGCGGTAGCTTTGTTGGATAAGTGTCGGAAGAGCCTCAGAAAAAGATAGTGCGTTGATACAGTTTTCAGCACCTCTTTCGAGCAAAACTATACCGCAGAGCTTCACGCCGATATTTTTATTCATACCCTCCTTGCCCGACCACGGAGTACCAAAAACGGTTATCTGCTCGCCTATCTGAATGAGCGGTTTATCACCGTTCACCACATAGCTGCCCTCAATGTTGTCAAGCCAAAGGCGGATATGCGTGGTCTTGCCCGTACCGGGGTGTGCGGTGAACAGCCATGCACGCTCACCCACTGCGACCACTGCCCCGTGCATAAGAAACGTATCGTATTCAAGCATTTGGACGACTATCTTTCGGTAGACTGCAAGAGTTTCGAGATAGCTTTCGGGATATTCAACTTCCCTTATGCGCTCTATCTCCGCTTCACGCCTGTTCTGTTTATGCTCACGGGCTATATCTTCGGGCGAAACCGTGACTGAAAAATCAGCCGCATGCTCGGTCAGATAATCACGGCAGAGGACTTTGACCTGGTCATAAATGCTGGTTATGGCAATATTTTTTTCCACAAGTCTAACTGTAAAATCCATGTACTATCTCCCCGGTTTTAGTATTCGTCTGGCAATACTTCTGATTTTAAATTTACAGCTCAGAACGACAAAGCGAAATTTATACGGCTTGCACCACAGCTTTTCGTACAAGTCATAGCGCACTCCATCCAGCTTTATCGGCTTGTCGCCACGCTGTGCAGAGGTCACGATACCGAGGATATCCTGCGGGCGGACGATATCTGCACCACAGCAGTTATCCCCTGCGATGACAAATCTGCCGTCCGATTTTCTGTCAACGATACGGTGCAGAACGTACTGCTCTCCCCTTTTGAAAAGAACTATATCAAGGTTTTTCAGGCTTTCGGGATCACATTTTTTCACGAGAATAGCGTCTGTCATGGCGCGAAAAAGCGGCCGCATACTGATGCCCCTAACGGTGAAAATGATCGTCCCCAAGCGTTCCAGCGCGTTTTCGTAGGATACGGGCTTCATTCTTCAAGCAGTCCTTCCGCTCTTAGCTTTGCGAGGATAACATCGATTCCGCGGGTCAGTTCATCAGCCGTGTTGTCGGGATAGATCGTCTGCATATCCGCAAGCAGCTTTTCATTTGTAGTTTCCTCAGCGAGCAGCTTTATGATATCCGCCGCGGATTCGTTCAGCCGCATCATTCCGCGGAATTTCGAGCTGTCCTCTCCGACAGCCACCGCGTTCCATTCGCCGTCAAGTTCCATTACAGCCATTTCAACCGCAAGTTTCATATATATTCCTCCTTAGTTGGTGTGATATATTTATTATAGCATATTTGGCTTTAAAAAGCAAGAAAAACGGCAGGCAGTATTTGGGCTGCCTGCCGTGGGGTGTTGGGATTATTTAAGGTTAGAAGTCATTCTGTCCAGCTTCTGTTACATCGGATACATAATCACCGCTTGCAACGAGTACATCTCCAACCTTAAATTCAATGATCTCCATTTCTGGAGCAACAAATTTCTTCATATCTTATCAGTCCTTTCCTATAAAATCAGATGCTATTTTATTAACCGGCACTATTAAAGCTAGTCGAAACAGCATTAGAGTAAATTGTCGTAGAATTACCTGTTGTCTTATCACGAACAATTACATAACCTATTGCGTTTGTGTAATATGTTACATTTGAGCCTATAACATAGGAGAGATCAACTGTACCATTTACATTCTTTGAACTTGCAACATACTTCTTAATAGTTGTACTTGATTTGAGCGATTCAGCAAGATTCGTTATGCCATATTCAGCACCATTTGTAAGAAGATTTGCTGTCAGATATCCTGAATTAGTTGTATCTGCACCTGCAAGCTTGTTAGTACCATAAAGAACGCCAACTTCCTTAACAGTGTACTTAGAAGAATCAATATTTCTGCTGAATGTGAACTTGATAGCATTCTTACCGCTATATGTAGTCTGAGAAGTAGACATAGTCAGAACAGACTTTTCCTGCACTTTATCAGTATCATATGAACCAACTCTAAGTTTAACATCTTTAAGTGCAATAAAGCTGTAGCTTTCGGAATAGCTTGCGATATTCCATGTTTCACCGTTATCATAAGATGCCTCCCAACAGCTATTATCGCCCCAATGAACATTACTAGGAGGAGTTACAGTTACAGACTTGCCATAAGTCGCACGCTTTTCGGGATTATAATATACTTCATCACTCTCAATAAAAACATTTATTGTTGCATCAATAACCCAGTAACTCGAAAGTTCGCCCTTGTAATCGTTTATACCTTTGATTCTGAAAATATAAGTGCCTACATCATTACCTATTGTGTCGCCTTCGATCTCATAGTCAGTACCCCGCTCAAGATCTTTACCATCGACTGATACATGGATATTGTTTGTAATATCAATATTATCATAATTACTGAAATTTCTTGAATTACCACCATCGATTGTTATCTTCGCCTTGGAGATATTGGTGCGCTCGTCAGTAACTACTTGCTTGTCACTGTTCTGATAATATCCGTCAGCTATGTAAGATGAATCAATAGTTTCTTTAAATTTACCACCGGTTATATTAACCACGGGACTGGTATAAGGCGACTCTTTATAGCAATAAATGCCCAAACTCTTTGAATGCTCTGAATTAAATATACCGCTACTTATATTAGCTACTGGGGCTTCTGAATAAGCCGCCGATGAAGCTTCAAATACAAGAGCATCACCTGTAGAGTTTCCACCATTACCATAATACTCGTATTCTTCATTCTCTCCGGTACCGTTAACTGTACCACCTGTGATATTTACCACACCACTCTTTACATAGATACCAGTAGAACCTGTGATAGTACCACCATAAATATTGAGTATACCGTCATTAGGCTGATATATACCGTTCTCATTAGCAGAAATTATCTCCGCACCTTCATATATATTTACAACACCATTATAGGAATCATCAGCAGTACTTGTCACTTTATTACCAATACCAGAAACTGCTGCGTTGTCGACACAATCAGTTGTAACTGAACCATAAATATCAATAACTGTATTACCAAGATACCAAAGCGCCTGAGTAGCACTACTTGTGAGGGTAACACCTGCATCAACTGTCATTTTGCCATAGTAAGCAACCTTAGCTCCCTTTGTGGTATTAACCGTTGCATCTGTTGAACTGCTGTTGGTAAGAACAAGATTTGAGCCATTCGCAGCAGTAGCACCAGCCTTTGCCTGAGTGCCGACAAATATTCTGCCGCTGTCACCTTCCAAGGTAATATCATGTCCATTCAAGTCAATTGTAGCATCAACACCATTTGTGATGATAATTTTATTTAAATTTACATCTTTAGTCAATAAATAAACATCACTCACATTGATGTTGTCAAACGCGCAAACTGCACCGCTATTTCCCTGAATATAGCCGCCAGCAAGGTATGAGCTGACTTCTGTGGAGAATGTTCCTCCAAAGACTGTGATACGAGAAGGGTTGTTAATAGTAGTAATAGCTGCAACGCCACTAGCAGTATTAAATGTACCACCGGAGACCCTAATTTCCGCATCAACATTAAATCCGGGATAATTTGCAACTTCGTCAAATACCAGTGCCGAACGAGGAACAAGAGTATCGTTATCGCCTACCTTGCCGGGTTCTGTTCCCGTACATGTAAAGGTGCCACCGCTTACGTAAATACGACCAGCGCGGGCAACAATACCGCCAAGACCAATAATTGTTCCACCTGTGACGTTTAATGTTCCATCCTGCGGGTGATAAATAGCAACATCTCCAGTAGCTGTTATCTCTGCTCCGTCATAGATGTTGATAGTTGTGCCGCTATTCTGAACATTTCCATTACCAGAAATAGCAGCTGCCGTACCGGTCACTTTAACTTTACCATAGATATCAACAGTTTCTGTTGTCTTACTACCAAAAACCGTTACGCCATACCATGTATCAGAAGTAATGGTTACATCTTTACCAACATAAAGACCAGCGTCTGTATCACCTGTCTTTGTGGTGTCTTTGCCATCACCCACACGAATAACAGAACTGCCTTCGTCCTGCACGCTGCTTGAAACAGTACCCTTACCAGTCAGGGTCAGCGTACCTGCCAGAACATGGAATGCACGCTTACTAGGGGCTGTAATGTCAAAATTGTTCAGATCAATCGTAACATCCTTTGTAACGTTCACAGTGCTGGCAAGTTCAATATTAGCCGTAAGCTTAACACTTGTGCCTTCTTCAACAGCTGCCTTAAATGCCTCAGCTGTGTCAACTACCTGCAACTCTCCCTCTGCCGAAGCCATGCATTACTTGCAACACATAAGCATGACTCTGTCAGCCTTTCACATTTTAGATGTGAACTTTTTTGAATACAGAAATATCTTTGAAACATATTATAACAGATTTCAAGTCAAATGTCAAGCAAAATAATTGATTAATTTATTTAAAGATAAGTTTAAAATAACGGTAACGGAACTTATGGTATCTAAAAAGAAGAATAGTTCTGCACATCCTCAAGAATCTCGTTGCGCAGCTCGATCTTGCGAAGTTCCAGTTCGTAGAGCATTTGCTGTTTGCCGTAAATATCATTTGGTGAGCTTGCAGAAGCCGTTCTGATTATTCCGCACTCAGGAAAACATCAATCCGCCGGAAGGAAAACATCGATACGCGGCGAGGAAAACGCCAATTCGCGTAAGGTACGCAGTAATTCGCCAGAGGAACGCATCTCGTATATAGCATAGGGAAAAGCTCGATTCTTCAATTAGAAGTTCCTGAAAGACGACCGCCACCCTTGACAGAACCTGAAAGAAATGCTGCGTGGTCGATGCCGACGGTGACGAACTCAAGAACAGCTCAGCAGGTTCACCGTCGGTCAGCCATTTTAGCATTTCTTTCAGAACCTGTCAAGGGCAAGCCGCCTTACGGCGGTGGCTGGATTTGCCTCTGGTTCAGAATCTAAGAACAGCTCACTATTTCATCGACAAGTGCATTCTTTGCAGCAGATTGATGCGTTCCTCGTTTAGGATTGGTGCGTTCCTTGATTCGGATTACCGTTTTCCTTGTTGCGGATTGGTGCGTTCCACGGGGCGAAATAATCAGTATAGCAGAAAAGACTGAATCGCACAAGTACGCACTTTTTTGTGCCTCAGTGTATATGCCGACCCCAAAACCGCAGCTGCACGGAGTTTCGACCGCACGCTGCCGGAGAAGAACCGCACTGTACTTTATTAGGTACTCTTCGTGTTGTTCGTCCAGTCCGTTCGCATTTATTCCACAGTCCACTTGACAGCAAGCCTCTATGAGCGCGGTAGTCCGGCAGCACAGGCAGGCAGCCACGAGGGCTGCTGCCTGGCCACCAGCCTACCACACTCATAC